>NZ_CP011120.1:0-600000 GCF_001628715.1 Acetobacter oryzifermentans | reverse complement strand
ATATCCAGAATGGCTCTTTGGATAAAACCTTCACCATTCGCAAAAAGCTTCTAGGAAAATTCCTGCTTTATCCAGGCAGTCTGGTGACGCAGGTGCAATTCCAGTTACAACAGGCGCAGTTTGGCACTGTCAGCGTAGATGTCACCAGTGCGAACGAAACACAGTCCGCCACAGATATTGCAACCGCAGTGCTGGCCGCGCCATCCGGCGATGTTCATAACTCGGTCAACAATTTTCTGGGTGCTACGGTCTTCGGCGATGCGCCGCAGGGCTGCCTGACGCAGTTTACCTGCACGCTGGCGCGTGATGGATCTGCCAATGATTATGGCATGGGGCATGCTGATGCGTGTGGTGTGCGCACTGGCCAGTTTACGGCATCTGGCAGTATTGAGTTCTATTTCCGCAGCTGGGATGAATACACTGCCTGTATTGCAGGCACACAGGGGCCGATTGTTGTAAAAACCGTTGACGATAGCGGCAACGGTTATGCCTTTGTATTTACCAATGCGGCGTTGCGGAATGGTAAAGTGAACAGCTCACAAACCAATCAGACCGTGAAAGCCTCGTTTGATATTGAGGGTAACCCGGCACCCGATGGTGGCGCCACGTTTGCCATTTTCCGTCTGAGCGGCGTTGCGGCTACCGGTTCCTGATCGTTCCTTTCCACCAAACAGGTTTCACGAATGGCATCCATAATCTGGATGCCTTTTTCATTCGTACCCACAACTCACAGGGTTTTACACAATGGCCAGACTTTCTTCCTTTACCCGCAACGCTGCTGCAATCGCTGAGGGCACACCTGTTACTGTTGGCGTGACAGACCAGTTCACCATCGTCACCAAAGGCATGACGGCAGATTATGCAGACCGTCTGTGGGCGCTGCGCCGCGCTGCTGCCATCAAATATAATACCGGCCTGTCTGCAACTGACGTGCCGGTAGATCCCAACAATCTGCCACCCTCCATGGATGATGCGTGCCAGGCGCAGGCTCTGAGTGAAAAGTGCCTGATTGACGTGCAGGATCTGGAAAATGATGATGGCGCCCCGATTGATATTGCCACCTTCAAGGAAATGATCACGCACCGCGAAAACCGCGCATTGCTTGCCCTGGCATTGCAGGCTGCGGCTTCTGTAGGCCGTGCGACCAAGGAACAGCTTCAGGCCGCTGAGGGAAACTGATAGCCGCCCTGCGCTGGCATCTGGTGGATGGGCCGGTTGCAGGGCGTTGCGGCGTGCTGCCACCGCCAAAACATGAATGGGAAGCATGGGATGCTTGGCTACGGAAAGTTGATCCAGAGCCAGCCAACATGCTGCCCTGGCGGTGCTGGCATGGCGTGGCTGGCACGCGCCTGCATCGTCCAGAGGGTTTTGGCGCGGGTATGGGGGCCATTCGTAATGTTGCCTATCCGCAGCCACTGGCTGATGCCGAGATACTGCTCTGGTGCCAGATGCACCTGCTAAATGAGGCGGAAACAGACTTCACGTTCCAGCTCGTCAAATCAATGGATCAGACATTCCTTCAGATCCGTAACCGACAGATCAAACTAGATCTGGAATACACTTTTAGGAAAAAATAGCATCATGGCACGGGCACGTATGGCAGACGTTCTGCGCAAACAGATCATTGTCTCTGCGCGTGCAAGTCTATCTTCTGCTGCTCTCCATAAAGCAGCTGCTGATGCCTGCCGTGCTAATCGTGATGAACTGATTGCATCCGGGCGTGCCTCCAGCACATTCCTCACAGCTGTGGATGGGCATGTGGGAGCTGATGAAGAAAGCGTCAATCTGGATGGTGGCATTGTCCGTTACGTGTTTTCCTATCTGGCGCAGGCCGTGGCATTTGCCCTGCAGTATTGCCAGACGCATTCGCCAGTACGCAGCGGAGCGTATCGTGACAGTTGGGCTGTGCGTGTGAATGGAGAGTGGTGGACACGTCCGGCCGCCACCATTCAGCCGGGTAGCACGGTGGAAATCGTGAATACCATGCCCTATGCCCGCAAGATTGATACGGGTGGGCAGATTACCAGTGTGCCGCCTGGAATAGTGGAGGCCGCACGGCAAGCGGCCATGAAACAATATCCCACACTCAAAATTACCCGCAAATTCCTGTCCTTGTCAGATGGGCGCGATGCCCGTGGCGAACGCCTGCCATACATCCTGAAAGCGCAGGGAATCGAAAGCGGCCTGACATTTTCCAAGAAAAGCGGGTTTGAACGTCTGCGTAAGCCACGCCGGAGCAACCGTAAGGATCGGCAGGCCGGGCAAGTCATGACGTATCCTGCCCTTGTGCTGACGGAGCCTTCCAATGGCTAAAGTTTCTGAGGTTATCAATGAAGTCATCACCCGTTTTGTGGTGGATGACCAGACTGCACAGCCCACGGAAGCCGCTGGCGCACGCATAGACACGCTTCTGGATAAAACTGATGCGCTGGTAGAAAATGGCGCACGTCTTGGCACATCCCTTAAAGAGGGGATGGAGGATACAGAAACAGCCATTTCCAGTGCTGTGGAAGCTGCCACGGCCGGGGCGGGAAAGGTTGAAAATTCTTTAGGCCACCTGGAAGATGGTATTTCCCAAATCAGTCATGATGTGCTGCTTGGCGCAGGTAATGCTGAAAAAGCCCTTACATCGATTGATACAGCGGCAGAAAATACAGCCGGAGCAGCAGACCAGATCGGCACATCTTTTGAAGATGGCTTAGGTATTATCACAAAATCTGCTGAAGACATGGGCGCTGTGATCACAGAGGCGGCCACTGATGCGGATAAAGCTCTGTCTGGAATTGGAGCAACATCTGACCAGGTCTCTGCTTCTGCGGGCAAAATGGGGGCCTCTTTTGACGATGTTCTGAGCGATACCAAAAAATCTGCTGAAGATCTGGTGACGGTTATCACCCGTAGCGCCACCAGTGCGGATAAGACCTGGCAAAATTCTGCTGCACGTACGGGGGACAGTATTTCCAAGATCCAGCGCCAGATCCGTCTGGCACAGGATGAGTATGACCGGCTGGATGCCCGTGGTGTTGAAGCCATTGGAAGCGGCAGCACCAGTCCGGAAGATGTTACGCGCGTTCTGGATGCCCAGCGGGAAAAGATTGATGCCCTGGTGCAGCAGGAAGCAAAGCTGCGTCTGGAACAGACTGCTACGGCAGAAACCTTCACCAAAATGGGTGAAGATGGTTCCAGCGCATCTGCTGTTCTGGAAAAGCTCTCTGCCGCTGAAATGGCAGAAGTCATGTCCCTGCGTGAGCTGCGGTCTGCCTTTGAAAACAATCTGCTGTCCCTGAACGGATACCGCAAGGGCGTGCAGGATATCACGGCAGATTATGCCGCCATGCAGCGTGCCTCTGATGGCGCTCTGTCCAGCATTGCCAGTTCCTACCAGAGCAATCTCAACAGCAATCTGGGCATCAGCCTGCCCAGTAATGATCTGAGCGCATCCCGTCTGGAGGATGTCACCGGCGCTTTTGCGGATGCCGATGCCATTCGGGCCAAGATTGTGCCACTGGCAGCGGCTGAACGCGATTACGCCAATGCTGTTGCAGAAGCTGATAGTGCTCTGGCAACAGGCATTATCAATCAGAAAGAATATGATGCCTATGTGGACAAGGCTACAGATAGTCTGAACCGCCAGAAAGCCGCGCAAGGTGGAAATGCGGCATCCGTTAAGCTGACTTCGTTCGAAATGGGTATTCTGGCAGACGAAACCCATAAGTTTTTTGATCAGGTTCTGGCTGGTGGCAGCCCATTGCAGGCCGCGTTCTATCAGGTGCCCAATATGGTGCAGGTGATGGGCGGTCTGGATGGCGCGCTGGCGCGAGTAGCAAGCGGCTTGGCAGGCCCCGCCGGTCTGGCCATTGCAGCGGGTGCAGCGGGTGCGGCCATTCTTGGCGTGGGCAAATATGCGGAAAGCGAACAGGAAAGCCTCGCACAGCTTTCCACCCATCTGCGTGCCACGCGGGCCGATTACAATGATATGGCCACATCTGCTGAAAATGCCGCCCGTGCGTTGCATGACCAGTATGATGATATCTCGCTCTCAGACAGCCGCACCACAGTGCAGACCATTGCGGCTGTGCCTACGGTGGATGCCAGCCAGATCCAGCGTCTGACAGCAGACAGCCGAGATCTGGCTGCGGTCATGAACACCACGGTACCAGATGCCGCCAAGACACTGGCAGCAGCATTGGAAGATCCGGACAAGGAAGCACAGGCGCTGGCAGATCAGCATTTGCCCGGCTTCAACGCTGGGTTGGTGCTGAGCGTGCAGCATATGGTGCAGATGGGCCAGCAGGCTGATGCCGTTTCCCTGGTGATCCAGAAGCTGGAAAGCGCCATTCATGGGGCTGCCGATCAGGGCCTGACACCATTTCAGGCGGCTTGGCGCAAGCTGAGCGATGAAATGGGCGGTGCATCCAGCGCCATTGCAGCAGAAACCCGTAGCATTGGAGATCTGTTTGTCTCCATGGCGACTGAGGGCATCAACGCTGCGGATGATCTGGTCAAGCAGCTTAAAAAACTGCCTGATGAACTCTCCAGCATTTGGAGTAGCATCAAAGCTGGATCATCTAGCGGCTTTAGCTGGCTGGAAGGCAAGATTGAAAAGCTGATGCCTGAAAACCTGCAAAAGCTCATGGCGCAGGGTAACACGGCAGATCCTACGTTCTCCATGCCCACCAACACAGCCGCAAACCATAGCCTTGTGCATGATGGTGGCATTTCTGCTGTGCAAAGCATGATCAATCAGGTGGCGCAAGAACAGCACCTGAATGGTGATATCACCAGTCTGATGCACGCTATTGCACCAGCGGAAAGCAGCACGGGCCAATATCTACATGGGCAGGTCGTGCGCTCCAGCGCAGGTGCCATTGGCGCCATGCAGGTGAAGCCCATAAATGCGGCCGGAAATGATCTGACAGATCTGCACGGCAATGTGTCTGCCAGTGCGGACTATCTGGTGCACCTGTATGATAAATATCACCACAATCAAAAACTTGTGGCGATGGCCTATAATTGGGGTGAAACGGCGCTGGATGAATATATCAGCGGCAAGCGCACAACTATCCCCAAGGAAACGTCTGATTATGTCACCAAGGTTACGGGCGGCAATGCTTACAGCGCTGTTGAAAGTGCCCGGATGGATCAGTCTGTTTCGTCTCAGGTCTCAAAGGGTGACCCAAGTGTTGCTGGCCAGCATGATGATTTAACCCGCTCCCTACAGGGTGAATACACTGCTCTGGGAAATTTGGACAAGGAACGCCAAGCTGGCATTATTTCCCAGAAAGAGTGGTCTGATCAGACAAAAATTATTCATGGCCAGATAGACGCTACCAGCGCCTCTCTTGCCAACCTGCGAGATCCCTTGCAGGAAGTGGATCATTCACAAACGCTGGCCGCGCAAAGTGCATCTGCCTTAACGGGTTATGACCGGCAGATGGTCAGCGTGGCGCAGGAAATTGATCAGGCGCAGCAGAAGCAGAATGGGGCACATGCATCTGCTGCTCAGATTATGGCGGCGCAGGCGCGTGAGCAATCCATTCTGGCAGACCAGTGGAATGCTGGCACCGCCGCTCTTGGAGATCAGACGCAGGCTCTGGATAAAGTCAACGCGGCCTATGCTGATGGTAAAATATCAGCAGAGGATGCAACGGAATATGTTTCTGCCTACATGGATGCGGAAAACAGCTTCCAAAAAGATACGCCTGAATTTCTGCAAGCCATGCAGGAAAGAATTGCCAAGGCAAAAGCATGGAGTGTTGCCCAGCAGAATACCCAGATAATCGGCCAGACCAATCAAAACATGGATCAGGTTGCTATCTTGCAAACTGAAACATCCCTGATCGGTTCCAATGATGATGCACGCCAGAAACTGATTGCCCATATGGAAGTAGAGCAACAGCTTTATAGGGAAGGCCGATCATTAACAGATGAATATTCCCAGAAGCTGCTGGCCAGCACAGATGCTCTTTCTAATGCCACGGCAGAATACCAGCATGCACAGCAGGTGATGAGTGATTTTACCGGCACCATCAGCGATATGACAGACCAGCTTTCTGATGGTGTTGTGCAGGGATTTGTGCAAGGCACATCAGCAGGAATGTCTTTCAAAAGCATGTTGCAAGGTGTGGAAGCATCTGTTGCCAGTACAGTTGCGCGGTTGGCATTGGTTAATCCGCTATTGAACAGCATAGATGGTCAATCCCGCACTACGCTGGGGGATATCGGTAGTCTGTTCTCCGCTGATGATAAAAGCAGTTCATTGGGCGCTTTGGGTAATCTCTCTGGGTTGTCCATCGGACAGCAACAGGCATATCGCAATTCAGTTGCAGAAAATGCTATGCCTGCTTCTGACTGGGCGCCTACTGCAAATGTGGGAATGCTCTCATCAGTTGGTTCATCTTCCGCGCTGGAAAACCTGTTTTCTGGCAAGGCAGCTGATGGCAGCGGCATTTTCAGCAGCTTTGGCAGTGCTGTTTCCTCCATCGGTTCCTACATGGGAATGGCAGGCGCGGCCTTCGGCATTGGTGAGATGGCTTACAACCTGCTGGCACCCTTATTCGCCAAGCGGGAAAAAGACTATCAATACGTTTCCGTGGATAACGGCCAGCTTGGAATAAGCGGCCATGTTTACAAGGATATTCATGACAATGATAACGTAGCATCCGGCCTTCAGACTGATCTGGACAGCATCAACAATGCGTTCGACTACACGGGCGTATCTGCCACAAACACGGATACCATCGGCAAGGTTGGCTGGTCTAAAAAGGGCAAGAAATCCACCACCTACAGCCTGACAGATCTGCTGCCTGATCTGGATCTGACAAGTTCAGACGCCACCATGCAGCAGGAGCTGAAGCAGCTCATGCCATCCAGTTTCGATAGCGTGGACACGTTCACGCAGGATCTGGAAAGCCTGAAAAGCCTTGCAGACGAACTGGACAGCATGAAAGTGTCTGTCTCAAAGTTTGATGACAGTTCCCACGTCACGGTGGATCATTTCACCGGCTACACGGGGGATATGGCCAAGGCGCTTTCCACTCTGGATGGTGGCACCTATTCCGTAGATGACCTGCAAAGCAAGTTTGAGGCTATTGAGGAATTTGTAGGCACCACAATGCCAGGGCTTCTGGATGTTACGGCATCCGGTTCCGAAAGCCTGATGCAGCAGGTGGATGACCTGAAGCAGAAATACCAGGACGCCGCCAACACGGCAGCATCCTACGGTCTGGATGCCCAGGCGCTGCTTGATAAGGGCAATGCCATTGCTGCTGCCATGATTGCCAATGAGCAAACCACGCTTTCGCAATCTGATCAGTCCGTGCAGGCACGTTATCTGTCTGCCACGGGTGATCAGGAAGGTGCGGATCTGCTCAATCAGCAGGTATCAGCAGCGCAGGAAATCCAGCAGTTGCAGGATAACTGGCGGGGCTTTCTGGGTGACAACTTTGCCGATAACGTCACCTACCAGCAGCAGCTTGCAGATCTGGAGAAAACCCAGAATGCCGAGCGGTTGCAGATCCAGCAGGAGTATCAGGAGAAATCTCTTGAGGCGCAGCAGGAATATCTGGATCAGGCAGATCAATCCGTGGCGTCTGTGTTCTCCAATCTGGGCACATATGTGCAAGGTCTGGCCACGTCTGATGCCTCGCCTTTGTCTGTGGAAGATCAATACAAGGCCGCCAACGATAATCTGAACACTGATTATCAGGCGGCCATGGGTGGTGATTACAACGCGCTTTCGCGCCTGCAATCGGATGCCCAATCTGATCTGACACTGGCCAAGGAGTGGTTTGGTTCCGGTGCTGATTACGCAAAGGAATTTCAGAAAAACCTGACCATGCTGCAATCCGTAGCCAACGTGGACACGGGACAGTTTACGGCAGCCTTGGCCAAGCAGCTTTCTGCTGATGCGGTAGATGCCACAAACCAAGTCAAACAAGCGGTGGACAGCATGAAAACTGCTGTTGTTCTGGAATTAAAGCAGTTCATGCGGGCTGCCAGCGTAAAGTAATCTTAAAATGGCAACATTCCGAACGGTTGAGCTGGATATTGTCCAGCCGGCCACGGGCACGCTTGCCCAAACGCTGAGTCATGGCACGCGGGCACACGGCACCTTGCGCCGGCAAACCCATGCACTGGAAAGCACGGATACCATCCGCTTTTCAGATGCCGGGTTTGTGGATGAAAACGGCATGCCCTATCCGCCGTATGTGACAGATGCTTTTGCGCTTGATCGGGGTCTGTCCCTGTCGGCGGATGCCATGGGCGGTTCCTTCTCGGCAGGTTCCATCACGCTGGCCAATCCAGGCGGCGTTCTGGATAGCCTGCTGACAACCCGCTTAAATGACCATCTGCCCGTGCGGATCTTTACGGGCAGCAAGGTGTGGGATGCTGCACGGCAGATCTGGAAAGATCCGCAAAGCGGCAGCCTGCTGCCTGTGTTTGCAGGTCTGGGCAAAAGCTGGAAGCCAGACCGCACCACGGCAGAAA
This sequence comes from Acetobacter oryzifermentans, assembly GCF_001628715.1. Lineage (NCBI taxonomy): Bacteria > Pseudomonadati > Pseudomonadota > Alphaproteobacteria > Acetobacterales > Acetobacteraceae > Acetobacter > Acetobacter oryzifermentans. The sequence goes on along the minus strand of NZ_CP011120.1, from coordinate 591,510 downwards.
TTGATCTGCTGGATGCCACATACTGGCTGGATGGCAGCATGCCGGTTTCTACCTACGGTGGAACGGGCAAGCTGGATGGAGACAGCAACGTGGCAGGCAAGAACATGCCGCGCATCCGGGGCAGTGTGTGCAACATCACGCCCATGCTGATTGATAGCGTGAATTACGTCTATCAGATCTCGGATGGGCCTGCCTCCATCACTGCACTGTATGAAGGTGGGTATGCAGGCGGTATCGAGTTTGCTGCAACAGTTGCGGATATTTATGCAACCAGCCCGGCTCCGGGCACATATACCGTGCAGACCGGATCGGCCGGAACATGGCTGCGTCTGGGCACAAAACCTGTTTACGGCATCACAGTAGATGCAGTGGGGCAGTTCCGTTCCGGCAAAGCGCCGTCTGGTGTGCTGGATATTCTGCGGCAGATGTTGCTGGAGGATCTGGTGATGCCTGCGGCCTATATTGATGCCGGATGGGCAGAAACCTCTGCCATCGCGCCGTGGTCTGGTGGCTGGTATTGGGATGGCTCGGAAAGTGTCACAGGCAAAGAAGTTGCCACCACATTGCTTTCTGGCCTGAACATCACGCTGGTGCCCACACGTACGGGCACGCTGTTACCCATTGCATTGTCTGCCCCTACGGCATCAGAAACGCCCGTGGTGGAGCTGAATGCAGATCTGATCACGGAAATTGCAGCGGCCTCGCTGGATAGTTCGCTAGATCCGCCAACATGGCGCTGGCGTATTGGCTGGCAGCATAATTTCACGGTGCAGACCACAGGTTCCAATCTGCACCCGCAGGCCTCGGCAGATCGGCAGGCCATCATTGCCGTGGCAGATCGTGCGGCGGTGTGGTGGTCGGCTGATATCAAGAGCCGATATCGCGTGCCGAATGATCCGGCCCTTATTACCACGGCCTTGGCCAAGCAGGCGGATGCCACTCTGATTGCGCAATCTCACGGCGCATTATGGGGCACACAGCGCAGGCTCTGGGCTGTGACCATTCCGCAGGATTATGCGTGGCAACTGGAGTTGGGTGACGTGATCGGCATCACAGCTCCTGCACCTGGGCTGCAAACCCGCCAGCTTGCCCGTGTGGTGAGCGAACAGATCCGCGCAACGGATCAGACCGTGACCTTTCAGATACTGGTGTAACTTATGCAAAACTGTGGCTTCGGCTGGCAGAACAACGTGCTACGCGCCACGTTGGCCGCCAGTGCGCAGGTATCCGGCCTGCCGGTAACAAACCTGCAAAACCAGCAGGGCGCGCCAAGCTTGGGCTGGCGGGCACCGGGCACATCTGCGGTGCTTACGCTCTCTGGTGTTCCTAGTGCACAATGGCAGGCTATCAGTCTGCATCGCACCAATCTGAGTGCTACTGCAGCATGGCGGATTCGCACTGGCAGCTATGATACAGGCTGGTGGGGCGTGGATTGGCACACAGACTGGTCGGGCCCGTGCAATGTAGCTAATGGCCAATGTGTTTACGTTCTGCCCAGCATTGCAACTGATGAACGCTGTGAAATCACGATAACAGACACAGCCAACCCGGATGGGTTCCTGTCTGTGCCGCTGATCTACGCAGGCCCGTTATTCCAGCCAGTGCGCAATTTCAGCACGCAAAGCACGGCAGGCAATAATCTGGGGCAGGATACCGTGACCACGCTGGGCGGTTCGGAATTTGTCTCTGGCCGCTGGTATCAGCGCAAGCTCTCCATCGTGCACGATTCTTTGGGTGATGCCGATGCGGCTGTGCTGGATCAGATCTTGCAGGCATCTGCTACCGGCCAGAACATTCTGTTCGTGCCAGATCCTGACGCCACAACTGATGTGCTGGCGCAGAAATCCCTGTTCGGAACGCTGAGTGGCGGAGATCTGTCCAACCCATACGGGCCAGCGGATCGGCATTCCCTTACACTTGACCTCACGGAGCGCCTGTAATGGCAGCACAGCTTGGCAATTATGTGCTGGAAACAGCCACGTCACCCGGCACGGGCGGCTTTACACTCAATGGGGCGGAAGCAAACCGGCGTGCGTTTTCCGCCGCGTTTCCAAGCGGTGGGAACGTCTTTTATTTTGCCGATGATGGCTCCCAGGCCGAATGGGGCATTGGCACGCTCACCGTTGGCACGCCTAGCACGCTGGCACGCTCCACCGTTCTGGGGAACACGGCAGGCACCAAGGTTGCGCTGAATTTCCCCGGCTCTGTTGAGGTTTACAACGAAATCCCTGCTGAAATGGTGCCTGTTCTGGAACAGGACGGATCTCTGACACTGGCAGGCGGCTTGACGGTAAAGGGCAAAACCCTTGTCCAGAATGTGGATGATTTCGCCTCTCAGGAAGCTGTGCCAGCAGCGCAGGCAGATCTGCGATATCTCCAGCTGGCGACAGGGCTGCTTAACACAGATACCGCAGTAAAGGCGTTTTGGGTTGATCTGACCACAGAACCCGGATTGCCGCGCTTTGGTGTGACAGGATCTGACGGGAAAACATACGGCGCGTATGGTGTTGCCAAGGTCAATGCGCTGATGACTGCAGAATCGCAGGCCCGCAGCACTGCGGATGGCACGCTGCAGAACAATATTAATGGCAAGGTAGATAAAAATACCGGGGCCATGTCTGCGCTAACGGTTTCCATTGGCACTGGATCTTTCCAGATGACCAACACGGCAGCACCTGGCTATGCCACATGGTATCGCCCGACTGGCACAGCCACGGATGGTGTTCTGGATCTTTATTCCGATGTTGGCAGCGCCAAGGCCAATGTTCTGCGGATCACCGCAGATGGTGGCATCAACATTCTGGGGGCGGGCGCATTTCAGAAAGGCGGGAAAAATGTCGCGATGGAATCTGATCTTCCCATAGGGGCAGATCAGCGCATTCAGTCTTTCTCTGTTTCTATTGCAGATGGTGGCAGCATTGATTTCCCGGAAGCATTTTCTGGCGTGCCCACGTCCATCCAGCTACTATGCATGCAAAGCAGTTCCCGTATGACCGTGGCAAACCCTACGGCGGCACCAACGGCATCGGGCATTCCGTCTGTAGGCATTCAGATTGTAGCGGGTGATCATACGCAAGCGGTCACAACGCCCATCACTGTATGGGTGACGGCCATCGGGCCGAAATAATCCCGGTTTCCAGCGGCTTTAGGCCGCTTTTTTTGTATCAGGACACATTATGCCCACAGCAGAAAACGATGGTGCAGATCTGCGCACCGTCCTGGCGAAACTCGACACCATGCAAGGAGATCTCAGTGAGGTGAAAAAGGATCAGCGAGAAGAGCGCGATGCCCGCGTTGCCTTGGCGGCACGCACGGATGCGCTGGAAAAGCGGGATACGCTGATTTTATCCAAGATCGACAAAATGGCGATTGATGATGCTGAGCGCGCTGGCGCCACGCGCCTGACCATGTGGGTTGCCAGCATGCTGGGGCCTACCGGCATCGCAACGCTGGCCGCAGCTCTTTATCACCTGTTCAGCCATCCCTAGCTGACTGCGCTGTTTGTCAATGCAGAAGTATTCAGTTCTGAACAGTTCTGAAAAACTCTGAAAACTGAAATACGCCCACATATGAAGCCATTTCAAATGGCTGTTTTCTGCGGGTTTTGTGCTCTGGCGGACTAAATTCAGCCAGAGTGTCTGCAAATTCGTCCACTCCGGCCGCCATTGTGCGGCCTTTTTTGTATCCGGAAAAACAGATGAATGATTCCATCCAGCTGGCGGCATGCCTGTGCCGCAAGTTCGAAGGCCTGCGCCTGCATCCTTACGTTTGCCCAGCGGGTTACTGGTCTATTGGTTACGGCAATCGTGCCCTGGCCAACGGGGCCGCCGTAACTGCCAAAACTGCGCCTATTACGCAGAAGCAGGCCGAAACCCTGTTGGTTTTCACGTTGGCAGGCCTGCGGGTAAAGCTGCGCCAATTAGTGCACACGCAGCTTTCGCCAAACCGCGAAGGTGCACTGCTGGATTTCCAGTATAATCTGGGAACAGCAGCACTGGCAGGTTCCACACTTCTGAAAGATCTGAACGCGGGCCACGATATCGCGGCCAGTGATCAGCTTCTGCTTTGGAACCACATGCACCGAAACGGCCAGCTGATTACGGTGCCCGGCCTTACGGCACGGCGCCATGCGGAATGGTTGCTCTGGAGCGGGGTTAATCCCTGCGATTCGCAGCCAGTAGCACCTGCACCCTCCCCTACTTCCACAGATCAACTCAACGCGGCGGAAATCGACCGCGTGAAGGAAAACGCATGAGTGAGAGAGATCCTCTGTCCCGGCATGAACTGGATTGCCTGGCAGATCTGCTGTTTGACCGTTTTGCCCAGCGCCTGCGGCAAAGCGGCTTCCGGCTGAATGAAGAAAACATCGTTATCGAGCGCGTAGATATCAACACGCTGCCCGTGAGCCTGCGTGGTGCACAGGGCTGAACAGCCTATCCATCCCGATATTTCACACATACAGGGCATGCGCAGCGTGCTCGAAAGGTAGATCCGTGAACTTTTCTCGCATTGGTGCATATCTGCGCCAGCCCACCACGCTGTTCGCCCTGTCCCTTATTCTGGGGGATCTGGTGGCCACATGGTTCAATACCGTTTCGGCAGGAGCATCTTATACGGTCTTGATTGCCTCCCTACCTCTGCTGGTAAGCGATAACAGCGGCATCATTACAGCGCTCATGGCCAACAAGGCGGATCTGGAAAAGGCGCTGAATGCTGTGGCGGCCCATAAGGATATTGGCCCTACGGCTGCAAAGGTGATTGCCGATGCCGTGCCAGCCAGCACCATTCTGGCGGCCGCAACATCTACCATTGCTTCTTCCACTGCCGAAGCCGCACCCAAGAAAAGCAGCGCGGCTTCTGCCGTGGCGGGCGTCATGCTGCTTGGTCTGGTTGGCACCAGCCTGATGGCGTGCGGATCTGATCAGCTCGTGCAGCGCCAGCAGTCTGTTTACGGCCTGAGCCTGTCTGACGCCGCAGCAGCCCAGCTTGCGGCTGACTATGAAAAGAACCCGGCCGCAGATCCGGCTGTGGTGGCAAAGCTGAAACCAGCCTTCCAGACCGCGCATGACCAGATCAAGCCGCTCGATGACGCCGCGGCGAAAGGTGATCCGCTGTCTGAGGCTGAGGTTGAAGCCGCACAGGATGCCCTGGACGCAGCCCGCAAGCTGCTGCCAGCCAGCAAGTAATCATTTTCCTGACCTCACGAAAATGATCCCCAAGGGTGTCGGCATGACCGATGCCCTTTTTTATTGCCCGCCAGAAATGGCGGAAAACCAAGGAAAAACTATAATGAACTACGCAAGCATTGCCATTGCTGCGGTTGAAGCTCTTGTCGAAAACGGCCCGGTGATTGTGGAAGATATTACCGCACTGCTGAAGCCGCTGAAGGAAGGCCGCGCACCTACTGCGGATGAATGGAATTTTGCTGAAAAGCAGCTCGATGCCGCCAACTCTGCTGTGCAGGCTGGATAACTCTCATCTTGTTGCAGGTAAATGGTGGCGGAAGAGTTTACTCGCCACCATTATCTTTGTTGTAGGCTGGCACGCGCTGGTAGTGCGGTCTGATTTTTGGCGGAATAAGTAACCTTAAGGCCATCATAACACGAACTCAAATAGATGTTCGTTTTTTCTTTCGGCTTTTATGACTATCTGCCCCGGTTGTAATCCGCGATACTGTTCCAGGACTAATTCCAAAAGACCGCGCAATTTCTTTCAGGGTCTTACCATCTTGGCGTTTTTGTATAATATCTTGCCGTTTTAAGGCACTAATTTGAGCCGGACGTCCCATTTTTACGCCTTCTTTAATGGCACGCGCACGCCCCTCTGCTGTACGCGTGCGTATCAAGTCCCGCTCAACATCAGCTAAGCCGCCAAGCACGGCCAGCATTAAGCGGCCTGTACTTGTTAAGGTATCTGCCCACGGCTCTGCAATCGAATAAAATTGCCCCCCTTTTTCAGTAATTTCTTTTACAATCGCAAATAAATCAAATGTACTACGTGCCAATCTATCAATCCGGGTTACAATAACCCTATCACCATTAGACACGGCCCGAATAAGCCTACGCAATTGGATACGATCAGCATTAGCACCGCTCGCTTTTTCTCGAAAAATTTTTGCACAACCAAACCGCCCCAATACCTGAATTTGGGTATCTAACGTCTGACCAATTGTGCTGACCCGTGCATAACCGATCTGCTGCGCCACGTTCTGTTGCCTCCCCTCTAGGAAAGCCACAAGCTACGAGAAAAAAAAGGGTGTGCGCAATTCCTGATTAAAAATTTATTAACTTTGCATTTCCTTAAATAACTTGTTGTTTATTTATAATATCTACAACACGTATTAATAAGGAAATTCAAGAATGAAATTTTTTAATCAGGAATTATTAAACATGGGCAACACTTATTCTACCGGTGGTACAAACTCTACCACTCAGACCTACTCTTCCTCGACAACCATATCGGGAGGTCAATATACTGTTACCAATACATCTGATGGGCAGTTTCTTTTTACACCTTCTGCTGCCAGTATTGTTAATTTTTACGGAAATCTGACCAATGAAGGCTTAGTATCCTTCATTCCCTCTACCACAGGCACAGGAAGCACCTTCAATCTTGGCACAGGTTCACTCAGTACCTTAACGCAAACTGATGGCAAAATTGTATACAAGCAACTTGATGCCACTTCTGGCTCAAGTATTTATTTACAGTACGGCACTATTTCCAATGATGTGAATAGCACTATTGATCTTGAATCTGCCGGCGCATCTACTATCAGCGCACCATATGTTACCAGCCTTACCAATGCTGGTACAATCAAGGTGGTTGATACCAGCGGCACAGGCATGACTTCCAACTGGGGCGCCGGCTCCGGCACCTTCACCAATACTGGCAGCTTCTCCATTGATGATTCTGCCGCCACCAGTGGTTCAACAAGCAATCTGAATTTCTCCGGTATCCAAAACACCGGAACCGTGTCTTTTAATGTGCCGGGCTCATCTACATCCGTTACAACCGTAGGCAGCGGTGGTTTTGAAAATGATGGCACGTGGTCCTATACATCCACGAACACATCAGGAAATATCCAGATCCAGGGTGGCACGGGAAATTACATTAACAATGGCACGCTGAATCTTACAGATGCTAATCTGACGGTTGCAAACAACCTGACATCTTCCGATGGTCAAACAGGCACTATCAACCTGAGCAACGGAGGATCCCTCAAGCTTAATAATAGTGCTTCCTCTCAGGATATTAATATGGCCGGTTCAGGCAACAGTCTGGACTTTGTTACTTTTGCAAATGCCGCAGCCTTTACGGGAGAAATCCGTGGCTTTACAAAAGGTGATCAGATTAACGTTGGGTCAACCATTACTAGTTCCTCTTATGATCCAACCACTGGCATATTAAGCCTTACAACGGCGGCAGGTAGCCTGACACTTGATGTCGGCACAGGTTATACTCAGGACGATTTCAAGATTAACACCAATGGAAGCGATCAAAGCGCATCTGGTTGGCTGGAAGCATGCTTCCTGAAAGGCAGCATGATCAGCACGCCTGAAGGTAAAGTGGCTGTTGAAGACCTTAAAATCGGTGATCAGGTTATTACATTTGATTGGAAAAACAATCAGCATGTAGCACGCCCGATTGTATGGGTTGGCAAAGCGCATACGACTGCACGCATTGATCTGCCTGATGATGAAGCAGGTTGGCCAGTACGTATTCTCAAAGATGCCGTTGCCGATGGAGTGCCTTATAAAGACATGCTGGTTACAGCCGAACACTGCATGTTCTTTATGGGGAAGTTTGTACCTGTACGTATGTTGGTAAACGGTATTTCCATATTCTACGATAAGTCCATCAGCTCTTATGATTATTATCACGTAGAAACCGAAGAACACTCGGTTATCACTGCCGATGGCATGATGACAGAAAGCTATCTGGATACGGGCAATCGCTCTTCCTTCCGTCAGGAAGGCAACGTGGTGGCACTCCACTCTGTTGCAAAAAGCTGGGCAGAAGATGCAGGCGCGCCGCTCTGTGTGGATCGCTCTTTTGTTGAGCCTTTGTTCCGGATGTTGGAATGGCGCGAAAACGATCTTATAGGCTGCCGTATTCGCCCTGAAAAATCCGAAATAACGCACAACCCGGATCTGCACCTGATTACAGCAAACGGTGCAACCATTCGCCCAATGCGGCACAGTGGGCAGCAATATAGCTTCATGCTGCCGCCCAATACGGGATCTATACGTATTGTTTCCCGCGCCAGCCGCCCGGTTGATGCTATCGGCCCATTTGTAGATGACCGCCGTTATATGGGCGTTGCTGTTTCTGACGTGCATTTACTGTCCGCCAGACAGTCTTATAGCATTACGGCACACCTTCAGGCTCAAAAACCACAAGGCTGGCATGACACCGATTGGACAGACTGCGCCTGGACCAATGGCGATGCGGTGCTTCCTTTGGAAGGCTGCCTGACGCAAGGAAAAATAAGCATCCTCACAATAACTGTTCGTGCAGCAGGTCCTTATCTGGTGAACGAGCAGCACACAGTGGGAATGAAGGCTTGCTCCGCTTAATTGATTTAAACAGCTAAAATCTTTTTGAGCAGGCTCCCCCTTTCTGGGTGGAGCCTGTTTTTATGTTTCGGCCTAATACACACGCCTGAGATTTACGGACATCCTTGCTAATAAAGAGTTTACAAATTCGCCTTAACCCTTTGAAAAATAACAAGCATATTTGACCAAGTTTTTCTACATAACACATTGATATAAAAAGATTATTATACACCCCTCAGCTCCACCACCCTCCTGTTCAAGCCCTCAACAGGCTGCTGCTTCTGCCATGTGCCATGTAGCAGCTTTGCGCAAATTATGCTTGGGCATTTTTGGACGAGAAAAGTGCGCAAGAGCCTCCATAGAGAGCAGGCTGTTTCTGAGTTACAACGCATATAATAAAAATAGACTATTGAACCATAAGCTTTTTTGTTTTTCGGCTTCTATGGCTATCTGCTCCTGTAATAATTCTGGAGACAGTTGTTGAGCTAATTCCAAAAACATCTGCAATTTTCTTTAATGTTTGACCGTTCTTTCGATATTGAATGATTTCCTTTCGCTGTGCAGGAGTAATTTTGGCAGGCCGCCCCATTTTTTTGCCCTGCGCAATGGCTCTTGCGCGCCCTTCGGATGTACGATTGCGAATAAGATCGCGCTCCACGTCTGCCAAACCACCTAAAACCGCAAGCATCAGACGGCCTGTGCTCGTATTTGTATCCGTCCATGGCTCTGCCAAAGAGTAAAACTGAGAATTTTTTTCAGTTATTACTTTTACAATAGAAAAAAGGTCAAATGTGCTACGTGCCAGCCTATCCAAACGCGTTACCACAACTATTTGGCCCTCCTTCAGATTATTGAGTAATTTGTGTAATTCTTTTCGTGCAGCATCTGCGCCGCTAGCTTTTTCACGATAGATACGGTGACATCCGTATTCTTTTAAAGTTTTTATCTGAATATCTAAAGTTTGGCCCACTGTACTTACACGAGCGTAACCAATTTTATCACACGATTTTGATGAACTCATAACATCATAAACGACAGACATTTTTCAAAAGTTTCTTGCTAAAATCTTGATTTGCGCAAAGAGCGAATTTGCTCCGTACCTCATTCAGGATTCTTACAAGTATTTATGATAACCAGAACTGTTTATGCAACAAAAACTTATTTTGTTAGTAAAAATAAATCATGAAAAAGTGCGCAAATCAAGATTTTCGGAGATTTATATTATGAGCAGTGCAAGTACTTATCACACTTATGAGCTGGACGATCAGGGCAATCCGGTGCTTGATGCCAACGGTAACAAGATTATCGAAACAACATGGACAGTCTCGCAGCCATATGGGTCTTTATTCTCAGACTGGGATGTGAAAATTACAGATTCCAGCGGGCACGTTATATTAGACCAGCAGGACATTAACCCAGGTATTGATATCCTTGGTATAGCGCAGCTTCTTGGCAGTGGTTACGTTCTTACGCCAGGATCTGGTGATTTTGCTGTTCTCATTAGCGCATTGAGTGCCCAAACTTTTGTAAGTACTCCGGGTGCAACAGGAAACTTCATTATTGGTGCGGGTGCAGCAGAAATTTCCACATATTATATTGGTGGAACCACCTCCATTTCTGGTTTAGCTAATCTTGTCACGGGTTCAACAATCAACATTATTGGGGGTAATGCTACATTAACCGGAACAAGTGGGGGCGCCCTTGCCGGTGTTTTAAATGGTTCAACAATTAATGTTGAATATGGCGGAACACTTAATACCGGTTCTGCATTAGCTAGCGTTTTAGAAGGCTCAACTGTTAATTTTGGAACAGGTGGCGGCACTGTTATTATCAACGGTGGTGGAACGCTTATCAGTCTTCTATCATCCGGTTCAGTAAACGCAACAACTTTCCAAAATTACGATCCTTCCAAGGATACGATCGAACTCCAGAACACAACAAGCACGATTGCATCTTACACCATCGAAAATGGTGGTTTATTTGGAACGAGTAGTTCAGAAAAAATTGTTACACTTAAAGATGCAAATAGCAATGTAATTGGGCAGTTTGCTGTTTCTCCTGCATCAGGTGTTACACTTAACAACGGTGCTTACATTGTTAATGCCTCAACCAATGATACAAACCCCCTGAAAATCACTGTATCTGATGGCAACACCTACATTGGTGCCTGCTTTCTTGCTGGCAGCATGATCAGCACGCCAAAAGGTGATGTAGCTGTAGAAGACATTCAGATTGGTGATGAAGTTGTAACCTTTGATTGGCGCAACAACAAGCATGTCACGCGTTCGGTTGTGTGGGTCGGCAAAGCACACGTTAATGTTCGCTCCGGCCTTCCTGATGATGAGGCTGGCTGGCCTGTGCGTATTCTAAAAGATGCCGTTGCAGATGGTGTGCCCTACAAGGATATGCTGATTACATCTGAACATTGCTTATTCTTTAAAGGCCACTTTGTGCCTGCGCGTATGCTGGTAAATGGTGTATCTATTTTCTATGACAAATCCATTAGCTCCTATAATTACTACCATGTAGAAACGGAACAGCACTCCGTTATCACCGCAGACGGTATGCTGACAGAAAGCTATCTGGATACCGGAAACCGCTCCACCTTCCGGCAGGAAGGTAAAGTTGTCACACTGCATGGCATTGCCAAAAGTTGGGAAGACGATGCGGGCGCACCACTATGTGTGGATCGCGCTTTTGTTGAACCTCTGTTTCGCGCACTTGAATGGCGTGAAAATCATGTTGTTGGCTGCCCGCCGTCTGTAGAAAAAATTGCAACAACCCATGACCCAGATCTGCACCTGATGACGCAAACAGGTGCTACCATTCGCCCAATGCGGCATAACGGCCAGCAATACAGCTTTATGCTGCCACCTGATACAAAATCCGTGCGCATTATCTCCCGCGCCAGCCGCCCAGCAGATGCCATCGGCCCGTTTGTGGATGATCGCCGTTACATGGGTGTAGCTGTTGCTGATATACGTTTGCTTTGCGCCCAAAAAACATACGACATTACAGCCCACCTTCAGAATAAAAAACCAGAAGGCTGGCACGCTACAGAGTGGACAGATTGCGCCTGGACAACGGGAAATGCGGAATTGCCACTTGGAGACCATCTCACACACGGGAAAATGGGCATTCTTTCCCTGAGCATTCGTGCTGCCGGGCCTTATCTTGCCCAAACACAGCACACAGCTCAGTTGAAAAAAGCACACTCCGCTTAACGGTTTTAAACAGGCTCTCTCTTTGCGGGTAGAGCCTGTTTTTACAATTAAAGCCCATCCGTTGCTTTTAAAAACGGCTGCACCAATATTTCTATGCTCTTACTGTAGGTGAGAAGCCGCGGGGGAGTGCTCTTTTACAATCTGGAGCGCTTCTGCCATTCCCGGAATTTCCACGCTGCCTGCACAAACTTTTTCCAGAGCTTCGCGCAGGTTTTGTAAACTCTGCGGGGGCAACCCGCTTACGGCAAGTTTCAAAACATCTTTCAGCCCTTCAACCTGCATATAAAGCTTTTGCGGGTCTAATTCGGTACCTGTTAGCATACGGGCTTCATCATCAGTCATCTCAACCATCCTATTGTGTCTTTTTTCCTGCCGCATCATGAACGCAGATAGCTGCGGTATCAATGCAAAGGCTTACATCAATTTCCGCACAGGCGTGTGTATGTTAAGCGTTAAGTGTTTCTGAAAATTGTGTTGCCTCTTGCCAGCAGATAATGCCAGACCAGATAAGCGTTGCCACTGTATAAAATGAAAAATGTATATATGAATTTTACGCCCCCAACACATAAGCCCACAACTTCAATCCAGACACCCTATATTATTGCTTGGTTTTTGTGTTTGGTGTTTTACCTGCTGCAATACTCCACGCGCTCTGCCCCCAGCGTTATGGTGAACGAGCTTGTCTCCTCCTTTGGGCTTACAACGGTTGGGTTGGGGTCTTTGCTTGGGCTGTATTATTACACCTATTCCTTCTGCTCCATTATTTCAGGCGCTGCGGTGGATCGGTGGGGGGCCAAATATACCATTTCGTTTGGTGCGCTGGTGCTGGCAATTGGCACCTGCCTGTTTGGTTGGGGGGATGAGTGGATGGCAAGCCTTGGCCGCCTTATGCAGGGTGCGGGCTCGGCTTTTGCATTTGTGGGCGCGGTTTATCTGGCTGCACGGGGGTTTCCCAAAAAGTATCTGGCCACGGCTGTAGGGGCAACGCAATGCGCAGGCATGCTGGGCGGCGCCATGGGGCAATCTACCGTGGCATGGTTGATTCATGGCGTTATCAACTGGCATTTTTACTGGATTGATACCGGGCTGCTGATTGCCCTGATAGCCGTTTTTTTGTTTGTAATGACCCCGCAGGAAAAAAAGGCAAACACCGCGCACGTCGGCAAAGCATCTGCTTCCATGTTTGCACCGTATAAAAGCGTGCTCAGCAACCCACAATCTTATCTGTGCGGGCTGTGTGCGGGGCTGCTGTTTTTACCCACCACCGTAGGCAGCATGACATGGGGCATTACGTTTTTAACCCAAAGCTGGCACGTTGGTTACCACGAGGCCGTTATGCGGGCCGCCATGGTGCCTGTGGGCTGGATGTTTGGCTGCCCTGCCCTTGGGTATTTAACAGATAAGATCGGGCGTAGAAAACCCGTATTGCTGGGCGGCATTATTGTTATGGCGCTTACGGTTGCAGCCATTATTTACCTGCCGGGCAATACGTTTCCGCCTTATGTGCTGGCTTTGCTGCTGGGCTTTTCTTCCGGCGCGGCCATGATCCCCTATACCATTATCAAGGAAGCCAATGCTGATGATGTAAAAGGCAGCGCCACAGGGGCTATTAACTTTTTGGTATTTGTTATGAGCGCCATTGTCTCTCCGCTGTTTGCAATGTTTCTGCAACATCTGGGGCATGGGCGACCACTTAGCGGGGCGGATTTTACAAAAGGCTTTAGCTTTGGCCTAGCCGGTATTGTGCTGGCAGGCGCACTTACTTTTCTCCTGCGTGAAACCGGGCAGAAAAAGCAGTAAACTGCGGGCTTTCCTTACCACACGCAAAAGGCCCTCCCCTTTCAGGTAGAGCCTTTTGCACACATTCAGAACTGATAAAATCAAGCCGAACGCAGGTTTAATTCAGCAACTGCCTGATCTTCAACAAGATATGGCCCAGCCGCCCGAATGGTCATGGTAAGAATGCCCATTTTGCCGTTGGTCAGATAGTTCCCCAAGGGCAGCACGGCATCACCATTGGTCCATGTGCAATCTGTCCAATCTGTAGCGTGCCAGCCAGCGGGTTTTTCGGCCTGAAGATGTGCCGTGATGTTATGTGCCTTTGTGGCACAGAAAAGGCGCACATCTGCCACGGCCACACCCATATAGCGCCGATCATCCACAAACGGGCCAATCACATCTGCTGGGCGGCTTGCGCGGGAAACCACACGCACAAACTGCGTGCCAGAAGGCAGCATAAAGCTGTACTGCTGGGTTTCCTTGCGCAGGGGCCGCACAATAGCGCCGGTGTTTGTAACCAGATACAGGTCTGGATCTACCGTTGTTTCTGCTTTTTTAGCCTGCGCAATATGGCCTGCAATATCATGCGCACGTGTATTTAGAACATGGAACAGGGGTTCAACAAAAGCACGTTCTACCGCCAAAGGGGCGCCTGCATCATGCGCCCAGCTTTTGGCCTTGCCACGCAGCGCAGCAACCTTGCCAAGCTGGCGGAAGGTGGAACGGTTGCCGGTATCCAGATAGCTTTCTGTCTGCACGCCATCGGCAGTAATAACGGCGTGCTGCGCTGTTTCGATATGATAGTAATCGTAAGAGGTAATGGATTTATCGTAAAAAATGGATACGCCATTCACCAGCATACGGGCCGGTACAAACTTGCCATCAAAAAACAGGCAATGTTCGGCCGTAATCAGCATATCCTTGTAAGGCACGCCGGGGGCAATGGCGTTTTCAAGAACACGCACGGGCCAGCCTGCTTCATCATCCGTAAGATCAGCCTGCACATGTGCATGGGCTTTACCGGCCCACACAACCGGGCATGCCACATCTTTGTTCTGCTGCCAGTCAAAAGTTACAACGTCATCACCAAGCTGGATGTCTTCCACCGCCTTTTCACCTTCGGGCGTGCGGATCATGCTGCCAGCCAAAAAGCAGGTAACGGTTACGCTGTCTCCGTTAAAGGAGTAATCGTCCTTGCTATACCCATCAGCAAAGGTCACGTTCGCCAGAACTGTTCCGTCCTGATCCACAATTTCGTTGCCATTGCCGCTCCAGCTTAGGCTTGTGGTTTCACCATTGGAAAACACAATCTGATCGCGCGGAGACAGGTTGTTAATTGTGAGCGTTCCGCTGGACGCATAATTGCTAACAATTAACGTATTATACCCGCTGGAATCTGAGGAAGAGGCCCCGAAAGTAACAGGCGCCTTCAACGTGCCAACAGACAGGGTGCCACCGTTTGCAATGGTAACGGTGTTTCCTGTCAGGGTGCCATTTACTGCAAAGTTGGTCGATTCAACAGTGAAGGATGAGGCGTCGTTCGTAACCGTATTGTTGATAGAAAGGTAACCATCACCGGTGAACGTAACATTCCCTTTAATGGTCATGGTGGGGGAATGGAAGTTGGAATTTGCCGTATCACCTTCAGTCCAGCCACCGTAATTATGCGCTACAACGTTAACTGTAATCGGAGATGATGTTCCATCTAAAATAACATCGTCACCATCATAAGTAGTGGGAACGCCCCAATCCCCACTTGTATTTACAGTTAGTGTTGTCATGCTCTTAATACCTCACGTTATTCTGATTTTGTATATGCAGTCTGGGAATCCGTTTAATATTTTTCTAACGTAAGCTCAATCAAAACGTTAATCCATTTAGAACAAATTAACTATGTTGAAACATATCTTTCCTTTTTGAGAGAGAATGATTATCATCTAGGGTTAAATTTTGCGCTGTATATCGGCTATTCGCACCAGCCATCGCTTAAAAATGCTATTTGCCCGATTCTGTCTCTCATACTTGGTATGGTGGGGCATAAAATGGGCTGTGCGCTATACATTGGTGCAAGCGCTTTTGCCCAGCACCAGTATAAGGATCACACATGATAAATGCGCCCGCCCCCACGCCAGAAGAAGACTGGACAGAGGAAAACCCAATAGACGCAGATATTGATGCACGCGTTGCGCAGGTTAATCAGGCAGCCGGGTTGCCGCCAGAACGCCCCTCACGCTTTGGGGCGTTTGTAACAATCGTGCTGCCGGTGCTGATAACTGGCGCCTTGATGTTTATCATCTGCTGGCTGTATTTTTTCCCGCTTTTTTTCCGTTAATCGGGCTGCGGCCTTTATTTGCGCCGCAGGCCAACCACCTTACGCAGCGGGGCTGTAAGCTTCCATGATGAGGAAGCCCGCATGATCTCAACATCCCGCCGGGCCTGCTGCACTTCCTGCGCCAGATGTTCTTCGCGCAGGCTGCCATAAAACTGCGGGCCCTGCTTTTTAACCCCTTCCAGCGTAGAACCCGCGCAAATCACCTTTTTGGTTTCGGGGCTTAATTCCGTGCAAAAAGGTTGCTGCATCATGTCTGGAATGGGGGCAGACAAAAAGTCATCCACCCGCATGTTGCCAAACTGGGCCTTGGCATGTTCTGGCAGACCGTTCTTCCAATCCTCCATCATCCAGCGCAGGGCATGCACAGGGTGGAAGTGATCTTCTACAACGCAATACTGGATATCACACCATTTTTCAAAAAGGCTGATATTTCCTTCAGGCGTGGCGTTAAAGTAATGAGATGGATAGCCATGCACAGGCTGCAAGAACGGATAATCTATGCGCACAATGCCGCCGGGTTTGAGCACGCGGCAGATTTCCGCTGCTACTTCCCACGGGCGTTTGGTGTGTTCCAGCGTGGCGGCACAGAGCACAAAATCAAACTGAGCATCGGCAAAAGGCAGGTTTTCCCCCACACACACCACATCCGTGCTCAGGGCGGGAAACACATCCACATTCACCATCTGCTCGGTTACGGTATCGCGCAGCCCGGCCCCTACATCCAAAAACATCCAATCCGGATGCTGCTTTTGCAGGCCCGCAATATAGCCGCCGTAATTATGGGCGGAAATGGGCGGAAAAGGCGGAATATGAAATTCCTGCTTTATAGCGTCTGTCATATAATTGGCTGGCTGGCCGTAGGTGCGCGGTGTTACGGGGTTCTGGCGGAAGGCAATGCGCTCCAGCTTGCGTTCGCGCATGGCGGCCACCAAATCCTGATTGGCAGCCTGCATACGCCCTTCGTGCTGGCCATGCTGGGCATAATGCTGGGAGGCAGAAAGCCCGCACGTGGCCACATCCGGGTTGGCTTGCCAGTAAGCCAGATCATCCGCCGGGGTTTTAAAAACTGGTGTTCTGATAACCGGAACTTCGTTATAGGAACCGTCTTGCATCCGCTCTACCTTGCATACTGTGCGCGCCAAAGTTCCGCCCTATTGCCTGAACCCAAGCCCCACCCTTATACTTGGCACACCCTTGCAAAACGCTAAAGCCCCCTGCCATGTCTGTGCTTCTTTCTACTTTTCCGTGTGTGTTTCAGGCCTCTGGAGGCCGGGGGTTAATTGAAACCTCATCTCGCATGGGCGGAAACTTTGCCTTTGGCGGCACGCTGCCCGATGGCACCCACAGCCTGCTAACAGACTGGCACACAGATACCCCCCCCATATACCGCTACAGTTTTGGCCCCGCGGTGTTTGACCCCGCCTTGGCCCTGTTTGCATGGGAAGGCCGCCCCTTGCATGATACAGTTTATACCCAAGGCCCGGACGCGCTCAATCGCTGGCATGCGGCTCCGGCCAACACACCTGTAGAACAGCACAATTGCACCGCATGGGCAGGGTTTGACCACTGGAACACCAATTACTACCACTGGGTAGCGCATACGGTTCCGGCTCTTTACTATTTTCTTAAACACGCTGGGCAGAACGATGTGTTTTTGCTGCCCCCCCTTACCCCGTGGCAGGAGCAATTTGTAACATTGGCGGGGCTGGCGCCCGAACGGCGGCTGATAACCCGGCACGGCACACGCTATGCCTTTGCGCGCGTGGTTTATACAGATTTTGTGCGCGGCAAAACTGATTTTACAGCATCCCAAACAGCACTTGCCGCCTATGCGGCGTTACGCCGGGCCGCCAGCACCACCCCCAAACGCGGGCGCTATCTGTTTTTGGAACGCGGCGAAGCCACAAACCGCCGCATGCCTAACGAGGCCGCGTTGGCCGAAGCTTTATCCACGCTCGGCTTTGCCCGTGTACGCCCCGAACGCCTGCCCGTAACCCAGCAAATAGACCTGTTTGCACAAGCCGATATGGTGGTGGGCTTTTTAGGCGCGGGCCTTGCCAATGTGGCATGGTGCCAGCCCGGCACGCTGGTGTACGAACTGGTGCCCAGCCACCACCTTAACCCGTGTTTTCTGGCCATGTGTATTCAGGGTGGTTTGCAGTATTGGGCAGACAAGGTGGAAACCGGCGTTGCGCATGAAGACCACTACACACCCGCAAACCTGCCTCTGCCTGTAGGCAAGATTGTCAGCCACGCACAAACGCTGCTGCACTTCCGGCAAAAACAGACTGGGTGAATATCCACGTCTGTATTCTTGCATATATAATAAAGAGGATTCCGTTTCGTTCCCGCTCCGAAAGTGTTAGGCTGGTCTTTCCCCCGCCAACTACAGGAGCCCCCCTATGCCAACCCTTGTGATAAACGGCCAGCCGCACAGCGTGGATGTTGATGCCGATACGCCGTTGCTCTGGGTTTTGCGCGATATTCTGGGCTTAAATGCCGCCAAGTTTGGCTGCGGCATTGCCCAGTGTGGGGCCTGCACCGTGTATGTAGATGGCAAGGCCGTACGCGCATGCAACCTACCCGTTGGGCTGGTGGGAGAGCGCGCCATTACCACCCCGGAAGGTCTGGACATGGCAGACCCGATTGTGCGGGCCATCAAATCTGCGTGGATAGCGTTGGATGTGGTGCAGTGCGGATACTGCCAGCCGGGGCAGGTTATGGCCGCCGTAGCCCTGCTGCGCACCACCCCCAACCCCACGGATGAACAGATAGACAGCGCCATGTCTGGCAATATGTGCCGCTGTGGCACGTATATGCGTATTCGCGCAGCCATTCACCACGCAGCGGGAGAACTGGCATGAGCACACATTCCCCCTCATCCACCGCGCAGCTCCAAACAGGCCGCAGGCGCGTGCTGCAAGCGGGCGGCGCATTGTTGCTGGCCACACTGTGGCCCATGCCTCGTGGGCGGGCAGCTCAGGCCACGCAGGCAGGCACCGGCATGCTGGTAGAAGATGTTGCCACCCCTTTTGCTCCCAACGCGTTTATCCGTATTGCCGCAGATAATACCATTACCCTTATTTTACCAAATATCGAGATGGGGCAAGGTATTTACACATCCTCCGTTATGCTGATGGCGGAAGAACTGGGGATAGATCCGTTTGCCGTGCAAATAGAGGCCGCGCCCCCCGGTGGCGGGGCGGAAATTACCGGCGGTTCTACCTCTACCATGACAGAATGGTTGCCGTTGCGCCAAGCCGGTGCGGCAGCACGCGCTATGCTGGTGCAGGCCGCAGCCACACGCTGGGGCGTTGCGCCAGAAAGCTGCACAACCGCCAATGGGGCCGTTATGCACCCGCCTTCTGGCCGCACCGTGCCATTTGGCGATGTGGCCGAAAATGCCGCCAAATTGCCTGTGCCCAAAGAACCAAAACTCAAAGATGCTGGCAATTACACACTTATTGGCCGCAAACATCATCGGTTGGATAGCCAGATCAAGGTAGATGGCGCAGCCCGCTTTGGCATGGATGTGCAGGTGCCGGGCATGAAAATTGGCACCGTGGCCGCCTGCCCCGTGCAAGGCGGCACCGTGCGCAGCATGAACCGTAATGCCGCTTTGGCCGTAAACGGCGTGCAAGCCGTGCTGGTAACGGATAATAAAGATACCGTATGCGTGGTCGCCAACCATTACTGGGCGGCCCGCAAAGGGTTAAAGGCCCTGAACCTGAAATGGGATTTTGGAAAAAACGCAACCATTACCACCCAAACCATTTATGATGATCTGCACGCAGGGCTAAACGGCCCGGCCATTGTGGCCAACGCCAAGGCAGATGCGCCGGGTATTATTGGCCAATCCGGCACCACCTATACGGCCACTTATCAGCAGCCCCTATTGGCGCATTCCCCTATGGAACCCATAAACTGCACCGCCCATGTGCGGCCAGATGGGTGCGATGTATGGGCAGGCACACAGGTAGCCGAACGTGCGCGAGATACGGCAGCCGAAATAACCGGCCTGCCCGCCAGCAAAATTACAGTGCACAGCCAGTATATTGGCGGCGGCTTTGGCCGCAGGCTGGAGCACGAATACGTAACCCAGTGCGTGCAGTTTGCAAAACAGGTGCCCTACCCGCTGAAAATTATCTGGAGCAGGGAAGAAGATATTACCAAAGATAGGTATCGCCCAGCTTATGTAGATAAACTCACCGCCGCGCTGGATGAAAAAGGGCATATCACCGCACTGCAACATCGCATTGTTGGCCCGGCAGTTGTGGCGCGGTGGGACCCGCCAGAACTCACAAAGGATGGGTATGATGATGACCTCTCCCTTGCCACGGTGGTTACGCCCTACACCTACCCCGCGTATCGGCTGGAATTTGCCCGGCGCGAGGCCCCCGGCATTACCACCGCATGGTGGCGCGGTGTAGGTGGCACACGCGGCCTGTTTGTGGTGGAAGGATTTATAGATGAGCTGGCCGCCCGCGCGGGGGCAGATCCGGTAGCTTATCGGCGCGCCATGGTGCAAAACAACCCACGTGCGCTGGCTGTGCTG
This sequence comes from Acetobacter oryzifermentans, assembly GCF_001628715.1. Lineage (NCBI taxonomy): Bacteria > Pseudomonadati > Pseudomonadota > Alphaproteobacteria > Acetobacterales > Acetobacteraceae > Acetobacter > Acetobacter oryzifermentans. Next base: position 571,065 of record NZ_CP011120.1, on the reverse strand, counting down.
GAACGCGCCGCCGCAGATGCAGGCTGGAGCACGCCTATGCCCAAAGGCCGGGCACGCGGTGTGGCCTTGCAGTTTGCTTTTGGGTCTTACATGGCCAGCATTGCAGAAATTGAAATGCCCAGCCCGGATGAAGTGATTATCCACCGCGTAACTGCTGCGGTAGATTGCGGGCAGGTTATCAACCCAGACCAAGTGATTGCACAAATAGAGGGTGGCCTGATTTTTGGCTTTTCCGCCGCCCTGTATAATGAGATCACGCTGGAAAACGGGCGTGTGCAGCAGCAAAACTTCAACACATGGCGCGTAATGCGCATGAACGAAGCCCCGCGCCGCATTGATGTGGTGGTGATGCCCAGCAAGGAAAACCCCGGCGGTATTGGTGAGGTTGGCACAGCCGCAGCCGCCCCGCTTCTGGCTAACGCCATGGCCGCCGCACGGGGGCACCGTTACCGCACCCTGCCCCTGCTTTCTGCCCGCAACACGGAAGGGAAAGAGTAAGACCATGAAACATGATTTTTCTTTTCCATCCGTTAAGCGTGTTTCCCTTTCTGCCAAAGGTGCTGCGGCAACTGTGCTGCTGGCAACCTTATGCCTGCCCACACATGCTGCCCATGCCAGTGCTGCCGAGGAAGGCACACCCGGCAGCACGCCCGTAGAACGCGGGCAGTACCTTACCCGCGCATCGGATTGCGAGGTCTGCCACACGGCCCCCGGCGGTATGCCGTATGCTGGCGGACGGGCGTTCAAGTTACCGGGCATGGGAGTGGTATATTCCACCAACATTACAGCAGATAAGCAGCACGGCGTGGGCGCGTGGAGCGATGCGGAATTTGTTGCTGCCGTAAAGCAGGGTGTTTCCCCCGGCGGCAAGCACCTTTACCCCGCCATGCCCTACCCCGCCTATGCGCGCCTGAGTGATCAGGATGTGCGGGATATTCGGGCTTATATGGCCACATTGCCCACATCTGCCAGCACCCCGCCAGAAAACAAGCTGCGTTTTCCTTTTTCCATACGCAGTTTGATGATTTTCTGGAACATCGTGAACGGCCCGGCCTCTGCCTACCCAGATGACACCACAAAATCTGCCCAGTGGAACCGTGGCCGCTGGCTGGTGGAAGGCGCAGGCCATTGCGCAGATTGCCACAGCCCACGCACGCTCACCTTTGGGCTTTCCACCAGCAAGGCACTTGGCGGCAATATGCTAAATGGCTGGCGCATCTATAACATCTCGTCCGATACCAAAACCGGTATTGGCGGCTGGACAGATGCCGAACTGGCGCAATACCTTTCCACCGGCCATGCAGATGGCCACGGCACGGCATCTGGTGATATGGCAGATGTTATTGGCCACAGCCTGCGTTACCTTACCCCTGCGGATATTCAGGCTATGGTAACGTATCTGCGCAGCACAAAACCTGTTAGCACACCGCAGGATTCTGTAACCTTCCGCAAAACAGCCAGTGGTGATGCCAGCCTGCCGCAAAACAGCCGTGGCGCACGGCTTTATGCCGCGGCCTGTGTGGGCTGCCATCTGCCAGATGGCACAGGGCGGCAAAGCAGCTTTGCCAGCATTGCGGGCGGCAGATCACTCGGTGCGGATAATGGCCGTAACCTGATACAGGTTTTGGTAAATGGCACCGGCCTGCAAACGGCAACGGGCGTGCAGATTATGCCGCACTTTACGGGAGGCGGTTTAAGCAACCGTGATCTTGCAGATATGACCGCGTTTGTAATGACACACTTTACCACAGCCCAACCACATGATCTGGAAAAACAGATTGAACAGACCATAAAAGATCGGGACTAAATCTTTCCTGAAAACAAAAAAACCGTGCCGGGTGTGCTCTGCCCCGGCACGGTTTTTTATATCCGCCACGCCACACTTAAAGCCTATGGCGTGGCGCGTATTGGATATTACGCGTTGAGATAAATGGTTTTGGTGCGCACATAGGCTTCCAGCCCGTGCTGACCGTCCTCACCCCCCAATCCGCTTTCACGATAGCCGTGGTGGAAGCCCTGCGGTTCTTCACCCGATCCACGGTTGACGTAAATTTCCCCAAAGTCCAGTTCCCGGCCCATACGCAGGATACGGGAAAGATCATTGGTGAACAGGTAGGCAGAAAGCCCATAGCGGCTATCATTAGCGCGGGTTAGGGCCTCATCAAAATCCTTCACCTTGATAAGGGAAAACACGGGGCCAAATACCTCGTCCTGCACAATGTCCATATCCGGGGTAATGTCTGTGAGCAATGTGGGGGCGTAAAAAGTGCCTTTATCAAACAGGCCACCAGTAAGACGCTTGCCGCCCAGTGCCAATTTTGCCCCCTGTGATATGGCTTTTTGCACAATGCCATCCACTTTTTCCAGCTCGGTTTCATTCACCTTGGGGCCCATATCTGTGGCATCATCCATCGGGTCCCCCACTTTCAGGCTGGCGATACGATCCTTTAGCGCTATGGTAAAACGATCATACACATCTTCCTGCACGTAAGTACGTTCGTTGGCTGTACACACCTGCCCACCGTTAAAGAAACGTGCCGTAACGGCAGCTTCCACTGCTGCGGGAATATCTGCATCTTCCATGACAATAAAAGGCGCTTTACCACCCAGCTCCAGCCGCACTTCCTTAAGGTGCTCGGCTGCGGCTGCCATAATCTTCTTACCTGCGGGGGTAGAGCCTGTCATGGTAATCAGCGGTGTATCCTTATGTGCCACCAGTGGCACACCCACGCCTTGGCCGCTGCCTGTCACCACATTAACTACACCTGCGGGAATACCTGCTTCCTGCACCAGTTCAGCCAATGCCAAGCCAGAAAGCGGTGTGCCATCAGCGGGTTTAAGAACAATGGTGTTGCCTGCCGCCAGAGCCGGTGCAATTTTACGCGCACACAAAGCCAGTGGGAAGTTCCATGCTGCTATAGCCCCCACCACACCATGCGGTACGCGGTCGATCAGGATTTTTTCACCTTCACGTTCACCGGGTATAATTTCCCCCTGAAGCCTACGGGCATTTTCCGCCGCAAAACGCAGCAGCCCTGCGGCAAAATCCACCTCGGCGCGGGCTTCCTTAATGGGTTTACCCATTTCTGAGGTAATAATGGTGGCCAGGCGTTCCTTATCGCGCTCTACAAGGTTTTTAAGGGCGTAAAGATAATCGGCACGCTGGCTGGCAGGTTTACTGCTCCAACCTTTAAACGCAGCCTTTGCGGCGGCCACAGCTTTTTCAACATCCTGTGGGTTGCCTTCTGCGGCCTGCCCAACTTCCTCCCCCGTAGCGGGGCTTTTAATGGGCGTATATTTGCCAGATGTGGGTTTTACCCATTCATTATTGATGAACAGATCCTGCTGTTTGACATCAGCCATGAGGTGTTCTCCTTTTTTATGAAATGCTGTTTGCAGTATGACGCACACATGTGTTCATTAAAAGTAATGATATATCAGTAAACCATTTATGAAAAATGAATGGTTTTAATCTCTTTCTGCCGGGCAAATGGTATTTATAAACCTGCGTAGCAAAGGTTTTGCACCATTACGCCGCCATACACAGTAAACAGGGGCCGGGCGTAACCCTTGCACGGCTAACACGCGCACATCATCTGGTGCTTTATGTTGAAAAATGCTTTTAGGAAAACAGGAAATACCAATACCATCGCGCACGCAGGCCCGAATGACATCGTAAGATTCCACTGTTTGAATGGCACGAGGGACAAAGCCCTGCTCTGCCATCCAGCGTTCAAACGCGCTACGGTAAAAGCAATCTGTGTGGAACAAAAGCACTGTCGTGCTGGGCCAGTGAATATCCTGTAAACTGCGGATATTTTGTGGGGCCACCAGCACCAGTTCTTCTGTAAAAACAAAGCGGCTTTCAAGAAGCGGATGCACAATAGGGCCATCCGTTATAGCCAGATCCAGTTCCTGATCATCCAGCATATGTTCCAACGTATAGCTGGCGCGGTGTAACAGGCGTATTTCCACATCCGGGTGGGCGGCCATAAAGGCTGGCATATATTGGGGCAAAAAATGCGCCAAAGCCACATCCAGCGCCCCTATACGCAAAATACCGCGCGGCACATCGGGCTGAAAAAAGCTTGCAAGTCTATGGGTTTTTTCTACAACCTCTCGCGCTTCATGGTAAAACAGGCGGCCTTCTGGCGTGGGAATAAGCCGCCCTTTTTCCCGCGCAAACAGATCCTGCCCCAAAAGCTGCTCTAGCTCCTTGAGCCGCGCCGTAATGTTGGAGGCCACACAGTGCATACGGCGCGAGGCCGCAACCACCGAGCCTTCCTCCATCACGGCGCAGAAAATCTGCAACTGCGCCAGACGGAGAGCCTCCATAGTTAATTAAAACTCTTCGTACGTTGCGGGATCCTGCCCGTGGCTGCGGCCATCAGGACGGGCAAGGGTTGCCATGTCCTTCATATCCTGCTCTGTCAGTGAAAAATCAAAAATATCCATATTGGAAATCTGATGTTCTTTGCTGGAAGCTTTGGGAATAGGCACGCAACCCAACTGGTGGTGCCAGCGCAGGATAACCTGCACGGTAGATTTGTTGAGCCGCTGGGCAATTTTTGTAATCAGCGGATCTTGCAGCAGCTTGTTGGCCCGGCCAAGGGGGCTCCATGACTGGGTAAGAATATTCAGCTTTTTATGCAGCGCCCGCATATCATCCTGCGGGAAGTAGGGAGAAAGCTCAATCTGGTTGATAGATGGCAGAACCCCTGTTTCTTTCTGCAATTTTTCCAGATGTTCGGGCAGGAAGTTACACACGGCAATAGAGCGCACATAGCCACGTTTTTTGGCTTCAATAAGCGCCTGCCATGCCTCTACATACTTGCCAACCTTGGGGTTGGGCCAGTGAATATAATACAGATCGTAATAATCCAACTGCGCACGGTAGAGGGATTCTTCAATTGTTGTCAGTGCCTCGTTATAATCATGGTGGCGGCCTGGCAGTTTGGAGGCAATGCGCAGGTTCTCCCGCTTTTTACCACTTTTGCGCACGGCATGGCCTACGGCGCCTTCGTTTTCATAATTAAAGGCGCTATCCAGCGCATGGTACCCTACATCCAATGCGCTGACCATTGCTTCCATGCCAGCTATACCGTTCAGTTTGTATGTACCAAAGGTAATAACGGGAAAAGTAAGACCATCGTGCAGTGTGATATCGGGAATACCCAAAACGTGTTCTCCTAAATCCGGCGGTAAACGGCAACATGTTGGTTTTGCGTGTAAAACCATGCCACATGCTATCCCCAACGCCTAGCTGTAGGAGAGGTTGCACATATCCATACTCATGCCTGCCTTGCAGGTAGCGAACACTCTTTAGGGCAAGGGGGGCAACCCCAAAAGGTTTTCCCTAAGAGCACGAAATATTTTTTCATAAACCGCTAGATCTTCGGTTTCCGGCAATGTCAGATTAAGCATGATGTAGGGCATATCTGGGCGCGTGGTATTCTGCCCCGCAAGCGGTAGCCCCATAAGTGCGGCTGGTGGCGCGCTGCCCTTGGTATCTGGCGCGGAATCTTCTGCCTGTAGGCCGAACAGTTGCGCCTTATCTTTGGCTGGCTGTGCTGGTGCGGCAACAAGCATGTCTTGATCTTGCTCAAGCAATCCGCTTTCTAACAAAATATCTATCAAACACCGTGCGCCTGTTTGCGTATGCGCATGCTTTTTATGCACCGAAACATCTAGAATATGTGCCGATAAATCCTTTTCGCTCATCCCACGCTTGATATCTTCTGTGGTGATAAGCTCCATCATGGCAGAATTGCTAGAGATAGCCTCGCGCCAGTATGCTTGTGCATCGGCCCCTAAAGCATATTCCAGAGCATGCCCCAGCTTTTGGCCTAAAGGGGTAACTGTTTTTTCTGCAGCACCAGCAATAACGCCGATATCCATTAGAAATTTATTGTTTCTGCTGATAGCAGCAGACCCCATTTTGGTAAGCCGCGCAAGAATATCTAGCGTAGGATTATCGGGCACATGACTGTACGCGATAATAATTTTCTCCAACCCTTCAAGAGAGATTTTGGGGAGATGAAAGGAGTCGGTCATGGTGGCACTCCTGCTCTTTTCCATTACTTAATTTAAATCTGGCAAGTTATGAGCAGCAGAGTCAATAAAAACTATTTGCGATTATTTATAATATCATTACCAAATATTTTATAATTACACGTCCAGCATCACGCGCGGTTGCGGCGCGTGTGCTGCATATAGGTTTGCACCGTGCTAAACCCGCTTTCCCACGCGTTCAGCAGGCTTTCCAGATGCTCGCGGTTGTTCACCAACCCACGGGCAATAAGCGTGCCCTGCTGATCGAACAAAAACGCGGCAGGCAATTTATCTACCTGCAAGGCACGGCCCAGCGCCGGATCATTTATAAACGCAGCAGCCGGTGTGTTGGTTTGCTGGGCAAAGTGCTGCTGGATGGTTGGGGCATCATCCCCCGCCAGCACCAGTTCCAGATTTTCACGCCCGCAGAAGTTGCGTGCAATAGGGATAACCTTGCGAGAAATCGGGCATGTTGCAGAAACAAACAGCACCAGCCGCGGCTTGGCGCCACCAGCCAGCCCCAGAACACCCCCCGCCAATGTGTGGAAAGGCTGCGGTGGGCAGGCATCTCCCGGTTGTGGCCCGCGTGAGCTGGTAAGTGCGCCCACAGGTGCAATTTCCTGAAACAAGCGGCGGATACGGCGCAGCATTAAGCCCATAACAATGCAGGCCGCAAGCAGCACAACAGTAAGGGCAGCATTGGCGTATATCAGGTTCTGCACGGGCTGATCCTCTGTGTTGTGCCGGTGGTGGGTCGGCGGAGCGGGTTTTTAGAATGCCCAGATAGCATCACAACTGAACCAGAACATGTTGTTCATGCCATTATTGGCATAGTTCACGTTTGGATCATCCGTGGGGGAAACGCGGTTAAAGGGCCGCGTGCCGTTAAGGGATTTATCAAGCCGCACTTCCGGCCGAATGGAAAAAGACCCTTTGGGCAGTTTAAGAAAACCGGGGCGGTACGTAACACCCACCGTCAGTTCCCCATAGGTGGTGCCGGGTGCATAATCGTACGGATAGTTCTGGCCACGCAATTCGTTCACGTAAGACATGGGGGATGTGTTGTTGCCCACCACGCCGCCATTATTATCACGGAAAATTTCACCACGGGCGTTAAACGTCAGTTCATCGCTGAAATCATGCGCGAAATAGGCCGTTACACCATAAACGTCATCCCGCAGGTAATCATCATGGAAGTAGGTGGCGTTCAGGGTGACGGTGGTTTTATCGTTAATTTTGTAGGAGGCCAGAAGGTCTCCGATATATTCCATATCGTGGTTGGCTTCGCGCCCAATGGCGTACACGCTTTGCTGCGGGCCAAAATAGCCAATGGCGGCAACATCCAGCTTGCCATCTGCAAGTTCTGTAAACTGGAAGCCAAAATACCCTTTGGGGCGGCTATTGTTTTTGGCATGGCCAAAGGTGGTGGAGTTACCGGCGTTTACACCCAGCACAAGGGCTGCGTGGTCTGTCATGTGCCATGTAGCCAGAACACCCACGGTTTCAAACGGCACAATGTAATCGGATGAATAGTTGTAGGAATAAAAAGGCCGTTCCAGCGCATCTGTGCCTTCAAAACCCTGAATACCGTATTGCTGGCCGATTTGCAGGTCTATCCCGCCTTTGGTCAGCCACGGCAGGTGGGCATCAATATGCGCCTGCGTGGGCGTCCACTGGTATATGCCTGTCAGGTTGCCATCCCCCATGCCAATGGTGGGGTTAAACCGGGCATCGGAGCCATACAGAACCTCAAACACAAAACCCAGCCCATAACCATCGCCCAGTTCTGTTACCGGGTGGGAGATTGTGCCTGTAATCTGGTTAAGTGTGGCAGTATTGGCCCTATCTACGTAAGACTGCGCCCAGTTGCGGCCTGTTTTGGTCCATGGGTTACCGTTTACACCGGCTTCCACCACAATATGGCCTTCAACATCATCAAACCATGAGTGGCTGGAAGGGCTTTTTAAATTCACCTCATCCTTCTGGGCCTGCTTTTTTTCTGCTGCTGTTTCTTCCACCGCCAAAGGGCGCTCGGCATCATCGGGGGTGGTTTTTTCCTGCGCAAATGCAGGCAGTGCTGCCAGTTGCAGGGCAAAACACATACCGGCGGACAAACGGTGGCGCAAACGCATGCTCCCTGATACTCCCATTATCCACAAACAACCGCGGCAGGGGGCGGGTTTGCTTCTGTTTTACAGTGTTGTGGCCCAAAGCTGTGATCTAGCCGAGAGCAGCCCCGCAGAACAGGGCTTACCGTGTTACTTTACTGTTGCAGCCGCGCCATTGTTGCCACGATGACACGCAGCCAAAGAGCGCTCCAGCACATGCGCACGGTTGGCCATGAAGTCTGGCATAGAAAGCGGGTGTTGCCGCCATTCATGCACTTCTGCGGCTGTATAGGGCTTAAAGCCCGGCGGCGTGCTTTTGCCGCCCAGATCAATCAGCACAAAGTTCATGACATCTGCCAACTGCTGATCATCCCGAATGAGGGACATGGAAACACCGGGCACCTGCACCAGATATTTCCGCCCTTCATCCGTGCAGGCAAAGCTGCCCACGCTATCACGCAGCAGAGGCACAAAGGTTGGGCCAGATACGCCCGCAATACCGTGGCACCCCCCGCAGTGCGAAAGATAAGCAACCTGCGTGGGGTTTAAACTTGTGGCCCCCGGCACGGCATCTGCCGCGCGTGCCACCCCGCCTGCCAAAACCAGTGTTGCACACGCTGCAACAGCAGGCACGGCAAGGCGGAAAACAGCACGCAACATAATCAGGAAGCTTTCCCGATCACCGCAGCCGTGGAGCAGTTGTACATTTCAGACGTGCCCGTGCCAAAGCACCAGATGATGTCATTATTAGCCATGGGGCGGTAGGAAGGCTGATCTCCATCCGTGTTCAGGCAGGTCACCTCGTTACAGGAATCCTGGCCACAGCAATCACGATACGCAATCATGTAGGAATTGCCATCCTGCGGGTTGTAGCAGCTACCAATCCATGATGTGGGAGAAGGCGCTGTGCCCGGCGGGCAGCTATGAACGCCACCCCCACAGGTAGAGCACAAATTGCCATCAATAGCGCAATAACGCCAGTAATCGCACGCATTGGCATCTTTAGCCTGCGCTTTGGCGCCAAACGGCGTTGTAGCCTTGGCCACGGCCTTGGCGGCAGAGGAAGAAGCCGCATTGGCGCGGCTTACCGGCAGCAGCGGAAACAGCGGCACGGCAGCGGCCACGCCGCCCAGCTTTGCCACCACGCCACGGCGGGATGTTTTGCCCGCAAAACGGCGGAGCAGAGATTCGGTCAACCGGTCAAACAGGGTGCCCTGTTCTGCGGAGTTCTTGTTTTCAGACGGCAGCATGAGACATTGCTCCTGTATCGGTCAGACCCTGCGGGGGTGTGGCGGTAACGTTGCCAAGCAACCCTTCGATCTGACGCCGGGTATTCACGAGGTCTTTGGCCAGAATGGTGCCGCGTTCATCAAGCAGCACCATGGCTGGCATACGGTTAATTTGCAGCACAAGGGCCAGCTCCACGCCGGTTATCAGGGGAACACCCTGCATTTCCGGGCGGGCAGCCACCATGCTTTTCAATTCAGGTTCGGGGCCATCGCCCACAAAAATAAGGTCTAACCCGCGTTCGGCAGCCACCTGCCGTGCAATGGGGATAACGCGCTTACACACCGGGCATTCCGCCGCCACAAACAGCAAAAGCTGCTTGGCTCCTGCGGGCAGGGTATCGCCCACCACAAAAGGCTGGCCCTGTAGCGTATGCAAAACCAGACGCGGCACAATCTGCCCCACATCCAGCCCCGGCTTGGCTTCCTGATTCCCTAAGGGTGCAAGGCGTTCGTGCAGCACGCCAATCTGGCGGGCCAAGGCCACCAGCATAACGGCAAGCCCAAGGGCCAGAACCGTAAGCAGCCCCTGCCAGATGTACAAAAACAGCATCATGCTTCCTGCCCTCCGCCAGATCCGGGTACGCGTTCTGGCGGCAAGGCCACCAGTGCCAACCACACCAGATACAGCGCCACACCCGCCATAACGCCCTGCCCCCATACAAAGGCAGAAACGCCAGAGGCAAAGCGCGGGGCCAGCGCCAGCGGCACGCACAACACGGTGCGGGCTACCAGCTTCCATGACAAAGTTTCGGACACCAAACCGGGCGTACACCCGCAAGACAGGCTGGTGCGCCCACGGGCAACGTTTATGCCCATAGCCAGTGCAAACACCACCAGCATGGCCGCAGCAGCCAAACCGCCAAGCCCGGCGGCAAAGCCGGAAAACAGCGCCAGACCAGTCAGAACCTCTGCCCCAGCCAAGCCCCATGCCACACCTTCGTATGACCATGAGGGCAAAAGCCGGTAAGAGGCCAGCGTGCCTAAAAACGCATCATGCCCACGCAATTTGGAAACACCAGCCACCAAAAACATGGTGCCAATGCCCCCTGCGCACAGGGCCGCAAGCGGGGCTGTTTCAGCCAGCAGGCTCATCCTTCACCCGGCGCAACCGTAAAGATAAGGGATGTGCCAAGGGCCTTTATGGTGCGCAGGGGCTTGCCTGTAAGCGCATCAGAAACAAAGAAATCACCATTATCTTCATTGGCAGTGAACATCAGCGGGTGTGCGTCCTGCGTAACACCTACAAGGTTGCTGGCCACTTTAAGCGGATAGCGGCGGATGCGCTTGTGGGTTTGCGTATCAAACACCCACACTTCCGTGCCGTTATCCTTATGTGTCCAGAACGTGCCTTTGTGCATCAGCACATACATCTGGTGAGATGCCTTGTGCAGTGCGGCAATCTGCCAGCCACCGGGCCGCCATGTTACTTCAAACGGCTTGGAGGAATCGGGGGCGGCTTTCATTCCCGCGCCTTCCTGCAAGGACCACGGTTTTTCTACCGTGCTGTTTTCCCCCATTTTAGTGGGGTACACCATGCCGCTGTAGCTGATGAAGTAAGCCGTGCCATCTGCCGCAACAGTGGGGCTTTGTTCAAAAATACCGTCCTTATCGGGTTCAAAGAACGGTGCGGTGTGCATCATGCCCACCTTGCCATCTGCCCCAAGGCTAACATTGGCCAGCGTGCCATCTGCACATAGGGAGGAAAAGCCAGCGTTGCCCCACGGATACACCAGCGCGCAACCGGGAATTTCTACCGTTTGCGTCACCTTATGGGCGGTGTTGTCCACCACTTCCACGGCGTTGCTGGGGCTCATCTGATACACGTAGGAACGAGAGCCATCGGCATTCAGCGCGAAGTCGTTCTTTTTAGGCGTAACCAGTGCGCGGGCGGGCAGTTTTTCATCGGATGTGATCTTAAGCGTGTTGGCATCATATTCAGCCAGCAGATCGTTCCGTGCGCCACGGTTGCCGCGTTCCCATGTGGTTTCTGCCACATAAATGCGCTTGGCATCGGGCGTAAGCGCCATGTTGGCGTTATAGGCGGCCTGCACCATGCCCAGCAGTTTGCCGGAATCGGCATCCACTACATAAACGCGGCCATCCTTGTTGTGGGTGTAAACCGCATCTTCCACCAAAATGGTGTGGGGGGAGTAAGCTGGCAGGGTAATAACGTCACTCTGCTCGGTCTGTAATACGGGTTCCGCTGCCTTGGCGGCGGTTCCTCCCATGGTCAGAATGGCTGCACTGCCCAAAAGAGCGCGCAGCAGAGAGGGACGGACTTTTTGAAGAGACATGCGAACTGTTTCTCTCGATACCGGAATGTTTCGGTATCATAGCGTTTCTCATTTCGCCTGCAAGACAAAACATGTGCTTTAAGGTGGCATTGTTGTTTTGTTACAACGGCTGTATTTTATTAAATATCAATCCATTACAATTGATCATGCTTTTATGAACTGGCCTTTGGCCCTTTATACAAAACAGACTCCGAGGCACAGAGGCGTTGCCGTAACCAGCGCGCAGCCGCGCCTTGCGGCCGTTTGTGATGCCACACCACAGCCAACGGCACGGGCCTATCTCCGGCATCAAACGCCAAGGGGGGCGTAACAATATCTGGTGCTGCGGGAGAGGCCGCTAAAATATGATCTGAAATAAATGACCAACCGATATTGTGCTTCACCAGCTCCAGAATGACCCAGTGGCTTTCTACCCACCACACCTCGCCCGCTACGCGCAGGTGTTGGCGTTCGCGCTCCTGCCCACGGGCAGCCACCATGATCTGCCGATACCGTTTAAGATCTTCCCACGCTATGGGGCCGCATGCTGCCAATGGGTGGTTGCGCCCACATACCAGTTTAAGCGGCACCCGCCCGATGGTGCGAAACGCCAGATCTGGCGGCATACGTGTTTGCTGCCACATAACCCCCAGATGCGCGGCCCCTTCCTGCACAAGCTGGCCAACATCCTCCATGAGCGGGAAAAGGATTTCCATTTCCACATAGGGGAAGTGTTCGGCAAATTCGGCAAAAACCGGGCCCAGAGCGTATTCGGGGTACAATTCATCTATTGCCACAACCAGCCGGTTTTCAACCTGATTTTCTAAAGATCGGGCCACGCCTATCAGGTGCTCGCGCCGGTCTAACACCACGCGGGCCTCACGCAGCAGGCGTTCACCTTCTGGTGTCAATACAGGTGTGCGCCCGGTGCGTAGGAATAATTCCAGCCCCAGATCCACCTCCAGATTGGCCACATGCGTACTAATAGCAGATTGCGCACGCCCCAAACGGCGGGCTGCTGCGGAAAACGAGCCCGCATCCGCTGTGGCAACAAAGGCTTCAAGCTGTTCGAGCGAGACATTCATCCATCTGTTTTCCTGATGGTTCTTATCTTTCCTTTAGCCGTGATGACGATAGATTGCGCGGCATGTCAACGCAAACATTCAGTTCCCTTCAGGCCGCTCCGGCCTCCTCTACCATGGCAGATCATCATGCTGCACAAAATGCCCCTGCTGTGGGCACGCGCGGCACGGCAGACCGTGTGCGCCACGTATTGCTGTTTGAGCTTATTGCACTGGCCATTGTTATCCCCACCGGCAGCACGCTGTTTGGGCTGCACGAATCCTCTATGGGGATGATCGGCATAGGCAGCGCCATAACCGCTACAATATGGAACTATCTTTACAACGTGGTTTTTGACCGGGTGATGGCGCGGCTTTATGCCACCACCCACAAAACCGTGGGCGTGCGTGTTGTGCATACGCTGCTGTTTGAAGCCGGGTTGCAGGTTGTGCTGCTGCCCGCCATTGCCTGGTACCTACATGAAAGTGTGCTCACGGCGTTTTCGCTCAGCATGTCTATTGCCGTGTTTTATCTGGTTTACGCTTTTGTGTTTAACATGGTGTATGATCGGATATTCCCTGTTCCGGCAGATCACCCCGCAACCGGCAAGGCCAACGGGTAAAAAAATCCCTTTACAGAGCTGAATATACCCTACCCTCCCCATTGCAAAACGCCATATTTACGTAAGAAAAACCTACTGGCTTTGCATTGGGAGAGAGTAGGAAAGATAACTCAACCGGCGTTTTTCCAAACGATCCAACGCGATACTATCCAGAATAAGCCCACAAACGAGGGAAAGAGCAGACAGAAGCTCGAACCCTGTTGCCAAAAGCGCTGTTGGCAAGCGTGGCACATAACCGGTTTTAATAAATTCCAGCACGACCGGGATACCCAGCGTCATGCCCAACATAAAAAAGAGAAGAGAAAAAACACCAAAAAACAGCAAAGGCCGTTCGCACCGCACAAGGCTGATTATTGTAAATAATATACGCACACCATCGCGATATGTATTGAGTTTGGAAGTGGAGCCTTCCGGACGCTCAATATAAGCTGTTTCCACTTCCCCTACAGGCATACACAATTTAAGAGCGTGTACCGTAAACTCGGTTTCGGTTTCAAACCCGCTTGAAAGGGCGGGAAAGGATTTTACAAACCGATTGGAAAAAACACGGTACCCGGACAGCATATCCTTAACGCCCTGCCCGAACATAATCCGCACCAGATTTGTAAGCACCCTATTACCCAGAATGTGCCCGAAGCGATAAGCCGCCTGTCTGTCTGAAACACGTAACCCCGTTACCATATCCAGAGATTGATCATAGGCAAGTTGCACCATCTGGGATGCAGCCGCAGCTTCATACGTGGCGTCACCATCTACCAGCACATAAAAATCGGCATTGATATCAGCAAACATTCTGCGGATAACATTGCCTTTGCCCTGCCGCCTTTCCTGACGGACAACAGCACCGTGCTGCCGCGCTATGGCGACAGTGTTATCCTTTGAATTGTTATCGTAAACGTAAATCCGGGCATCTGGGAGAGCAGCCTGAAATTCGCTGATAACCTGCCCGATCGTGACTTCCTCATTATAACAGGGGATAAGCACAGCAATGCGCAGTTTTTGACCCTGAGCTTCTGATTGGAAAAAAAAATCTGACTGCACAGACATTTATATCAAAACCCTCAAGACCAATCATACACATGCAGTGCTATATAGCATGTAAAGAGTATGCAAAGGCGTCATGTTTTTGCATAATTTCATAACCAAGACAAATATCAGGCTTCTGCTACCGTTTTACGCGGTTTGCAGGCCATCATACCCACCACTGCGCTGCCCACCAGACCTACTGTAAAAAGTATAAAAATAAGCCGTGCATGCTGCGGAGCATAGTCATACGCAATATCAAAATGCCCGGTGCCCAAACGGATGCTTTGCTGTACCTGATCTGCCGCCGGAACCAACTGCACTGGTCTGCCATTTACAACCGCAGTCCAGCCTTCGTCATAAAATTCGTTACGGAAAAGATTTCCCGGTTTGTCACACTCCGCATGGACGTGCGTGTAGTCTTTAAAAGTAACAACACAATTATCTGCATGATAATAAGGCATTGTGCCAGAAAGATCCTCAATAACAACATGGCCGTTATTAAGGAGTTGCCGGGTATTGGAGCTTCTGGGCAGATCAATATCCAATGTCAGTAACGGCATCGGCTTACCGCCCTCTCCCGGCCACAGGGCTATCGCTGCTGGTTGGGCTGGTGCATCGCTCCAAATGGAATATGTCAGTTGGGTTTGGTTTGCTTCAATCGTAAGTGGGGTAGACAAGTTCAACCATGTAACAAGGTTATCGGCAGCATATTCAAGCTTTCCATCAGCTATAGTGCAGTTTTCTTTGCTGCATAATTTGATATGCCACACACCTTTTGCAGCCCCATTGTATGTTCCCAAACCTGTACCAACACGCCGTAACGTTGCGCCCGCAAGTTCAGGATGAGAAAAAACACCCGAAACCGGAGTGCCACCAAGGTTTTGATAACTGTTGGCCTGTGCAGGAATGCGCGTGCCGATCCGATCATGCCAGAATTGCAGATTTGCCGGATACATGATGACCCCGGTATTATGTTGCTGCAACCAGGCAAGCCCATCCTGAAAAGACACAGAAGGCGCCTGCCACCCTGCATAAGTCAGACCTTCGGTATCTCCGCTACAAAACTTTCCCAACCCAATGGAAAAGAACGCTGTATGATCATAATGAGGGCATACGTGCTGATCCATCTGCGCGGCAAAACGCTCTGGCAAAGGCAGAAAATTGTAGTTTATGGTGGGAATACCAAAAAACGCACCATAATTGGGCGGAAACACGCCAAAACTTACAAGACGTTTTTGCGTGGTGAGCTGTTTGAGCAAGGATAGAGCATCTGTATCCACCGGTGCCGGACGCACGCCTGTTAAGGTGGGTATAAAAAACAACACCGCTGCATTTACGACAAGTGCTGCAACCACAGTATGTTTACGCTTACCAAGTAATGAAACACTTAATACCGTAAGCACAAGGGTTGCCCATATCAAAGATAAACCCAGATACCATTTGTACCCAGGGTGATTATAAAAATCCATAATATGTGGGCGCGCTTTAAAAAGGCATATAACGCTGCCAACAAGGGTGCCAGCCAAAGCAAACTTTATAGATTTACGGCCCGAATGTTGGTTTGATGTATTCAAATCATCAAGCAGCATGCAGGACAGTAACGTAAGAGCAAACCACCATCCCGGTGCAATATAGACGTAAAACATTGTCTGCTTGATACCGGGAATAACGTCTATAAGACGGCTGACAGGTATAAACCCTACAGCTTTTAACCCCGAAAGAAGCAAATAGCCCCCCAGCACAAAGCGCAACCCACGGAAAGAAGTCCCGCGTGAGAAAGCCATGAACAATCCTACACAGCCCGCAAAAATCAGCGCGATGTCACAATATCCTCCGGTGTGCCACCAAACATCAACGGCTACGGAACCTCCTCCGGCAGAAAGTGCATATAATGGTGGGCCAAAAAGATACGGAAACAGGGTTTGCGCAGGGTTTGCCGCCAACATATGCGCATCATGATAATTGGTGTTCTGGCCCAGAAAACCAATGCGCAACAGGCTAAGAAAAGGCACAACCGCAGGAGCACTTAAAAACAGCCCCAGTATGCCGCCAACCCCAATAGGCAACGCACCTTGCAACCATTTGCCACGCAAGGTGCATACCCGCCATATTGCAATGCACAGTACTAGCAGGCCGCTCATAAACGCTGTTTCGGGAAAACCGGCGTAAAGAGAACCCGCAATGGCCAGTGCTGTTATAAAACAGCCGCCAAGCCGGGTTTTAAGGTCTGGCTGACAACTCCGCCACACCCCCCATGCCAGCAGCGGCAGAAAGGGGAGCGGCATAATGGGCCCATGCGCAAACCAAGCAAGTGTTCCGCTCAGTTCAATCAATATGGCGCCCGTAAGAGCCGTAAGCCGGGAAAGGCGCATTTCATACAAAAAACCCAGCATGAACAGGCCGGACATAATCTGCATTGCAATTTTTAAATAAAGAACACCGTTTGCAAAGATCAGCAGGAGAACAAACGGGAAAAACAATGCAGAATTTTGCATTTCTGCCGCAAGAGGCAACCCCATGCCAGAAAAACGCTCCCACCACGGAATATGGCCAGACAACCATTGCCGCGCGGCTTCATGCCCAAGCGCTTGCGTTGTTGCGCCTGCATTTGGATCAACCCAGCCAGGGCTTCCATCCAGAATTGCGGAATGCTCTCCTCCGAAATTCAGGTAAATCTGTAACGGATCTGAAGATAAGATGTTCAACAGACCCAGAAAATGAATAAAGATCGGAATTGCGATAATGATTGCAATGGAATAGCTGGCACGAATATTCATGAATATACCTGGTTTTTATAAATTATAGAAAATTACAAATCATGCGTTTTCATGCAAATGGTGCATCTGCATGATATTCACCAATACCTGTAGGAAAGAGCCTGACACACAGCCGCATAACAGCAGACCATAAACGCCACAACAAAACAGTTTGCAAAAATATTTGCTATGACATCATGTTTTTTTGAATGCTGAATATCTTCAGACATTTCATACTGCTTCCACAAAAAGGGATAAAGTGTACCCAGCATAACAATGGGCAAAAAATATCTTCCCTGCACGCCATCAACAATATTTTTTCCTACAGGTGTCCATGTCACATACAATGCCATAAAGATACCTGCGACCGCAGCCAACATGATCAGCACCAAACCGCACACTCGCACGGCTGCTTTCTCTCGGGTTTTCAGAGACCTCATGCACAAAAAAGGGAGAGCAAAAGTGCAGCCCAGCAAAATAGTGGCAAATCTGTACATTCCAGAAGAAAGCGGCAAATCCAGCCAGCCAAGCACGCCAATAGCCTGATTAACCAGATAGTTCCCGTATGTTTCCAAACTGTTAAAAATACTTTCTACCAGCAGGATGGGGTGCTCGCGTATGAAAGAAAGCTGCCCAGCCGCAGAAGCGCCTTGCGGTGCAAGTTCTGTCAGAACCGGGCGGATTCCACATTCAACCCAGATAGAAAAAACACCCACACTCATGGCACATGATGTGATAACATATTTAACATTATCCCTGTTCATAAAGAGGACAGGCACACATGCCATAACAAGATAAGGTGCTTTGGCGGCGGCCACGCATCCAAAAGCCAGCCCCCCCAAACAGGCCAGAATGTATTTTTGCCAAACAGCGCTTTGCCGTAATCCATTCAACGAGCATGCAATACCCAGCGCCGCAAGTGCCAGCACCATGCCATCCTGCGAACAGGAACTCATAAGGCTTATGCTCATGGGCAGCGCCAAAATAACCAGCAGAAAAATGCCTGTCTGTGGCATCAAATAAAGTGCCAGCACACTTACTGCCATATCTGCAAGCAGATTACCTACACGGGCAAGGTAAAACGTACCCAGCAAACTTGAATGTAAAAAGCGTGCCCACCACACCCCTCCTACGGCCCCTATATAGGAGGTAGGCGGATAAATAACGGTGTTGGACAACCCAACAGAAACCTTGTTGCCAGACCAAGGCACGGCCATGGCCTGAGCTAGCATTTCCGGTGTGACCTTGCTTTGATGTGAAAGAGCCAGCTTATCAAAAATACCCTCAAGCACGGGCACGGACTGCGAAAGCATGGTGCCGCTTGCTAGACGAGAATATTTGACGCCAACCAGCTCATTATCCGCAATTTCCAAAACCCGCATAAAATGGGCAGGCTCATCCGCCACCTGAAAAGGCGGCGTTAAAATAACGCAAAACATTCCAGTAATCAGTGCAAAAAAAACATAAAAACAGCGCAGCACTTTACGACTTGTAAATATTTCAACGAGATAGGTGCCATTTGCCTCCAAAAAATTTTTAATCACAAATAAACATCCCCAATGAAAACTTCAAAAATATAGTCTGCCCACCCTATATCATTTTGTAGATTCTATTTCGATCATGTTCTCTTACATACTGTTGGGCGCACCATCTGCCCGCCTCCTGCATTAAAACTAAGGCAAACAACAGAGCTGAGCTTCCTAAATTTTAGCCTATGGACGCATTTTCCTCTCGAAGAGTTGCAACTCTTTTGCAAAAAAGAATTGCGATTCATTCTTACTTGTGATGAAGTCTCTCCAGAATCGATCAACCACCACAAAGGTGCTGCGTATGGTTGTCTGCTCTTGCAATCGTCTCACTCACAAAGACGTTGAAGCCGCTGTGGCAGACGGGGCAACCCGCCCGCGTGACATTTATGCCGCGCGCAACTGCAAGGCTCAGTGCGGGAACTGCGTAAAAGGCGTTGTCTGCCTGCTGCGTGAGGCCCGGCTAAAACACATGAAAAAAGCCGAAGTTCCAGCCCACATGGTGCCTGCTGCTGCTGGCGTGGCGCTATCTGCCTAAGCGCGGGGCTGCTGCTTTATGTTGTGCTTGCGCCCCGGTTTGGGTTCTGGCACCGCTTAAAGAATGAAACACCGTATTCTGGTTATGGGTGCTGGCGCATGGGGTACTGCGCTGGCCCTACATATGGCCCGCACTGGGGCACAGGTTTATTTATGGGCGCGTAACCCCGCCCGCTTGCCCTCTGGCGCTATGCCGCGTTTGCCAGATTTTCCGTTACCAGATTCCATCACCGTTTCCTCTGCGCCGCCCCCGGCAGATGTGGCGTGTGCGCTTATGGTTATTCCCACCCAGCATATGGCCTCTGTTCTGCCGTTGGTGCCTGTAGGCGTGCCTGCTGTGCTATGCTGCAAGGGCATAGAACGCAGCACACTGGCTTTTCCGCTGGATGTGCTGCATCGGTTGCGGCCAGATGTGCCGGGGGCTGTGCTTTCTGGCCCCAATTTTGCGCGTGAGGTTGCAGCCAATTTACCTGCGGCATCTGTTGTGGCCTCGGCCAATATGGAGCTGGCGCGCAAATTGGTGGATCTGCTCTCTACCCCGCGCCTGCGCCTGTATGCCAGCGCAGATATTACCGGCGTGCAGCTTGGCGGCGCGGCTAAAAACGTTATTGCCGTGGCCGCAGGCATTACCATTGGCGCTGGGTTGGGAGAAAACGCCCGCGCGGCCCTGATAACCCGTGGATTGGCAGAAATAACCCGCCTTGGCGTAGCCTTGGGGGCACAACCCGCCACACTGGCAGGCCTTGCCGGGTTGGGAGACCTATTGCTAACCTGCACGGGCGAGGCATCGCGCAATTATCAGATGGGCTTGGCTTTGGGCCGAGGGAATGCGGCCCAAAGCGCGTTGGCCACCCTGCCCGGCGTGGCGGAGGGGGTAACCACAGCAGATGCCCTGCTGGCATTGGCCCGCCACCACAAGGTAGATGTGCCCATTACCGCCTGCATTGCCGCTTTTCTGGAAGGCAAGATCACGCTGCCACAAGCGCAGGAACAGCTTTTAACCCGCCCCCTGCGCACGGAACTTGATACCCCTTAAACGCGTTGCTTCCTGACATTCACATGAATGTGAGGATTATGATCTTTCCATGTCAGGCCTTGCATCATGCCTATATGGCACCACGTGTAAAAGCAGCACTTGGCAGGCACCACTGGTGGTGTTGCCAAAAAGTGAAAACAGGAGGTTCGTTCAAACCATGAGCACAGCCACAGCAAAAGAAGCCCATATCAAGGAATATCTTGGCACGCCAACAGACCTGAAGGCCGATAAGGTAAAGGCCGTAGCAGGTGGTTTGTCCGAAGTTCTGGCCGATGTGTTTGCCCTGTATATTAAAACCAAGAACTTTCATTGGCATATGAGCGGCCGCCACTTTCGGGATTACCACCTGCTTTTGGATGAACAAAGCCAGCAGATTTTTGCCATGACAGACCCCATGGCCGAACGCGCCCGCAAGATTGGCGGCACCACGCTGCATTCTGTGGGAGAAATTGCCCGCAAAACCAAAATTTCTGATAACGATGCCCTCTACGTAACACCCGAAGACATGCTCTCAGAACTGCGGGAAGATAACCTTACACTCACCAAACGCCTGCGCGCTGTGCATGCTATTGCATCCGATGCCGGGGATGTGGCCACAACCAGCCTGATTGAAAACTGGATTGATGAAACCGAACGCCGCACGTGGTTCCTGTTTGAAAGCACGCGCCCGGTTTTTGGGCATAACGAATAAATATGAACGCAAGCATCTAAAAGTTTTCAAAAAGATATTTCTGAAAAGCGGCCCAAATATGGGCCGCTTTTTATACTGTACAATATTAGAAACAAATAAATGGCATAACATTTATTAATTTTGTAAATTAATATCATATAATTCATTGTTATATCTGTGCTTTTTAGAAAAGCATTCCTGCATCACAGCATTTACATATCGAATATTCAGATGAATATGAAATATAAATTATTAAAAATCGTGCTTATTCGAAGTAAATATTTTTCTATTTCCTGTTTTGATAATATTTTCATAACTTTGTTGTTTAGAGAATATTAATGTATTTTTGAAAGAATATTAAATATTTCTTATCCAAATTGTGGATTTGAAGCCAACTGCATATTCAAGGCTCAAGAACATGGCAGATGATGTAACAACCGTTTCCACCAATACAAGTTGGACAAACTACAACGGCGGCGGTACGCAATCCACTGATACCCCACCAGATAACGCGACAGCCGGTTTGGGCACAGGCCCAACGCTGAACGTAACCAATGGTGCGTTGCTTAAAATTGCGGGCTACCTCAACCTCAATGCGGCAACCATTAATATTACAGATGGCGCCACTGTTTCTGTTGTGCCTGGTTTCCTCGGGGCAGGTGGAGATATCACCAACGCGGCTGGGGGCACCGTTAATATTGATGGCGGCACACTTACCGTAAGCAATGAATTCAACGGTAATCAGGCCGTTTACAATATTACCAACGGCACATTATCCGTTGGTAATGATTTTAACGGCAACCAGGCTGTTTACAATATTTACAAAGGTGGCGTGCTAGATGCAGGCACCAATTATTCCAACATCAATGCTGGACGCTTTAATATTGAAGGCGGCACGGTTATATTCTCTGGCATTGCCAATATTGATGGCGGCAACAAGATTGATTTCCACAATATCCCCGGTGGGCAACTTGTTATTGGCAGCACATCTTTAAGCGATCTTTCAGGAGATTCCCTGAATGTCGAAAACTTTGTGTATGGAGACCAGATCAAGATTGCCTCCAGCACATCTTATAGTGATGATGCGCTGTCCACTGCCGTAAGTGGGGATGATCTGCTTATCCAGTCCACCGTTGATGGTAAAACCACCACGGTTGTAACCATTAAAGGGTATGCAACATCTTCCGCCGCCAATGTAGAGCCCGCCCCCACCGTAACCTACAGCGATGGCTACATTCTGTTTGGTGAACAGAGTGATACAGGCGCATGTTTTCTGGCAGGCAGCATGGTGCGCACCCCGCAGGGTGATGTGGCAGTGGAAGACATTCAGGCAGGTACAGATATTTTTGTATATGACTGGAAAAACAATACAGAAACCACACAGCAGGTTATCTGGGCTGGGCAGGCCTTTACTGTTGTAACCCCCAGCCTGCCGGATGATGAAGCCGGATACCCCGTACGCATTCTAAAAAATGCTTTGGCAGATGGCGTACCTAACAAGGATATGCTGGTAACGGCAGAACATTGCCTGTTCTTTAACGGGCAGTTTGTGCCTGCGCGTATGCTGGTAAATGGCGCTTCCATTTTTTACGATAAATCCATCACGTCTTATCCATATTACCATATAGAAACAGCAGACCATGCCGTGATCTCGGTAGATGGTGTGCTCACAGAAAGCTATCTGGATACAGGCAACCGCCGTAGCTTCCGCCAAAATGGCACGGTTGTGCAGTTACACAGCAAAACGCGCACATGGGCAGAAGATGCCGCCGCCCCATTATGTGTGGATGTTGATTTTGTAAAACCGCTTTTTGATAAATTCAAAAATCGCGCAAGCCATGTAGCAGGCAGCCAGACACCAGCCGCAGCCGCCACCTTAACAGCAGACCCCAACCTGCACCTTGTTACGCAAACAGGGGCTGTTATCCGGCCAGTACGCTGTGCCAACCAGCATTACAGCTTTATACTGCCGCCGGGCACGCAGTCTGTTCAGATTGTTTCCCGCGCAAGCCGCCCGGCTGATGTGGTTGGGCCTTTTGTGGATGATCGGCGCCTGTTGGGTGTTGCTGTGGCTGATATTCAACTTGTAACAGCTCGTAAGCGTGCAACCCCCATTACAGCGCACCTTCAGCCTCACAAACCGGCTGGCTGGCATAATATGGGGTGGGCCGAATGTGCATGGACAAACGGCAACGCCACCCTGCCGCTAGATACACAAACAGACCGTAACGAAATTGCCATGCTGTCCATTACCCTACAGGCAACGGGTGTTTACCCGCTTGTAGAAGACGTGCAGCCAAACGCGCAGATACGTTCTGCCTGATAGGTTCTCAAACCTTTCAGCTATCATAAAAGAGGCCCTGCTTTTACAAACAGGGCCTCTTTTTATTTTGTAATCTTTCTAGAACTGCACAGTTGGAAGAGGTGTTTTCTGTGCCACCCACATATCAGGCGGGATTTAAAAAATGCTCTGCCTGCATGGTATAATAGGGTTTTGGCTAAACACGTTATTCCCCTTTACTGTTCAGCCCTTTTTCCTGCCGGTAGCGGTCATAATACTCACCAGCCATGCGGCGCAGGGCGGCCCCAATGGCAGCGTATTGATACTCGTTCAGGTTGGCCAGCGAGGCACGGGCCGAGGGGCGTTTTACGGCAAAGCCATCCCCCGGCAGCAGCACAACGCCTGTTTCCTCTGCAATACGGAACAGGATTGTCTGATAATCCATACGTGTCATCAACCAGCGGGCAAAGCGGGTGCCGTAAAGCTGTGTCACCACATTTACCAAATCTATCAGCGTGTAATAATGCGTGCTGCCAGCATCATCCGGGGCTTTTACGCCCAGATCTCGATACAAGGCCAGTTCGCGCCGATGCAGCAAACGCTTAAGGGCGTTTTTATACGCATCCCGCCCATCTATTAACGCAAACAGGGCAAACAGCACCATTTGAACCTGCTGCGGGGTAGAAAGCCCTGCTGTATGGTTAAGGGCCACGGTGCGGCTATCTGCCACCAGCCTATCCAAAAACTTCAGGCCGCGCACATCTGGCGTAAGCGAGGCATAGCGTTTATCCAGCTCAACCTTTTCAGCTTCTGGCAGCGCCGCCAGTGCCTCATCCAGCACGTTTTGTTCGTGCATGGCAATCACACCCAGACGCCAACCCGTAGAACCGAAATATTTGGAGAAGGAATACACCAAAATAGTATTATGCGGGCAGATGGCGTAAATAGAGCGGAAATCATCTGCAAACGTGCCGTACACATCGTCTGTTACAATAATGAGGTCTGGCCGTTTTTTAACAATCTCGGCAATGCGGGCCAGCCCTTCATCACTTATCCGCACAGATGGGGGGTTGCTGGGGTTAACCACCAGAAAGATCTTAACGGATGGATCAAGCAGCTTATCCAGCTCTTCATCCGGGTATTGCCAGCCTTGTTCCGGGCAGGCGTTAATGGCCACTTCCTGCAACTGGTAATCACGCAGTTCGGGAATTTCTACATACGGGGTAAACACCGGCATGCCGATAGCCGCTTTATCACCCGGATTGATCAGCCCGTTTTCACGTAGCGATGCAAAAATATAGCTAATGGCCGCCGTGCCACCTTCCAGCGCAAACAGGTTTGTTGTGCTTTCTGGCATGGTGCCGCCTGCCATTTCGTGCAGCAGGTAATGGCGTACCACTTTTTCCGTATAACGCAGCATACGCGGCGGTGTGGGGTAATCACAGCCTAAAATACCGGATGTAATTTCCAGCAAAAATTCATCTGCGGGCAGGCCAAGCTGGTCGCGCACATAAGATACGGCACGGCGCAAAAAGGAAATACCCGGCACGTTCTGGTTATCTGCCAAAAATGCCTCAAACCGTGCCTCTATACCCTCACGCCGGGGCACACCGCCTACGCCTTCTGCCATGTAGGAAAAGGTTAAAGCAGAATCTGCCGCGGCAAACATGCCAAGCTGGAAAAACCCTTGCCGGGGCAATGTTGCCAGAAAATTGGGGTTGCCACGCCCGGCATCCAACATGGCGCGCTGGGCACGACCAGAGGCCAGCTTTATAAGCTCATCTTTCAGTTCAAATGGGCTGAGATGACGAAATTTTTGATACGCATCTGGCGTGGTAGACATGCGGGGTTTCCTTCCTGCGGAACTTCTTGCCATCATCAGCTTGCATGTCCTGTTCTATTATGACCAGTGGGAAAGTGTAAAAAAACAGCGGTTTGGCCCCTTGCGTAAGGTGCAATTACACTTCCTCGTTCGGGGGGAGAGGTGCGGAAAGACGGCTGGCTACAGCCAGAAGCACCGCCGTAATGGGGGAGGCAAAAATAAAACCCCACATACCCAAAAACGCACCAAAAATTGTTTGCGAAAGAATGGTGAGCGCAGGCGGCATCCGCACCGCACGTTTTTGAATGAAGGGAGACATCACATACCCTTCAAACGTCTGAATAGCAGCATACAGGCCCGCCACCATCATGGCCTCACGCGGGCCAACGGAAAGTGCAATCAGCAACGCAGGCACGGCCCCAATAAACGTACCCAGATACGGCACAAAATTGGCCAGCCCCGCCACCAGCCCCAAAGGCAGCGCCAACGGCATGCCCAGCAGGGAAAGGCCGCTCCATGTCAGCATGCCCACAACCGTCATATCCAGCATCTGGCCCGCCACCCAAGCGGTTAGAGCGTGGCCGGTTGTAAGCAACACAGTGCGCATGGTGCTGCGGTAGGCTACAGGCGTTATGCGCAAAATGCCGTTGGCATACAGGTGGGGTGAAAGCGCAAAATACACCCCGGCAATAATAATCACCACCATGGTGCCAACCGAACCAAAGGTGGATGTCAGCACGTTAGTCATGGAGCCTGCAAAATCCATGCCACCTTCTGAGCCTGCACGCCCATCTGGCACCATGTTGCCACCCAAAAAGCGCGGGAAGTGATCTAGCACCGCATGGCCCAGCGGGTTGCTGTCCAGCATGTTGTGCAGGGCATCACGCTCGCTGGTAAGGGCTTCATGCAGGTGCGAAAGCTGCACTGTCAGTTCCGGGCCGGACACATGCACCACAAGGGAAAGCGCGCCCACAAGCACCAGCACAAACAGCATGACAGAAAGCCACTGCGGAATATGCAACAGGCGGGAGATAATGCGGGCCGCAGCATGCAGCACCACCGCCACAAGGGCAGAGGCAAACACCACCATCACCACCGCGCCGCCAGAGCTTACAAACAGCCCGGCCGCCGTAACCGTTACCACCATAACGGCCAGCCGGTAAAAGCGGCGCACCGTGTTTTCCAGCTTGTGAACAGATGCTTCCAGCCCCGCAAGCTGCGGCGCCTCAGGCGCATGGGCCGTAGAAGCGGCTGGCGTTGGAGCGTGAGGGGGTGGGGCGCTGCTATCTGGCGGTTGCACGGCGTGTTTTCTCCTGCCTGCGGGGCGGAAGAACACAGGGCGCACTGCACCCTCTGCCAACCACCGGCATTTGTGCCGTTGTGCTGCAAAATGGCACCGCCCACACCCTTTTTTCTTGCAACGCAGGCTAAACGTGGCGGGCCACCCTGCCTGTTTTGCCTGTTAACGTGCCAGACATGCAAAAGGGCCACCTCACCGGGCAGCCCTTATGACAATGAGGCATATTTTTTAAAAACGATGCCTTATTTTTTGCGCGTGGCAGCAGAGGGCGGTACACCCAGCCAGCTTTCCATAACGGCCACGTTGCGCATGTTGGCCTTAAAGGCAATGTCCAGCAGATCACCCGCCACAGGCACCACATCCACGGCGGCTTCTATGGCAATATTGCTTATCATACGCAGCAGCAGTTTGGGGGGCAGGCCCATGCGCCATGCCTCCCACACCACATAAAAGGAAAGCAGGCCCATAACCGTGCTGCCACCGCCGGGCACCAGCCCCACAATGGCATCTGCCCCTACCCTTACGCGGGTGCCGGGCAGCCTAATGGCGGCATCCAGCAACCACGCAAAACGGCGCGCCCGTTTAAGGCGGCGCAATGCATCCGCAGAGGGCTGCCCGTGTGCAGACTGCCCACTTTGGAAAGAGGAAAACCCGGTATGAGCCAGAGCATGTGTTGTCATGCTCCCTCACGTAAGCAGCAGGCATGCTGCTTTCAAGAGGCCCAGCCGCTTGTATGATCCATAGCGGTGGCGCCTCCAGCAGAAGTTGCCCGTTGCGGATCTGGCCTAAAATCCAGCGCCAGACCATTCATGCAATAACGTTGGCCGGTGGGGGGTGGGCCATCAGGAAAAACATGGCCCAAATGCCCTTCGCACTGTGCGCAATGGGCCTCTGTGCGCACCATGCCGTGGCTGGTATCTTTGTGCGTGGCAACGGCGTTGGGTTCTGCCGCCCAAAAGGAAGGCCAGCCACTACCACTTTCATACTTGGTGTGAGAGCGGAACAGCAGCGCCCCACAGGCCGCGCAATGATACGCCCCCTCGCGCTTTTCATGATTCAGTGGGCTGGAACCGGGATACTCCGTTCCGTGGCCAAACAGAATCTGCTCCTGCTCTGGGGTAAGCGGGCCACGCGGGCCGCGCCCACCGGCACCGCAGCTGCCTGACAAAGAATCTGACATGGCTAATCGCCTTTCCTGCCGTGTTTACAGTTGCATGTTACGGCACCAACAACGTGCATGGCTATAGTTTGGCACCTTCACACTCTAGCGACTGCCAAAGACAACGCCGCCACAAAATACAGCCTACCCCATTGCATGTACACATCTATACCGGCACCACATGGCGTATGGTTAATGCACCCTCTCCCGCCCCTGTTCTGGTTTTGCTACGAGATGATTACCGCGTGGCTGATAACCCAGCCCTGCACGCGGCCTACGCAACGGGGCAGCCCGTGCTGTGCGCCTATGTGCAGGATGCCGCCTTGCAGGATGCCCCCACCACCCGCATTGCAAGTTGGGCGCAAGCCGCGTGTGCGCAGCTGGCCACCAGTTTGCATAAACAGGGGCAGACTTTGTTAATGTTATCCGGCCCAACGCGGCTTTCTGTTCCCGCATTGGCGCAGGCCATAAATGCTACAGATGTGTTCTGGAACCGTCGGTATGATGCGCCGGGCATTGCGGCGGATACGGATGTGCATGCCAGCCTGAAAAAACAGGGGGTGACAGTACACTCTTGCACCGGCCGTTTGTTGTTTGAACCCTGGGCCATACGCACACAGGCGGGCCAGCCATACCGTGTGTTTACCGCATGGTGGCGCGCCGCGCGGGATTTGCCAGAACCGCCGCCTCCACTGCCAGCACCAGATATGCGCGGTAAAAATTATGTGCCTGCTCGCGCCCTCAATTTGCCAGAAGGCGTGCGCCTTGGCCGCGTTGGCACGCAAATGCCCCCTACTCTGCCCGGCTGGACAAGCGGAGAACAATGCGCCCACACCAACCTGCACCGGTTTATAGAAAACGCGCTAGAAGATTATGAAACACAGCGAGACAGAACCGATGCCACACATGGAACATCACTGCTTTCACCTTATATTCGGGTGGGGCAGATTTCTGTGCGTCAGATCTGGCATGCCATCCGCCATGCTGCACACCTGCACCCACAACTGGCCACAGATGCCGAAAAGTTTTTGGCAGAACTAGGCTGGCGTGATTTTGCGTGGATGCAGATGTTCACCACACCAGACCTTGCCACCCGCAACCTGCGCGCCGAATTTAACCACATGCCGTGGCGCACGGATGCCGCAGATCTGGCAGCATGGCAGCAGGGGCAAACGGGGCTTCCGCTGGTAGATGCCGGTATGCGCCAACTGGCCCGCACGGGCTGGATGCACAACCGCGTGCGCATGGTTGTGGCCTCCTTTTTAACCAAACATCTGCTGACAGACTGGCAAAAAGGAGAACGCTGGTTTTATGCACACCTGTTGGATGCAGATGCCGCCGTAAACGCCATGAACTGGCAATGGGGCGCTGGCACAGGCATTGATGCGGCACCGTGGTTCCGTATTTTTAACCCGGTGGGGCAATCTGAAAAATATGATCCATTAGGCCAATATATTCGTACATGGGTGCCAGAACTGGCAGCGCTGGATAACAAAACCATCCACACCCCTTGGAAAAGCGCGCAACGTTTAAATTACCCGCCCCCAATTGTAGACCTTAAGCTGGGCCGCCTACGTGCATTGGAGTGTTGGAAAAACCTGCCCAAATAGCACGCGATCATTATAAAACAGGCCCCACCCCGGTAGAGGTAGAGCCTGTTATTGCCCTTAACTTTTAAAATCAGGCAGAAAAAACCTGTGCTTTTTGGTCTGCCTCATGCAGCAGGTAAGGCCCGGCGGCACGAATGGTCATGGACAGAAGGCCCATTTTACCTTTGGTAAAATCACCCATAGGCAGCACGGCGTTGCCGTTTGTCCATGCGCAATCTGTCCAATCGGTATCATGCCAGCCTTCGGGCTTTTCCGCCTGAAGATGCGCTGTAATGGTATGCAAGTTTTTGGCTGTGATAAAATGCACATCCGCCACAGCTACGCCCATCTGGCGCCTATCATCCACAAACGGCCCGATAACATCAGCCGGGCGGCTGGCGCGGGAGACAATGCGCACAGACTGCGTATGAGCAGGCAGCATAAAGCTGTAACGCTGGCCATCCTGCCGCACTGGCCGAATAATTGCCCCTGCCTGCGTAACCAGATGCAGGTTGGAATCTGTGACCATAACAGTCTGTTCTACTGGCACATGGCACCCAGTTACACTGTTTTCACGCGCTTCTAGCTTGTAGAACAGGGGTTCAACAAAAGCGCGATCCACACAAAGTGGAGCGCCTGCATCTTTTGTCCAGTTCCGCACAGCGCCGCGCAGGGTTGCCACCTTGCCTTCCTGACGGAAAGACGCACGGTTGCCCGTATCCAGATAGCTTTCTGTGAGCATACCATCGGCAGTAATAACCGAATGCTGTGCTGTTTCTACATGGTAGTAATCATAAGAGAGAATAGACTTATCGTAAAAAATGGATACACCATTTACCAACATCCGCACTGGCACAAACTTGCCATCAAAGAACAAGCAATGTTCTGCGGTAATCAGCATATCCTTGTAGGGCACGCCATCTGCAATGGCATCTTTAAGAATACGCACCGGGTAGCCTGCCTCATCATCCGGCAGACCTGCGCGCACCACGGCATGCGCCTTGCCAACCCATACAACCGGACGCGTGATGTCTTTGTTGTTTTTCCAATCGAACGTAACAACCTGATCACCAATCTGGATATCTTCCACCGCAACATCCCCTTCGGAAGTGCGGATCATGCTGCCAGCAAGAAAGCAAACAACAGTAGTGGCATTCAGATAGGTTTTGCCATCTACGTTTGTAACCGTAAAAGTGGAGCCTTCATTAGCAGCAGGCAACTGAAAGGATGCTGTGCCCTGAATGGGCTGGCCATTATCTGTAAGGGTATACACACCATCTTTATACGTAACACCATCTGCAACTGTACCATCCAGCACAATGGTATCGTTTACAGAAATGTTGGTGATATACTGAATAATAGTCAGGTTTGTACCAGCCCCGACTTCGATTGTTCCATTGCCGCCGGAAAATTGGATCTGCCCCGGCACGTTGGAAGAAACACCATCCAACAAAAGCGTGCCACCATTGCCAACCACAACGGTGGAACCTGTTGCAATTTTATCTGAGTTATCAAGCGTTAATGATGCACCATCTGAAACGGTAACTGTTGCAGTGCTACCGGACGCTTCCCCAACATTCCAGCTAGTTGCTGTAACAACAGCATTATTAGTTATAGAAATAGTGCCTGTAGTTGATGCATTCGCATCAGAAACCGGAATGCCCGGCGCAACATACTGCGTTCCAGTAATATTTCCAGATTCATTAATGCTGATAACGCCGTTGCTGTCTGGCTCGATAACCGACTGACTTCCGTTGATCGGCTTAAAGATAATCGACTCAGCCATTTGTTGTGCCCTTTTACATGGTTTTCCTGCGCCGATTACGCTTTGTTTGGAAAATATCATCCACTACCATATGGGGTGTGTTTGAAAAAAAATAATCATACCAAATGGTATATTGCGTTTGTATCGCATTAACTTATTGTGCGCGTGCCGTTGAGGGCAACCGTGTACTCTTTGAGTAAGTATTACTCAAAAATGGATATTCACAGACATGCTTTCAGAAATAATAAAAAATATATACGCAACTATTGACAATAGAAGTCTATGGAAAAAATCACTCGCCACTATTGCAGAATACTGTAACGGCAGCAATGAAAGTGGGGCAGCACTGGTTCCTTTAGACCCGGATTGTGTTCAATGGCGTTATGGAAGCAGCAAAAACGAAGAATCTGACTTACTTTATTACTCTCAATGGAGCGGAAAATCTCCGCTAAGATCATACAAACCCCAAAGTATGCCCGGAGATTTTTGTTATATAGACGATAGTTTTCTAACAGATAAGGAGCTTGATCACTCTCCATTTTATCAGGAATATCTCAAAGATTTTGGCGTCCGCAGGCTACAGAATTGCCTTTTTGAAAATTTTCGCGGTAAAAAATTTCTTTTATCCATACAAAACCCAATCGACGCCCCAGCCGATACCCTTTCAACATCCAAAAAAAAGCTGATCACGCTTATTCCCCATATTATACAGGCTATAAATATAGGGGATAACTTCTATTATAACAAAAACACAAAAGATTGCTTTCAATGCCTTATCGACAATATGCCGTATGCTATTGCCATTTTTGATAAACAAAACAATATTTTATTTGCAAACCATAAGATGATAGATATGGAACAATATGGTATTTTTATTATAAACAATAGAATCAAAAATAAGTATGAAGATTCTAAAATAAAAATAGAAAAATTGTTAAACTCCACTGAAAAAGATACATATGTTACGTTCTCAACAAAATCACAGAAAAAATTTATTGCGAAAATCGGCTTTTTCAACAACATTAAAAAAAACAATCAGGATATTTCTCTTCTTTTCCCAAAGTTCCTTATTATTCATGATTGCCATATCAATAAGAATACAGAAAAAATACTTAAAAACTTCTTTCTTTCTCCTGCACAATCCAAAATTTCTTGCATGATTGCCAATGGGCTTCCTGTAAAGGAGATAGCTAAAACGCTTAATATTACTGAAGGCACAGCCAGACAAACTATTAAGGAGGCTTTTACTCGTCTGGATATTAACAGTCAGGTCAAGCTTGCTTCCTTCATAAAGGACATAGATTGTTTGCCATAATTATAGCCGCATAACATCAAACCCCTACCTGTAAAAAACAGCGTGATTCTGTTCTGGAACAGCGCCACAAACCCATACATGGCCAAACCGGACAGGCAGATATGGTGCCTGATAATTTCATCTCACGCCAAGGCGGCCCTTTTCTCCAGTTCCCACGCAAGAAATCATGCGCCTAAGCTGTTGATCTTTCATGGTGGCAAAACTACGCTGGCACTGTTTCTTCTTCCAAAATAGTTTTTAGCGTCGCCCTATCATGCCAAAACCCTTACGCCAGATATGACATTTGCCGATCTGCTGGTCATGCTGGCGTACCTTACAGCCCTGCCCCTTCTGGCGCTGGGGCTTGCTGGCCGCCAAACCTCCGCCACAGCATACCTTGAAGGGCATGGTGATCTGCCGTGGTGGGCACTCTGCCTTTCCCTTGTAGCAACAGAAACCTCTACCCTTACGCTTATCAGCGTGCCCGGCATTGCCTATGGCAGCGGCATGGTTTTTGTGGGGTTGGCCCTTGGGTATCTGATAGGCCGCGCCATTGTGGCCTGGAAGTTTCTGCCCCTTTATCAATCAGGCAAAATGCTCAGCGCGTATGATTGGCTGGGCCAGCGCTTTGGCGCTTCAATGCAACGTATGGCGTCCTCTACATTTTTAATCACACGCTTGCTGGCGGAAGCTGTACGTCTGTTTGCAGGCATGTTGCCTCTGGCGGCTATGTTGGATGCCGCACATATGGGCCTGCCCCATGCTGCATTGCTGGGCGGTATTATGCTGGTTACGCTGTTTTATACGCTGTGCGGTGGCCTGCGCGCTGTTGTGTGGTCAGACAGTATTCAGTTCGGGCTGTATCTGTTTGGCTCTGCCGCCTGCCTTGCCCTGCTGTGGCAGGTAGCCCCTCCGGGTGTGCTGCACACACTATATGCTGCGGGGCGGTTTGATTTGTTTTTGAACCATACGCCACCTTTCACCAGTTCCTTTACGCCACTGGCGGCTCTTTTGGGCGGCACGGTGCTTTCTGTAGCCTCGCACGGAACAGATCAGCTTATGGTACAGCGCGTATTGGCGGCCCGCTGCCTGCGTGATGCACGGCTGGCCCTTATGGGCAGCGCTGTGGGAGTGGGCCTTTTGTTTGCGCTGCTTTCTGGCGTGGGCGTGCTGCTATGGGTGCATCATGGTGGGGCCACCTTGCATCACGCTGGATTTGCCACGCCAGATGCCATTTTTCCCGCCTATATCGCGCAGGAACTGCCCTCCGGCTTACGGGGGCTGATGCTGGCTGGCGTACTGGCAGCCACTATGGGGTCTCTCTCCGCCACGCTTTCCGCCATGACAGCCGCCACAATGGGAGATTTTGCAGCCCCCTGCGCATGGGCGGCCCGCAAACTTGGCCTTTCCGGCCTTGGGTTTGCACGGGTTGTTACCTTGTTCTGGGCTGTGGCATTGGTGGTGTGTGCGGGCATGTTTGCACAGGGCAGCCAATCTGCCGTGCTGGTTGGGCTTTCTATTGCCGCATGTGGGTATGGCCCCATGCTGGCCAGCTTTATAGCGGGCATGGCATGGCCGGGCCTAAAGGCGCGCATATTGGCCCCCGCCTTTGGCCTGAGCATACCGCTTATGGTGCTGGCCATGATGTATCTGCACCCCCACGGCAAACCGCTGGCTTTTGTCTGGCTGATTGTGCTGGGCATGATCACACTGTTTGGACTGGTCGGCCTGCGCTATGTGATACAAAAGAAAATACGCCATTAGTTTTATACAAAGGGTTCCAGTTATGCTCCAGCCTGCCTCTGTTCCGCTTGCCCATACAGAAACGCTGGATGCCCGCTACACAGATC
Organism: Acetobacter oryzifermentans; assembly: GCF_001628715.1. Classification (NCBI taxonomy): domain Bacteria; kingdom Pseudomonadati; phylum Pseudomonadota; class Alphaproteobacteria; order Acetobacterales; family Acetobacteraceae; genus Acetobacter; species Acetobacter oryzifermentans. The sequence goes on along the minus strand of NZ_CP011120.1, from coordinate 537,049 downwards.
TGGACATATGGCCTACAGGCACGGTGCTGGAAGCCCTGCTGGAAAGCCAGCTTGGGGCCGTTGCCGCTGTAAAATCCGCCCTGCCGCAACTGGAAGCCGCCATTACAGCCGCCGTACCGCGGTTAGAGGCCGGAGGCCGCCTGTTTTACGTGGGCGCAGGCACATCGGGCCGTATTGGGTTGCAAGATGGGGTAGAGCTTATTCCCACCTATGGTTGGCCTGCTGAGCGGCTGGTGCTCATGCTGGCAGGCGGTGATGCCGCGCTATTTAACCCCGTTGAAGGGGCAGAAGATGATGAAGCCGAAGCCCGCCGCGCCATAAATGCCCATGCCCCCACCGCGCAGGATGTTGTTATTGGCGTGGCGGCCAGCGGTGGCACGCCTTATACCTGCGCTGCGCTGGAAACTGCCAAGGGTGCAGGCAGTCTGTGCATTGGTATGTCATGCAGCCCAAACACACGCCTTTTGAATACTGAATACCCGGTGCTGATCCAAACCGGGCCAGAAGTGGTGGCAGGCTCCACCCGTATGAAGGCCGGTACGGCGCAAAAAGTAACCCTTAATCTGCTGTCCACCACGTTGATGATCCGCTTGGGCCATACATGGCGCGGGCAGATGGTAGATATGCGTATTGTTAACGCCAAGCTGGTGCGGCGCGCACACCGCATGTTGCGCCATCTTACGGGCTGCACACAAGCGCAGGCAGAAGATGCCCTGCAACACGCCAACGGCAGTATCAAGCTGGCTGTACTACTGCGCCACGGGTTGGATGTTCCGCAGGCCCGGCAGCTTTTAACGTTGTGTGGCGGACATTTGCGCAAGGCTCTGGCGCGTATTGCGGCAAAAATCCCCGCAGAGGCCTCAGCCTAATGGCCGCCCACCCCACCATTCTGGCGCTGGATGGCGGCGGCACCCATACGCGTGCGGTGGTAATAGCACCAGATGCCACCGTACTGGCGCAGGCTACTGGCCCCGGTTGCAACCCATTTGATAGGCCAGAATGGGCCGAAAACCTGCGCCACCTTCTGGCACAAATGCCACGCACCACTTTGCAATCTGCCGTGCTGGGCATGGCAGGGTATGATACCGCACGCCCTTCCTCCGCCCAGCAGGAACAGGTGGCCCGCGCAGCCCTTGGCCCCAATGTGCGGCTGTGGTTAGAAAATGATGTGGAAACCGCACACCGCGCCGCCTTTGCGGGCCAAGCGGGGGTGTTTGTGTTGGCGGGTACCGGGTCTGTCGCCATGGCGGTGGGGGCAAACGGGCAAACAGCACGCGCTGGTGGCTGGGGCTGGCTTTTGGGGGATGAAGGCGGCGGTTACTGGATAGGCCGCAAAGCGCTAGGCTATGCCACGCGGTATCTGGATGATCCTTCCGTGCCTTTTGCCGCTTTTGCGCAAGCGTTGCTCCTTAGCCTGAACCTGCCCACCACAGGCCCCACCGCACCAGACGCCCTGCGAGAATGGCTGCGCACCCGCACGCACCCGCGTTCCGCCGTGGGCGATGTAGCCGCAACCGTACACACATTGGCCCAGAATAAAGAAACATACGCCATAGCCCTACTGCGTGCCGCTGGCGGACATCTGGCAGAACTGGCCCACGCAACGGCCAAACAGGTAAGCAACCTGCCGCCTTCTCCTCTGCCTTTGGCGTGGAGCTACGGCGGCAGCGTGATGCACAACCCCGTTGTGCTGCAAACCGTCACATCCCTGTTGGGCACAAAACCGCACCCCGCTACACTGCCCCCTATTGGTGGTGCGGTATTAAAAGCAGCAGAACTGGCCGGATGGCATAGTGATGCCACATGGATCTGCCAACTTGCCCGCAATCTCACACACGGAAAGGCGATTGCATGATAAAGGGGTTTTCCATCCGCACTGGCTTACGTGTGCTGGCCGCCGGGTGCGCCGTAGGTGTGCTGGCAGGTTTTGGCGCAAACCTTGCCCCTGCCAGAGCAGATACTGCGCAGCCCGCGGTGTTTAACGCACCGCAGCCGCCAGTTATCATGCCCGCACCCAGTACGCTGCAAACGGATGGATCTGCTTTTGCCTTGCCTGCCCAATGGCAGGTTATCTGGCAAAGCCCCCCTACCCCGCTTTTAACCCGCGCCATGCAACGCTTTGCAAACCGCATGAGCGTAGTGGCCGGGCAAGAGGTTTATGTAGAAAATGCAAAAAAGGGAAAAGACCAAAACACTTTTCCCATCCACATTCAGTATGCGCGTGAGGCCAGTTTTCCCGCCCCCACCATGCGGGAGGATTATATGCTGGATGTGGGGCCAGATGGCATAACCCTAACGGCGCAAGGCCCTGCCGGTGTGCTGCATGGTTTGGCCAGCATTGTGCAGCTTGTACGGCGTGAGGCCACAGGCCCGGTTATGGCGCAGGCGCATATTCAGGATAGCCCACGCTTTGCATGGCGCGGGCTGATGCTGGATGTAAGCCGCCACTTTATGTCCATCCCCACTATTGAGCGGCAGCTTGATGCCATGGAAATGGTAAAACTGAATGTACTGCACCTGCATCTTTCAGATGGCGCGGCATTTCGGGTAGAAAGCAGGCGTTACCCGCGCCTGCAAAAAATCAGCAGCCACGGGCAATATTACACGCAGGCCGAAATCCGTAATCTGGTGCAATATGCAGCAGAAAGAGGCATTCGCATTGTGCCGGAATTTGATACGCCGGGGCACAGCTTTGCCATGCTGCTGGCCTACCCACAATACGCCTCTGTCCTACCCATGAACACAACAGACCGTGCCGAGATCAACCGCGCGGCGCTAGACCCCACAAACCCCGCCACCTACAGTTTTGTGCGTGAGCTGTATGCTGAAATGTCCGCCCTGTTTCCAGATCCCGTATTCCATATTGGTGGGGATGAGGTGGTGGCCAAACAATGGACACTGACACCCCGCATTGCGCGCTACATGCAGGCGCATCATTTTGCCACACCGGCTGATTTGCAAGCCAGTTTTACAAACCGCGTGGCGCAAATGCTCAAAGCCGATGGCAAAACCGTTATGGGGTGGGATGAGATTCTGGCAGCCAATGTGCCGCCCCACACCATTATAGAAAGCTGGCGCGGCCCAGCCAACACAGTAAAAGCCGCAGAGGCAGGCCTGCCCGTGGTGGTGTCTGGCCCATATTATCTGGATAGGCTGCTGCCTGCCTCCGCCTATTATGAGACAGACCCGCTAGACACCCGCAAGGATGCCGCAGAGGCACAGGCCGCAGCCCAAACAACTGGCCCCGGCGGCACCATTGCCACCCCCACAGACACCAAACCCGATGCCCCCGTACCCCCGCTAACAAAGCAGCAAAAAACCCTGATACTGGGGGCCGAAGGCGCATTGTGGACAGAAGTGGTGGATGAAGACATGCTGGATGCCCGCCTATGGCCCCGCATGGCCGCCGTGGCGGAGCGGTTTTGGTCTACCCCACAAAACTGCGTGCCTCAAACCCTGTATGGCAGGCTGGCGATGACTCAGGATAAACTGGATCTTATGGGCCTGAAAAGCCGCGAAGATGCCGATGCCCTGCTAGACCGCCTTGCCGCGGGTGAAACACAAGCCCCGCGTGTGCTGCTAAGTGCTGTTTCCCCCGTACGCAATTACGCCCATAACCACGAATTTTTACAAATCCGCCATAAGCAAACGGCCACGGAACAGGATTTAAACACCCCATCAGACATTGCCAGCCCAGATAGCTTTGAGGCTGAAAGGTTTAATGCCGAGGCTGCTGCCTTTGTAAACGGCAAGGTGGAACTCAAGCCAGAGCTGGAACGGCAACTCACCATCTGGGCGGATAATGATGCCGCGTTTCATCAGGTTGCAGCCCGCCATGCTGCGCTTACACCCGCACTAGCGGCATCTACCCGGTTGGCCGCCCTTGCCCGTGCCGGGCTGGCGGCACTGGGTACAGAGCGCACACCCGGATGGCGTGAACAGGCGCGGGAAACATTGGATGCAGCGCGCAAGGACATTGCAGCTTCATCCTCCATCCATGTTGTCACCAATACGCCCCAACCTGCGGGGGATTTAATCCAGCGTATTGTACCGGGTGTGGAAGCCTTGGTAACGCGTGAAGGCGGATTAACCCTGCCCTAAGAACGCATTTTTACAAACGCGCTACCGCAGCATATGTCTGTATGGCTGCACGGGCACGTGTAAAAACGCTACTCTGCTTACTCTGGCTGTGCCGTGCATAAATCCCACGGCACAACGGCGTTTTCTACCCGCCGCGTGGTAACACCGTAAGTTTGGCGCACCATCTCATCTGTTAGGCTGGTAGGAGGAATGGTATGCTGAATACGGCCCTGCTGCATGAGCACCAAGGTTTTGCAAAAACGCGTGGCCAGCAACAAATCATGCAGCACCACCACAACGCACGTGCCCCGTGCCGCCAGTTTGCAAAACACCTGCATAACCGCCAAGGCATGGGCAGGGTCCAGCGCGGCTACGGGTTCATCCGCCAGCAAAATGGGGGCCTGCACCGCTAAAGCACGCGCCAGCATAAGCCGTGCACGCTCTCCACCAGAAAGCTGGCTGGCTGGGCGATCCGCCAACTCCAGCAACCCCACTTCCGCTAAAGCCTGCGCCACTGCCGGATGATGCAAGGCCTGTGTGGGAGATTCCCCATAAGGCAAGCGCCCCAGTGATGCCACCTCCCGCACTGGCATGGGCGGAAATGGCTGCACATCCTGCGGCATATACGCCATAAGCCGCGCACGCTGGGCCAATGTAAGCTGTTGCAAAGGCGCGCCATCACACACCACATGCCCCTGCGTGGCGGGTAACAAGCCCGCCATAATACGCAACAGCGTGCTTTTGCCAGCACCATTAGGGCCTATTAATGCTGTTACGCTTCCCGCCTCAAATTGCACAGTGGCAGTTTGGAGAAGCTGCACGCCCTCTATGCTGAACCCAACATTCTGCACATTTAACATGACAGCATGTTCCGTTTTCTAAACAAGATAACACGGTGGAAAAACACAGGCGCCCCCACCAAGGCCGTTACCACACCCAACTGCAATTCTGTGCGCCCGGCCATAAGCCGCACTGCCAGATCTGCCGCCAGCAAAAGCGCAGCCCCGCCCAAAAATGCTGGCACCATAAGCCGAGATGGCCGATGCCCCGCCAAAGGCCGCAACAAATGCGGCACCACCAGCCCCACAAACCCGATAGCGCCAGAAACCGCAACGCAAGAGCCCACAGCCAATGCAGTGCCCACAACCACGCGCATTTGCACGCCCCCAACACCACCAAGCCGAAAACCAAGGCTTTGGGCCACGTCCTCCCCCATTGTTAGGGCATCCAAGGCGCGGCCACAGCCCATAAGCAGGGCACACCCCACCACCACGCCGGGCAAGGCCAGCAGCACATCATTAAGGGTGCGATCTGTTAAAGACCCCATCAGCCAGTGCATGATTTCAAACGTAGCATAGGGGCTGGGCACCAGGTTCAGCACCAGTGCGGTAAGGGCTGCGGTAAAACTGCTCACTGCCGCACCAGCCAACAACAGCACCAATGCGCCACCACGCCCCACCAGCGCCACAAGCAACGTGGCCGTAACCAATGCACCAGCCAAACCACCCAAAGGCAGCAAAGCCGAGGCTATTTGAAAAAGCCCTGTATAGAACACACAAACAGCCCCAAGGGCTGCCCCACCAGAAACACCTAAAAGCCCCGGATCAGCCAGCGGGTTGCGCAAATAGCCTTGCAGCACCGCACCACTTAGCCCCAACGTGCCGCCAACCATAAGGGCCAGCAACATACGCGGCAGGCGCAACTGCCCCATAATAACCGCACCTATGGAATGCGCACCGGCCCACCAATCTGCCAAGGCTGCTGGCACGTTAATGCTGCTTTCCCCCCACCACAAAGAGGCCACAGCCATAACGGCCACCAGCACCACCAACAGCGTGTTCAGCACAACGGGGCGCAAGGGCTTCATGGTTGGGTTTCCTTTACCGTAGGCTGCGTAATGGGTGGGTTTTGAAAATTCTTTGTGCCATCAGCCACAATGGTATCCCGCGCGTGACGTAATGAGGCAACGGCATCCAGCGTTTGTGGCAGCCCACACAGCCAAAGGCGCGCTGGCACATCCACAACATGCGGTGGCGCAAACATGGCCAGCATAACCGGGTTGGCCAGCATGGCCTGTGCAAGAGAATGGCCGGGGCCGGAGGGATCGCGCACCAGTAAATCGGGGTGATAAGCCAACAGCACTTCCAGCGGTACGCGCCCGCCCAAAGGGGGCGTGCCTGCCGTGGTGGCAAAGTTACGCAAACCGGCATGAGCCAGCACATCATCGGGCAAACTATGGGCGTGCACCACAAAGCCATTGGCCTCATACACCACGGCTATGGGGTCTGATAGTTGGCGGGTGGTAGCAAGTTCCGCCAACCGGGCTTGAAATGCCGCTACAAGCTGCCGCCCGCGTTCGGGGTGCCCCACCGCATTGGCAACTTGCATGATCTGGTCTGGAATATCCGCCAAGGAGGATGCGGGGGAAAGCGTAAGCACTTTGGCCCCTACCTCCTTTGCTGCCCGCACGGCCAAGCGGGCTGTAAAGCGGCCTGCCAGCACCACATCTGGTTTGGCGGCCAACACTGTTTCCGCCGTGGATTGCAACACCGGCACGTCCTGCGCCTGCTGGCACAACACAGATTCCGTGCAATCCCGCGCCAAAGTGGAAAGACCTATAATATCCTTGTGGTCTGCCAACATAAGGGCAAGCTGATCTGTGCACAGATTAAGCGATGCCACACGCTCTGCCCGTGCCGCCCCCGGCGCAGGCACCACAAGGGCTGCACCCAGTACACACATACCCACCCGGCGGAGGATTACGGAAAGCTGCATCAGTAATTCAGCGTAAAGCCGCCATAACCTGCGCGACCGGGCTGAAGGTAGCCTATGGGGCTTTCATACTGGCGGTTCAGCAAGTTATCTGCCCGCGCAAACACCGTTACATAGCGGTTGATTTTATAACTGGCCGCCAGATCTATGGTGAAATATCCGTGGTCTTTACCGCATGTGCTGCAATACTGGTACGTATCGGAAATAACCGGCATATCACGCGCGCCGCTGACATACAGAATATTGCCCGAAAGCGAGAGCCCATCCACCGGCTGCCATGTGGTGTTGAAATTGAACTTGTGCTGCGGGCGGCGTTGGAGTTCTTGCCCGGTAGAGGCATCTCGCGCGTGGGTCCATGTATAGTTCAGGTTGAAATCCAGCGTATCCAGCGCTTTCCAATCCAGATACGCTTCCACGCCATACATGCGGGCACGGGCGACGTTATTGTAGGAATAGGTGGAGTAATAATTTTCGTAAGAACTTACGGACTGGATAAGGTTGCGCACGTGGTTTTCATACCATGTGGCCCCAAAATGCAATTTGTCATGCGCCAAGGTTTGTTCTACGCCCACATCATACCCTATCAGGCGCTCGGCCCGCAGGTTGGGGTTCCCCTTTTCTGCATAGCTGGTGGAAATCTGGTTGGCAAAAAGCTGATACAATGAAGGGCCATGAAAGCCACTGCCTGCACTGGCCTTGATAACCGTGCCGCTGTGCGGAATATGAATGGCCGGAGCCACGCGCCACGTCACATAATTGCCGTAGCGGGAATTGGCGTCATACCGGATATTGGCCGCACCATATAAAATCTTGTTCCAGTTACCCTGATACTGCCCATACCCTGCCGTAGTATCCATACCCGCACTGGTGCTGAACGGCGTGGAAGATGGCGCGCTATTTCCTTGGTTGGAATTAAACGTATCATGAAAATGCTCTGCCCCCACAAGCAGGGATCCGTATTTATCCAGATTGACGGTGCCGTGCCAGTCTATCTTGATACGGCTGGTGCGGTAATATGTGGGATCATACTGCAAGGCATCGCCTTCCAGCGTGGTGCCGGTTTCTGTCCAGCTTCTGCGGCCTGTCATATACCCCAGACCAATGACCTGATCGAACCTGCCACCAAATGAGGACAAATGCGCAGTGCCCCGCACAATGGCCTGATTTTGCGTGGTATGTTCACGCTCGCTGCTGACATCACCGTAATATCCCAAGCGGCTGTAATATTCATCTTCCATATTATAGCTGCTGTAGGTGTGCAGATTGCTCTGGATCAGCCGGGCCGTTAACCCCAGATCAAAATTATGCGTCACATCATAGCCAAGGCGAATATTGGCGGAGCGGTTATCGTTTCTATCCCCCCGGTGGCGCTGCTCCTTATCTGCGCCAAAATAGCGCCCGATATAACGCGGGATTTCATGAAAGCCATCCTGTCGGTAATGAGAAAGCTCCACATTGTAATGGAACTTTCCCTTACTGCCGCGCGCGCCCATAACCTGATTAAACGTGCCGTAAGATCCACCTTCTACCCGCACAAAAGGGGTGAACCTGCCCTGCCCTTGCGCGGTGGTTATATCAATCACCCCGGCCATGGCATCCGCCCCGTACAGGCCACTTTGCGGCCCGCGCAAAATTTCTATGCGGCCCATGCCATCAGTTACAAACTGCGCGGCATCAAACGCACCAGAAGTGGAGCTGCCATCGTTAATATCCATGCCATCCAGCCGCACTTTTACCTCGTTGGCATTGTTACCACGCATAAAAATAGAGGTGGTGCCCCCAAAACCGCCCGAACGCACCACATTCAGCCCCGGTTGGCGGGCCAGAATATCTGTTAACGTGCGGCGCTGCTGGGTGAGTATCTGCTTTTCTGTCACGATCGTCATGGCCGTGCCAATTTCATCCGCCCGCATGGGCCGCCGTGCGGCACTAACCGTAATGTAATCCGGGTACGCCTGTGCGCTGCGCGCTTGCACAGCTTGCGTGCCCTCCACCCCGGCCAAAACAGGCGCATTTTGTGGCGCCGGAACGGTGGTAGCTGGTGTTGCTGCCGCCTTGGTGGCAACAGTATTTTTGCCCGTTGATGTGGCGGGGGTTGGGGCATCTGCCGCCCAAACGGCGGTGGTTTCTACCAGCAGCAAAGATGAGCCGGTAAGCAAAAGGGTTTTAAGGCGCATGGCTTTAGGCAATCTCGCGGTTTAACAGCGTTGCCACGAGACCTGGCCCGGCTTTTTCCACCACAGGGGCGCAAACCACCCCATAGGCTAACCGCTCGCCCAACCTGCCAGCACACCCCGGCTGACATGCCCCGTCTGCAACTGTGTGCTGATGGCAGGTCTCCTGGCTTGCGGTTTTTTCGGTTGTGGCACCCCTTCCCGGAAAGGTTTGTTCCAGTGGGCCAGCGCGTAAGGCGCTGTGCGTGCACATCCATGCCGCTTACAGTTGCGGGGACAGCCCGGGAATATCGCAAAACCATTGCAGGCAACGGCGCGGGCACCCGGTTCCCTTTTCATTCCCCTAAGGGGAAACCATCATGCGGTGTGGTTTACAGGCTGGGGGTGGCTTGTCAACAAAAGCACGCCACGTTTGGCAGGCGGGCTTTAGGCCTCCCGCGGGAGGCGCTGAGACTGCGAGCGGATCACCTGCTCCTCATAATCCAGTTCCTGCTGGAGCTTCCATTCTGTTTGGTCATTGATCTCTCTGCGCGATGTCATATCTCGCATGGCCTGCCGTTCTGCCCGCAGCAATTGCAGGCGCAGGGCCAGATCCATACGCGCATGGCGCAATGCCCGGTTACGATCCAGCGGCGTAATGCGCGGCGTTTCATCCTCCTCTTCCAACCGGCTGTGATACAGTTGGTAGAGGCGGTCTATCACCTCCTGCCGCAGGGCTTCATCTGCGGCACTTTGCCCCTCCGGCTTAGCCAGTGCTGTACCCTTTGGGGTGGGCGCAGGCGGCTGCGTGCGCGCTTTTGTAAGCACTGCAAGGGCTGCGCGTATCAGTTTTTGGCGGGCCATGTTTTCTTCCTGCGCATTCTTATCCACCGTTTCGTGCGGCAAAAAACGCAGGCACAGAGGAATGAACACACTGGCAGCCAGCAGGGAAAGCACAATTACACCTGTAGCCGCCACCACCACGGCATCGCGCATGGGAAAGGCATCTGTGCCATCCGCTCCTTCTGGCAGAGAGAGCACAGCCGCCAGCGTAACGGCCCCGCGCACCCCGGCAAATGTCAGCAACAAGCTGCCTGCAAAGCCCGTGGGTTCAAACGGCAGGCTGCCAATACGCGCCACCACCCAACGGCCAAAAACGGATGTCCATACGCCTGCAAACCGCATGGCCAGCATAATGGCGTATATTTGCACCACAAACAGGCTAACCTGCCACAAAGCCACATCGTATTTATGGCCCAACGCCACGCCATGTTGCAGCAATTCTGGCAACTGCAAGCCCAGAAACAAAAAGATAAGCGCGTTAAAAACGTAGCTGACAATGTTCCATACGGTTGTGGCCTGTAAGCGGGTAAAAGTGGCGGTATCCTCTATCATACCGGAAAGTTTAAGCACCATGCAGCCTGCCACGGCGGCCAGAATGCCCGAACATTCCACCGCTTCCGCCGCTGCGTACATTAAAAATGGCAAGAGCAGCAAAAAGATGATTTGGGATTGCGAATCATCATACCCACGACGCACCAGCACGCGGTTAAGCTTAACAGTCAGCCATGCCACCGCAGCGCCCACCAGCAAGCCGCCCAGCGCCACCATTAAAAACGTGCCAAAAGCCTGCCTGTAAGAGAACTCCCCCGTAAGGGCATCGGCCATGGCAAAGCGAAAGCACACAAGGCCGGAGGCATCGTTAAACAGGGCCTCACCAGATAAAATCTGCAACAACCGATTGGGAACTTTGCGCCCTTCAATAAGGCTGGAAACAGCTACCGTATCTGTGGGGGAAAGCGCTGCCGCCAGCGTAAAACAGATGGGCAAGCCCAGTTCGGGCACAATCCAATGAATAGCATAGCCACATACCAGCGTGCTGATAACCACAAGCCCAAAGGCCAAAAACAGAATGGGGCCGCGCAGTTCTGAAAACTCACGCAATGGCATGCGGAATGAATCTGCAAACAGCAAAGGCGGCAGAAATACAAACATGAACATATCTGGCTGCAAGCTGACATGCATGCCCGCCAACGCCGCAAACACACCCAGAATGATAAGAACAACCGGCTGCGGAACCTTCTGTTTAAACAGGGCAACAAGCAGGCTGCTAACTGCCGCCAGCAAAAGCAGCAACAGAATGTTTTCTATGGTTAACATGGCTTGCGCTCTTTGGGCGTGTTTAGGCGTTTATGCAACGGGCATTCTGCACATACACGCCACCTTTACGGAGCAGCGGAAACAGGGCGTAAAACCTGCTGGCGCACCAGTTCCTCCAGCCATGCGGCAAACACCTGCACCCGCATGGAAAGATGCCGCCGGTGTGGGTAAAGCAACGCCATAGGCAAAGGGGCCGCACACCATTTGGGCAGCACTTTTACCAACTGGCCGGTATGCAGATAAGAGCGCACATCGTACGCGGGTATCTGAATCATCCCCAACCCAGCCAGCGCACAGGCTATAAGGGCTTCTGCACTGTTTACTGTTACACGGCCCGGTATATCCAGCATGTGGGTTTGGCCGTTTTCTTCCCACTCCCATTGTTCCACGCGGCCATTCTGGGGGGAGGCATAATTTACGGCCTCGTGCCCATGCAGCAGGTCTGCCGGGCATTGGGGTACGCCATGCTGATGCAGATATGCCGGGCTGGCCACGTTTATCAGCTTTAACTCCCCCATACGGCGGGCAATCAGGCCGGAATCCTGCAAAGGGCCCACGCGCAGCACACAATCCAACCCATCTTCCACCAGATTAACGGCCTTGTCCGTTACCCCCAGTTCCACCGAAAGGCCGGGATATGTTGCCAGAAAATCGGGCAATGCCGGAGCCACTATCAGCCGCCCAATGCGGCCGGGCATGTTAACGCGCAATACGCCTTGCACGGCACTTTCGCTCTGGCGGAACAGATTTTCTGCTTCCTCCACATCCGCCACAAGGCGCAGGCAGTGTTCGTAAAACGCGGCGCCATCTGGCGTGGGGGCAACGGAGCGGGTTGTGCGCGTTAACAGACGTGCACCCACACGGCTTTCAAGCTGTTGCACTGCGGCAGACACACTAGAGCGCGGCATGCCCAAGGTTTCTGCCGCATGGGTAAAACTGGCGGCCTCCACCACACGGGCAAAAATACGAAAAAGATCTATTCTATCCATACACGTTAGCCTTGTGGTGGCTGCCTTATTGTTCGGTAAATCTGGCAAGTGTTGTCAGAACATACAGCTTTATCCGGCTATTGTAGCTGATACGATGACAATAGAAAAACGGGGGCCACCATCCATCGCCCCTCGATCATGCAAGGGAGCAGCCAACATGGTAGATCACAGCATTAAAGGCAAAACTGTTCTAATAGCCGGTGGGGCCAAAAATCTGGGCGGGCTGATTGCGCGGGATCTGGCGGAACATGGCGCAAAAGCCATTGCCATCCATTACCACAGTGCAGCCAGCAAGGCAGAAGCAGATGCCACGGTGGCTGCGGTAAAAGCCGCAGGCGCACAGGCCGCAGCTTTTCAGGCAGACCTTACGCAGCCAGGTGCTGTTGCCAAACTGTTTGCAGATACCAAAGCCGCTTTTGGCGCGCCAGATATTGCCATTAACACCGTGGGCAAGGTGCTAAAAAAGCCGATTGCAGATACCACGGATGAAGAATTTGATTCCATGTTCGCCATCAACACCAAGGTGGCGTATCAGTTTATCCGTGAAGCTGGGAACCATCTGGCAGATAACGGTAAGCTGCTCACACTCGTCACATCTCTGCTGGGGGCTTACACGCCGTTTTATTCCACCTATGCGGGTTCCAAGGCTGCGGTAGAACACTTTACCCGTGCGGCCTCCAAGGAATATGGCGCGCGTGGCATTTCTGTTAACGCCATTGGCCCCGGCCCCATGGATACACCGTTCTTTTACGGGCAGGAAAGTGCAGATGCCGTGGCTTACCACAAAACGGCAGCAGCGCTTTCTCCCTTCAGCAAAACGGGCCTGACAGATATTGAAGATATTGCCCCGTATGTGCGCTTTATTGTTTCTGAAGGCTGGTGGATGACGGGCCAGACCATTCTGGTAAACGGCGGTTACACCACAAAATAACATCTGCCTTGTGCCCGTAGGCACAACGGTATGCGCAAGGAGGCCACGTGTTGCATGTGGCCTCTTTTTTTGTGCCTTGCTCTGTGTGCAAAGCTGTTGCGCGCGTGCAACAGCCCACAGAAAGCTGCACGCACACGGCTCATTCCTATTGTAATGTTATACTATTACATAATACATGCTGCGCCCTCCGCCACACTCAACCAAGGCAGCACACAGCATGATGGTTCGATCAGCCGCTCTTCTTCTCTGCTCCACTGTTTTAACTGCTCTGGGCAGCAGCATAGCCCTGGCTGAAACCACAACGTCTACAACAGAAACAAAGCAGCAGAAGCCCTCTGAAACAAAACCGCAAAGCGTAAAAGTAATTGCGCATGACAAGAACGATGCCGAACAGGTAATTGTTACCGCGCATCTGGACCGCATGCGTTCAGAGCTTTCGCCCTCCACCGGGGCCACTGTGCACAAGTTCAGCCGACAGGCGCTGGAAACCATTCCGGGGGCCGATAACGCACCGCTTAACCAAGTGCTTTTGCAAGCCCCCGGCGTAGCGCAGGACAGTTATGGCCAGATCCATGTGCGTGGAGACCATAACGAGGTGCAATTCCGTTTGGATGGCGTGCAATTACCGGAGGGGCTGAGTGTGTTCGGGCAGGCGTTGATGACGCGCTTTGCCGATAACATGTCCCTCACCACCGGTGCGCTGCCCAGCCAGTTTGGGTTTTTGCAGGCGGCTGTGGTGGATATCAACACCAAGAACGGCACCACCAATTCTGGCGGCAATCTCTCACTTTACGGCGGGGCGCGAGATTATTTTTTCCCTTCCCTGCAATATGGTTTTCATAAAGGGAAGTGGGATTTCTTTGCCACGGCAGATTATGTGCATGACCGCACGGGCATTGAAAACACAACGTCATCCTTCAACGCCATTCATGATTTAAGCGAGCAATATCACTTTTTGGGCCACCTGCGTTACACGGCGGATGAAAACACGCGTATCAGCTTTATTGCCGGTGTTTCCAACGCAGAATACCAACTGCCCAACAACCCCGGCCAGCAAACCCAGTTTGCCATGCCTGCCTACTCTGGCAGCAATCTGGCGCAGCAGTTGAACGGCAGCGTGGACAGTGCGCATTTGGATGAGCACCAAAAACAGATTACAGATTTTGCCATTCTGGCATTGCAGAAAGAGATGGGAGACTTCAGCCTGCAAAGCTCTGTGTTCTCCCGCTATAGCAGCCTGCGCTATTCTCCCGACTGGCTGGGGGATCTGGTGTATAACGGCATTGCCCAGCAAGCCGCGCGCTCTGTTTTTTCCATGGGCACACAGCATGATGTGACATGGCGTGCTGCCAAAGATCACACCGTGCGCTTTGGCTTTCAGCTTTTTGTGGAACGCAATACCTCTAAATCCCTCTCCCGCGTGTTTGCGCAGGATGGTGAGGATGCAGATGGCAACGCCACCTTTGGCACAACCCCGCTCAGCATTTACGATGGCAGCGGTAAAACTGGTACGGTTTACGGCCTATATGCGCAGGATGAGTGGCGCCCACTCAGCAACCTGACCATCAATTACGGCCTGCGCTTTGATGGTGTGAGCGAATACACGGCAGAAAAACAGCTTAGCCCACGTATCAACATTGTGTGGAAGCCATGGAAAGGCGGGGTGATCCATGCCGGATATTCACGCTACTTCACGCCTCCGCCGTTTGAAGTTGTAAGTTCTTCCTCGCTTTACAAATTTGCGGGCACCAGTGCCGCGCCCTCTGTTTACCAGAACAACAAAGTGCGGGCCGAGCGCGACCATTACTTTGATGCCGGTATTGAGCAAACCATTCTGCCGGGCTGGCGTGTCTCGTTCGATGCCTATTACAAGCTGGCTCATAACCTGATTGATGAAGGCCAGTTTGGCGCCCCAATTATCCTAAGTGGCTTTAACTATCGCCGGGGGCAGGTGAATGGGTATGAGGTCAGCACCTCTTACGATCATGGCCCGCTTTCACTCTATGGCAACTTTGCGTGGTCTCGCGCCATTGGTAAGGATATCACCAGCGCACAGTTTAATATGGAACCGGATGATCTGGCCTACATTCAGCACCGCTGGGTCCATCTGGACCACGATCAGCGTTGGACGGCCTCTGCCGGGGCGGCCTATTCCTTCTTCCATAAAACGCGCTTTCCGCTGCGGCTATCTGCCACCATGGTATATGGCAGCGGGCTGCGGGCCGATGGCCTTGTGCCCAACGGGGTGGCCCTTACACCCTACGCCACCGTTAACTTCTCTGCCGTGGAAACCATACACCATACATTCGGCAGCGCATGGCCGGGGGATACGCAGTTCCGCATAGATGTGATCAATCTGGGGGATCACACCTACAAGCTGCGCGATGGCTCCGGCATTGGCGTGGGGGCCCCGCAATATGGGCTGCGCCGCACCATTCTGGGCGGGATTTCCCAAGGTTTTTAACCGCGTTACCGGCTGTGGCGCTGCCCACGCGCCACAGCCCCCACACTGGCGTGGATTGATTTTACCAGCATTTTGCCCCAGAAAACGGCTCCAATACGAGGATATCCAGCCCGTGGAGGAGCCAGACCAATGGATATGACATGGGGCAACTTTCAGGCCATTGTTCAGCTTTCCGCCGGGTTGAATGTTGCCATTTTAAGTTTTGTGGATATCAGCCTGCCCGCCATTCAGGAACGGCGAAAGGTTTTTGCCAAGGCCCGGCAGGAGCTGGAGATCCACCGCAAAAACCCCCACAAGCGCACAGAAGCCGAAAAGGCAGACCACGCCGAAAACGTGGGAGACATTGACCGCCGCCTGTTTGACCTATGGCGTGAGACCGCCGCCTTTGAACTGGTGGAAGATTCCCTTATGCGGCTTACGGGTGCTTCTGGCTTTATTGGTGCTGTGCTGAGCCTGATTTTGCTGTGGTATTCCGCCCTGCATTATGATGAGAAAATCTATCTGACAGGCCAGTTGCTCACTGCGGCCTCGTTCCTCTCATTGGCAGCGGCATTTATTATCAACTGGATTACCGCCACACGGGCCGCAAAATATACCCAGCGCTGCAACACCCTACGGCAAGAAATGGGCAAACGGCTGTGAACTTTTTTCGTTCTGTGCGTTAAAATACTAAAAAACCCCCGGTGTGCTTCTGCCACCGGGGGTTTTTTATGCACACAGTGCAGGCTGATACCTAAAAGATGGCTCAGGCCTTGGCTTGCGCCGCAGCAACCTGACCCAAGGCAGCCTTGAGTTTTTCTTCTGCTTCTGGGGAAAGAGAGGTTTGCAGGATACGGGCATGGCCCTTGAACTGGCTGAGATCGGCCAGAACCTTTTCCGGCTGAGACTTACGCACCAGAATAAACAGAGCAGAGGTGTTGGGTGGGATGGTATCGCTTAACTGTTTGATGAAGCCATCATCAATCCCGTAATCAGAGAACTTGCCAGACAACGCGCCAGCACCGGCCCCTACGGCACTCCCGATCAGGAAGCCAGCCAGCGGGTTCAGGCACAAAAGGCCCACCAGCGCCCCCCAGAAACCACCAGAAAGCAGACCCCAGGAAGCCCCAGCTTTTTCAAGGTTTACGCTCTGGTGCAGGTGTACCTTACCCTGTGCATCCCGCGTAACAACTACGGCATCTTCCAGATCCAGCAGGTATTCCTTCTGCAAGGCGCGGCATTCTGTCAGCACCTTGGTGGCATCATCAACGTGGTCAAAACCCAGAACAATCAGATCAGACATTCAAATCGGCTCCCTGCTTTACATCTTTACGCCATCTGGCCCGCACAGCGGCAAACAGCGTGTACGTTCAGTATGTATTCGATCTTGGATATAGGAAGCCCAGCACACACATGCCAGTAGGCAAGATTGCGCAGGTGTAAGAAAAATACAGAAAGATCATTATAGAGTATTCGTATAAGAAGCCTGAATAACCGTGCGCACCCCTGCCAATACAGGCATAGCATCCATACACTCACATCCATGTGATAATGTGGACTATTATTGTCCGATTAGATCACGAAACTTCACAAATCATGCAGGATTTTTGATAACAAACCAATATTTTCTGCATAACAGACCGGCAACCAAGGCTCTTGCCGCATATCCGGGCCGGTTCGATAGTGAGCCCCATCAAACTTGTTCACAAAGGAGGTTCACCCATGAACACACTGCGCAAAGCGGCCCTTGCTGCCGTATGTGGCCTGGCTTTGGCTGCCGGGGTTGCACCTGCCCATGCTGCCAATGTTGGCGTGGCTTCTGTGCCAGAAGCACCAGTTGGCCCCGGCCCCACGGTAGATAACGCATCTGTCGGCAATATTGCCGGGCTGATGTACTACTGTTACGCCCACAACATTGATGATGATACAACGGTGCGCTCTCTTGGCCGCTCCCTTGCAAAACGCAGCGATGTGAAAAACGATGCCGCATACCCCGCTGGTGGTGCAGGGCAGCTGATGGTTGGCCCCGGCCAGATGATTGACCTGAACACGGTGGATGACAAAGACATCCGCACCGCAACCTGCGCCCACGCCGCCCAGCGTGGTATCCAGCTGGATGATGGCACCTTTATGTTGCCATTGCAGGACTAATACAGAAAAAGGCGGTTACTCCCGCCCGGCATTGCCGCACCACATAGCTTAAGGCCGCTGGCTGTGGCAGATGCTCTGTTTGTAAAAAACCGCCCTTGGTTCAGGGGCGGTTTTTATTTTTTCAGCACATGGAAACTCTCTCAACCTGCGCGCCGTTGGCAGTATGCACCCCTTTTGTAAATACGGGAGGTTTTCATGACATTCCTGAACTCCGTCTCCAACGCCATTTCGAGCGTGGGAGATTTTGTAACAGCCGCGTGGTTTAACAAATCCGGCCTGTTAAGCGCTTTAAACGAAGTTCTTGGCCCTGTTCCCACGCCGGATCAGCCCAGCAAGCTGGAACAGCGGGCAGAAGCCATGGGCATGCTTTCCACCATCCGCCGTTGGCAGACCGCCCCCCACAGCCCACCAGCATCTGAGGCAGAAGTGCGCGGCTTTTTCCTACAGGAAGAACTGGACTGGTTTTCTGAACAGACAGGGCTTTCCGATACCGCAACCATGCACATTATCCGCAGGCTTCTGCCCCGTTGCGTGCGCCTGCGTGCCCTGCATGATCCGGCCCTGTTCCCGCAAAGAAGCCGCATTTCCCCGCAGGAACACACGTCTGCCGTATGATGTATTCAACACCGATAAAATAAGCATGGCGGAAACGCCAACTGGCTGTTCTGCCATGCTTTTTAGAAAATTATTTAACTTATTTACCCTTTACTTCCTTTTCCCTGCATGAATATCCAGACCTTCAAGCAGGAGAAGGATAATGTCTGAGCTACAAAATATTTTAAGAAATAAGATATTCGTTTTTATTATTTCTTTATGCAGTATTTTTTATATTTTTTCTTATCTGATACTGCCTTTTTCCACGGCTGATACAACATTTTACGCACTTATTGGCCGCGGCATGCTGCAAGAGCATATGCTACCGTACCAATATGTGTTCGATCACAAACCTGTAGGCGTTTATGTGCTTTACGGCGTGTGGGATGCACTTACTGCCCCGTTGCCTGTTGGCAAATTTACGGTTCTGGCTCTCCTTTCCCTTGCCGCATTTGCTGCTATGGCACGCAGTATCTGGCACACACGCTGGTTATGGGTTTTTGCTGCGCTGGTGTTGCTGGGTGCGCCGTTTGAACTGCTGGCCGGAAACACAGAAACACTTCTGATAACAACAGAACTGGCTGTTATCTGGCTTACCCGCAAAGGCACATTTGCAACCACACAGCAGACAAACCGCGCCCTGCTGCTTATGGCTGCTGGGGCTACGTTTGGCCTTACGGTTAACATCAACTATCTGGAAGGCATTTGCCTGTTTTTGCCTGTGTGCTTCCTGTTGCTGACAAACACACGCCCTCTTTTCAACGTGGTTTTGTTCGCCCTTGGCACATGCGGTGGATTGGTGGTTTTATTCTCGCCTTATCTGGTGCAGGGGCACCATGCGCTGGCAGATTACTTTACCCTGCAACATACTTTTTTACATTCTTACAGCGCCAAGCTTTCAAAACGCATCAAGGCTGTTCTGCTGCTTGCAGCTTATCTGGCTGTTTTTTCGCCCATTCTCATCAAATGGTTCGGGCAGAAATCTATCCTTAAAACAGCCCCTACACCAGATACCACGCTGCTTACGCTGTGGTTTGTATCTTCTGTGCCTGCGGCCCTTCTTTCCGGGCATCCGTTCAGCCATTATTCCGGGCTGTGGTTTGCGCCTGTTAGCATCATGCTGGTGCTATTGGCACAACAGAAAGAGGCCTTGCCAATAGGTGCACTGGCACCCGCCTGTGCACTTACGCTTTTTTCCGGCGGGCAGGAAATACAGGTAAACCTGACGCTGCACCAAAATTTAGAAAAAATAGATTACGCCAAAGTTGCCAATATGGCTGCCGGGCAAAAGGTACTGAATATTCGTGCCCATCACGCCCATTATTACATGGCAAACCTGATAAGCGCAGACCGTTACCTGTTTCGGGATCACATAGACATCATTTTTAAAAAACAGACCACACAGCATTATCTGGATGATCTGGCACAGCGCCCTGCTTTTGTTATGCTGCCTTATGCCGGGTGCCAGACTGGCGCCATAGAACAGCCTGTATGCGCTGTTTTACAAAGCCATTATCAGCAGGTGTATGCCGTGCGCACAGTACATAAAAAGACACGCCACAAAATAGACGCGTCTGATCTTTCGTTTGAACTCTACAAAATCCGGAACTAACGCTTACGCGTCTGCCAGCTCCTGCAACTTCCAACGGTTCTCTGCTTCTGGCTCCAAGCTAAGCGGAATAGCGTTGGGCAGGCGCACATTGGCGGGCAGAAACATGGCCGCACGCAAAGCACGAAACAGCGCCCCATGTGCCACAATCAGGGGCCGACCGGGGGCCTGTGTGGCGCGGTTTACAGCATCTGCGGCACGTTGTTTTAGGGCAGCAAATGTTTCTGCCCCCGGTGGCGTGTATTCACCGGCAATCCAGCTATCATACCAATCCCCAATCGGCTGGCCTTCCTGCTCACCAAAGCAGACTTCCTCCAGCCCCGCATCCACATCCAGCGGCAAAGCAGGCAGGCCGTGGGTAATAAGGGCATCTCGCACAATCGTAGCTGTACGCAAAGCACGCTCCAGCGGAGAGCACACAATGCGCGTAACCCCATTTTGCCCTGCTGCACGCAAGGCAACCTCAAGCAGCTTTCCCGCCGCCACAGCTTGGTCAATGCCGGTTTCATTCAAGGGCACATCCGTGCGCCCCTGAGAAAGGCCAGCCCGGTTCCAGTCTGTCTGGCCGTGGCGCAAATACCAGTATGGGCGGGGGAGAAGCGTGCTCATGGGGCCTCGGATCAATCGAACAGGGAGGAAACGGAGCTTTCATCCGCCACAGCATGAATGGCGCGCGCCAACAGACCAGAAATGGTGATCTGGCGAATATTGCGTGCAGCCATAACCTGCTCCGTAGCGCGAATGCTGTCTGTTAGCGTCAGCATTTCGATAGGCGAATCGGCAACGCGTTCCACGGCCTGCCCTGTCAGCACACCGTGGGTGACGTATGCGCCCACAGATGCGGCGCCTTGGTTGGCAATGGCACGGGCTGCGTTGCACAATGAGCCACCGCTATCCACAATATCGTCCACCAGCAGGCAATGGCGGCCACGCACGTCCCCAATTACGTTCATCACTTCGGAAACGCCTGCGCGTTCACGCCGCTTGTCAATAATGGCCAGATCCGTGTTCAGGCGCTGGGCCAACTGGCGGGCACGCACCACGCCCCCCACATCGGGGGAGACAATCATCAGATCGCGGTCCCCATAGTGGGAGCGAATGTCGCGCACAAACAGCGGGGCTGCGTACAGATTATCCACCGGAATATCAAAGAAACCCTGAATTTGCATGGCGTGCAGATCCAGTGTCAGCACACGGCTGGCACCGGCTTCCACCAGCAGATTCGCCACCAGCTTGGCGCTGATAGGCGTGCGCGGGCCGGATTTACGATCCTGCCGGGCATAACCAAAATAGGGCATGACAGCGGTAATACGCTTGGCCGAACCACGGCGCAGCGCATCCAGCATAATCAGCAGTTCCATCAGGTTATCATTTGTGGGGGTGCAGGTGCTCTGGATAACGAACACGTCCTCACCACGTACATTTTCGTGGATTTCTACAAACACCTCCATGTCCGCAAAGCGGCGCACGGTGGCGTTGCAGAGGGGGAGGTTCAGCTCCGCGGCAACGGCTTCGGCAAGTGGGAGGTTGCTGTTACAGGCGACGATTTTCATGACAAGGACGGTTCCCGGCCTTAGGTGTGGAACGAAAAAAGGGCTCTCCGGCGGGCCGGGTGTAGCAACCACGGGGCCTGTTGTCATCTCTGCGGAGTGTTTTCCTGCCAATCGTTGCGCAAATGGCGCGCTCCCCTAGTGCTGCACGGGCTTATATGGCAGGCCATAATGGCAGCATAAAAAGCAAGCCAACCTTGCACAAACAGGCTGGGTTCTCTATCGCGTTAAACACCATGAACAGCACGCCCACCTTGCCGGATACGCAGGAAGAACGCGCCGCAAAAAAACAGCCCCCTCTTTCGGCTGCGCCGCAGCACGCCCCCCAGCCAGAGGGCCAACCCGTGCTGCATTTGGTGCCAGAACGGGGTTTTTCCTACTTTGTGCATGCCGCCCAAGATTTTGCGCGCGGCTTCCGCCATGCCCGGCTGGGGCTTACACTGGCTTGGCTGGATATTCGGCTGCGGTATCGTGGCTCCATTCTGGGGCCGTTCTGGCTTACGGCCACCACGGCCATTATGGTAGCGGCCATGGGCGTGCTGTATGCGTATCTGCTCAACACAGATGTGCACACCTACCTGCCCTTCCTTACCCTTTCCTTGGTGTTATGGGGCTTTGTAGGCGGCACCATGCAGGAAGGGTGCGGCACTTTTACAGGGGCCGCGCGGCTTATCCATGCTGCCCGCATGCCGTATTCCCTGCATGTGCTGCGCGTGGCGGTGCGCAACATTCTGGTATTTGCGCATAACGTACCCGTAGTGGCCGGGGTGTTCTTGTGGTTTCACGTTGCACCCAAATGGACATGGACTCTGCTGCCCGCCACAGGCCTGTGGTTGGTGGACTGCTTTTTTGCCGTGCTGCTGCTGGGTATTCTGGGCGCGCGGTTTAGGGATGTGCCCCCCATTATCGCCAGTCTGACACAGGTGATGTTCTTTGTAACACCCATTTTGTGGTCTCCGCAGTTGATGACAACCGGGCAAGCCTGGCTGCTGCTAGACCCCTTCTTTCCGTTAATTGAAATTTTGCGCGCGCCCTTTACCGGGGATGTCATGCAAACCGCCGTATGGCCTGCGGCCCTTGGGTGGTCTGCCGTGCTGATTGTTGCAACCTTCTGCCTGTTCGCCCGCATGCGCACACGGCTGGCATACTGGGTGTAAGGCGCATGACGGATATTGCGGTTGAAAACCTGCAAATCACCTTTCCGCTGTATCATGGCAATGCCCGCAGCTTGCGCAAATCGCTCAGCAAAACACTGGGCCGTACGCTCAACACCCGCTTCATGCACGATAACCGAGACCGCGTGGTGGTGCAGGCGCTTAAAGGTGTAAGCTTTACCCTGCAACCGGGGGACAGGCTGGGCCTTGTAGGTGGCAACGGGGCGGGCAAAACCACGCTGTTGCGCGCGCTGGCCGGTATTTATGAACCCGTAGGCGGCAGTGTTACGGTGCGCGGCAGCATTGGCACACTGCTAGACCCCGAACTGGGCATGAACATGGACCTAACCGGGCGGGAGAACATTCGCCTGCGCGGCATGTTCTCTGGCCTCAGCAAGGAGCAGACCGCGCAGGTTGAGGTCGATGTAGAAAACTTTGCCAGCCTTGGCGCTTTTATGGATCTGCCCGTAAACACCTACAGTTCGGGCATGATGGTGCGCCTTTCCTTTGGCTTGGCCACGGCTATCATGCCCGATGTGTTGCTGATGGATGAATGGTTTATGGCGGGGGATGCCTCCTTCCGTAACCGTGCCCGTGCCCGGCTTGAAAACCTTGTCTCCCGCGCCGATATTCTGGTGCTCTCCAGCCATATGGCGGATGTAATGGCCGATTGGTGCAACCGCCTGATCTGGCTGGATCAGGGGCAGGTACGTATGGATGGCCCCACAGAGCAGGTGCTGGAAGCGTATTTAGGCCGCCCGCTGGAACGTAAGGCAGACGCAGAAAAGCCCGAAGAAACGCCGCCCACCCTCTAAACGCGGTTCTTGCAGCCCGTTATTCGGGCTTGCACGCCTTTCAGGGCAGATGTTCCGTGTTCTCCCTGTTCGCAGGGGGCGCAAGTCATGACATACTCAACACCCATCTCGGCCCGCGCACACAGCACAGCCCACACGGAGCATGAATGAACCGGCCCTCCCCGCCTGGCGGACGCCACAAGGCCTGCTTTACCACCGGCAGCATCATGCGCCACGTGCTGGTTATGGCTGGCACCGGGGCCATTGGCCTTATGGCAGTGTTTGCGGTGGATATGCTCAATATGGTGTATATCAGCCACTTGGGTAACACCGCCCTTACGGCTGCCATTGGCTTTGCCGGGGCCGTTATTGGCTTGCAGATTGCCGTTTCCATCGGGCTAACCATCGGCATAAGTGCCGCCACCGCGCGTGAGATTGGCGCAGGCCGTGCGGATGAGGCACGGGGCATTGCCTCCTCCGCCCTTACTGTCATGATCGGGCTGGCAATGGTGCTGGGTATCGGCACCATGATTTTTGCCCACCCCATTCTGGTGCTGTTTGGCGCGCAGGGTGATGCCTTGGCCAACGCCACCACATTCCTGCGCACCGTTAGCCCCGCTTTGCCCCTTATTTGTGCGGGTATGGGGGCTTCCTCCCTTATGCGCGTGGTGGGGGATGCCAAGGGCTCCATGCACATTACGTTGCTGGGGGCCGTAGTTGCTGCGGTGCTGGACCCTTTGTTTATTTTTGGGCTGCATGAAGGGCTTATGGGGGCGGCTATCAGCACAGTGCTTTCACGCGCGGTGGTGGCAACAGTGGGCCTGCGCGGCGCATTGCGGCACGATATGCTGGCCATGCCACAAGCCCACCGAATTGTGCCAGATACCAAACGCGTGGCCACAGTGGCTTTTCCGGCCATTCTTACCAATCTGGCCACGCCTGTTGGGGGTGTGTACGTTACGCAGGCCATGGCGCACTTTGGGTTGGCCGCTGTTGCAGGGCAGGCCTCTATCGAGCGTACGGTGCCTGTGCTGTTTGCGCTGGTTTTTGCACTTACCGGATCTGTTGGCCCTATTATGGGCCAGAACCTTGGCGCCGGGCAGTGCGACCGTGTGCGAGAAACCCTGCGTGCAGCCCTCAAGCTGGTGATTCTGAGCGTTGGGGCCACATGGTTGCTCCTGTTTTGTGCGCAAAACGGCGTTGTGGCCATGTATGATGCGCAAGGCGATGCCGCGGCCCTTATCCATATGTTCTGCACATGGACAATCGGCAGTTATCTGTTTGTGGGCATGCTGTTTGTAGCGAATGCCGCCTTTAACAACCTTGGTTTTCCGCTGTATTCCACCGCCTTTAACTGGGGGCGGGCCACGCTGGGCACCATTCCGTTTGTAATGATGGGCGCACGCTTTGGCCCGCTTGGCGTGCAGGCCGGGCAAGCGCTGGGGGCGATAGTGTTTGGCTCTTTTGCAGTCTTGACGGCGTTCCGTGTGACACAAACATTAGAAGTCTCTCCCGCACAGCATCCTCTGGCAGCGGGAGTGCGGAGCAGCACACCGGTTTCCGATGTTCCCACCACCAGCGCAGAAGCTGCCATGGCGGAACTGGACGAACTGGAAAGTGCCTCTGAACTGTGTGAGGAAGACAGGAAGACCAACCATGTCTAAGCTGACAACTGAAGAACGCAACGCCCTGCCCGATGATGCCTTTGCCCTGCCCGGCCGCCGCTACCCCATTCCCGATGCCACCCATGCGCGTGATGCGCTGGCACGGGCCAGCGAAATGCTGCACCGGGGGAACCTTACGCAGGAAGAATATGATACCATCCACGCCAAGGCGGAGGATGTTCTGCGCCGCGAACGAATGTAGTATTTAAACCCATATGCTAAACCGCCTGTATGCCCGCGTTTTGCGGCACGCCGCCAGCCCCTACGCGCCTTTATGGCTGGCGGCGCTGGCTTTTGCAGAAGCCAGCTTTTTCCCCCTTCCGCCAGAAACGCTACTGGTGCCCATGGTGTTGGCACATAGGCAAAAGGCATGGGTTTATGCCGCCATCTGCACGGTAGCCAGTGTGGCCGGTGGCCTGCTGGGCTGGCTGATTGGGGCGGCATTGCTGGATACGATAGCCCGCCCGATTGTGCATTTTTACCATGCCGAGGCCACGCTTCTGACCTTGCAGGAAAAATTCCGCCAATGGGGTGTGTGGATTATTCTGCTTAAGGGGCTAACGCCTATCCCCTACAAGTTTGTAACCATTGCCAGCGGCATGGCGCATTTTGCCATTTTGCCTTTTATGCTGGCCAGCCTTGTAACGCGCGGTGTGCGGTTTATGCTGGTGGCGGGCCTTTTGTGGCGCTTTGGGGCCCCTATTCAGGATTTTCTGGAAAAACGCCTGCCGCTGGTGGCCGGGGCATTTGCCATCGTGTTTTTAGGCGGCATTATTGCGCTGAAATATCTGTAAGTCTGGCCCTTGCATAAAAGCCCACGCGGGGCAGAACCCCTGCCCTGTGGCTTGTGCCCTGCCCGATTGCAGCGCAAAATGGTAGCCAGATTTTAAACATCTTGCTTGAGTGATAACCGGGAGAAAAAACGCGGATGCCAACCCAGATAGCTGTAATTACAGGCGCAGGCGCCGGTATTGGCCGCGCGGCGGCACGTGCGCTGGGCCGCGCCGGGTTTGATATTGCCCTGCTGGGCCGCAATGAAGACCGGCTGAAAGAAACAGCAGAAAATCTGGCCAAACATTCTGTGCGGTCATTGGTTATTCCGCTGGATGTTTCAGACGCCAAAGCCGTGCAGGATGCGGCAGAGCGTATTGAAACAGAACTTGGCCCCATTTCGGTTTGGGCCAACTGCGCCGGGGCCACGGTTGTTGGGCAGGTTTCCACTCTTTCTGCCGATGATATCCGCCGGGCCACAGAGGTAACCTATCTGGGCAGTGTAAACGGCACACTGGCCGCACTTGGCGTTATGCGTCGGCGCGGGCAAGGGGCTATTATCAATCTGGATCTGGCCCCCAATTTACGCGGCATGCCGCTTCAGGCAGCAGAAAACGGGGCACGTTCTGCCCTGCGCGGTTTTTGTGAAAGCCTGCGCCCAGAGCTGCGGCACGATGCCGATAATATTCGCGTGGTGATGGTGGATTTACCCGCCATCAACACCCCCCATTATGGCTGGACACGCAACCTTACGGGCAAGCGCTTAAAACCCGTTGGCCCGGTGTATGAACCCGAAGTAGCGGCAGAAGCCATTTGCCGTGCCGCCTTTAGCACCAGCCGCTCTATCTCCATTGGCGCCACCAACAGCTTTGCCGCCCTGTGGCACATGATTGCCCCCGGCTGCCGTGAAGCCCGCTTGGCCGAGAAAGGCTATAAGGCCCAGATGGAGCATGATTGGGCAGAAGGCCCGCAGCCGGATGATTTGTACAAATCCGTGCCCGGTTCCTTTGGGGCGCAAGGCCCGTTTAATGAACACTCCCGCAGGGTGGACAGCCCGCTAACCTTTTTTGTTTCCAGCAGCTTGCGGGCAAGCATTTTTGGTGCGCTTACGGCCATGAGCCTTACCGCCCTGATGGCGCATATTCGTAACTGCCGGAAATCCTGAACGCCTGCTTTCTGCCCCGTGTGGTTTTTCTGCTGCACGGGGCAAACTTTTGCGGCCTTAATGATGCCATCTGAATAAACAGCCAGAAATCAGTTCAAACGCCCGCGTGGTTTAATAGGCTGCTGGCGCATTTGCTGGTGCATGTGCAAACCATGCATCAGGCGGTCTGCATCTGCTGGTGGCAGCACAAGCCCTACCGGGCCAAAGGCCGGGTGCTGAAAAGCCAGAACAGAGCCATCCGTGCTGGCTTCGGGTTGAAGCGCCCATTTGGTGCGCGTAACAGGTGTAAAAGTAGCGCCTTCTATGGGCGGCAGCTCCTTACCTTCCAGCATTGTTTCCCGGCACTGGCCCAAAACCTGAATCAGCCGGGTGATGTCTTCTACCGAAAGCGCAATATCTACCGCAGGCTGATCTTCCTGCTCTAGCACCTTAAGATGTACTTCTGTGTGGTCTGCTGAAAGAGACAGATCAAGCTTGGAAGACATATAACCTCCTACCCTCGGTTACCCCAAAACAGGCTTGCGCCCTTTCGGCTCACCAAAAAACTTTACGCTGATATGGTGTGGCAAAGCCCCTTAAACCAGAGCACCACCCCACACCCACCATGCGGCGTGTGCATCTGCCAACCTGTCTGCCGCTTCTCGCGCGGCTTCTACGGTAGGGAACACACCAAAACACGTGGCGCCAGAACCGCTCATGCGGGCCAACTGGCATTCTGGTTGCATGGCAATATCGGCCAACACCCGCTTAACGGGCGGGCATACATTGCATGCCGGAGCTTCCAGACTGTTTTCCTGCGCCTTTAAGGTTTCCACCATAGCAGCACTATTGGGCCAGCTTTGCGGCAAAGCAGCCCTAGGCACAAAATCGCCGGTTCTTTTGCGGAACACATCCGGGGTGGAAACAGCCTGCCCGCAATTTACCAACACAAGGCCACACTCTGGCAAACGCGGCGCGGGGGTAAGGGTTTCCCCAATACCTTCCATCCGCACGGTCTGGCTTAGCAGGCATACGGGCACATCCGCCCCCAATGTTTCCGCTACACGGAACAGGGTTGGTTCACCCACCTGCGCGTTCCATGCCCGGTTTAGCAGGCGTAGGGCCGCAGCGGCATCTGCCGAACCCCCACCAATGCCAGAGGCCACGGGCAGGTTTTTTTCCAGCACAAGGCAGCCGCCCTGCACATTGGCATCCGGCCCGGCCAGATCACGCAGCACTGCGGCGGCTTTCATAACCAGATTATCGGCCCCGGCGGCATCTGCCCCAAGGGCGCGTCCAAAGCGGCCTTCCAGCTTGAGATGCAGAGGTTCAGAACCCGGCTCATAACGCAGCACATCACCAGCGCCAGCAAACACCACAAGGCTATCCAGCAAGTGGTATCCATCCGGGCGGCGGCCAGTAACGTGCAAATACAGATTGATTTTTGCAGGGGCAATTTCTGTCAGGGTTGTGGTTGCAACATCCAGAACATCAACTGTCATGGCGTGTGTGTTCCTTTATCCTGCGGCGCAACTTTAGCAGGCGCGGCCTGATCTGCCTTTTTGGCATCCGGCTCTACACCTGCGCGCTTGAGCGCAGCACGTATCAATACTTCATCCGACGGAATAGGGTGCAGCCCCAAAGCCACGTTCCACTGATCTATGGCTTCGGTCTTGCGGCCCTGCCGCCAGTAAACCTCGCCCAGATGATAATTCACTTCCGGGTCTTCTGGCGTTTTTTCTGCGGCTTTTTCTAAAAGATCCAGCGCCTCGTTCAGGTCTCCACGCTCTGCGCGCACCCAGCCGAGGCTGTCTGTAATAGCGGCATCATCGGGGGAAAGCTGGTGCGCCTTGCGCAAAAGTTTTTCGGCTTCGGGCAGGTTTTCATGCCGCTCCACCATAGAATACCCCAGAAAATTCAGCAGCATGGATTCGTCTGGCGCATAGGCCAGTGCGGCGCGGGCATCATCCCGCGCGTGGGGCCAATCCCCCATTTCGTGGTACACCATGGCGCGCAGGAAAAGCAGCGTCCAATCCACATCTTTTTGGGCTGTGGCAAGGTCTATGGCTTTGGTATAGGCGGCAATTGCGCCTTTCCAGTCCTTCTGCTGCACCAGCGCATTGCCCAAGGCACGCTGAAGCAGAATCTGATCTGGCAACTGGGCCACAAGCGGGCGCAACAGGTTTACCGCCTCGGTGGCCTGATCGGGCGTGGAATCCAGCACCGCCAGCCGCAGCCGCGCCACGGGGGACATGGGGTCAGACTGCGGCACGCGCAGCAATGTTTCACGCGCAGCAGCCCCGTGGTCTTCATCAATCTGGATTTCGGCCAGCATCAGACGGGCTTCAGCCAATGTGGGGTCCATCGCCAAGGCAAAGCCCAGCATCAGGCGTGCGGCCTCATTAAACTGGTAGAGGTTGGCATCATTCCCCACCATGCCGCCTGTGGCTGCGGCCTGTTGGGCTTGCTCCCGCCCCTGTTGGCGCAGCAAAAACGCCGTAAGAATGTAAGCCCGCGCAATACCTCCGCGCGCCGATGTGACCGGGAAGTGCGAAATGGTGGCCTGAAGCTGCGGGCCAGCCAGCAACAGAACTGGATCATCCCCTTCCAGCTTGCGCAGCTCGGCGCGGGCTTTTTCTTTCTGCCCGCGCTCCCACAACCATGCGGCGTAGGAACGGGTGAGCAGCAGATCACCCCCCGGCATGATCTTGCGCGTTGCATCAAAAAGCTGGCCTGCGCGGTCTGTCTGGCCTGCTACCTGCGCAATCAGGGCGGCGTGCAGCGTGTAAAACGGCACCAGAACAGATTTTTGAATATGGGTCAGGCTTTCCACCGCCGCATCCGCATGGCCTTGGGCCTGTTCACACCATGCCAGCAATAGCGGCATAATAAGATGTGTCAGCGGGTCTGTGCGTGCTTGGTGGTAATAGGTCAGCGCCTCGCCCCACTCACCGCGCGCAGCGGCATCGTTCCCCAACACCAGAGCGGAGATGACGCTTTGCGCGCCGGGCAGCTTATCCAACTTGTGGGCCAGTGGCACCGCATCGGCATCCCCCGCCATAACACTGCGCACAAAAGCCTGCTTCAACAGGTCCATATTCTGTGGGTCTGCGGCTGCGGCCTGGCGGAAAGAGCGTGCGGCCTGAAGGTCATCCCCCCTGCGAACGGCAATGACGGCGCTTAGAAACGCCCCCGAATCGACATGCCCGACAGGCGCATGCATAACCGCAGTATCTGCTTTGGGTTCGGCCCCTTTAAGGGCTGCGCCAGATGTATCGGGCTGGGCCGCATACAGCGGAGAAGCCAGCACAGTGGCGGAAAGCAGCATGAAAACCGTAGGCAGAAGGCGACAAAACAGCATAAGAACCCTATCTACAGGATACGGTGGCAACCGGGCAGGCCGCCCACGGATGCCCCACCCCTTCTGGCAGAGCGGAAAGGAACGACATGAACGACTGGTTTTGTCTAACGCGCCCGCGCCAAACCACCAAACCGTCCGCTTTATGATACGGTTTATATGATGGAAGCTGCTCTGTCTCTCCTGCGCCTTTATACGGAATGGGGCGTGGATGTTGCTGTAACCGATGCTGCGGTCGATCATCGGCACGCCGGGGCCGGGCTTGTGTTGCCTCCGCTACGGGGCAAAACGCCCCAGCAGGCGCCACCGTACACACCGCCGCAGCTCGGAACGGGCAGAACACCGGCACCTGCCACCACTGCGCAACGCCCCCCACAGCAGCAGCCTGCCCCCACCAGCTTTGCAGATACCGTGGAACAGGCGCAGCGCCTTGCCGCCGCCGCCACTACGCCAGAAGAGCTGTTTCAGGCGATGGATTCCTTCATGGCATGCCCTTTGCGCGGCGCTGCCATGCACACCCTTATGCCCGCTGGGCCACACCACGCCCCGTTGATGCTGATTGGGGAAGCCCCGGATGAGGATGAAGATAGAAGCGGGCAGGTTTTTGCGGGCATATGTGGCACCCTGCTGGATACCATGCTGGCCCCGCTGCCTTTGGAACGCAGCCAACTGGCCCTTGCTACGGCCCTGCCGTGGCGGCCAGCCGGGGGCACCGCGCCAACAGAGATGGATCAGCGCATCTGCCGCCCCTTTCTGGAGCGCGCCATAACGTTATTTGCCCCCCAGCGCCTGTTGCTGTGCGGGCGGCTGCCTGCCCGGATGCTGCTCGGCAAAACAACGGATCTGCCCCGCCGCAACTGGCAGGAGATTACCTTGCCGGGGTTGCCTGCGTTGCCGGTTATGGTCATGCGCCATCCACTTCAACTTCGGGCCAGCCCCGCTGCACGGCGTGAAATATGGGCAACACTGATGACGGTGATGGATACCCTGCGCCAAGACAGCCAAAGCATGTAATCAGCACACGCATGTAAGCGTAAGCGCTGCGCCAGATGTTACAGAATATGTCAGCAAGAAATACGTTGCATAAACCGTGGGAATACCTGCGCAAATCATAGAAATTCTTCCAGCTTGACCAGCGATTCACCACAGGGAATGCAACAATTTTTGAAGAACCTTTCCCTTTTCTTACAGACAGGAAACTTGCCTTTTAGGCTGGAAGGGCCTAGACCCCGCCAGCCATGCGAGCGATAGGTCAAATTCCTCATCAGATCGCGGCAAAAGCCATTCTGGCTGGTGCCGCCCTTTTGGCCAGCGCTTCCGTCGTTGTGACGAGAGCCCATGCCAAGCCCCCGGAAGCCGGGCCAGAACCGTACAGCGAAGAGCTGGCTATGGTTCTGCCACGCCAGGCTTTCCCCGAAGGTGATGATGTTACACTCCCCAAACCTCTTCCCCCGGAAGTTGCCACTCAGGTGCGCGCTATTTTGCGCCTGCAACAGCAGGGGGCGTTCACGGAAGCCATTAGCAGCACCACGCATCTCACAGATTCCACCCTGTTGGGTGAGCTACAGGCAGACCGTTACCTAAACCCGAATTACCACCCCAACGCGACCGAGCTGCGGAACTGGCTGAAACAATACACCAGCTATGCCGATGCTCCGGCCATATGGGCGCGCCTTGCCGCGCTGCCTGAACGGGGCGGCCCATTACCCCCTGCCCCACCGGCAGACCACTTAGCCCCGGCCCACGCTGCCCTTGCGGCTGGCCCACTGGCGCAGGAATTCACCCGTAACCCCCTGCTAGACCGCACCTTGCGCGAACGCACCACATGGGGGCTAAAGGGCGTGCACAGTGCATTGCACCTTATCAGCATTACACCGGGCATGACGCCCGCTTACGCGGCCCAGCTTCAAGCGGAAACCGCACAGGCCATGCTGGTTTCGGGTGAAACGGATATGGCGCTGGATATTGGCCGCACGGCTGTACATCTTTCCCGCGAGCGCAATCCACTGGCCAGCTACATTACAGGGCTGGCCCTGTGGCAGAAGCAAGCCTACGCAGAAGCCATTCCGTTTTTTGAAAAAGCCTCCCACGCCCCGCGCGCCATGCCGGAAATGCGGGCCGCCTGCGCCTTTTGGGCCGCACGTGGGCACGGAAAAACCGGCAATGCCCATGCTCAGCATGTGTGGCTCCAACACGCGGCAGCTTTCCCGCGTAGTTTCTATGGGCTTCTGGCCTATCGGATGTTGCAGCCAGCCCCGGCAGACCATGCGGCCTCTAACGCCCATACACACGCTATTGGCTTCAAACCGCTGGAAAACAGCCCCGTTCCGGATAACGGTGCGTCCTCCGCTCCGGTGCTAACGGAAATTGATATCGAAGCCGTTGGCAGTTCCGAAGTAGGCCGCCGCGTGTTTGCCCTGCTGCAAGTTGGTGAGCCAGAAATGGCAGAAAACGCCATCCGCCGCGCATGGCCAGACCTGCGAGACGTGACACTGGCGCGGGCCTTCCAGCTTGTGGCGCAAACAGCCGGGCTGCATGATCTGGCTACAGAAATGGCCGATGCCCTGAACACCCATGCCGCCACGGCGCAGAATGCAGAGGATACACCCCTGCCCCTGCTGCGCCCCCGACACGGCTTTACCATGGACCCTGCCCTTGTTTACGCACTGGCCCGTGTGGAATCGAACTTCGACCCACGTGCTGTTTCCGGCGCAGGGGCACATGGCCTGATGCAGATCCGCCCTCTTACGGCTGATTTTGTCACCAGCGAGTCCCCCACCAATCTGAACCACCATTTTGTGCATTCCGCCGAAGCCCTGCATGACCCCAGCATCAATCTGGAAATCGGGCAGCGCTATGTGCAGTATCTGGCGGGGCTAACGCGCCAGAGCAACCACACAGAGGCACGTGGTGGAGATATTATCCGCCTGCTTGCCAGCTATAACGCAGGACCTTCCGCCCTTGCGCATTGGGAAAGTTCCACCGGCCCAGCAGCTAATGATCCGCTGCTGTTTATGGAGCTGCTGCCCAACACAGAAACGCGGGATTACGTGCACCACACCCTTGCTTACCTGTGGATGTATGCCGCCAAGATGAAGCTGCCGACACCTTCTCTTACAGCCTTGGCCCAAAGCACATGGCCAGACTTTGAGGATGAAAAAGCACTGGCGCATACGCTCAACACCCGCACCCTTCATTAAGGCTCTGCGGTGCAGGTTTAGAGGGCTTATCGCATACAAAAAGGGGCGCAGCTTTAACCGGCTGCGCCCCCTTTTTTATAACCTATGGCAAGGCTGCATGAGAGCCCCTTGGGCAGGCCAAATACCTGCCCGCGTGGTGGCCTCTCAGTTTTCCGCCAGAGGCTGCCTGCTGGCCCGCACGCGGGAAACACGACGGCCCTCCATTTCCAGCACCTCAAACAGCCATCCCTCGTAAGCCACCTTATCCCCCACCGCTGGCACACGGCGCAGAAGGGCCAGAATAAGGCCGCCCAGCGTGTGATAGCTACCTTCTTCCGGCAGGGTTTTGATGGCCAGTTGGTCTTTCACTTCATCGGCGGATTCCGTGCCATCCAGCATCAGCACGGCATCTGGGGCCGGTTCTGTGTTCAGGCGCGTGAGTTTTTGAGGCTCGTGCGAAGTTTCCCCCACAATGGCATCAAACAAATCAGATGCCGTAACAATGCCTTCAAACGCCCCGTATTCATCAAACACAAAGGCCATGCCCAGTGGAATACTGCGCATGCGCTCCAGCATATCCAGCGCGGAAATACTATCTGGCACCACCACCATTGGGCGCAAACCTGCCTCTATAGAGGCAGGCATGCCGTCTAAAACACGATCCAGCATATCCTTGGCCAAAACCACACCCACGGGGTTATCCACCCCACCCTCGCACACCACAAGGCGGGCATAGGTGGTTTGCTTGAGTGCCTGCACCAGTGCCTCGCGCCCGGCATGGCGGTCTATCCATACCAGCTCGTTTCTGGGGGTCATGATGGCACGCACGGGCCTGTCTGCAAGGCGCAGCAGACGTTCGATCATGGTGCGTTCTTCATGCTCCAGCACGCCCAAGCGCGCGCCTTCTGCAATGTAGGCTTTCAGTTCTTCTTCCGTCAGCGTCTGGTTTACGGCATCTGCCGCACCCATCAGGCGCAGAACCACGTTGGAAGACTGGCGCAGCAGCCACACCACCGGGCGGGTGGCATTGGCCAGAACCTCCAGCGGTGCAGCCAGACGGGCGGCCACTTTTTCTGGTTCGCGCAGGGCCAGTTGCTTGGGTACAAGCTCACCCAGCACCAGCATAATGGCCGTAATCAGCACCACCACCACAATCATGGAAAGCTGCGGGGCAATAGGTTTAATGGCCGGAATACGCTCCAGCATGGGGGTAAGGTGCGCTTCTATTTGCACCCCACCAAATGTGCCTTCCAGAATGGAAACAAGTGTCATGCCCACTTGCACTGTGGGCAAGAAGATTTGCGGGTCTTCCGCCAGCCGCATGGCCCGCTCGGCCCCGCGTACGCCTTGTTCCTGCAACATGACCAGCCGGGGGATACGCACGGAAATAAGTGCAAGTTCCCCCATGGCAAACACGGCGTTCAGCAACACCAGAAAGAAAATGACAAGAATGGAAAGTGCCATGAAAAACGATATGCCCTCTGTGTAGGGTACCCGCGTGGCGGGTTTCTGGCGGGCAGAATAGGGGATGATTTCCCCCAAAGCCACAGCTAGGCCATACAGGAAAGCGTATTGCCTTATGCGGCGGCAGTATGTCTGCCTTCCGGATAAAGCGGACCAATTCGGTATGTTTTAGGCGTTCAGCGCAAAAAAAGAGCGGCCCCTTGCGGAAACCGCTCCTTTTTAAAACCCGATTCGGAAGGCCCGATCAGTCTGCCGCAGTGGCTTCTACTGCTGGCTTTGCTGCCGGAGCATCGTTTGCGCCTTCGGCTGTGCGAATCACCTTCACACGTGGGGCCTTGGCAGGCTTGCGTGCGGCAATGGCGTCCATCTGTTCTTCCACCTGTTTGGAGAAGACGTACTGGGCCGGGCGCTGGTTTGCCAGCGAGATTTCCGGGGCCATTGGTTTTTCTGTTTCGGGGCCAAACAGCGCCACTTTGGCAATATGCCAAGGGCGGCGCACGGCATCCATCACAGCGGTGGATTCGTAACCGGAATGCACCATGCAATCAGCGCATTTTTCGTAGTTACCGGTGCCGTAATCATCCCACTTCGTGTCATCCATCAGCTCACGGAAGGACTTGGCATAGCCTTCACCCAGCAGATAGCACGGGCGCTGCCAGCCAAACACGTTACGCAGCGGCTTGCCCCACGGCGTGCAGTGGTACTGCTCGTTCCCCGCCAGGAAGTTCAGGAACAGCGGAGACTGCGTAAACCGCCATTTGTGGCCTTTGCCCAAACGGAAGATATCGCGGAAAAGCTGCTTGGTTTTCTGGCGGTTCAGGAAGTGTTCCTGATCTGGTGCGCGTTCGTAGGCATAACCCGGTGCGGTCATGATTCCGTCCACGCCCATTGCCATCACTTCATCAAAGAAACTGGCAACACGCTGCGGATCTGCGCCATCAAACAGGGTGCAGTTGATGGAAACGCGGAAGCCGCGCTCCTTGGCTTTTTTAATGGCTGCCACGGCACGTTCATACACCCCATCTTGGCAGACGGAGGAATCGTGCATGGTTTTGTCACCATCCAGATGCACATCCCAAGAAAAGAAGGGGGATGGTTCATATTCATCCATCTTCTTTTCAAGCAGCAGGGCATTTGTGCACAGGTAAACGTATTTCTTACGCGCAATCAGACCGCGAATAATCTGCGGCATTTCCTTGTGCAGCAGCGGTTCACCACCGGCCACAGCCACAACTGGCGCGCCTGCCTCGGCATCTGCATCCATGCATTCCTGCACGGTCATGCGCTGGTTGAGAATGGCAGCCGGGTAGTCGATCTTCCCGCAACCTGCGCATGCCAGATTGCAACGGAAAAGCGGCTCAAGCATCAGCACAAGCGGATAGCGCTTCCGCTTCTTGAGATGCTGTGTGACGACATATTTGCCGACCCTGACGGCCTGCATTATCGGTACGGCCATAAACCCCCGCTCCGGCGCATCACTTACGCCCGTATCGTGACTGGAAAGAACTTGTTCAGTTCAGTGTGTAACAAGAAACGCGGCCGTGCTACCCGCGGCAAGTATTTCCGCCCTGAGCCATCAGGTGGTCAGACAGCATACTGAATACACGCGTTACGCGGCCACGCATGAAAGAAGATATTGGCCTGCATATATGTTGTGTGGTTTGTCAAGCTCAAGTGTTTTCACACTCCTGTTGCAAAAAGGCCACAATCACCAGCTTGTTTTGTTTCAATACTTGCGTTCTTGCGTGAAACATTAAACCACATGCCATCGGATCGCGATGTCTGTCGGCATGCAAACGCGGCGTAAGACACACTTCGGGTTGCGTCATCCGCCCAGGTACCAGACAGCAGCCCGCAACAAAAAGATGGAAACGATCGCATGGACAGTTCTCAGGACAAGAGCGCGCCTTCACCGATTCCGACGTTAGGGCGTTTTCCTGCTCTGGATCGGGTTGAGTATCCGGCGGACCTGCGCAATCTCTCGGTTGAGCAGCTTAAGCAGGTTGCGGATGAACTGCGGGCCGAAACGGTGGACGCGGTTTCCACCACGGGGGGGCACCTTGGGGCATCCCTGGGTGTTGTGGAGCTGACGGTTGCCTTGCATGCGGTGTTTGACACCCCTGATGACAAGGTAATCTGGGATGTGGGCCATCAGGCCTACCCTCACAAGATTCTAACAGGGCGGCGGGACCGTATCCGCACCCTGCGCCAGCCGGGCGGCCTTTCTGGCTTTACCCGCCGTGCAGAAAGCCAGTACGATCCGTTTGGCGCCGCGCATTCCTCCACCTCCATTTCCGCAGGACTCGGCATGGCCGTGGCCCACCACCTGCGGGCGGAGGAAGACCCCAGCTACCGCGAACGCAACGTGATTGCCGTGATCGGTGATGGCTCCATTTCCGCCGGTATGGCGTATGAGGCCATGAACAACGCCGCCGTGGCTGGCCCCGGCGCAGAACGGCTGATTGTCATCCTCAACGACAACGAAATGTCCATTGCCCCACCCGTGGGCGCAATGTCGAACTACCTGTCGCGCCTGATGTCCTCTCGCAAGTTCATGGGCTTGCGTGAACTGGCTGGCAAGTTCGTGAAAAAGCTGCCTGCCCCTGTGGAGCGCACGGCCCGCAAGGCGGATGAATATGCCCGCGGCATGATCACCGGCGGCACGCTGTTTGAAGAACTGGGTTTTTACTACGTTGGCCCTGTAGATGGGCATGATCTGCCACAGTTGGTCTCTATCCTGCGCAACCTGCGCGATACGGATAACGGCCCCATCATGCTGCATGTCATCACGGAAAAAGGCCACGGCTATCAGCCAGCCGAAAAAGCCGGAGACAAGTATCACGCTGTTGCCAAGTTCAACGTTGTTACAGGTGAGCAGAAAAAAGGCCCCGCAGGCCCGCCAAGCTACACCTCTGTGTTCTCGCGCGAACTCACACGTCGCGCCGCAACCGATAACAGGATTGCCGCCATTACCGCCGCCATGCCCTCTGGCACGGGGCTGGATGCCTTTGCCAAGGCTTACCCGGATCGGTTTTTTGATGTGGGTATTGCCGAGCAGCACGCCGTTACCTTTGCCGCAGGCATGGCCACGGAAGGGCTGCGCCCGTTCTGCGCCATTTATTCCACCTTCCTCCAGCGCGCCTATGACCAGGTGATGCACGATGTGGTGCTGCAAAAGCTGCCCGTGCGCTTTGCCATTGACCGCGCCGGTCTGGTAGGGGCCGATGGCGCCACCCATGCCGGATCCTTCGACATTGCCTATCTGGGCTGCCTGCCGGGCATGACCATTATGGCGCCATCAGACGAGCTGGAACTGCTGCACATGACAGCAACCGCCACCCTGTTTGATGAAGGCCCGATTGCCCTGCGCTACCCACGTGGCAGTGGCCTTGGGCTGGACCTGCCTGCCGAGGGCACGCCGCTGGAAATTGGCAAGGGCCGCATTATCCGTGAAATGGGTGGGCAGTCTGGCCCTGAAAAAGGCGGCGTGGCCATTCTCTCCCTTGGCCCACGTCTGGCGGAGTGTCTGAAAGCCGCAGACATGCTGGCCGCCCGTGGCCTGCCGCCCACCGTGGCAGATGCCCGCTTTGCCAAGCCGTTTGATACGGAACTGGTGGAAAACCTGGCCCGCAACCATGCGGTGCTGATCACGATTGAGGAAGGTTCGGAAGGTGGCTTTGGCTCTCTTGTTGGCCACCATCTGGCCCGCACAGGCCTTTTGGACAACGTCCGCTTCCGCCCCCTCACCCTGCCAGACCGCTTTATTGACCATAACACTCAGGCCGCCCAATATGCCGAGGCAGGACTCTCCGCTCCGCATATCGTCGGAACAGCTCTAAGCGCATTGGGCATCGGTGACATGCTTGAAGCGATCTTGCCAAACCGCGCAACCGGGACAAAATCTTAAGCCATGAAACGCTTTTCCATTCGTGCAGGCCTTGTGTTTGGTATGACCATGGCCCTCCTTCCGGTTGCTGGCGCTGGCATTTCCGCTCCGGCAGCTTTTGCCCAGTCTGCTCCGGCAAGTGCCGTAAGCGCGCCCATCCAGTCGCTGTACAAAGCGCTGGATCAGGTTCAGAACGCGCACAGCAGCTTTGCTGACCGCAGCCAGATAGTTGCTGGCGCTGTGGATCAGGCTTACGATCTTGAAGCCGTGCTCAAGGCCTCTGTTGGCCTGCGCTATGAGAGCCTGAGCCCGAGCGACAAGCAGAACCTGCTGGCAGCGTTCCGCAACTTTACCATTGCGCGCTATGTCTCCAGCTTTAAGCCCGGTTCTGGTGCCCGCTTCACCGTTTCTCCGTCTGTTACGGATGCCCCTGCTGGCGGCGGCAAAATTGTGGAAACCCATATCGGGTCTGATGACAGCATGCCCGGTACGGCTGTGAGCTACATCATGCACAACGAAGGTGGTGCATGGAAAATTACTGATGTGCTGCTCAGCGATTCCCGCATCAGCCAGGCGGCTGCCCAGCGGTCTGACTTCAGCTCCACGCTGAACTCTGGCGGTGTGCAGGGTCTGATTAATGTGCTGAACCGCAAGGTTCAGAACTACTCCAAAGATTAAGCAGAAGCGAGAAGCAACATCGTGCGCCGCAGCAGAAAGAAAACAGCGCCCCGACGGGGCCATAAAACGGTTGAGGTGTAATGTCCGCCTTTCCGTTTCTAGCTGCGGCCAGCGCGGTGCTGGCTGTTACCGGCTGTGTGCAATCTTCTTTGGGGGCGGGCCTTCTGGCCCGTTTCCGCCGCAAGGAGCACAAGCCGGTTGTTCTTAAAAACAGCCCGCCGGTTACAGTTTTAAAGCCTCTTTATGGCTCTGAACCCCTGCTGGAAGAAGCGTTAGAAAGCTTTTGTACGCAGGATTACCCGCAAGTTCAGATTCTGTTTGGTGTGCGGGATGCAGATGATCCGGCCATAGCCATTGTGCGCCGCCTGCAAGAACGCCACCCGGAACTGGATATGGATCTGGTGGTTAACCCCGTGCTGCACGGGCTAAACCGCAAGATCAGCAACCTGATGAATATCCTGCCACAGGCCAAGCACGATATTCTGGTTATTTCCGATTCTGATATTCATGTCAGCCCGGATTATCTTCAACATATTGTGGCCGGGCTGAGCAAACCCAACACAGGGTTGGTTACAACCCTATACGCGGGGCTACCAGCACGGCGCACTGTGGTGCAGATGCTGGCCGCTTGCCAGATCAACCACAACTTTCTGCCCGGCGTGATTCTTTCTCGCTATTTGGGGCGGCAGGATTGTCTGGGCGCCACCATGGCCCTGCGGCGTGAAACGCTGGAACAGGTGGGTGGGTTGGAAGCCCTGTTGCCGCATGTGGCGGATGATGCCCTGCTGGGCCGCCTTGTACGCCAGTTAGGCATGGATATTACCATTGCCGACTGCCTAACATGGACTACCATTGCCGAATCCAATTTTACAGAATTGTTAAAGCACGAGTTAAGATGGGGCCGCACAGTCTGCACGCTTGCACCGGCGGGCTATGCGGCTTCTTCAATCCAGCTTCCACTGTTCTGGGCTACGTTGGTGGTTCTGTTCCAGCCCCACGCAACGTGGACACTTCCTTTTTTCTGGGGTGTATGGGGCTTTCGCTGCCTTACCGCGTTAGTAATAGACCGCACTGTAGGGTCTCGCCCGCTTTGGCCACTTCTGCTTTTGCCTGTGCGGGACTGGCTTTCCGCCGCCATTATGGTGGGCAGCGCCAGCGGTACAGAAGTGCATTGGCGGGGGCAGACCATGCATGTGGCCCCTCACCCGGTTGGGCCTCCTTCATCTGGTGGTCTTTCCGCCAGACAGTAAACCCCGGTGCACGCAACACTTGCCTTCTGCTAACAGCCCAGAGTAAATCCCTCAGCTAAATGACCATGGAAGCCTTGCAGACCGCTTTTTTGCCGGCTCCAACCGCTTCACGCCCTTGTCAGGATAAAAACCGATGACGATGAGAACACTTTTCCTGCAGCCCCCGACTTTTGACGGTTTTGATGGTGGCGCAGGCTCGCGCTATCAGGCGCGGCGCGAAATCAAGTCCTTCTGGTATCCGACATGGCTGGCCCAGCCCGCAGCAATGGTTGAAGGCAGCCGCCTGATTGATGCCCCGCCAGCAGGTATCGGCATGGAACCGATTCTGGAAGATGTAAAAAACCGCGATCTGGTTATCCTGCACACCTCCACCCCATCCTTCGCAAAGGATGTGGAAGTGGCGCAGATGCTTAAAGACGTAAACCCCAACCTGAAAATCGGGATGGTGGGTGCAAAGGTTGCTGTTCAGCCAGAAGAAAGCCTGCTGAAAGGCGCGCCAATTGATTTTGTGGCCCGCAATGAATTTGATTACACAATTAAGGAAATTGCCGAAGGCCGTGACTTCAAGGATGTAGATGGCATTACATGGCGCAACAAGGATGGCGAAATTATTGCCAACCGTGACCGCGCCATGATTGAAGACATGGACAGCCTGCCCTTCGTTACCGAAGTGTACAAGCGGGATCTGCGTATTGAGGACTACTTTATTGGGTACCTCATGCACCCCTACATTTCCATCTACACGGGCCGTGGCTGTAAATCCCGTTGCACGTTCTGCCTGTGGCCGCAAACAGTGGGGGGCCACCGCTACCGCACACGCAGCCCGCAGCACGTTGCGGCTGAAATTCGTCTGGCCAAGCAGTACTTCCCGCAGGTGAAAGAGTTCTTCTTTGATGATGACACCTTCACCGATGACCTGCCACGTGCAGAAGCCATTGCGCGTGAGCTGGGCAAGCTGGGTGTTACATGGTCTTGTAACGCAAAAGCCAATGTGCCGCGCGAAACACTGAAAGTGCTGCGTGATAACGGCCTGCGCCTGCTTCTGGTTGGGTATGAAAGCGGCAACCAGCAGATCCTTCATAACATCAAGAAGGGTATGCGCGTTGAAGTGGCGCGTGAGTTCACCAAAAACTGCCACGAACTTGGTATTAAAATCCACGGCACCTTCATTCTGGGCCTGCCGGGCGAAACCAAGGAAACCATTCAGGAAACCATCCGCTTCGCGCAGGAAATCAACCCGCACACGTTGCAGGTTTCCCTTGCTGCGCCATATCCGGGCACGGCCCTGCACAAGCAGGCCACGGAAAACGGCTGGCTGGATGAAAACAACGCAGAACTTCTGGATGATAAGGGCGTGCAGATTGCACCGCTGCATTACCCGCACCTGTCCCACACGGAAATCTTCAGCAGCGTGGAAGACTTCTACAAGAAGTTCTATTTCCGTGCGCCCAAGATTGCCTCCATTCTGGGTGAAATGGTGCGGTCTCCGCAGATGATGAAGCGCCGCCTGCGTGAAGGTGTGGAATTCTTCCAGTTCCTTAAGAACCGTAAGGACGCTGCGTAACCCACGCATGCCACATGGGCGGGGGCAAAATGTCTCCGCCCATGACATGTGCCCCCTGCCGGTGCTAGATACAGCCGGAGCAAGATCAGGGGTTCTGTTATGAAACGCGCCATTATCTCTGCCGATGATTTCGGCATGTCGGTTGAAGTGAATGAGGCAATTGAAATTGCCCATCGCAATGGCCTGCTTTCAACAGCCAGCCTCATGGTTGCGGGTGAGGCTGTAGATGATGCCATAGAACGGGCCAAACGCCTGCCTACCTTAAATGTTGGCCTGCACCTTGTGGTGATAGAAGGCCCGGCTGTGCTGCCCCATACCAGCCTGCCGCTGATTACTCAGCCAGATGGATGGTTTTCATCCTCTCAATTTGGCTTGGGGGTGGATTACTTTTTCCGCCCGGAAGGACGCCGAGAACTGGAAGCCGAAATTACCGCCCAGTTTGAAGCCTTCCGCCGCACCGGCCTGCGGCTAGACCATGCCAACGCCCACAAACACATGCACCTGCACCCCACGGTTGGGCACCTGCTTATAACCATTGGCAAACGCTATGGGCTCAATGCCGTGCGCGTGCCGCTAGAACCGCCCGAACCCCTTTACGCCGCTGGCACCTATACAGATACGCTGGGTGATGCTGCCCTCCGCCGGTGGACAAGCCTTTTGCGCCATCAAGCCCATGCCGCTGGCATGAAAACAAATGACTGGTGCTTTGGGCTGGCATGGAGCGGCCACATGACAACAGACCGCGTGGCCGCACTGGCTGCACATCTGCCCGAAGGTGTTTCTGAAATCTACTTCCACCCCGCCACACATAAAAACGCTTTGCTGCAAAGGCTGATGCCAACTTATGAGCAGGAAGCCGAATTCAAAGCTTTGTGTTCTCCGGGCTTTCGGGCCGGGCTGGAACATGCCCATGCGCAGCTATGTGGCTGGCAGGATTTAAAGATGCCGCAGGACAATGTGCCACCTGTTGCAAAATTACCGTTATAACAAAAAATACATTCCGATATTGGCTTTTATTTCATTATTATCGTATTTTAGGAAATATTATTACAAATCCTAGCTTGACCACACAGATTGCTTCTGTTTGTGATGAGGGGCCAACAACCAAAAACAACAATAATGGTTTGTCCCATGTCTTGCATCTTAAGCCCTCGCGCTTTGCGTTCATCCGCTGCCTTTGCGCTAAAAGGTGAATTGTCCGGCTATCTGCGCTGGCTCACCATGCTGCCTTAAACAGACAGGCTGGCTCTACGGAGCTTTTTCCTTACCAGCATTGTGGTCAACATTTCCGACACTCATGATTTTGCGGGAAGCGGAATGACTTTTTTAAAAACATGCCGCCATAAAGCGGAGCATGATATGCCCGGGCGTGCATCTCCTACCGCCCTTTCTGTGCTGCTTGCAGGCTGCGCGGCTGTTGTATTGCCTGTTGGCGCACACAATGCAGCACAAGCGCAAAGCACCGCCACATCTCCGCTTACGGCCCAAACAGCCGTAGCACCTGTATCCGATGCCATTATTACGCCGGGAAACAACAAGGTGCACGCCGCCCCGGCAAAGGCAGCACGCCCGCTGGATGCAGAATCCCTCGGCCCGGATCTCAACGCCATTCGTCGCCCCCCCAACACGCCTATTCCGCCCAGCGGTGTGCCTGTTCTGCCGTTTCCCGGTATGGCCACCATGAGCGTGCAGCCTGTAGGGCCATCGGGAGATGCCTCGGCTTTTCATAAGGTGGAACTGGATTCCATCCTGCCCACAGAAGGCCCATCCCGCATGTTGCCCCCCAATCTGGATGCACTGCGGGATACGGATCTGAACGATCCGTACTACGTGCCCACGGCGGGATCTGGCGCGCTTATTCCGCAG
The DNA here is from genome assembly GCF_001628715.1 of Acetobacter oryzifermentans. Taxonomy (NCBI): domain Bacteria; kingdom Pseudomonadati; phylum Pseudomonadota; class Alphaproteobacteria; order Acetobacterales; family Acetobacteraceae; genus Acetobacter; species Acetobacter oryzifermentans. Next base: position 492,845 of record NZ_CP011120.1, on the reverse strand, counting down.
CTTTCCCCTTTCCGGAATCGGCTGCGTGAAAAAGGCTTTACCTTTTCCTTTACTTATAAAGGGGAAGCCAATGGCCTGTTTGCCGGGGGCCGCCCGGGTCAAAAAGGCACAAGCTATGTGCATGAGCTTACCCTTCAGACCATTTTCGATCTGGGTAAAATGAACCCCAGTCTGGGCGGATGGTCTGTACATGCACTGGTGATGGAACGCGCCGGTAAGGCTATTCAGAGCACGCGCGTGGGCGAATCCTATGTTGGTTTGCAGGAAGTGTATTCTCTTTCCGGCAACGTGGTGGCCCACTTGGTGGATTTGTACGCTGAAAAGAAATTCCGCAACAACACGCTGGATGTCATTTTCGGGCGTATGTCACTTACCCATGTGTTTGCCACATCACCTCTGCTCTGCTCGTTCATGGTTACCTGTTCTGCGCCTGTGGCCATCAAACAAAATCCGGGCATGAGCGTGTATCCAAAAGCCACATGGGGGGCGCGTATCCGCTTCCGCCCCACATGGGATACGGCTATCCAGATTGGCGCATATTCTGTTGGCGCGCTCAACGAAAACCCCTCTGGCTGGGCATGGGGGGCAGAACACGCCACCGGTATTTCCTTGCCCATCGAATTTACGTGGCAGCCCTTTTTAACGCGTAACCGTCTGCCGGGGCATTATGTGCTGGGCTACGCGCATGACACCACGCGTTATGCCGATAAAATTGGTTCGGCCCTGCCAAGCGCTGTTGCCGCACAGGTGCCCGGCGCACGCTCCGCCCCGTCTGACATGTTCTGGCTGGAAGCAGACCAGATGGTGTATCGCCTTGGTGGGCGTAATATGATGGCCGGTGGCTACCTGATGGGCGGCTACATCCACGTAACCCCGCGCGCCGTAAATGTGTCCGACCAGCTTTATGGCGGTATTTCCCTTGTAGGGGTTATTCCCTCCCGCATGACAGACCGTCTGGGCATGATGTTTTCATGGTACAAGGTCAGCAACCGGCGGCGGCAGAGTGAACAACTGGCGCTGGATGGCGGATACGGCCTGCCAAGCGGTGTGTACGGCGTGCAGCATTCGTCTGATGTGATTGAGGCTTATTATGGTATTGATGCCCTGCCCGGCCTGCTGGTGCAGCCAGAGTTCCAGTATATGATACACCCCGGCGAAACACATAAAATCCGCAATGCGGGCATGATGGGCCTTAAGGTTATTGCCAACCTCTAGCAGGTTTTGTCCATCCATATGCAGTCTGCCCTAGTCAGGGCGGGCTGCCTCTGCTAGTCAGCCTGTCGAACGTTCAACCTACGCGACTGGCCTGCTGCATACCGGCATGACTGATACGCCCGAAAAAACATCTTCCGGCCCCCGCCTTTCCTCTAAAGCGGAAGCTGCCCGCGCCGAGCGCATGGCCCGGCAGGCTGCGGCGCTGCGTGCAAACTTGCGCCGCCGCAAGGAACAGGCACGCACCCGGCAGGACACAACAGATTCTGCCACCCCCACCAGTTCTGAACCCGGCGCACAAAACCGCCACCCTACCGGAGAAGATAAGACATGCCCGTGATGCCAGACACATGGATCCGCCAGATGGCACAGGACCACGGCATGATTGAACCGTTTGTGGAAAACCAGAAGCGCGAAGGCGTTATTTCCTACGGTCTTTCCTCCTACGGGTATGATGCCCGCGTGGCTGATGATTTCCGTATTTTTACGGATGTAAACAACGCCATTGTAGACCCCAAAAACTTCAGCCCGGATGGCTTTGTTTCCCGCCGGGCCGATGTGTGCATTATTCCGCCCAACAGCTTTGTGCTGGCCCATACTATTGAATACTTCCGTATCCCGCGTGATGTACTGGTGGTATGCTTGGGCAAATCCACCTATGCGCGCTGCGGCATCATCGTCAACGTCACCCCTTTAGAACCAGAATGGGAAGGACAGGTGACGATCGAGATCAGCAACACCACGCCGTTGCCTGCACGCATTTATGCCAATGAAGGCATTTGCCAGTTTCTGTTCTTTAAGGGTGAAAGCCCGTGCGAAGTAAGCTACGCAGATCGGGCCGGTAAGTATATGGGCCAGCGTGGCGTTGCCACCCCGCGGATGTAAGAGAGACCATGGATCGTTTCATCATCCGGGGCGGACGCCCCCTGCACGGCGAAATTACCATTGGCGGTGCCAAAAACGCAGGCCTGAAGCTGCTGGTAGCTGGGCTGCTCACATCTGAACGGCTGGTGCTTTCCAACGTGCCGCGCATTGCCGATATTGGCACCATGCGCGCCCTGTTGCGCCAGCATGGGTTGGAAGTAGAAGACGTAAATGGAGATGGCTCCACCATTTCCGTTGGTGGTGACATTACCAATACCGAAGCACCGTACGATATTGTTTCCAAAATGCGTGCATCCATTCTGGTACTTGGCCCACTGCTGGCCCGCTGCCATGAAGCCCGTGTTTCACTCCCCGGTGGGTGCGCCATTGGCACACGGCCTGTAGATATGCACCTAAAGGGGCTGGAAACTCTGGGTGCAGAAATTACGCTGGAAAACGGCTATATTCATGCCCGCGCCCCCAAGGGGTTGAAGGGTGAGCGCGTTATTCTGCCGTTTGCCTCTGTTGGGGCTACGGAAAATATCATGATGGCCGCCACCCTTGCCAAAGGGCGCACGGAAATTGTGAATGCCGCGCGTGAGCCGGAAATGGTGGATCTGGCCAACTGCCTAAACGCCATGGGTGCACGTATTTCTGGCGCAGGCACCGGCACCATTACCATTGATGGCGTAGAAGCCCTGCACGGTGCAAATCACCGTATTATGCCAGACCGTATTGAATGCGGCACCTATGCCTGCGCCGCCGCTATTACCGGGGGTGACCTACGCCTGATTGATGGGCATGTGGATCATCTGGGCGCTGTGGTGCGTGCGCTGGAAGAAACCGGCGTGGAAGTCACGCAGGAAGGCAATGTTATGCGCGTGCGCCGCACTGGCGCGCTACGTGGCATTGATATTATGACAGAGCCCTACCCCGGTTTCCCTACAGATATGCAGGCCCAGTTCATGGCGCTGCTTTCTGTGGCCGAAGGGGCCTCCATGATTACGGAAACCATTTTCGAAAACCGTTTCATGCATGTGCCAGAGCTAAACCGCATGGGCGCACGCATTAACGTGCATGGGTCTTCCGCCATTATCCGCGGTGTGCACAGCCTTTCTGGCGCACCTGTTATGGCAACAGATTTGCGGGCTTCTTTCTCTCTCATTCTGGCAGGGCTTGCCGCGCATGGGGAAACCATCCTCAGCCGCGTGTATCACCTAGACCGAGGGTATGAGGCTGTGGAACGCAAACTGGCAGCCTGTGGCGCACAGATTGAGCGCGTGCGGGACTAAGCCAAAACCCAACGGGCCAAGTTTGAAAAACGGGTGGTGGCCGCAATACCCCACCCGTTTTTCTATTCAGGCTTCGGGCGCTGTTTCCTCACTTACGGCAAAGCCTATCAGGCCGCCTATAACAGCAATAAGGCCCGCATAATCTGCTATTCCAAGTGAAATGCTGCCCAACAGCAGGGCCTCCCCCACCAAGGTAAAACCCACTTCTCCCGCCTGTGTGGCATCTACGGCAGCAATCAAATACGGATCTGAAGATAGATTGCGCGCATAGGTGAACAAGGGCGTGGCCAAACAGCCTGCAAACAATGCAATAAGGCCCGTGGATGTTATCTGCCCCATATCTGGCAATGGGGGGCGCACCAGCAGCAACAGGGCCGCAAAAAACGGTAGAGCGCCGAGTGTCATTAACAAAACAGCAGCCAGGGGGTCTTGCAACAATGCAGCATGTGGGCCAGCCTGATGGCGAAACCGATTAAGCAACTGGTTACCAATGGGGTAACAGAACGCCGCCACCAGCAACGGCACCACGCCAGAGGCAATTTGTGCCAACGGCACGCCAGCTTCCAACCGCCCTGCATTGAGAATAACGATACCCGCAAAAATAAGCACCAAAAACGCCACACCGCGTAAAGGCACCTTGCCGCCAAAGGCCCATAACACGATAGGCGTAGCCAAAATGGTGCTTTGCCACGTGGCGGCAACTATCCAGCCGGGGGCATGATTGGCCGCAAAGCAACAGCAGGCGTAAAAGACACCATACCCAATACCGCCCGCCACCAGCCAGAAGCGCAGCTTTTGCCAGAACAGGCGCCAGATTGCCGCCACCCAGCGTGGGCCTTTGGCCACAAAGCCCCATGCCAACAGCAGAAAAGCGGTTTCAATATAACGGAGTGCGGCACTCCACACCCAATGCCCACCATGCAGGCTGATAGACCGATTAAGCACAAAGGTGACAGAAAACAGGGCCGAGGCAATTAACCCCAACCCAATAAGCCGGGGAGCCCCCGCACCACCATGCCGCATATCTGCACCATCCAAAATAGGCGCTACCGCTGTGTTGTTATCCGCCATATCTGCGCCACCTGTTTTATAACCACAGCCTTTTTCAACCATAGGCAGGCCAGAACCTGCCCTTACATTCTGTGCGATGTGTTAACGAATAATACAAGAGCGCAATGCTTGGGCTGCACATACAAAAAAGCCGGAGCAGGCTGATATCCGCTCCGGCTTTTTTAAAAACGCTGTTTTTCAAGTAGGCGGAATTAGTCTTCCCACCACACGGAAAGCGTGCGCACGCCCTGCGCACCACGCACCAGAACACCCTGAATATCAGCCGTGGCGGAAGGCCCGCTCATCAGCACGCCGTAATTGGCGGTGTGGAATTCTGGGCGATCTATATAAGCGGTGTGCATGTTTGCGGTTAGATTTTTGGGGGAAAGAATAACCACAATATGCTGTGTCAGATGCGCGGCAGAGTTTAGGCTGTTCAACTGCGCTTCGCTCAAATAGATGGAGCCCATTTCGGCAATACCGAAAGGTGAGCGCACAACCAGCACATCCACCGAGGCCGCCTGCTGTGGGGAATCCAGATCTTCAATCCGGATTGTGCCTTCAAAATCCGGTACAGCAGAGCAGATAACCTTGGAATCCGGAAAGGTGCGGGCAATAGCTGTTGCCAGCGTATCGTTTTCCTGCCGTTCCAGAACCTGACCGCCAATAATTTGCAGGCTGTTTTCAAAACGCGCCTTGCCTGCATCCATATCACCCAGCTTGGCAACGGGGGGGAGTGGATGGGCGGTGGGGTCTGGGCGGTTATCCCGCAAACGGGCTAGAATGGCATCACGCGAGCTCATGCTTTTTCCCTTTCCTTCTGTATGTTCAGGCGGTTTTTCTTGTACCAACTGTTGAAGGTGGTTTTTACGGGGTGCGGCAGCTCACGGTGCTTGCCCCACGGGTTCAGCCAGTTATACAGCACAAAGCGCGGCATGGTGCTAAGGGCCACCTCCGTACCGTTAATGGCGGCACGATATAGCTTGGGCTGGCCCATAAGCTTGCCCGCCATGTGCATGATCTCACGTTTTACAAACGGCAGTTCATGATGTTCGGCCAGCACGCGCCGCCATTTATAAAGCTGCTCGTGAATATTGATCTTAACCGGGCAAACATTGGTGCAGCTTCCGTTCATGGTGGAAGCAAACGGCAGCGTGCTGTATTTACGCTCGTTAAAGGTCGGATCAATAATTGCGCCAATCGGGCCAGAATACACAGCGCCGTAAGACAGCCCACCGGAGCGACGATACACCGGGCAGGTGTTCATACACGCACCGCAGCGAATACACTTAAGCGATGTCCAGAAATCCTGCATGCCAAGGCGGTGTGAACGTCCATTATCCACCAACACCACATGCATTTCGCTCCCCTTTTGCGGGCCACGGAAATGCGTGGTGTATTGCGTGATAGGAGAGCCCAACGCACTGCGGGAAAGCAGGCGGATAAACACCCCCATATCCGCCATACGCGGCACAAGGCGTTCGATCCCGATAGTGGCAATATGCAGCCCCGGCACGGTAGCGCTTAGATCTGCATTGCCTTCATTGGTGCAAACAACAAAGGAGCCCGTTTCCGCCACAACAAAGTTGCCGCCTGTCATCCCCGCATCAGCAGACAGAATAACCGGACGCGCGGCCAAACGCTGCTGCCATGCCAAAGACTGCGCGCTGTTGTCGTTCGGATCTGTGTGATAGTGCTCGGCAAAAATCTTGGCCACGTCTGGTATCAGCTTATGCACGGCTGGCACCACAATGTGGCTGGGCATCTGGTTATCCAACTGCTGGATACGTTCACCAAGGTCTGTCTCGGTAACTGTAACGCCGCGTGGTTCCAGATATTCGCGCATCTGGCATTCTTCGGTCACCATCGACTTACTTTTGATAAGTGATTTGGCGCCGTGTTTTTCCAGAATTTCGCCAACAATGCGGTTGTGTTCCGCGCCATCGGCTGCCCAATGAACGTGAATACCGTTCTTCTTGGCGTTGGCTTCAAACTGCTCCAGATATTCGGGCAGATTGGCCAGCGTGTGTTCTTTTATCTGGGAGGCACGGGTGCGCAGTTCCTGCCATTCTGGCAGAATGTGCATCTGCTCATCACGCTTCTGGCGCAGGTCCCACAAGCGTTCATCATGAAAACTTTCATGCGCAACGTCTTCAATGAACTTTTCAGCCGCTAGAGCGTGATTGACTGGTTTAACCTTCATTCCCGTGCTCCATTCAGAATTTCAGCAATATGAATGAAGCGGATGGGAACCCCAGCCCGTTCCGCACACCCTTGCTGGTGCATCATGCAGGACGTATCGGCAGAAACAATGTATTCCGCCCCGGCTTTGTGATGATCTGTTACCTTATCCACCCCCATTTTGGCGGAAACGGCTTCTTCCGTAACCGAGAAGGTGCCACCAAAACCGCAGCATTCATCTGGCCGTTTGGGATGCGCAAAGGAAATGCCTTTCACTTTGGAAAGCAGATCCATCGGTTTGGAAAAGAACGGCTCACCCAGTTCAGACATGCTGGCCGTGCGCAGGGCGCGCAGGGTGCCGCAGCTATTATGCAGGCCCACCTTATGCGGGAATTCCGCCCATGGGAAATTGTCTACCTTCAGCACATCGTGCAGAAATTCCACCAGTTCAAAGGTGTTTTCACGCACATGCCGCACTTCATCCGTTTGCGGAATGGCATCAAAGTTGTCCCGCACATGGTGGGTACAACTGCCAGACGGCATAACAATGGCATCGTATTTGGCAAAGAGTTTGACAAACAGTGCCTCAGCAGAGGCAGCATCCCGGTTACAGCCTGAATTGGCCATTGGCTGGCCACAGCAGGTTTGTTCCATGGGGTATTCTACATCCTGGTCCAGCTTTTCCAGCAGTTGCAGCGTGGCAATCCCTGCGTTTGGATAAAACGCATCTATGTAACAAGGAATAAACAACCCGATTTTCATACGCACCCCCGGTTTTTGCAGCCTGACACTCTCAGCCCGCTGCAATCATAATTTCAACAAGCGCGGGGCCATCGGTCGCTAATGCTGCTTCCAGCGTAGGCGCAATATCCGCCGCCCGTGTTACTCTGCTGGAAGGCACCCCCATGGACCGGGCCAGAGCCTGATAGTCTATTTTTGGATCAACAATATCCATGGCGGGATATGTACCCTCCTGCGCAGAGATATAGTTGTTTTGCTGCCGCATGAAGTTCTTGAGCACATTGTACTCGCAATTGTTCATCACAACAAAAGTAACGGGCAGCTTTTCGTGTGCGGCTGTCCACAAGGCCTGTGGGGAATACAGGGCTGCCCCATCCCCCACCAATGAAACAACCCTGTCCCGCCCAAGGCCAAGTGAGGCCCCAACAGCCGCAGGCATGCCCCAACCCAGTGCTCCACCACGCAGGAAGGAATACTGGGCAGACCATGCACTTTCTAAAAACAACCGCACATCGGATGAGGTGGCAATGGCCTCATCCACAATGGCAATATCCGGGCCAATGGCGCGCACCGTCTCCCACGCGGCAACGCGAGGGGAAATAACGGCATCTACCGGATGGGCCAGCACCTCTGCCACGGCCTGCGCACGCTGCGCGCGGCGGGCTTCTGCCACCTTCTGGCCCGATGCCGCATAGGCAGCACGCTGCGGGGCTGCCGCCTGCTGCAACATAGGCAACAACGCCTGCAAGGATGCGCGAATATCCCCCACCACGGAAAGCGGTGTCCAAAACGTGCGCCCCAGATCTCGCACATCGGAAGACATCTGATACACCGCACAGGATGGCGGCAGGGCCGGGCCTTCTGTGTACAGAATGGTGATAAGGGATTTGCCACCCAATGCGAAAATGGCATCGTATCCGCTTAGCTTTTCTGCAATGCCCGTGGCTTGCGTGGGCAGATTACCGCACCATAACGGATGCGCCGTGGCAAACGGAATGCGTGATGGCCACGATGAACCATAAACCGGCGCACCCAAACACTCTGCCACAGCGGCCACTTCTGCTGCGGCATCCGAGGCATAGACCTCATCCCCCGCAATAATGGCCACCTTGCCGGGGCGCAGGGATGTAAGGGCACGCGCCAGTTCTGGCAGCCCCCCCGCTACGGCCTGACGGTTGATATTGGAAGGTTCACCAATATCAACACTGCTCATTTCTTCCATCACATCCATGGGGAGTGACAAAAAAACCGGCCCTGTAGGGGCTGCTGTGGAATCATGAAAAGCACGGCGCAGTAAAACAGGAAGTTGATCTGCATGGGCCACTTCCTGCGCCCATTTTACGGCGGGGCGGGCAATCTGCACCAGATCACCAAATAAAAGTGGATCAGAAATAGTGTGGCGGGAATCCTGCTGCCCGGCAGTAACCACTAATGGGGTTTGAGAAACACTGGCATTAAGCAGATTGCCCATGCCATGGCCCAACCCGCCTGCTGTGTGCAGATTTAAAAAAGCCGGTTTACGGGCAGCCTGCGCGTACCCATCGGCCATAGCCACCACGCTGGCTTCCTGAAGGCCCAGAACGTAATGCACGTTGGGCACTTCTAACAGAGCATCTATAAGCGGCAGTTCCGTGGTGCCGGGGTTGCCGAATATGTATTCAACCCCTTCACTTCGCAGCACTTCCAGCAAAACCGCTGCACCACGCCGGGTTTTGCCGCCTGCCATTTCTACAGATGTTACTGCCATTACGCCTGCCCCCTATTCTGCCGTTTTGGCAACTGTGCCACAGCCTGCGCATTGGCACACGCGCCATTGCCCAACTGTATATACACTTTGCACGGCTGAAAGGATTTGTTCATACCCCTACTCTGAATAGACTGGCAGAAATATGCAGGGGAATTCACAATCAGGCAGACTATTAACATCTGCATTGCTGGCCCGGATTTCTGTCATGCTGCGCTGCCCTTTCTGGCAGCCTGAACTGCTACGCCGCTTGTTATAACAAAATATGGCATTTTGCAAAACAGGCGGCGCGCACATCAGCAGAAAAATCTGGCCTGCGTTTTTTGCGCAGCTTTACGCTGCGGCACTCGTTTCACCCAACTGAGCCAGTGGCTGCATGAGCAAATGGTTGTGGGAATAATCTACCGGCACAGCAATAACCACCGGGCCTTCTACATCCATAGCCGTGCGCAGGGCCTGACGCACTTCGTCTTCCGTGGTGGCGTTAATGCCCGTTGCGCCACAGGATTCTGCATATTTTGCAAAATCAATGGGGCCAAAGTTCACGCCGGAACCACGGCCATATTTCTTCTGCTCCTGCATTTCCACCATGTTATAGGCTTCATCAATCCAAACCATGTGGATCAGGTTGCACTTCAGGCGCACAGCCGTTTCCAGCTCCATGCTGGACATCATGAAGCCACCATCACCAGAAATGGACAGCACTTTCTGCGCCGGGTTCAGCAGGCTTGCGGCAATACCCCACGGCAGGCCCACACCCATTGTTTGCTGACCATTGCTAATAAGCACCTGGCGCGCCCGGAAGGACAGCAGATAACGTGCCAGCCAGATATGGAAGGTGCCCATATCCAGGCACAGTGTCATATCCGGGGTTACAAACTGTTCCAGCTCACGCACGATCTGGAGCGGGTGCACGGCATTGTTGCTGGTGCTGCGGGCTTCCAGCAGCGCGGTGGTACGGGCTTTTTTGTAGCCTTCCAGAACAGTTTCCAGTTCTGGCGCACGGGTTAACTTGCCTGCATCTTTTGCCAGCACTGTTAGCGTTGGCGCAATTTCACCAATCAGCTCAATAGCTGGAACGTAGGCGTTATCCAGTTCTGCGGGAACGATATCTACGTTAATGATCTTGCGGTCATCATTCACGTTCCACAGCCACGGATCGTATTCTACCGGGTTGTAGCCAATAGCCACAACCACATCGGCTTCGTGCAGAAGCTGGTCACCATGCTGGTTGCGGAACAAGCCAACGCGGCCACCAAAACGATCCACCAGATCTTCAGAAACCGCACCCGCAGCCTGATAGGTGCCCACAACCGGCACACCTGTTGCTTTTACAAAAGCGCGCACGCCATCTGCCACATCTGGGCGGCTGGCCAGCATGCCCAACAGAACCACAGGACGCTTGGCGTTTTTCAGCATGGTTGCGGCTTCTGCAATCACATCAGCCGGGGCACCACCAACGCGCGGCAGCGGACGGCCAGCCAAAACCGGTGCCTGTGCAGGCATGGACAGCACATCCATAGGCGTGCTGACAAAAGCTGCACCGGGGCGGCCACCTTCTGCAAAGCGGAAAGCATTGGCCATCACTTCAGAAATCGCAACCGGGGTTGTCAGCTCTACACTGTATTTGGTGATGGGCTTAAACAGGTTGACCGTATCCATGGTCTGGTGCGTCAGCTTCAGACGGTCTGCCAGTTTTACGGCGCCACCAATAGCCAGCACCGGGTCGCCTTCTGAATTGGCGGTGGCAAGGCCGGTTACAAAGTTGGAAGCACCGGGGCCGGATGTGGCAATACACACGCCTGCCTTACCTGTCAGACGGCCAAGGCCACCTGCAATAAAAGCTGCGTTTTGTTCATGCCGCGTGACAACGGTGGTGATGGAGGAATCCACCAGCGCATCAAACAGACGGTCCACCTTAGCACCCGGAATACCGAACACGTGCTTAACGCCGTGGGCTTCCAGATTTTTGACAATAAGCTCCGCACCGCACTGAGCGGCGTTGTCTGCCGGATTGGTCATTTGAGTTCTGTCCTGCAAAAACTGGGCTGTCAGAAAGCTGTTTTCAGCAGCCCCGTTAAAAATATTCAGCGAATGGAGGCTCAGCCGCCTTCAGCAATACGGATCGCTTCGCTCAGGCTTTCGGGGTTCAGATCCGCCTTGGCAAACTGTTCCGTACGGGGCAACTGAATTTCCAGATCGGAAATGGAGGCCACTTCAAGCTGACCGCGCACAAGGCGATATTCTGTAACGTGCCCGCCACGTTTGCTATCTTCAGAAAGGAAGTGCAGGTGGTAGCCCGCAACATTCACGCCCTGCATGTAAACCGGGGTGCGGAAGCCGATCATGGTGCCCATAACGTTTTCCATGGTGCAGGTGGGCTGCTTTTTCACCACTTCCAACATATGCGGATACGGCTTGCACTGGCAGAACACCGTGCGGGTATCAACGCGCTGGAATTCACCCGTAAAGCGAATAGCGCCAAACAGGTTAGGGTTACCCAGCAGGCTATCCACCAGCTCTTCAAACGTTTCCTTGGTTTTGGGGGAATCGATGGTAACTTTTTTTTCCGGTTCAAAATAAGTTACGCATGCAAACGGCGTTTTAAGAGAACCGGGCACTTCTGCGGCCAAACCTTCTGCACGAAACTGGCGCACAACGCCGTCCGTCACAATCATTTCGCCATCTAGTGCGTTAAAGGTGCCAAGGCCGAAGTTACCGTGCTGGAGCAGCTCATCCAGCGTGGTTTCACCATCGTACACCGCATCCAGCAGGGCTGCCATGGTAGAGGTCTGGTACAAACGGTTTGTAACAGGCTTTTTCAGCACGCCGTTACCAAGGGCAGAAGAGCGGACATCCATGTCCATCACCGACTGTTTTTTCATGCTGCATACTCCCACAAACGCATGGTGGTTTAAGTTCGTTTCGCACGCACGTTATAACAGTGGCAGCCAGTCTTCCAATATATATTGAACACGTTATCCATATGCATTACATATACCATATGGATATCAGGCACCTGCGCTACTTCGTAACCGTTGCTGAGCATGGCAGCATTACCCGTGCCGCAGAGGCACTGGGTATTGAGCAACCCCCACTTAGCCAGCAAATCCGCCAGCTTGAGCGCAATTTGGGCGTAACGCTGTTTGAGCGGCAGACTCGTGGCATGAAGCTGACAGAAATTGGCGAAGTGCTTTTGCCCCGTGCCCGCACAATTTTGGATTTGCAGGCACAATTTCTTTCCACGGCAGAAGGTTTGGCGCGGGGGGAAAAAGGGCATATTCGCGTTGGGTTGGCGGGGGCTGTGCCACTGTTGCCGGTTATTCCGCTCACCATCCGCCGGTTTCGGGAAATGGCGCCCGATGTCACCCTCTCTTTAGAAGAAAGCAACACCCCAGCCCTTTGCGCAGCATTGCACGAACCCAGTGTGGATATTGCCATTATCCGCCCGCCGTTTACCGACCCCTCACGCCTTTCGGTTTTTCATCTGCTGGATGAACCTACGGTTATTGCCCTGCCCCGCGGGCACAGGCTGGCAAAGGAGCCGGTGATCAGTTTGGATATGGTGGCGGATGATCCGCTAATTATCTTCCCGCGTGAGTTGGGGCCGGGCTTTCATGATGCTATTTTGTCGGCTTATCAGCTTGCTGGCGTTACCCCTACAATGGGGCAGCAGGCCCCACAAATTGCAGGCACCGTGCCTTTGGTGGCAGCGGGGCTTGGGGTTTCTGTTGTGCCGCGCTCGCTCAGCCAGATTCATGCAGGCGGGGTAACGTTTCATGCCATTAGCGAACCAGCCCCCCGCGCCACGCTGGCGGTTGCCATACGCACCGGGCAGAACATGCCGCTGGTTACGCGGTTTGTAACGGTGTTGCGCACGGCCTGCCGCAAGTGGGAGCAACGCCAGCATGACACCGCCCCCTTTGCAGATTCGGAAAACCTCTAACCGCCTTAGCCCTGCTGCGGGCGATACGGCACAGATGCCCGTGGCAGACCATCTTCTATGGGCATATCCGCATGGCGAGACCACTCGTTCCATGATCCCATATAAATGCGCAGCTTGGTAAATCCGGCAGAAGCCAGCGCCACATAGGTATTGGCTGCGCGTGCGCCCTTAAAACAGTAGATGATAATATCATCATCCGGGTACAAGTTACGTGTTGCCGCCAAGGCCCGAATATCTTCCGGCGTTTTAAAACGTGCTTCCTGATCCTGCGTGTGCATGAAGCTATACCACTCTATCCACACAGCACCGGGAATGCGCCCTTTGCGCGGCGCAAAGTCCACCCCGTAAGGAGATGAACTTTCACCCAGCCATTCCACCTTATCGCGGTTATCCAGCAGTTTGATGGATGGGTTGGTAAGGGCTGCAAACACATCTTGCCGCGTGGCCATAAGTGCATGGTGAATAGCCAGCGGAAACTGCGTGGGGGCTGGATGCGTGATATCCTGCGTAAGTGCGCCGCCAGAGGCCAACCATGCCCGCAGCCCACCATCCAGAATACCTACCTTGGGGTAACCCAGATACTGCAAAATCCAGTATCCACGGCAGGAGGCACCATAACGTGTATGCAGGGCATCTTCATACACAACGGCTGTTTTGCTGCCATCCAGACCATATTGCGCAAACAGCGATGAAAACTTTTGTTGCAGGCTGGCCAACCCGCTTTCTGATGTTTCTGCCAGATAGGTAAAAATATCCGGCATATTGACGGCACCGGGAATATGCCCTTTGGCAAAATCTTCTTCCGAACGCACATCTATCAGAACGGCGTTGCCATTGTGCTGCAATTGCCGCAGGGCATCCGGAGTGTAGAGAACGTCTGTCATGTATCTTCAGTCCGGTCTGTTCACGAAAGGCCGGACGCTATCAGGTCTGCGCCCATGCGGGCAGGGCCTGCGTATCACTGCCGCCATACCATAAAAGCAGCCAACACCCCCTTATGGCCGCCCGGAACGATGATACGGATGCCCCGCCGCAATGGCCTGCGCGCGGTAGATTTGTTCCACCAACATAATGCGCACCAGCATATGCGGCCATGTGAGTGTGCCAAAGGACATGGAAGCATCGGCCCGCTGGATAACCGAGGCATCCAGCCCCTCCGCCCCGCCAATAACAAAACATGGCGTGCGGCCCGCCGCCAACCAGCCTTGCACGGCGTTAGAAAAATCCGGGCTGCCGAAATTGCGTCCGGCTTCATCCAGCACCACAACATGGCTTTGCGCGGGGCAGGCTGCCAGAATGGCTTGGGCCTCGCGCCGTTTGATTTCATCCGGGCTGCCGCGCCCATCTGGCAGTTCTATAATATCCAGCTTGGGGCGCAGGCGCTTGAGGTAGCGTTCCACCAGCGCCCGCTCGGATTTATCCTTCATCCGCCCGATAGCCACCAGCCTCATGCCAGCGCACTCATGCATACTGAAAAATCAGAGAACAACATTATAAACTGGGCGATTACAGGCGGGTAACGTTGCCTTCCGCGCCTTCATCCAGTTCCTTGCCCCACATTTTTTCCAGCCCATACAGCGTACGTGCTTCTGGCTTGAACAGGTGCACCACAATATCACCCGTATCCAGCAGCACCCAGTCTGAGCCGTTTGCGCCTTCCACCATCACGCGTTTGATGCCGATATCACGCAGCTTGCGTTCAATATGCTGCGCCATGGCGGAAATCTGACGGTCTGCCAAACCTGTGGCAATGACCATCCGATCTGCAAAAGAAGCACGGCCTGCCAGATCGATCACCACAATATCTTCGGCCTTGTCATCTTCAAGGCTGGCGGTGATGAGGGCCAGAGATTGCTCCAGCATATCCGGGGCCACGGCTTCGCGCTTGGTGGTGGCCTTGGGGCCAGCAGCCGCGGCTTTTTTACGTACAGAACCGGGCGCAGCAGCCCCGGCAGTGGTTGCAGCACGCGCCGGAGCGGCCCGCCCCTTGGTGGACGTGGCAGCCGTGCGGGAACGTGCTGATGTTTCAGCGGGGGGCTTGGTAGGAATGACCGTTCTCCTGATCTTTAAAGCGTATCGGGGGTATGGGGTTGGCCTGCAGCGGCATTGAATCCGCCCTGCTGACGAATAGCTGTTGCAGATATACTGTTTTGTGCCCCCGGAAGAAAAGCCCACACCGGGGGAGAAAGTTCCGCAAGGGCATGCGCACGCCATGCAGGCACCCGCCAGCGGGCCAGATACTGCCCCGCAAGCCCATGCAAGGCCCGCACATTTTGCCCCGGACGGGGAAAAACCGCCACTGGCACGCTATGCACAAGCTGCCGCCAGTTTTTCCAGCGTGGTAAGGTGGCCAGACCATCTGCGCCCATTAGCCACACAAACTGCGCACGCGGAAAACGCGTTTGCAACACCCGCACCGTATCCACCGTATAACGTGTGCCGATTCGGCTTTCTATATCCGTGGCAATAATACGCCGCCCATCCGCCAGTTGGCGGGCCGTGGCCAAGCGTACGGGCAAAGCGGCCATATCCGACCGTCCATCTTTAAGCGGGTTACCGGGTGAAACCATAAGCCACACCTGATCCAACCCCAGCACCGCCAGCGCACGCTGCGCAATGGCTTGGTGCCCTTTATGACCGGGGTTGAAAGACCCCCCCAAAAGCCCAATACGCAGGCATCTGTTATCCCCCCAAGTGGGAATAACAGTGCCATGCAAGCAAGGCTCTGTAAGCGGAGCTGCCTGTTGCTGCACCTGCACGCCCTGTGCGGTTGGCTGCATGGCCGAAAAAATCAGGGACGTACCTGCCCGGTGCCAATCACTTCGTAACGGAAGGTTGTTAACTGCTCTACGCCCACCGGGCCGCGAGCATGGAAGCGACCTGTGGCAATGCCAATTTCCGCGCCAAAGCCAAACTCTCCGCCATCACAGAACTGGGTCGAGGCATTCCACATCACCACAGCGCTGGAAACACCGTTCATAAACCGTATGGCCATGTTTTCATCCGCCGTTACAATAGCTTCTGTGTGGGATGAGCCATATTGTGCAATGTGGTCCAGCGCTTCATCCACACCATCCACCACGGCAATGTTCAACACCGCATCCAGCCATTCTGTGGCGAAGTCTTTTGCCGTTGCTGCGGGGAGATCGGGCACAATGGCGCGTGCTGCGGCATCCGCCTTAAAGGTGCAGCCTTTTTCTGCCAGATCCGCCACAATTTGCGGCAGCAGCGCAGCAGCAATGGCGGCATCCATCAGCAGTGTTTCGGTAGAGCCACAAATGCCGGGGCGGCGCATTTTGGCGTTCAGCACAATGCGGCGCGCCATAGCAAAATCTGCGGCAGAATGGATGTAAGTGTGGCACAGCCCTTCAGCATGGGCCAGCACAGGCACGCGGGCCTCGCGCTGGACACGCTCTACCAATGAGCGCCCACCACGCGGGATAATCAGATCAATCTGGCCAGAGGCTGTGAGCATTTCCGCCACATGGGCGCGATCTGCATCTGGGGCAATCAGTACGGCATCTTCTGGCAAGCCAGCAGAACGCAGCCCGGCCTGCATAGCGGCATGAATAGCACGCGCACTGTTCAGACTTTCTGAGCCACCACGCAACAACACGGCGTTGCCAGATTTCATGCACAGTCCGGCGGCATCTGCCCCCACATTGGGCCGGCTTTCATAAATCATGCCAATAACGCCCACAGGGGTTGCAACGCGGCGAATGCGCAAGCCGTTGGGGCGTGTCCACTCTTCCAGCACACGGCCTACGGGGTCTGGAAGATCTGCAATTTCTTCCAAACCACGCGCCATGGCTTCCACCCGTTCGGGTGTAAGGGTCAGCCGATCACGGAACGCATCATTGGCGGTGGAGGCAGCAAGATCCTGCGCGTTGGCTTCCAAAATAGCAGGAGTAGCCTCACGCAAAGCCGCAGCGGCAGCCCATAGGGCTTTATCCCGCGTGGCAGAAGAACTTTGCGCCAGTGTGCGGGCCGCCAGCCGCGCACGATGGGCTAAAGCGGCCATTGGCCCCTGCCCCTGTGCCTGCGCTGGAACATCCTGCACGGGTTTAGCCGAAGCCGTTGTAACCCCTTGCAGCTTACTCTCACCCTCCGCGTTCATAACGGCGTTCCTATCTCCATCTTTTCTATCTGGCCTGCCGGTGCGGGCAGGCCATCAAGCTCTTATTTATGTGGTTGTGCGCTGGATGTTAGACGTTAAAGCGGAACAGCAGCACATCACCATCTTTTACTACGTAATCACGCCCTTCAATGCGCAGGCGTCCGGCTTCCTTGGCGCCAGCGTCCCCACCATACTGAACGTAATCATCATACGCGACAGTTTCACATGCAATGAAGCCGCGTTCAAAATCATTGTGAATAACGGCGGCGGCCTGCGGGGCCTTGGTGCCTGCGGTAATTGTCCAAGCACGGGCTTCCTTGGGGCCTACGGTAAAGTAGGTGCACAAACCCAAAAGCTTGTAACCAGCGGCAATAACCCTATCCAGCCCGCTATCATTCAGGCCCAGACCTTCCAGAAACTCGCGCCGTTCTTCATTTTCAAGCTGGCTGACTTCGGCTTCAATCGCGGCAGATACAATAACGGCAGCAGCACCTTCCGCCGCAGCCTTGGCCTGCACCTGCGCAGAGAATGCGTTGCCTGTTGCGGCCGAGTCTTCATCCACATTGCACACATACAGCACCGGTTTGGTGGTGAGCAGTTGCAGGCGGCGCACGGCTTCTTCTTCCCCCGCCGGAATGGCGGTGCGGGCCGGGCGGCCTTCTCGCAGCGCTTCCATCAGCGGTTCCATAACGGCAAGCTGGGCTGTGGCTTCGGCATCCCGGTTGCGGGCGCGCTTTTCCAGATTGGGCAGACGTTTTTCCAGCGAATCCAGATCCGCCAGCATCAGCTCCGTTTCAATAATGTCGGCATCACGCACAGGATCCACGCCACCTTCAACGTGGGTGATGTCATCATCCTCAAAACAGCGCAGCACATGAATAATAGCGTCCACCTCACGGATGTTAGCCAAAAACTGGTTGCCCAGCCCTTCACCCTTGGAGGCACCGCGCACAAGGCCCGCAATATCTACAAATTCAAGGCTGGTGGGCACTTCACGCTGTGATTTGCCAATTTCCACCAACTTGTCCAGCCGGGGGTCTGGCACAGCCACGCGGCCTGTATTGGGCTCAATCGTGCAGAACGGATAATTGGCCGCCTGCGCCGTGGCCGTGGCCGTAAGCGCGTTGAACAGCGTAGATTTACCCACATTGGGCAGCCCGACAATACCGCAGTTAAAACCCATCAGCCCTTGCTCCCTTCCGGCAGTGCAACCTTTGTCATGAACTGGTCTGCCCGCCCATCTGCCAACAGGGGGGCGGCATCGGCCATGCGATCAAGCAGCCGTTCCAGCCATTCCTGCCGGTCTGTTTCCGTAAAATTGCCTAGCACCCAGCCATGCACCCGCTCTTTTACGCCGGGGTGGCCAATGCCTATGCGTACACGCCAATATTCCGGCGTGCCCAACATTTTATCTGTAGAGCGCAAACCATTGTGCCCCGCAGCCCCTCCCCCACGCTTTATGCGCAGACGGCCCGGTGCCAGATCCAGCTCATCATGAAAAACGG
Organism: Acetobacter oryzifermentans; assembly: GCF_001628715.1. Lineage (NCBI taxonomy): Bacteria > Pseudomonadati > Pseudomonadota > Alphaproteobacteria > Acetobacterales > Acetobacteraceae > Acetobacter > Acetobacter oryzifermentans. The sequence continues at coordinate 474,193 of NZ_CP011120.1, read as the reverse complement.
TAATATTTTCGGGTGCGATTTTGTAAAAAGCGGCGGCTTCCTGCACACTTTCACCCGATTTGTTCATGTAGGTCATGGGCAGTAGCAGCAGAACTTTCTGCCTGCCTATGCGGCCTTCCGCAACTTCGCCCTTAAAGCGGTTGCGCCACGGCGTAAACCCGTACTTACGGGCTATGGCTTCTACTGCCATAAAGCCAACATTGTGCCGGTGCCGACGCATGGAGGATTCGGGATTGCCCAACCCGACCCAGAGCAGCATTGCTGATTCCACCTAACGTTATGAACAGCACAGGGGGCACGCGCATCTGCACGCACCCCCCATGCCTAATAAACAACCCGAATAAACCGGCTTCCGATCAGGAAGCAGCTTCTTCCGTAGCGGCGGCTTCACCTTCCGTGGTGTCCACGCTTGGTGCAGCAATAGAAGCCACGACAAAGTTTTCTTCGTGGGTCAGCGGGGTTACGCCTGCGGTGCCCTGCACATCTTCCCAACGCACGTTGTCTGCAATGTCCAGCTTGGACAGATCAACGGTGAAGAATTCCGGAATGTTGTCTGCCGGCACGTCCACTTCAATGGTGTGGCGCACAACGTTCAGCACGCCGCCACGCTTGATACCGGGGCATGTTTCTTCGTTTTCGAAGTGAACAGACACTTCAACATGCACGCGGGAGCCAGCGGCCAGGCGCAGGAAGTCAACGTGAACAGGGCTGTCCTTCACGGGGTGCAGCTGCACATCACGCACCAGAGCGCGTTCTGCCTTGCCATCAACCTTGATTTCATACACGCGAGAGCGCCAGCCAGAAGCCTGAATGCCCTTAATGATAATGCGCGGGTCGATAGCAATAAGGGTGGGTTCCTGCTTGCCGCCGTAGATAACGCCGGGCACAAGCCCTGCACGCCTCGTTGCCCGCGCTGCCCCCTTACCAGCCTTCGCGCGCGCCGAAGCTTCGATAGATGTAATCTTGGACACGTTGACTTCTCCATAAAAAACTTAATCACGCAGGCCTCCAGGGGTGCCCACGCAGTGGCAGCGCCTTACAGCAAAAGCTGTGCATGAGCAAGGTATAGCTTGTGCTATAGGGCAGGCTTTGGCACCTGTTGCCCACAGCCCTTGCCGGAGAAGCCACTTATGCCCCTGCCGCAAACCACCACGCCCCCACAACAGTTTGGCAGTGATAATTATGCAGGCCTGTGCCCGCAGGCGCTGGAAGCCATAAGCCGCGCGGCCAAGGGGTCCACCCCCGCATATGGGGATGACGCTTGGACACGCCTTGCCGCCAAAGCTGTAGCGGATGTGTTGGAAGCGCCTGAAGCCGCAGTGTTTTTTGTGCTTACTGGCACCGCAGCCAATGCGCTGGCGCTGGCAACGCTGTGCCCACCTTATTGCAGCATTATTGCCTCGGAAGTTGCACATGCTGAAACCTCCGAGCGCGGCGCCCCAGAGTTTTTTACCGGCGGCGCCAAGCTGATAACGCCCCCTACCCCAGACGGTAAGCTAACCCCAGAGGCCATAAAACTGGCTGCCCGCCGCGCCAGCAGCCCGCAGGCTTCCACCCCCGCAGTGGTAACCATTACGCAACCCACAGAAAACGGGCTTGTGTATTCGGTGGATGAGATTCGGGCCATTGCCAATGCCTGCCACGATCATGGGTTGCGGCTGCATATGGATGGCGCACGTTTTGCCAACGCCATTGCCACACTGGGCTGCACACCCGCCGCCATGACATGGCAATCCGGTGTGGATGCCCTAAGTTTTGGTGGCACCAAAAACGGCATGGCCATGGGGGAAGCCGTGGTGTTTTTTAAACGCAGCATGGCGCAGGGCTTTGCCGAACGCGCCAGACAAAGCGGGCAAACAGCCTCTAAAATGCGCTTTCTATCCGCACCGTGGCTGGCCATGATCCATAGTGGCGCATGGCTGGACAACGCGCGCCACGCCAATGCCAGTGCACGCCAATTTGCACAGGCGGTAGAAGATATGCCTTCTGTTAAACAAGCATGGCCCGTGCAATCCAACGCCGTGTTTTTGCTCATGCCCGAACCTGTCATGAACGAATTGCGGGCCAGAGGCTGGCGGTTTTACACATTTTTTGGGGGTATCTGCCGCTTTATGTTTGCGTGGGATGCGCGGCCAGAAGCCATTGCCGCATTAGCCGCAGATTTACGTAGCTGCGTGCGCGGGCAAGGCACCTTATAAGACGCAAGATTACAGTGTGGCCTTGACATAAGCGCTGCTCCCCTGCTTCCTCCGGGCACAACGGAATCATTGCCAAAAACCGCCCCTGCTGCAACGCCGGGCCAGATTTCAGGACAAGACCATGCATCCTTACCGTTCCCACAGCTGTTCGGCCCTTCGCGCCAGCGATGCCGGCACCACCGCGCGCCTGTCCGGCTGGGTGCATAGCAAGCGGGACCACGGCGGGCTGCTGTTTATTGACCTGCGCGATGAAACAGGCCTGACACAGATTGTGATTCCCGCCGGTTCCCCCGTTATGGAAACCGCCGAACACCTGCGCGTAGAAAGCGTGATAACCGTAACCGGTGATGTGGTGCTGCGTGATGAAACCACCCGCAACCCGGACTTGGCCACCGGTGATATTGAAGTGCGCGCGCGTGAGCTGATTGTTCAGTCCTCCGCCGCTGTGCTGCCACTTCAGGTTGCTGGGCAGGAACATTATTCTGACGAGCTGCGCCTACGTTACCGCTATATTGATCTGCGGCGCGAACAAGTGCACGCCAACATCCGCCTGCGCTCCGCCATTATTGCCAGTATGCGCCGCCGCATGACGGATCTGGGCTTTACCGAGTTCCAGACCCCGATCCTAACAGCATCCTCCCCCGAAGGTGCGCGTGACTTTCTGGTGCCTTCCCGCACCCATGCGGGCAAGTTTTACGCTTTGCCGCAGGCCCCGCAGCAGTTCAAGCAGCTTGCCATGGTGGCCGGGTTTGACCGCTACTTCCAGATTGCTCCGTGCTTCCGTGATGAAGCCTCCCGCGCGGATCGTTCCCCCGGTGAGTTCTACCAGCTCGACTTTGAAATGGCCTTTGCCACGCAGGACGAAATTTTTGCCGTTCTGGAAGAAGTAATGTCTGGCCTGTTTACGGAATTTGGCAAGGGCCGCGCTGTTAGCACCGCACCGTTTGAGCGTATCCCCTATGCCCGCGCCATGAAGGTATATGGCTCCGATAAGCCAGACCTGCGCAACCCGCTGCTGATTACCGATGTAACAGAAGATTTTGCCGGTTCCGGCTTTGGCCTGTTTGCCCGCATTGCCGCCGATGGTGGGGAAGTGCGCGCTATTCCGGCCCCCGGCGCTGGTGGCCGCCCCCGCTCCTTCTATGACAAGCTAAACGCTTGGGCGCGTGAAAACGGTGCTGGTGGCTTAGGTTACATCACCTTTGCAGAAGACGGCGGCCAAGGCCCGATTGCCAAAAACCTTGAAGCCGACCGTGTAGAAACCATTCGCACCAAACTGGGGCTGAAGCCCGGTGATGCCGTGTTCTTTGCTGCTGGCAAAGGGCATGATGTGGCCAAGTTCTCTGGCCTTGTGCGCACCCGCATTGCTGAAGAACTGGATCTGATTGAAAAGGATGCCTTCCGTTTCTGCTGGATCACGGACTTTCCGATGTATGAGCTGAATGAAGAAACAGGGCTGATTGACTTCTCACACAACCCGTTCTCCATGCCGCAGGGTGGTCTGGAAGCGCTAAACACCAAGAACCCGCTGGATATTCTCGCTTACCAGTATGACATTGTGTGTAACGGCATTGAACTTTCCTCCGGTGCTATCCGCAACCATCTGCCGGATGTGATGATCCGCGCCTTTGAAATTGCCGGTTACCCAGAAAGCGAAGTGGAAGACCGCTTTGGCGGTATGCTCAACGCCTTCCGCTACGGTGCGCCGCCGCATGGTGGTTCCGCCCCCGGTGTGGATCGTATTGTGATGCTGCTGGCAGATGAGCCGAACATTCGTGAAGTTATTCTGTTCCCGCTGAACCAGCAGGGTGAAGACCTGATGATGGGTGCCCCGGCCCCTGTTCCGCCGGAACGCCTGAAGGAACTCTCCCTCGCGCTGAACCTGAAGCCTGCTGTCAAGAAAGACTGATCTGGCCTTCACATCTGCATGCAAAAGGGCCACACCACGGCCCTTTTAACATCCGGGTGGTTGCAAGACCGCGCCGGATGTTTTTTTGTACCGGGTATGAGACGTTTACGCCGCCTGCCTTCTTACACGCCCCCTGCCCGCAGTTTTTTCTTGAGGCAAGGATACGCTTGCAGTGCAGTAAGCAGAGCCATTGCATTTGTGCTGGTTGGTGGCGTGGTGACCCTGCCCCCACAAATGGCACATGCCCAAACAGCCGGAGCGGTGGTGCCTTCTGGCACGGTTACGCAAAGCACAACCTCAGCCGATACGCACGCCAGTATTACGCCCAACACTGCGCCATCTTTTTCCGATACAGATACCCGCCAGATTGCCTCGCAACGCGCGGTGTATGATCTTACGCTCACAGAAGCCTCTGGCGGCAAAACGCTTTCCGCCACGGGCACCATGCTTTACAGCGTGCGGCATGGATGCAGCGGATGGTCCACCCAACAGCGATTGGATATTCAAAGTGTAACACGCCAGAACGGCGTGGAGCATATGGTGTCTGACTATTCTACCTTTGAAAGTGCCGATGGGCACAGCCTGATCTTTCGCACCATGGAAACATCTAACGGCAAGCTGCTCCAAAACATCCGGGGGGAAGCAACGCTGCATGCGGATGGTTCTGGCACAGCACATTATGAAAAACCTTTAGCCAAAACGCTTACACTTCCGGCTGGCACGTTGTTTCCCATCCAGCATACAGTTTCCATTTTAGATGCAGCCCGAAGCGGAAAAACCGAGATTTCGGCACCTATTTTTGATGGCACATCACCAGATGGCGCAGCCGATACGTACATCACCCTTTTGGGCTGGGGCAATACAACGCCCACAACGGATTTTGCCGCCCTGAACGCCTTGCAATCTGGCCGCGTGCATGTGGCCTTTTTTGCACGCACGCCCCCCAATATGATGCCAGAATATGAAATTGGCATGCGTTATTTTGCCAATGGTGTTTCCGATAATCTGACGCTGGATTTTGGAGATTTCCGCATGAAGGGCACATTACATGCGCTTGATCTGCCCAAGCCCGAAACATGCCATGCCAAACCGCAGCAGAAGAAAAATTAAAACGTCACAAACAAAAAATGACAGGAAAAACCTGCCATTTTCTTGTACACCAATATGTATGAAATTAGTGTGAAAGCGCACCACCAGACTGATGAGCCGAGCGCAAAACTGTTACCAAATTCTGCAAATCCTGCGGGTTGGATTTAAGAATAGCAACATTGGCAGGTTCGGGCTGTGGCATTTTGGTATTGCCGGGGTTGGCAGGCACGTTCATCAAGCTGCCCGTTAGGCCCACACAGGTCAGGCTCATCACAAAATCATGCGCTGAAAAGCCATTCTTTTGCAAAATTGGCTCCAAACCCGGCACCTGCTGCACAAGCGCGATCTGCTGATCCAAAGACATGCCAAAACGTGAAGGTGGCTGAATACCTGCGGCCTGAATTTCCTTTAACGCTGTGGTTAAACGCGGCAACACGTTTGGAGCCAGATGGTAATGCAGCGCGGTATCCATATCATGCTGCAAGGTGGCTACCTGCTCTGGTGTTAAATTGGGCGCACCATTGCCGCCGGTGGAAACAGTTTGCGCCTGTGCCGCCGTACCAACCACAAGCGCCGCAGCCCCCATGGCACCCAACAGAGCAGAGCGGAAGGAAAGTTTTAGAGTATTTCTCATGCTTCTATCACCCATTCACCTTTGCGCATCAATGCCACGCGTTCGCCTTTGGCATCCATGCCGTCCACATCAATTTCACCAGAACCAATCATCCAGTCTATATGGATCATGCTGCTATTGGCCCCGCGTGCAGCCAATGCGGCCTCATCCAACCCAGCCGTATCGCGCATACATTTGGTGTAAGATTGCCCCAATGCGATATGGCTGGCGGCGTTTTCATCAAACAATGTGTTCTGGAACAAAATACCACTGCGCGAAATAGGGGAAGAATTGGGCACAAGCGCCACTTCCCCCAAACGGCGCGCGCCTTCATCCGTATCCAGCACGCGGGCCAGCACATCTTCACCCTTGCTGGCGTGCATTTCCACAATGCGTCCGGCTTCAAACCTTACGCGAATATCCTCAATCAACGTGCCTTGGTGTGAAAGCGGCTTGGTGGCCGCCACCGTGCCATCCACCTTAAGGCGGTGTGGTGTGGTAAACACTTCCTCGGTTGGAATATTGGGGTTGCACACAATGCCGTTTCCGGCTTTTTCCGCACCGGCTGCCCATTCGTGCCCATCTGCCAGCCCCACCATCAGGTCTGTGCCGGGGCCTTTAAAATGCAGCGCACTGTAACGGGCATTATTTAAAAACGTGGCGCGGCGGTGCAAAACGGCATTATGGGCCTCCCAATCCGCCACCGGGTTTTCACCCGTAATGCGCGAAACAGAAAAAATAGCCTGCCACAGTTTTTCTACTGCCTGATCAACCGGCAGATCCGGAAATATCTGTGCCGCCCATGCCGGAGAAGCCGCCGCGACAATGCACCAGTTCACATCAAAATTGGTGATAATTTCCATAGCAGGCCGGTTCACGCGGGAATTGGCCCTACTGGCGCGGGAAATACGCTCTGGGTTCTGCCCTGCCAGCAATGCGGGGTTAGAACCCGTAATGGCCATACGCGCAGCACCATTACGGAAGGCTTCTGTCATTCCGCCAGCAAGCCAGCCTGCTGCGGTATCAAACGTATCTTCCGCCGCGTATTTATAACGGGCCAGCGTGGTTTCCTCATCCGAATAAAAGGTGCTGACGAGCGAGGCCCCAGCCTTGTACGCGTGTTCCGTAATCCGGCGCACCAGCGGCACGGCATGAAGGGGGGCGGTAATAATAACCTGCTGGCCGTGGGCCACGTTCAAACCCGTGCGCGCTGCCACTTCACCCAGCTTATCCAGCATGGTGGCAAATTCGGCAGATGCCAGATAACCACCTGCGGCACCCTGCGTGTTCTGTAAGGCCATAATATCCATATTTCCCTTAACTTTGCTGCACCACACGCCTGATTTTATAATATGGCAGGCATTGGGTGCAGAACTCAAACACCTCTATGTGTATCGGATACCGAACGAGGCCGGGCGTCAATACACATGGGCAGAAAGCTGCTTTCCGTTTCCTGTACTTAGCTTTTCGGCAAGGGCTCCGGCAACAGGCTGGCGGGCAGGTACAGCGGATGGCATGGTCGGCCTGTTTTGCTCAGCCGCAGCGCATCCACCGTAATGCCGTGTTTTTGGAGCATATGCACCACCTCCGGCCCACGGGCCAGCAGAGCCTTGTGGTGTGGTGTGCCATAAGCCGCAATCACTTTATTGGCTTCCTGCGCCATTTCCAGCAAGGCCTTATCATTTTCTGGCCCAACCGGATCTGGCGTTTCCAGCAGCCGAAGCTGATCTGTGCACCGATACGCAAAAGTATTACCCACCAAAATACCGCCATACCCCCATGCACGGGCATAGCGCTGGCATTTGGCGACAGTACGGTCATCTCCATATTCTGTGGCAACAGACGGGTTCATCATCAGCCACATAACCAACGGGCGTGTTGGGTTCCACACCCGTTTCAGGCGGTAACGGTAGCATTTATCTGGCCCGCCATAGGTAGCGGTGCTGACAACATCTTCTGAAAGTTTCAGAGGGCGGGCGGTGCCGACATTATGCCCTTCAAACAGATCTTCCATTACACTCCCGCTGGCAGAACATACGCTTAATAAACCCAAGTTTTAGGCCGTGTTCCGTTCTGGCACAAATCTGGCTGCCAGCGGGCAGTGTGATATAGCTAGTGTGCAGCGCGCCACGCCTTGGTGGTGGCAGCAATAACCTGCTGCTGGTTCTGCTTTAATTTTTCCACATCATAGCCAAGAGCAGCACTTTGCTGGGATGTGATGTACCCCCATTGCACCAAAGATTGCGCCAGACTTTGCGGAAACGGTACGGTTTTTACAAACTGCTTGGGGCAGGATGCACCATCCTTGTTTTGAGGCCATGCGGCTTTATCCAGCGCGCACCATGTTTCTGCAAAATCAGAGTGCGTATCATAGCGCGCCATCATGTAACGCCAGCCTGCGTTCAGCTCCCCTATATTCGCGCTGGTGGCCACGTAGGCGGCCAGATAGCCGTTTACTTCTGTAACACCCGTTTTGCGCCATTGTGCGGAATCCTGCGCAAGCTGATTACGCAAATAAGCCGCAAAACGGGGCTGCGCCGTAAAATTCTGCAACTGGCCATCCTGATACTGATACAACACCACCGGCATGGCCGAACCTGCGTGAGAGGCAAAGGCGTAATCAAACCGTTCATCCGTATAAACAAGCTGGCGAGTGCCATCGCGCGCCACGTCCTGCACGATAGGCTCCCCACCGCCATTTTGGGCAGGCAGCGCCAGCACGCGCCATTGGCCTTGCGGGGCGGCCTCTACAATAGCGGCCGCCTGGCAACAATGCGCCCCACCTGTGTACCCCGAAACCACAACCTGCGGCAGGGCATTCTTTGGCGCATTTGGCACAAGTTGATACAGAGAAAGGTTTAAATCCATCAGCCCACCACTATCCTCCGCCATCAGGCTGCCAAGGGTCTGGATGAATGCGGGGTGATCTGGGGCGTTCACCTCCAAGGTGGCTACACGGCAGGTTTGCCCTGCTGTTGGGTTTTCATCCTTACCTAAAAGCAAACTGTTGGCCGGGCATGGCTGCTTGTCCGCCACTTTTACCGCAGCTTTTAGGCTTAGGGCAGATAAGGCCACCGGGCGGGCTTTTGCGTGCGGATCATCCCCTTGCACCTGCCCTCTTGCAAGCGGCGGTACCGTGCGCGGTTGCACATTGCGCGTGATAATCCGCTGTTCTGCCGGTGTTGCTGCATAAGCCTGCGCATATGGCACCCCTGCACCAGCCAGCACCATACATGCGCCCAGATATCTTATAAAAGCCAAACCGTTTTTTCCTTCCCACGTGTTGCCACTTAACCCGCTGTTTAGGTCCGTTGTGGATACAGCCGAGCATTAAGGAGTGTAAGCACCAGCACAACCACGGCGCCACCCCCAACGGCCAACATCAGTGCCGGAGCCAGCCCCATACCTAACTGGGTAGCAAACCATGTTTGCAGCAAAGCATTACTGGCAGCAATAAGGTTCCCGCACTGGTAAGCAAGGCCAGGAAACGTGGCGCGCACGGATGGAGGCGAAAGCTCGCTTAAATAGGCAGGCACCACGCCCCACGCGCCCTGAATACAGAACTGGATGCACACAGCCCCTAACCCCAGCCAGAACAGGGAGTGAGGGAGTGTCCATAACGGTAGCAAAGGCAGCGTTAAGGCCGCAGCAAGAACAATGGCATATTGCCGCCCGATTTTTTGCGACAAAAACCCAAAAAACAACCCGCCCGCAATAGCTGCCAGATTATACAGCACAACCACTGTTGTAATGGACGTAGGCGGCACATGCCGTTCCAGCGCCAGAAACACTTTGGGGTAGAGATCCTGAGAACCGTGGCTCATGAAGTTGAAAGCGGCCATCAGCACCACGGCAAAAACACATAATGCCGCATTGCCTTTTATAATGGCCAACAAACCAAGATGCGCTTCTGCATTTTTGTGCTGTGTATCGGCTTTCTGCCGGGCCAGCCAATCCGGGCTTTCTGGCACACGCAGCCAGATATACACAGCAGAAAAAACAGCCCCACTGCCCAGCACAAACAAACCGCGCCAGCCTAAAACCGGCAATAGCAGAAACACCAAAGATGCCAGCAAATACCCCGCAGGATACCCCGCCTGCAAAATGCCCGAAGCCGTGCCACGCCAGCTTTTGGGCACGCTTTCCATAATCAGGGATGTACCCACCCCCCATTCGCCCCCAAGTGCAATGCCAAACAGAGTGCGAAGCGCCAAAAATATAACAAGGGTTGGCGCAAAGGCTGAAGCCAATTCTATAAGGGAATAAATAATAATTGTTAAAACAAGCACCGGCTTACGGCCATATTTATCTGCCGCGCGCCCACATAGAAAGGCGCCCAATGGCCGCGTCATTAACGTAAGTGTGGGGGCAAGCAACACACTTTGCAGGGACACGTTAAAACTGCGCGCCACATCATCAAGCGTGAACAACACAATAAAAAAATCACACGCATCTAGCATCCACGCCAGAAAAGATGCCAACACAACGTGGCGGGCTGTTGCTTTATCTACCGGCTGATCAGGCAAAGCAGACGGCGTTACAGACGAAAAAGAAGGCTCGGTCATTCACAGCTCCGGTTCTACAGCCTGTTTTTACCGTGATGGTGCCACGCATGCTTATCCAGCAGCCAGTGAATCTCAGATCACGACCCCGCCAGCGCGCCCATTTTTGCGTGATAAACCCACATGAACCCGTTTGTTAGGAACAAAACATACAACAGGGCCGAGGGGTTCCCTCGGCCCTGAAGCATCTTGCCGCGCGAAGCAAACTTGTAAGATCTCGCTTTAAGGTTAGGCTCTGGCCTGCGTGCGAGATGTAGAATCCTCATCAAAGGCCATGTGGCTCCATACTCTGTCACTCAGCATACGCACGATGGAAGGATCATTCAGAGATGAAAGGTCTCCCAGATTCTCTACTTCTCCACTGGCAATTTTACGCAGCAGGCGGCGCACAATCTTGCCAGAACGCGTGCGTGGCAGATCCGGCACCAGATAGACGGCTTCTGGCGTGGCATAACGCCCCAGCATACCGGAGATAAGGCGGCTTATACCCTTTTCTGTGAGTTGCGTGGCCACGTTCTGGCGTTGAATAACAAATACTGCCAGCGCCTGCCCCTTTACCGGGTGCGGGATGCCCACTGCAGCAGATTCCACAATACGATGATCTGCTGCCAGCGCATCTTCCACCTCTGCCGTGCCCAAACGGTGCCCTGCAATATTGATAACATCGTCCATGCGCCCCGTAATCCAGTAATACCCATCGGCATCTCGCCGTGCGCCATCACCCGTGAAATAATGCCCCGGCACCATACTAAAATATGTCTGGCAGAAGCGCGCATGATCCTTCCAAATTGTACGCGCCTGCCCCGGCCATGAGCGGGCAATGCACAAGCTGCCTTCCGCAGGCCCCTGCACCGGCCTGCCCTGCGTATCGGCTATCACCATTTCCAGCCCCGGCAACGGCGTGCTGGCAGAACCGGGTTTAAGCGGCTGCACACCGGGCAATGGCCCCAGCACAATGCCAGCGGTTTCTGTCTGCCACCATGTATCCACCACGGGGCAACGCTTTTTGCCGACAACATCATGATACCACAGCCACGCATCGGGGCTTATGGGTTCCCCCGCAACACCTAATAAACGCAGGGAATCCAGCTTGCGGGCGTTCACAACATCATCGCCATCGGCCATCATGGCACGTACGGCTGTGGGGGCCGTAAACAGCATGGTCACCTTATGCTCATCTATCAGATCCAACCACCTGCCCGGAGCGGGGTATGAAGGCAGGCTATCGGAAATCATGGTGGTACCACCATTGGCCAGCGGGCCATACACAACGGATGTATGCCCGGTTATCCATGCCACATCTGCCGTGCACCACAGAACATCACCGGGTTGATGATGGTACACCATGCCCATGGTGTAAGCAGCCCACACCATATAACCACCAGTAGCATGCACAACTGCTTTGGGTTTGCCTGTGCTACCAGATGTATAAAGCATAAACAGCGGTGCTTCTGCCCGCATTACAACGGGCACAAAATCTGCTTCAAACGAATCTACAAAATCATGAAAATCGTAATCTCTCCCCGGCAGCATGGGAACAGGTGCATCAGACGTGCGCACAACCAGAACAGCCCTCACGCCACTCTCTGCACCTGCCTTGCACAGGGCTTCATCCATAATCGCTTTAAAGGGTACAATCTTGTTGCCACGCATGCTTTCGCTGGCAGTAATCACCGCAACTGCGCCGCTATCTATAATACGTTCTGCAATACCTTCTGCCGAAAAACCACCAAACAGCACCACATGCACCGCGCCAATACGCGCACAGGCCAACATGGCCACCACGGCTTCTGAAATCATGGGCAGGCAAATGGCAACGCGGTGCCCTTCTTCCACCCCCAAATGCACCAGCGCGTTGGACAGGCGGCAAACCCGTTCATGCAGCATGGCATATGTAATTTTTTCTGCCTCGGCCCGGCCTTCACGGTGGCTGATAAGGGCAACCTGATCGGCCTTGTCTGTCAGATGCTTATCAATACAGCACACAGATGCATTCAGCAGGCCATCTTCAAACCAACTTATGGACACATTATCCGTAAAGCTGCCCGTAAAACCATGCCTGGGTTTGCGATGCCAGTGCACGCGCTTTGCCTGCTGCAACCAGAAGCCATCCGGGTCTCGGCGTGCATAGCGCTGCATGGCGGCCAGTTCCGCAGGTGGCATCAGGGCTGGATAATCTGCATACTGCGTGTGTGGGATAGTGATGTTTTCCGACATTGTTCCGTCTCCCTTACTTTTTTGTTTTTTGTTGTTTGGGATAGAAAGAGAATGTTCAGGCGGCGTTGCGATCGGCCTGACCGATGTGCGGCAGAACCGTGGCCACAATGCCTGCGTCCAATGATTCATAATCGTAATACCGGATTGTTTTGTACAGTTCCTCTCGCGTTTGCATGCGCGGTAGCATGTCCTGCGTACCGCCTGTGCGCGCAATGGTTTTGTACAAATCCTCCTGCGCCTTGTTGGCCGCCCGCAGGGAACTGACAGGCCAGATGACCATACGGTATCCCATATCTTCAAACTGAGATGCCGTGAAGTAAGGGGAGCGGCCAAACTCTGTCATGTTAGCAAGCAGGGGCACATCTGGCATACGGCGCACAAACTCCCTGAACATATCTTCAGAAATCAATGCTTCAGGAAAAATAGCATCAGCCCCGGCCTCGTAATACAAACGGGCACGGGCCACGGCACCATCCAGCCCTTCTGAGCTGGCGGCATCTGTGCGCGCAATAATCAGCATATCGCGCCGGGCCTTGGCTGCGGCCGCCACCTTTTGCGCCATCTCCTGCGGAGAGGCGAGCTTTTTATTGTTCAGATGCCCGCATTTTTTGGGCAGTATCTGGTCTTCAATATGCACGGCAGCAGCGCCGGAATCTTCAAAAGCCCGTACCATGTGCATGACATTCAGTACTTCACCGTATCCGGTATCTCCATCCACCAAAAGCGGCAAGCCGGAAGACCGTGCAATCTGGCGGATGAAGAAACACGCATCCTCAATGGTGATAATACCCAGATCTGGCAGCCCCATGCTGGCAGACATAGCCGCACCTGAAAGATAAAGAGCCTGAAATCCATTATCCTTAGCCTGCAAAGCCGCCTGCCCATTATGTGCCCCGGGAATTTGCAGAATACCTTGTTTGTTCAGCAGAGCACGAAAGCGCTGCCCGGCTGGTGTTTGTGGCAGATCCTTGCCAACCAGATATGTCATGCTGCATGCTCCAGACCATCGCGTTCACGCAGGGGCACAAAAGGCCGATTATCCGGCCCCACATAATTGGCAGACGGGCGAATGATTTTACCATCCTGCCGCTGTTCCATAATGTGGGCGCACCACCCTGTTACGCGGGCAATTACAAAAATAGGTGTAAACATGGCCGTAGGAATACCCATGGCGTTGTAAGAAACCGCGCTAAACCAATCCAGATTAGGGAACATTTTTTTCTGCTCATCCATAATCCGCTCAATACGCTCGGCTACATGATACAGACGCATGTTGCCATTACGGCGCGAAAGGTTGCGAGCTGTTTCCTTAATAATTTCGTTACGCGGATCAGCTATCGTATAAACAGGATGCCCAAAACCGATGATAACTTCACGGTTTTCCAAACGCCGCAGAATATCTTCTTCAGCCTCATCCGCAGTGCGATAGCGTTGCTGAATATCCAACGCCACTTCATTGGCGCCACCGTGTTTGGGGCCGCGCAGCGCCCCTATGGCTGCCGTAACGGCGGAATACATATCCGAACCAGTACCCGCCACCACTCTGGCAGTAAATGTGGAGGCATTAAATTCGTGCTCGGCATACAAAATAAGGGATGTGTGCATAGCCTGCACCCAATCCTCCGATGGCGCTTTACCATGCAGGAGGTGCAAAAAGTGTCCGCCTACACTTTCATCATCCGTATTGGTCTCTATCCGCCGTCCGTGGTTTGAGAAATGATACCAATACAGCAGCATAGACCCTAACGAGGCCACAAGCCTGTCTGCAATATCTCGTGCGCCTGCGGTGGCGCAATCGCTCCGTTCTGGCAGTGCACAACCCAGAACGGAAACTGCCGTGCGCATAACATCCATAGGGTGCGTGGCGGCTGGCAAACGCTCCAAAGCGGCACGCACAATGGCAGGAATATCCCGCATACTAGCCAGATGCCGCCTATAGGCTTCCAGTTCTGCGCTATTGGGCAGATATCCGTGGATAAGCAGATGTGCGACCTCCTCAAACGTGCTGGCACGCGCAAGGTCTTTGATATCGTACCCACGATAATGCAGATCATTCCCGCTCTGCCCCACAGTGCTGAGCGCCGTGTTGCCCGCAACCGTGCCTGACAGCGCAACAGATTTTTTTGGTTTTCTGTGCAGATGCGTTGTCATTGTTCTATTCCTTCCTGTGCGTTATCGCCTGTTTAGGAAGCCAGAGCCGTGGTGGTGGCCGCAACCGCAGCAGGTTTGGCCTGCCCGAAATTAAAAATGCCTTCCGCTGTGTTCTGGCGGATATCACGCTCTGGAATGGCAATTTCCAGCATATGCAGTTCCCCTGCTTTCAGGTTTGGCAGGTTCTGCACAACTTCTAAAAACCTGTCTGCTTCCTTATGAGGAACAATGCCGTCTGAAAGAGTCTGAAACTTACCAATGTAATCAGCCCGCTGCCAAGGTGTTGCCCCTAACGTATGGGCGTTGGCAACAGCCAGCTCATCCGCAATAACCGAACCATCTTTCATGCGGATAACAATGCGGCCACCAAACGCTTTTTTATCCGGATCTGTTTCGTGATACCGTTGTGTCCACTCGGGTTTTTCTATTGTATGGATCTTGCGCCAGAGCCGCACAGTATCTGGTCTGCGTGCCCGTTCCGGGGCATAGGAATGCACATGGTGCCAACTGCCATCCTGCAAGGCCACGGCTACAATATACATAATGGAATGATCCAGCGTTTCCCGCGAGGCTTGCGGATCAAACTTTTGCGGATCGTTCGAACCCGTGCCGATCACATAATGCGTGTGATGGCTGGTTTCTATCAGCACATCTTCCACGTCATCCCAATTTTTGATTTTCTGGCCCATACGAAAGGCAAGATCAATAAGCGCCTGGCTTTGATATTCTGCCGAATGTTCCTTGGTAAAGGAAGACAGAATGGCACGTTTTGGCTCACCCATTTCTGGCAATGGCACGCGATAATGCGCATTTTTACCATCCAGCATCCAAGCAATAACACCATCTTCCCCTTCATAAATCGGGGTTGGAGATGTTTCGCCCATCATGGCACGGTCAACGGCCTCTACCGCCATCTTGCTGGCATGTGCAGGCGCGTAGGCTTTCCATGATGAGATTTCACCCTTGCGGCTCTGGCGCGTGGCTGTGGTTACATGCAAAGCCTGCCCAATGGCCTGATAGATAACCGCTGGTGGCAAACGCATAAGCGTGCCAATACCTGCGGCTACAGATGGGCCAAGATGCGCCACATGATCTATCTTGTGTTTGTGCAAACAAATGGCACGCGCAAGATCTATCTGAATTTCATACCCTGTGGCAGCACCACGAATTAAATCCGCACCGCTTCGGCGGCACTGTTGGGCAACTGCCAAAATGCCCGGAATATTATCACCCGGATGAGAATATTCTGCTGCTAAAAATGTATCGTGAAAATCCAGCTCACGCACGGCTGTGCCGTTGGCCCATGCGGCCCATTCTGCATGCACACGCACATTTGGCCCCATACCAAACACTGTAGCCCCGCCTTCGCGCCGGTGGGCCAGAGCCTCGGCCCGTGCGCTCATTACGGAATGACGGTTCACAGATGCCATAGCCACAGATGCGTTATCTATCAGCCGGTTGATGATCATATCCGTAACGGCGGCCTCCACCGGCACCGGATCTGCCGCTACCTGCGCAATTTTCCACGCAAGCTGTTCGGGCCGTGGCAGACGATCGCTTTCTGGATGAACGCGCACATCATGGTACTGCATTGTTTTTACCTCATGATCGGAATTTGATCGTGAAGCGAGTGTTGCAGAGTGTTGTTTTGAACGGCAGAGAGATAAGAGTAAAAAGAGGCGAAGGGAATGTTCCCGTTTGCGAAGTTTGCGAAGTTCGTACCATGCCACAAACCAGAACCAAGCTTTTTGCTGGCCCGCGCTTGCGGCAATTGCGCCAACGCGAAACCCTAACCCAAGCCAACCTGGCGGAAATACTTGACATATCACCAAGCTATCTAAACCAGTTGGAGCGCAACCATCGGCCCCTTCCACACCATCTGCTGCAAAAACTATGTGAGCGTTTTGGTCTGAGCCCGGCATGGTTTAGCAACACCAAAGAAGCCCATACCGTGCAGGCCATGCGCGAAACCATGGCCGACCCCGTGTTTAAAAACGCATCTTTGCCTTTGGCCAAAATGGCGGATGCCGTGCTTACCAATCCGGATTTATGCGCCGCGTTTCTAACCCTCTATCGCGCTTATAAATTTGAGCAGGAGCGTGAAGACAACGCTCTTTTACCAACCCCAAATTTGGAACCCTATGAAACGGTAGGGGATTGGGTGCAGCAACACCGCAACTATTTTCATGAACTTGATTGTGCAGCCGAAAAATTTTACGAAAGTCTTGATCTCAAAAATGGCTTGTCCGAAGCCTTAAAAACCTACCTTCTTGATCATCATGGTTTGCATACGCAACAAGACCCGGCGCTAGAAGAAGGCGGCTTGGTGTGGCGGATAGATCGGCACCGTCGCACTATTCTTCTGCCCCCAGATCAACCACCTGAAAGCACGCTGTTCTATCTGGCGCAAATTATTGGCCAACGCGACCAAACCCGCCTGATAAGTAGTATTTTACGCCGTGAAGGCCCAAAGGAGAAAAATGCGCTGGAGTTGGGGCGTGTTTACTTGGGCAACTACTTTGCCGGGGCATTGCTGTTGCCCTATAAGCGCTTTTTGCATGCGGCACAGACCATGCGTTACGATATTGAACGCTTGCGCCGCCATTTTGGTACCAGTTTTGAACAGATAAGCCACAGGTTAAGCACGTTACAACGCCCCGGCATGGAGGGCATTCCCTTTTATTTTCTCAAATTAGATATTGCAGGAAATATTCTTAAAAGTTTTTCTGCCAACCGCTTTTCTCAGGCCCGTTTTGGTGGCCCCTGCCCGTTATGGAACATCTTTCGGGCTTTTGCCACGCCCGGGCAGGTGCAAGTGCAGCTTTCTCAAACCACGGATGATTCCATTTACCTCAATGTTGCCCGCACTGTAGGGCATGAGGGGGTTACCTATACAGACCGCCCACGCCAGATTGCCATTGTGTTGGGCTGTACCATCAATGATGCCGCAAAAACGGTTTATGCAGATGGTTTAAACCTGAATGACCACAGATTGGTTGTACCCATTGGCCCCGGCTGCCGCGCATGTATGCGGGATAATTGCAGCCACAGATCTTTGCCTGTTTCGGGCCGTATGTTGGATACAGGAAGCGATGCCAGAGGCGTTGTGCCCTATCGGGCGCTACCTGAAAAACCCTGATATCTTGCAAGAAAGAAGATAGTCTGGTGGGGCAAGGGGAACTTAAAAAACCTATCTGGAATGACCGGGGATGCAAAAACATTCCAGATAGGAACCGGGGATTGAACGGGATAAATCAAGACGAACCAAGAGTTGTCGCGGTAATGCCCCTTGCCCCACCAGCAGAAACGCCTTCATCACCGCGACAAGATTGATAATAAGAACCATTCTCAATAAATGCAACAGAAAAAAGCAGGGATGGAGAACTTTTTTGCTCCCCATCCCTGCCGTATAACGCAGCGTATTGTTTTAGTTGGATTTTTTAGCCGGTGTGGAGGGCGCAACTTTTTCCACCACATCGTCCGAAACAAACACAACGCCATCCAGAAGCTGGTTAAGTGCTTCTACAGCCTGTTGCGGCTGGCGACCTTCTGTAAACACTTTTGCACGGTACAGGGCGCCTTCGCTCTGTTCCAGCGGGGCAAGGGCCAGAATGAAGTCTGCATCTTCACCCACAACCTGTAGGCTCTGCTGCGCCTGCTGGGTCTGCCCGGCTTGGAACTGCTTGTTGGCGTTTGCCAATGCAGCCTGTTTTTCTGGGACCAGTGTTTCGCTTACAATAAATTCACCACCAACAGGCACCCATGTTGTGGGGTTGGCAACTGGCGTATGGGTTGCAGAAACCGGATGCTGCGGCGCTGGCTGAAGCTGGCTTTCTGCCGCAAAGAACTTCTTGTTATCTGCGCTGGCAGCCTTAAAGCGCTTTTGTGCATCATAGAGCGGGGGAATAGCTGCATCGGTTTTGCCCTGAGCCAGCAGATCCCGCGCCTGAAACACGTCCATCATGGCTTTCTGGCCATCAACAGAGAGCCGGTGCATGGCATGGCCAGCCTTGAACTTTTCCCACGTGGTGTGCACAGTACCTGCCTGAGCCACAGAAAAACTGGTGAGCAATACAGCGGAGGCTGCAAAAAGAGCTTTTAAACGCATAAAAACTAATCCAAACTGATTTAATTATTCAAAGATAACGAATGATATCCTGAAATTTAATTTAATGCGCCACGTGGGGTGATACAATTCATCTATATTAAAAAATATATTATAGTCAGGCGTTTTTTATTTATTGTCTGATACCTGAATGTTTTTTCTTCTCAAAACCCTGCTTTCAGCTTTGATTATTGCTCTGGTTTCCACTTTGGCACGCCGTTACCCTGGTTTTGGTGCGTTGGTTGCCGCCCTGCCCCTTGTTTCCGTATTTGGGATGATCTGGCTTTGGCTGGAAACGCATGATCCCGCACGGATGGAAGCCCATGTGAGCGCCACATTCTGGTATGTGCTGCCCTCCTTGCCCATGTTTTTGTTTATGCCGTGGCTTATGCGGTGTGGCGTGCATTTCTGGCCCGCACTGGCCAGCGGCTGCGGCTTAACCATTGTTTTGTATCTGCTGATGATCTGGGCCGGACCTTGGCTTGGCATTAGCCAATAAAACCCCTTGCCAATAGATTCGCCCACAGATTCTGCGGATGCTCCGGTGGGTAAGCCTGTGGATAACGTGTACAACCTACGTGAAAATCGTGGCCTGTACTCTCACCTTCCCACGCTTACCGCCGTATTTTACGTGGTGACGGCAAGCGCCAAAAATTCTGCTTGATACGATCTGCCACACCCGGAAACGGATCCACCCCTGTATTGCGGATAAGGGTTGCCACTGTTACCTGATCGCAGTGTGGAGAACGTTGCACGTTTTTGCAGACATATACGCCCGCAGCCTGACGCTGCGCAGAATACACAGCTTTCCATGTAGAAGACGGCACAAACACATGGTCTGGCCCAATGGTGGAAATAGGATGGCCATGAAAGGCAGGGCCGGTGACCACATATAAATCACCTTCCTGCACAGCCAATTCCCGCACTGTGTATTCAATACGCGCCCAAATGCCCTGATTGAGCGTAATGGATTGCGGTACCACGTTGGAATACGCAAAAGTTTCAAATTGTGCGGCGGGAGTTGGCTGGTCTGCACTGGGGGCCATGTGGCCTCTGCTGTAGCCAGATTTTTTGTAATCATGGTCTCGGCTACCATTTGGCCAGCGAGAATCTTCATAAAAAGTGCCAGCACGCATCAGGCGTTCTGCAAGACGCACATTATCTGCCTGCAAATGCTCTGCGGCCCACAAAGGTGTGTGCGTAACAGATGAAACCAAAACAGCATAACCCATGTTACAAAGCAGCTCTGTCTGCTTCAACATGAAAGGCCGCGTGAGTATGGGCAATCTGTTTTCTGGCCCAAACGCCTGACATGCTGCATTTTCCTGCGCCCAAGCGACAGAAACCGGCAAAGACGCTATAACAATGCCTAAGCATATTTTAGCAACACGCAAGCTCATTGAACGGATACCAGCGTGAAACCCTGTTTTAAATACACAATGCTGCCTTTGTTAAATGCTATAAACTACGAAATGCCTTTATAAAAAAGATAACGCCCAAATAAAGGCACATAAAACAAAATCAGCCACAGTTATGGAGCAGAAATGGAGCAGCCACCATCTTCCAACACCTATACGCCAGAAACCCTGCGCGAACACCGCACACAAATGATAACAGCAAAGCTGCCCGCCAAAATGCGCCGCGCCATACAGTGGTTACGCAAACCCCAGCAAAAATGGGTGCGCTTGCCTTCTGGGCTGTTGTTAATTTTGGGTGGATTGCTTTCCTTTTTACCTGTGTTGGGTGTGTGGATGCTACCTTTGGGCATCTTGCTTCTGGCAGAAGATATTCCGCTCTTTCGGAGCCTAAGCGGTAAGATGTTGGGCTGGATTGCCCGGCGCAAGCCCTCGTGGTTGGGGATTGCTGAAAACGAAACGGAAGAAGAAGCCTTCCTGCGCGTTAAAACCTTTCTGGAGCAGGATTTACACCACCCCTGAAGTTTTTATCCGTAGGTATCTTGACTGCCAAGCTTAGTGGCCTTGTCCACAGATTCTGCGGATGCTCCGGTGGGTAAGCCTGTGGATAACGGGCACAACCCATGTGAGTCATGCTGATGATTTCCCCATGCTCCATACCAGCCTATACATCCGGTTGAAGGGTTTTTTCGTAGTTTCACTTACCATTTTGCATCATGCATAGCTGTGCTTTGCATGCTATGCAGCGAGGAATCTGGTCAACTGCTCCCCTGCCCGATATGAACTTTGGAAATATCAAAAAAGCAGGGTCAGATGGCAGGCAAATATAACAAAAACATAGAAATACAACTTATGCGCATTATCTCTATTGCCTTGGTTGTTATGGCGCATCAAGCATCACTCCGCACCAATATCCACCCTCATTTTGGAGAAAGTTTGGGAGCAGTTTTGCGTCCTTGGTTAGGGGTAGATATTTTCTTTGTTATATCCGGTTATTTCATGGGTTACATGGTTTTGGGCAAATCCAAACCCAATATGGAACTGGCAGAGAAAGTTTCCTTCTCTCTTGATTTCTTCAAGAAAAGATTTCTCAGACTTTTTCCGGCTGCGTTTTTCTGGATAACCGTTACACTTACTGCGGGCCTTATTTCATCCGATCGCGGGTTGTGGGGCGATCAAACCAGCCTGTTTTATAAATGGCTGACTTCTATTTTTTATATCAGAAACTTTGAAAATGCTGTCTCTCCCAGTCCATTAGGCTGGTATTGGTCTTTATCGCTTGAAAATCAATTTTATATTGTTCTGCCGCTTCTGTTCTTCACCATAGGCAAAAAGTTTTTTATCTTCTGTATTTATGCTTTAGCACTACAGTTGCATTTTGTGTTGAGTTCTGAATCTATGGGTAACCATGATTCAGGATATGATGAGTGGCGGTACGTCTGTTGAAGAGACGCTGGAATTATGGGCGCGCTCGCTTCGGTCCGCCAAGGATCGGATGGCGCCGCTGTTCACGCAAAAACGTGTCGTAGATTCGGCCTGTGCTTTTCTTGATGTTTTGATTGGCAATGAACCACGCAAGACGGGATGGATGCGAGCGGAAGCCGCAGGAGATCCTGGTCCATGGCGGCAGCAGGCGCTTCTGGGACGCGGGCACTGGGATGCCGATGCCCTTCGTGACGTCGTCAGGGATTATGTGATTGAGCATCTGGGCACTGAAGAGGGCGTGCTGGTCATTGATGAGACCGGTTTTCTGAAGAAGGGTCAGGCGTCCTGCGGTGTGGGGCGGCAGTATACGGGATCTGCCGGCAAGATCACGAACTGCCAGATTGGTGTGTTTGGCGCTTATGTTTCGGAACGGGGGCATGCCTTTATTGACCGCGCCCTGTATCTCCCGAAAGACTGGACATCAAAGCCTGAGCGTCTGAAGCGGGCCCACGTTCCCGATGACGTGGTGTTTGCAACCAAACCGGCGTTAGCCTCGATGATGATTGAGCGAAGTATTGAGGCCGGTGTGCCGTTCCGCTGGGTTGCAGCAGACAGCGTGTATGGCGTGGGCGACGTAGAACGCACGCTTCGCCGGGCAGGAATTGGATATGTGCTTGGGGTCAAGGGCAATCACTGGTTCGGATCATGGGCAACGGAACCGCTGATTGCCGGAGAGGCGAAAGATATTGCAGCAGGACTGCCAGACCAGGCCTGGCGTCGTCTGTCAGCGGGGCACGGCACAAAAGGTGAGCGACTTTATGACTGGGCGTATCTTCCGCTTGCTGATCTGGATGCTGAAGAATTTGACTGCCCTATAGCCGGACCATGGACACGTGGCCTGTTGATCCGCCGAAACATCGCTGACGGGGACCTTGCCTATTTTACGACCTGGAGCCCGAAAGGGACAACCACGCAGGAACTGGTGAACGTTGAAGGGACGCGCTGGAGGATCGAAGAAGGGTTCGAGACGGCCAAAAACGAATTTGGTCTTGATCATAACGAGACCCGCTCCTGGCATGGTTGGCATCGGCATGTCTCTCTGGTCATGCTGGCCTATGCCGTCATGGCCAGTGTCCGTTACCAGGCAAACTCACTGAAACCGAAAAAAACACAACTCAGAACACGACAGTCCTTGTCCGCTGGTCCATTCAGGAGATCAGGCGCCTCGTCGTAAAACTTGCACAACGCAGACTACCCGTCTCTCACATCCTCAGATGGTCCGTCTTTCGACGAACGCATCAGGCCAGTGCTATCCGCGCTCACTCACGACACAAAATGCAACTGTAGTGTTAGGCTCAGGACTCATTCTTTGAGCCAGAAGATGACGCTTGCTGCTATGTGGATTGCAGACATGAATGTATGAGCGCAGCGGTCGTATCTGGTCGCGACACGTCGCCAGTCTTTCAGCTTTGCGAACATGTTTTCGATCAGATGACGCTTTTTATACAGATGCCAGTCGTAAGGCGGCTTTGATTTCCGGTTTTTTTTCGGGGGAATACAGGTAGTGATATTGCGTTCTGCAAGCGATAACCTGATCCGGTTGCTGTCATAGCCTCTGTCCCCGATGACTTCTTCTGTCTCGTCGGGGAGATCTGCCAGAAGCACGTCTGCGCCTCTGAAGTCACTGACCTGTCCCGCAGTCAGATGCAGCCGGACCGGACGGCCCTGACCATCGCACACGGCATGGAGTTTTGAGTTCAGGCCGCCTTTTGTCCGTCCGATATGGCGGGGAAAAGCCCCTTTTTGAGCAGGGACGCTGCCGTTCTGTGTGCCTTGAGATGTGTCGCATCGATCATCAGGCGCTTTGAACGGCCAGCCTGCTCTGTCAGCGCGACGAAGATCCGGTCGAAGACACCCAGGCGGCTCCACCGGATGAAGCGATTATACAAAGTCTTGTGCGGACCATACGCTTTCGGGGCATCCTTCCACTGAAGGCCGTTGCGGATCACATAAACGATCCCGCTCAGAACACGCCGGTCATCCACGCGTGGCACTCCGTGCGCCAGAGGAAAAAACGGCTCAATCCGCTCCATCTGCCTCTCAGACAGCAAAAACACTTCACTCACAGCCTCACCTCCATTGGTAAGCCTGTGAATCACAACGTCTCGCTCAGTTCAATAAATTAACAGGTCCTGAGCCTAGCACTACAGTTGCATTTTGTGTCGTGAGTGAGCGCGGATAGCACTGGCCTGATGCGTTCGTCGAAAGACGGACCATCTGAGGATGTGAGAGACGGGTAGTCTGCGTTGTGCAAGTTTTACGACGAGGCGCCTGATCTCCTGAATGGACCAGCGGACAAGGACTGTCGTGTTCTGAGTTGTGTTTTTTTCGGTTTCAGTGAGTTTGCCTGGTAACGGACACTGGCCATGACGGCATAGGCCAGCATGACCAGAGAGACATGCCGATGCCAACCATGCCAGGAGCGGGTCTCGTTATGATCAAGACCAAATTCGTTTTTGGCCGTCTCGAACCCTTCTTCGATCCTCCAGCGCGTCCCTTCAACGTTCACCAGTTCCTGCGTGGTTGTCCCTTTCGGGCTCCAGGTCGTAAAATAGGCAAGGTCCCCGTCAGCGATGTTTCGGCGGATCAACAGGCCACGTGTCCATGGTCCGGCTATAGGGCAGTCAAATTCTTCAGCATCCAGATCAGCAAGCGGAAGATACGCCCAGTCATAAAGTCGCTCACCTTTTGTGCCGTGCCCCGCTGACAGACGACGCCAGGCCTGGTCTGGCAGTCCTGCTGCAATATCTTTCGCCTCTCCGGCAATCAGCGGTTCCGTTGCCCATGATCCGAACCAGTGATTGCCCTTGACCCCAAGCACATATCCAATTCCTGCCCGGCGAAGCGTGCGTTCTACGTCGCCCACGCCATACACGCTGTCTGCTGCAACCCAGCGGAACGGCACACCGGCCTCAATACTTCGCTCAATCATCATCGAGGCTAACGCCGGTTTGGTTGCAAACACCACGTCATCGGGAACGTGGGCCCGCTTCAGACGCTCAGGCTTTGATGTCCAGTCTTTCGGGAGATACAGGGCGCGGTCAATAAAGGCATGCCCCCGTTCCGAAACATAAGCGCCAAACACACCAATCTGGCAGTTCGTGATCTTGCCGGCAGATCCCGTATACTGCCGCCCCACACCGCAGGACGCCTGACCCTTCTTCAGAAAACCGGTCTCATCAATGACCAGCACGCCCTCTTCAGTGCCCAGATGCTCAATCACATAATCCCTGACGACGTCACGAAGGGCATCGGCATCCCAGTGCCCGCGTCCCAGAAGCGCCTGCTGCCGCCATGGACCAGGATCTCCTGCGGCTTCCGCTCGCATCCATCCCGTCTTGCGTGGTTCATTGCCAATCAAAACATCAAGAAAAGCACAGGCCGAATCTACGACACGTTTTTGCGTGAACAGCGGCGCCATCCGATCCTTGGCGGACCGAAGCGAGCGCGCCCATAATTCCAGCGTCTCTTCAACAGACGTACCGCCACTCATCATATCCTGAATCATGGTTACCCATAGATTCAGAACTCAACACAAAATGCAACTGTAGTGCTAGCTGTGGTGCTGCTTTTCTGGCTGCCGGGTGGTGTTGATTGGGGATGGTACCGTCCCACAGGGTTTATATGGGGGCTTATTGCTTATCATCTTGTAAACACGCAGGGCATAGGCGATATTATCCGGGCAAAAGCACCACAAATGCCTGCAACGCTTTCTTTCTTCTTGCTGATTTTTGGCCTTGTGGCATCTACAGCCATACCTGCTGCATTTCAGAACCAAATGATGCCTTTTTCTATCAGCATTGTTTCTATTCTGGCGTGTGTGTGCGTGGTGTATGCCGCCTTAAAATGCGGCACCCTAACAGTGCCAAAGCCACTGGTGTTTCTAAGTTATTGGGGTGGAGAAATCACTTACTCCTTTTATCTGTGCCACATTGTTGTCTGGGATATTATGCAAAATATTCGCCAGTCTTACGGTTTAAGAATATCATCTGAACTGTTTGCCGTTTCAGGCATCTGTATGGCCATTCTTTTTGCAACGCTTTCTTATTTCTTTATTGAATTACCATTTTATAGAAAGAAATCTGATTTGGAGCCAAGTTTGAAGTAACCACAAAAAAACCGCCAAAAGGCGGTTTTTTCTTACCTAATTCGTAAAATACATCTGCTGTTTTAAACAGCTTCCGACATCTCATACGGAATATTGGCTTTTGTCAGCTCTGCCAAGAAGTCTCTCTCCACTACGGCATCCTTATAGTTCTCATCTTCTACACATTCCTGCCAAGAAAGTTCTGATGCAGAAGGCTTACTTGCTTTCCACGTCTGATGCAGGGCAGATGCTTTGGAAACAAACTCTTTTAGAACAGAAATGGTGACAGTGCTCATAGGGTGAACTTTCTCTTTAACATTGATAATTGCCTATATGTGGCCTTAGCAGATGCGCGCTTCAAGGTATCAATTCACACTTTCCACAAGGTTGTACACAGGCAAAAAACCTACACAACCCGCATGAAAAGAAACATGCCATGTGCCTTATGAGGCAAGTTCATCATGCATCATGAATACTTTTTATGACATATAGAATATCGTATCTGTAATGATACATTTTAAAAATACAAAATACCGCGCTTAAAGTAAAGACATTACCTCTATCGGGATAAGCATAATGCTGCCCGCGTAACCCGATGAGAACAATGTTGAAGGAAATGCCAAAATATTCCAATGTAAGGATATAATTAGATCCATATTATCGTCGGCCATATCCAACCCCAAGAGCGCGCATGAACAGTCTGAAAAAAGTTAAAAGATCTGTAAAAGAACTGCTCTCTTTACTCAGATATTACCATCAGTTCAAAAAGATCGCGCAGAATCTTCAGGGGCTTGAAGTGGTTTCTATGGGAGATCATTGCCTGACAGCTTCAGTTCTCAAAAACCTTGGACTTAAAAAGCACTCCTACCCGTTTGATTGGATATTTAGTGATATCCGCATGGTAAACCATTGCATTCAGGACAGGTTTTCAACTTTTCTGGATAGATCAGAGCACATAAAAATTGCTGACAGTGAAAAACTCTCACCCGATGCAAATTTTTGTGATCACAGATATTATAAAGAACACTTTGGTATTCTTTTTGCATTTAATCACTATGATATATCTGTTGATAACGTTTATAAATATTATCAACGCTGCGTTGACAGATTTGTAAATCTACTACACTCAGATAGGAAAGTTATATTTATCTGTATTTCTCAAAGAATTTGTGAAAATGATTTTCATGAGCTTTCAAAAACTCTATCACTTTATAAAAATAAATATCTCCTTGCCTTGAATTTTATCCAACGTGAGGATCATCTTTACACATGTAACATCACCTCCAAAACAGAAAATGCGCTTTTATATTCCATTTCCCGCAAAGAAAGTATTGATGGCACTGATTTTCAAACAGCACAGGATCTCATAAGCTTTATAACAGTTTTTTCCTCATTCATTTCCACCAAAAATCAGACCGCACCACCAGCAACCGCCAGCCCACAGCCAGCGCGATAGTGGCGAGGAAAACTCCCCCGCCACCAACAATCATCCCGCATTCAAAATCTGGCATCATGCGGACTGGATAGCCGCGTTATCGGCCAGACACTTGGCAAAGATGGCCTGAATATCTGCCACGCTTGGCCCAGTCTTGCTCTTGGACTGTTCAATGGCCTCTTTCACCGTTTCGTAAACTTCTGGCCCGTATTTTTCGGCCAGACCAGCTACGGTACCAACTACGCCCAAGATGGCGCTGATTTCTGTTGCGTTCATGTCATTTGCTCCCACCAAGGGCTGCGCAGGCATCCAGCGTGGTGCCGGTTTTCAGGCCTGTCCAGCAGGTTTCAAAAGATGCGAAGTCTGCTTGCAATGCGCTTACGGCAGTCTGCGTAATGCTGTTGCCGCTTTCGGTAGAGGTTTCCAGAGACTGGATTTCATTAAACACGGTCTGACTGGCTGCCTTGGCAATAGTCTTTTGCGTGTCGGTTAATGCCACACCGGGAACCTTGCCTGCCATCACATCCGGCATAGGGTTGGCCAGCACATGATAAGCGCTGTCCACATCATAAACAGCCTGTCGTAATTTGCCCTGTGAAGTATCAGCACAGGTAGCCAGAAGAGGCAAAAGCCCCAGCGCAAGAAGTGCTTTTTTCATTTCGTATCGTCTTTCGGAATGGTCACAACAGAACCCGGCCCAGCCTTGGGCGGTTCAGATTTAGAAGAAACTGCTCCGCGCAAAATAATCGCAGCATTGGCAGCCTGCTTCCAATTGAGGGCAAGGAAGTTGATAATCCGGTACAGAATCCATAACTTGCCGGACTGATTAGCTGGAAGTGGGATCTGCGTTGCTGCCGCCCCTGCTGCCGCAAACACAACACAGGCATAAAGCACCCATGTTGCTTCGGGCTGTGGAAGTGCAGCCACCATAGCGGGCAAGGACAGGCCAGCCGTAATGGCCTTGGCTGTTTGCGCGACAACAGTAGAGCGTTTTGGCGCTACAG
Source organism: Acetobacter oryzifermentans (assembly GCF_001628715.1). Classification (NCBI taxonomy): domain Bacteria; kingdom Pseudomonadati; phylum Pseudomonadota; class Alphaproteobacteria; order Acetobacterales; family Acetobacteraceae; genus Acetobacter; species Acetobacter oryzifermentans. Next base: position 445,923 of record NZ_CP011120.1, on the reverse strand, counting down.
GAGCAGGTGCATCAGTCATGCGACACTCCCCCACGCAAGCTGACAGGCAGTGTGTTCACTTCCACAACCTCAATTACGAGGCTTCCGTTTGAGCTGCGCTGCATCCTTGAACCCCACCGCACGTCTAGTTCATCTACGACAGCGCGTGCGATTTCTCTTATTTCTTCTTTTGTCATCAGCCTTCTCCAAAAGGCCCCACGCGGTAAAACGCATGATGACCAATCGTGCAGCAGTAAAATTGCGAAGAAGCCCAAGCAGGGCGTGGGGAGCGCGTGTCATAGTAATGATCCGCCCCTTTCGTCATGTCAGTAAGGTGACCGCCCACAAGCGCCTGTGCTAAAGCAATGGCCTCACGAAACTGCGCGTCCATGTCAGTAATGGTCAGAAGCTTGGGCAAGTTGACATCAGCCGCATTCCAGCATGAAAACTGCCACGGATGCAGGAACACACTACACAAATCATGCCCCCACCATGCCGGGCGGCTGGCGCGGTTGCGGCCAACGCACAGCACTGCGGCCATGCCGTTATTGCCTTCTCCCCGCGCCTCTCCCCACGCTGTGCGCGCACCAACCTGCACAGGATCAGACATCCATGATGCGGGTATCATGCTGCCTCCATTTCACGCGGGAGCAGGATGAACTGCGTTTCCTGCGGCTGCGGTGTGGGCTGTGTGGGAACATCCCACGGTTCGCGCCAGTGCAGCCATTTTACCCAGATCGTGCTGGCTACCTCCTGATCTGAAAGCAATGTGGATCCAACCGCAGCACCAAGTGTGCAGAAAATCCCCACAATAACCGTCAACTTTTTCCAACGCCGCAAACCGTCTTCTGCCAGTCTGTTCCGCTCTTCCTGCGCACCCGTATGGGCCGCCAGTTGGCGGGTAAGGTCAGAAAGCTGGATACCAATCCGATCCATTCCGGCATTTGTAGCTTGCTGGCGGGCGTTGCCTTCCGCCCGCACAGCCGCAATATCTCGGCTGATGCTATCCAGCTTGCCATCTGTCACGTCCTGCCGCCTTTCTACAGCGGCAAGGCGTTCTTCGTGATCATCCAGACGTGCGTGCACACCATCAGCCACGCAGGGACTGCCCGCGCTCTGTTCATCTATCATTCTTTTATCCGAAAAAGGTGAGCCACCCGCTTAAAGATGGCCCATGCAGTTAGGCCCCGCTATAACCCCACTGCGCATCAATCCAGGCAATGCGGCGGTTAGCCCAATCTAGAATGAAGGTATAATAATTGCGGCCCGGAGCACCATAATCGACGACATCAGAACCATTAGGAGGCCAGATAGCCAAATCCTGTTCCATCATGACCGGATCAATAAAATCAGCCTGCTGTTTGACTAGCTTGGCAATACGTTCATAACTTATAGTTCCCGCATTACGCAGCCCTGCCCACCGTGCTCGTAATTCAGGAAGAAAGTAAGTATAAAACATCTGGAAAAAGTTTGTTCCAGCCCAATAAGACTGCGTATTCTGATTCATAATGAACCCGCAATTTTCGGGAGCAGATGTTTCAACTGTTGTATCAAACATGATCCCCCATGTTTCATCCATGTCATAAGCACATTGATGCCAGATCATGCCGTCCCATGTGGTCATGTTGAAGTTATTTTGTCTGCTATCTTCACTTCCTGCCACTTCACAAAATAGAATATAATCCAACCAAGATTGCAGATTGATATAGTAAGGATATGTAGCACGCATATCTACATTTCCGGCCCGCACATCCATACACCACTGTATGAAACGTGCTCCTGCTGCCTGAACATCCGGTGCCGCTTTAGAAATATCCATCTGATCAGTATATTTTTTAATTTTTGGAGATGCGACAACCCAATCCGTACCCGTAAAGGCATGATCCCAGATAAATCCCGCATGTTGTGGCTGTATCTGGATATGATTACGGTTATCTTCATCTAATAGAAAATCTGGAATATCAGCCGATGTGCGCCAGACAAACAGCCCAAAAAATGTGCCATCCTGCTGCCATACCTCAACAGGAAAACCATCTGTCGAAAACAAGGCAGATGCGTTCATGCTCAAATCATTAGATTGCAGGCTATCCCATACATGCTTTGGAGCAATAAGGTTGTCGGGAAATGGGGCTGTTCTGCGTATATTACGCCATAGTGCTGCACTGATAGTATCACGAACTAACGTTCTATCAACAGCATAACCTTTAAGAGTCCATTTATTTGTAGGCAACCAATCACCGATTTTTATCAATAATTTGTTGCCTGTTGTTGGGTTCGTAAACTTGAACTTATAACCCTTTTTATTATCGGTCGCGCTGGATTGTCCCTGAATAGACATTTCCGCGTTGGCTGAAAAAAGAGGAATACCCCCTTCATAAACACTTACTGCAACATCAACAGGGGTTCTGGCATCACTATTGTCTGTAGGAAATGCTCCCTCTACCACAACACGCCAAGGTGCATTCGGTTTGTTAAGAACAAGAGTATCAATATCCTGAACGGCATCGGCGGCAGCGGGATTACCGAGCATGGCAACCCCACCGTTATTACTAAACCCAGTTGAATACGTTTCACTCATTAGATGGATTTCCCGTAAATCGTATTGCCGCCATCCAGCGTCCAAAGGCGAAAGAAAGTGACCGCGCCAGAACGTGTATCAATGAAGGGAGGATTACGCTGCCATACGATATTGGCGGGAAGTGTAACCATATTATTCCCCATAGCTGACTGCTGCACCATAACGAGCATTTCTTGAAATAACCCAGATACACCGCCGATAATGGAAATTTCTGTATCCTGAACAGGCAAAACCCGATGCGCAATTCTACCACGCTCCGAAAATGACAGAGCAAGGGACGTATCAGGATTTACATGCACGACAACAGGAGGGCCACTGCTTACGGCATCCACAATCTGGCCGCCAGAGAGGGTGTTGCCACCCGCTCCGATTGCCACACCTGCCGTAAAATCAAGCAGGGTTGGCATTAGGCACCTGCCTTGGCTTCAAGAGCCGCAATACGCGCTTCAAGTGTAATCTGTTTCTGCTTACGTGCTTCTAGCAGCAAGCACTGCAATTCATCATAGCGCAGCATGTATCCTGTTTTTTGGGTTTTGCCATCTGCTTCATAAACCGGGACAGTCTCGTAATATGTTACAGTCTTACCATCCGCGTCTGTTGCAGTTTTTTGCTGCTGTTCTGTCAGCGGATAGGAAATCAGCAGACCCATTTTACCGGCATCAAGACCTGCGTTGGTCAGTGCTGCATCCCATTCCTGCGCAATATAACCAATATGCAGACGGGCATTGGCCGCACCTTTTTCAGTAATAGAGGCGTTAAGCTGGTAAACCTTGGCATCTACAGCATCGGCTGCGACGAGTAGTTTCTGACCATCTGTATAGGACGTATCTGCCAGTGAGCCGATGATAGTTTTTTCGTTCGCATCGGAAGTAACTGTTGGCGCTGTTTTCAAGTAGCAGTTATTATAAGCATTGCCTGATGCGCCTAGATCCATGCTACCATCTACATCTGGGCCGATGTGCCCCCATGTATTACTAAACGCAAAATTAATTTTACCATTACTGTCCGCCATACAATTAATAAGGCCCTGAACAGCGGATGTGCCACTACTGGCATTGATATTGAACTGACTATAAGATGATGCCGTTGATACCGCTGCGGGATTCATGTTTAAGCAGGCGGAAATAGGAACCCACGGTGTAGCAGGGGTAATTGCTTCAATACGTGCGTTACCGGAAGATACATCATAGGCTACATAACCGCCCATTTCACCCGCGACAGAAGTCTGAACAGGTGTACCAATGGCAGCTTGAACGGCTTGAGCTGTCGTTAATGCTGTATTAGCTGTGGACTGTGCGGTAGCTGCATTACTATTTGCGGTTGTTGCAATATTCTGGGCGGCGGAAGCTGCACTTTGCGCAGTTGCTACAGCGGTAGCATTATCCGAAACAAGCTTGCCGAGTGCAGCAAGTGTCTGACTTGCGGTGCTTCCTGTTGCCGTAACAGAACAAGCAGAAAGATCCAAACCCGTAGGTGCGCCGTAAGTTGTAGCCATAGTAAATTACTCCGAAACGGCGCACAGAACGCCAATGTTATTGATTGTGTTGGGGAAGAAAACACTGCCGTCTGTCAGGATAATTCCAGTATCCGCATCAACAGACAGAGCAGCAGGAAGAACACTCGCGCCGTTGGTATAAGGTGCTGGCGCGATATAGATATTTCCATTCATCGTAAAATCCGATGGAATGTTACCAGTAACGGTAGGACGCGATACAACAGAACCACCTAGAACGGTCAGGTAATCCGTATCCTGCATTGCATCAGCAACACTTGAAATAGAAATATCACCTGATGCAGTCCGCACCTTTGCGCTTTCATCTAGCGTAAGCAAAGGGGTAAGCGTTGCTGTCTGAGTTTGTGTGGCAGGGGAAACAGACAGAACAGACTGCAAAACCGTACCGTCTGTCAGTGCCAGATTGCCGCTTGCATCCAGTGCAGCCACACCATCTGCTTTACCGCGCGCAGCATTTACCCCATTGGTTGCGTTCTCGGCTGCCTGTTCTGCCTGCGCTGCGGCTGTTGCGGCGGCTGCCTGTGCTGCTGTTACCGCATCTGATAAACCGATAGTTTCTGAAATACCCTGCGCTAAAACAGAAACCGGTACCTGCTCTGCCAGCGTTGTGCCAGATGATGTGACGACACCCACAAGTGTATCCGTTCCAGATACGGCACTCGCCAACGGTAAAGACGAGACAGGGGTGCCAGAGGACGTTGTCGTCCCCGACATTATTTGCGTTCGTCCATAAGGACGCCTCCATTTTTTGAAATAGGATTCCGAGCGACACTCTGTGCCGTTATTCAGAAATCTCCTGATTTTTACATCTCAAATGATATTTTTTATTCCTGAGATGATGGAACAGAGATACCAGTGACCACGCAGGAACGTCAAGAACAAAATAAGAACAAACGTTCACGCCATGAGAAGGATAGTCATCCCGCTCTGAAAAACCTGATTCAGAAAAAACGCTCTAAATGGTGTTGTGAGATGCCCACACTCTGTTGATCTATTATATTGGACTTGTAACGGTTTTGTGCCGGTATGTGATGTCTTTTACGCGGCTTTGTGCCAACGCGTCATGACCTGCAGAACCCGACACAGATCAGTAATGGGCCAGCGATTACAAGGTGTGCTGATCATCAGAGATAAACAAGACGTCGACATCATAAAATCAGGACCTTCCCAAAGACGTTTGTCAGGAATAGAGCATCACTTTATTGGATTGATTAATGAAGTTTGTCTCCCCAGAAGCAGGACTTTGATTTGCTATTGATTGACAATTCCCGCCCAGCCTCGGCTCTGGCACAGCGCTCAACTCGGCTAGCATTTCTCATTGTCGGGTTTTCGGGCGCGGCATGGGCACCGCTTATTCCCTATGTCAAACTGCGATGCGGGCTCACGGATGCCCATCTCGGCCTGCTGCTTTTGTGCTTAGGGATGGGATCAATCATCGCCATGCCTGTCGCGGGAAGTCTGGCCGGACGCTTTGGTTGTCGTTGGATCATTGCGATTGCCACTCTGAGCGTATGTTGCACTCTACCGGTTCTGGCGTCTTCAGACTTTATGCCTTTTCTTGTCGCTGCCCTGGCCATCTTCGGAGCGGGTGTCGGATCGATTGACTGCGTCATCAATGTCCAGGCTGTTATTGTCGAGCGGGCTTGCCAGAAAACCATGATGTCTGGCTTCCATGGATTATTCAGTGTGGGAGGCCTGCTGGGAGCCATAAGCGTCAGTGGCTTGCTCGGTTTTGGTTTCTCGCCAATGCAGGCCTCTCTCTTTGTTATTGCTCTGCTGTTTTTGAGTGGTGGGTTGGCGCTGCCAGGACTGCTGACTGGGCGAACCAGTTCAGGCGACGAGCCTTCCTTTGCTATGCCTCACGGAATCGTTCTAGCCATTGGGATCATGTGTTGCATCGTCTTTCTGGCAGAAGGAGCCGCCATAGACTGGAGTGCGGTACTCCTGACCACGGCACGCCATGTCAATATGCGTTATACCGGTCTGGGATACGTGGCGTTTGCCTCCACAATGACGATCGGCAGACTGTTGGGAGATTGGCTGGTACGCCGTATTCCCGGTCGTGTGCTGGTTACAGGCGGAAGTCTATTAGCTGCTTTGGGAATGCTTCTGGTGGCAGGAGTTCCGGTGTGGCAAATCACATTGTTGGGCTATGCCCTGGTAGGTGCAGGATGTGCCAATGTGGTGCCAGTGCTGTACTCCGCCATCGGGCGTCAGGCCTTTATGCCTGAACATCTGTAAGCGGCCGCTTGAGACCGCCTTATGAGTGAGGATTGTGACTGGTAAGTTACCGTCGTTAACGACGTCGTTATTGACGTTGTTTGGGAGGTAGCTATGGCTCAAGAAATCCTGATTGGCGTTGAACGCCGTCGCCGCTGGTCGGATGAACGCAAGCTTGCGATACTGGCTGAAGTTGGTGTGGACGGGGCAAGTGTATCGGATGTGGCCCGTCGGCATGACCTGACCCGTCAACATCTTTACCAATGGCGGACGTCTTTCCGCCACAGACTGTCTTCCCCGGATCAGTCTGTGGCGTTTGTTCCTGTCGCTGCAGTGAAGACACCTGCTCTGGTCTCTGGCGATGATAATGAAGGGCTGGCCATTATGCTGCGTAATGGCCGCAGTATCAGGGTGAGTGGACATCCTGCAGAAGAGTTTCTGGCGAAGATCATCCGGATTGCCGAGACAGCATGATTGGCGTGGGCAACGGTGTGCGCGTCTATCTGGCCTGCGGGGTTACGGATATGCGCAAGGGGATATCGGGTCTGGCTGCACTGGCACAGGACGTGCTGCGTCAGAACCCGACATCGGGAGCGCTCTTTGCCTTTCGTGGTCGCCGTGGGGACAGGATCAAGCTTCTGATGTGGGACGGTCAGGGGTTCTGCCTTTATTACAAGGTGCTTGAGAAAGGACGTTTTCCATGGCCCTCGCCGGCAGATGGCGTTGCACGCCTGACAGCCGCACAGATGGCCATGCTGTGGGAAGGCATGGAGTGGAGACGACCTTCCTGGTCTGCGCCACCGTCTCGCGTGGCCTGATTTTTATGGCGTGATCGTGCAGAACCTTTTGTCTTTTATTGGGTTTTCTGCTATTTTTTCATAATGACGCATGCGCCCGCGGTCCTGCCTGATGATCCAGATATCCTGAGGGAAATGATTGTTTCCCTTCAGACTGAAGTGGCTCGGCTTTCCGCTTCAGCCCGTGCGTATGAAGCTCTTGTCCAGTCTCTCAAAATCCGGATCGCGCGTCTTCAGAAACAGAAATTCGGGGCCAGTTCAGAAAAGATAGACCGTGAGATTGAACAGCTCGAACTGCTTCTTGAAGATGTGAAAATCGCCATCGCGGCAGCCGATCCTTCTCCTGACATCAGGGAGCACGATGACAGCGATGGTGTGGTCTCTTCCCCCAGACGGCGCGGCAAACCAAAGGTTTCCGACACGACACCACGGGAGCGTATTGTTCTCGACCCGGGCGAGGCCTGTCCCACCTGTGGCGGTCGCCTACGCCTCGTTGGCGAAGATGTCACCGAAATACTGGACTTTATTGCGGCAAAACTGAAAGTTGTCGAAACGGCACGGCTGAAGAAATCCTGCCGTCATTGCGAAACAATGGTACAGCCTGAAGCACCGTCGCGCCCTGTCCCACGGGGCATGGCTGGCCCCGGGCTGCTGGCCCATATCCTGGTCTCAAAATTCGATGATCACATTCCGCTTTATCGTCAGAATGAGATCTTTTCCCGTCAGGGTGTGGACATTCCCCGTTCAACCCTGATCGACTGGTGTGGTCAGGCCGTTGCCGTTCTGCGTCCTCTCACAGATCTGATCCGTCAGGATGTCGTTGGGGCAGACCTGCTGCATGCCGATGATACACCCATCCAGGTTCTTGATTCCCGTCTGCGCCAGGCTGGTAAACCACGTGGTGTGAAGGAAGGGCGGATCTGGACCTATCTGCGCGATCCCCGCCCCTGGGGCGGGAGTGATCCGCCCGCCGTGGCCTACTGGTTCTCTCCCGATCGCAAGGGGATCAATCCCCAGACCCATCTGGCACAGTTCCGGGGCATTCTGCAGGCTGACGCCTACGCGGGGTTCAGGGATCTGTATAAACCCGATGCAACGGGAACCGTGCATGTGCGCGAAGCGGCCTGCTGGGCTCATCTCCGCAGGGCCTTCCATGATGTCTGGAAGGGCAGTGATTCGACAATCGCAAGGGAAGCACTCGAGCAGATCGGGGAACTCTACGATATCGAGCGGCAGCTCACCGGGTCTCCTGCTCCGTATCGTCTGGCTGTCCGACAGGAAAAAAGCCGCCCTCGTGTCACAGCATTCCACGCATGGTGCGAAACACAGCTCGCCCGTATCCCAGGCAAGGGGGAACTGGCAAAAGCAATCCGTTATGCGCTCAACCGGTGGGCAGCCTTTACCCTCTTCCTCGAAGATGGTCGTGTTGCCATCGACAACAATCCTGCCGAACGGGCCATACGACCGGTATGCATCGGGCGGAAAAACTATCTGTTTGCCGGTTCAGACGCCGGGGGCGACAACATCGCTGATGCCATGACGCTTATCGAAAGCGCAAAACTCTCAGGCATCAACCCGCACGATTACCTCGCCGACGTCCTGGCCCGTATCAACGAGCACAAGATCAATCGGCTCCACGAACTATTGCCATGGAATTGGCAACCCCTGAATACACCGCACAGACAGGCCGCATAATCAAGGCGGCCCAGAACGGCCCGTTACGAACATCTCGCTGTATCGGCCATAACAACGCTCGGCTATTCAGGCATTCTAGTTGGGCCTGCTGCGCTCGGGTTCGTGGCCCAGGTCATCAGTTTGCCTTTTGCTCTAGGAGTTATCAGTATCCTCCTCGCAGTTGTGGCTATAATGGGGATAGTCTTGCCGCGCGCTCTTATCAGTGCTGATCGTACAAAGTAACCTTTTCTCATTTCAGACTAATGGTTATTCTAAGAAACTCTTTTTTCTAACATTTAATTCAAACCGCATTTTCCTAACTGCTGATATTTCATAATGGACATAGAGGCAGCACAAGCAGCCTGACGTTTTGATCTAGGATTATTGCGTTATGTTGTCTGAGAGTGAATGTCGCCACAAGAACTTCGATTAACGGCTCTTGGATCCCTCCATCTGCTCCTCCGTAAAACGACTAAGTTTCATTCGTCCGTATCCTTCTCCATCGGACTCCATTTACTTTAAAATAATTACATTTTCGGGGAGCATGTCAGGAGCGCATCCAAAAATTAGGTTAAAAGTGTTTTACTGATAATGGAATTAATGTGCATAAGAACATGGTTTACAGAAATATTCTTAGAACATTCAAACTCTCTTTCTGTATTTTTATGTCTTGGACACCAAAAATAATCAGTTGGATCTAGCTGGCAACGTATATCATTGGCGCAACTATTACATACATTTCTATTCAAAACACGCCATGGCGTAGAAAATTCATTCTTTTCTGCTGTAAACCCACTGATCATTATAATTGGACAGCCTACAGCCCATGCCAGCCAAGATAACCCACTGGAAAGACCAATGAAAAAATCTGCATGCTGTAGCCACTGTATTCTTTCCTGAAAAGGTCGATCACCGGTCTCATCTTCGGCTCCATAAGGAATATAGTGCCAAGATCGTCCATGTCCTGAAAAGAGTTGTTTATCTAAGCATATGACACGGTATCCCTTCTTTTTTAGAAATTCAACAACCTGAAGCCAACCATTAGGATTATTCCAAAATTTACAATGACTTGATGCTTGGGTCGCAATACACACATATCGCTCTGCAATCGGGCGATTATATGTAATACAAGAAAAATCTGGTCTACGTTCTGTAAGAGGAAGCCCTAAAATAGACGCCGCGTATACCACAAGACCAACTTCGCGATAATCAATCGGCGAATATTCTAAATCGCAATCATTATAAAATATAAGAACCTTATACGTAGCATAAAAATCCTTTCCTTCAGAAAGAGAGGAACAAAAATCAATATCTGGAAAATATTCCTTGAAAACTTTTTCCAAGTCATTTCGAACAAGACAAGTAATATTGCAGCCATGTTGTTTTCTAAAATGTTCAACATGAGCAACCCAAGCTAAATGATCACCTATTCCACCCTTATCCATATTAATAAGAACAAATTTTTCTCTTAAATTCAATTTATGGCTAAATACTTTTTCCTCTTTTTTCCATATTTCAAAGAAAAAATTCATATAATACTTTTTACGAGTTTGTATAACTCCACCATCTAATTTTTGAGAAAAAATCAAACATTGAGTATCAATATCCCAAATATTAACCGTCCATTCCCCAGAATATGGCAAGGACAAACGACAACCCTCATTAAAATCAAAACGTATCCCCAATGGGCCTTCTTGAGAAAACAATTGATCTTCAGGTGAATTCATTATTTAGAACTTCTTTCATACGTCTTCATTTTCCTGACATGAAAACTCGAATTATCATGAGAGGAAAATTCTTTACGAAATACAATATCTATCCTCCCATCTTCTAAATGTTGTTGTGTTTTTTTCATACTTACTTTTCCACTAGGCGTTCTTACAATACCAGATTTAGAAACAGCAATTATTTCTCCATTAGAAACCTTAAATTTCCTGCACAGGATATTTTTTATATTTCGAAATATACTTGTGAAGACACTTTCCTCTAAATTGGCAGCGCCAAAAACAAACACAATGCTCTCATGCCGTCCTGTTTTTTGAAACACAGCACAATTACGCTGTGATAACTTGTCTTCCACTTCGTTTACAGAAAAAACAATGTCTTCTGGATCCAAAAGAACCCCATTAACATTTATTTCATTATCTTTTCTTCCAATAATGTAAATATTTTGGTTAATGAAAAACCCCTTATCTCCGGTTGAAATATATAATTTACCCTCATAATTAAAACTTTCTATATTTTTAGAAAATCTTCCACAGTACCCAGAAGAAATACTCGGTCCATTTAGATAAATAGTTCCACATTCTCTATCAGAGCAAATATTCATATTTGAATCAACTATAACAGCTTGTGTTTCATCTATTAAATTTCCACTTGAAACTATGCTTCTTTGATCCTCCAGATTTTCTGTTTCAACAATATAGCCTTCACTCAATTTTTCTCTTGAAACTGTAATAAATAAAGGAAGTAAATTGCGTTCTTTAGCTGATACCAAAAGAGTGGCCTCAGCCAATCCATAGCAGGGACAAAATGCTAAATTTTTAAATCTATACTTTGAAAATTTTACCTCAAACTGTTCTAAAACTTTTCGGTTAATAGATTCCGATCCTACAAAAGCTTGATCCCAAGTAGATAAATCCAAACTATCTATAGTATCTTCGTTAATATTCAAACACATTTGATATGCAAAAGCAGGCCCACCTGATAAAGTTGCACCATACTTACTAATTGCTCTCAACCAGTTTGATGGATCTTTTAGGAATGTTTCTGGAGGCAATAAAACACATTTTCCCCCCGCTCCAATCGCCATTAAAGCAGCTCCCATCAGCCCCATATCATGGGAAAGAGGCAACCAACTCACACCGACATCCCCTTTCTGATATCCAAACTTTTGTCCCTGCTGCAATAAGTTAAAAAGAATATTTCTATTTGTCAGTATAACACCCTTAGGGTTTTGAGTGGAACCAGATGTATACTGAATAAGTGCTAAATCTTCATTCAAAGATGGATTATATACTTTTTTATAATACGTCTCAGATATTTCCACCGGGATCCAGAAAACTTCTTGAGAAACCTCTAAACATTCAGATTGGAAAGCTTCCAATACCTTTTTTTTCCCCAAGATAGCTGAACATTCACTATCCTTGACGATATAATTCAGACGATCTCGGCTACCAAAATCAGATGGATAAACACCTGATACAGCGACCATACCTGCATATGCACATCCGAAAAGACCAATCAGATAATCTGGTCCATTTTCAAACAAAAGCATTACTTTAGAAGATGGCGGCAAAACTTTAGATAACCACGCCGCCATATGAGAGGCCTGTCTATCTAGTCTTTCTATAGTGAGCGTCTCTGTTTCATGAATCCCATCTCCTAGAAAACTCATAATTTCCAAATCTGGTTGCACCATGCTACGAAAACGACAAAGTTCCGCCAAAGAAATCTGTCTCCAATCAGGAATTTGTTCCTGATTGGGTCCTAGCACTAGAGAAGGAAACTTTTCCATTTTTATGCGTTTTCTTCAGTCTTCTTTGCCGACATTTTGACAAGTAACTGATCATAGAACTTTTTCACGAGACTTCTAATAGTATCATCCTGCCCCAGTAACATCATAGAAACTTCAAGACCAAACTCCATTTTAATAGCAGTCTGTAACTCAACAGCGGCTAGAGAATCTAACCCCAAAGAGGCTAGCTTAGCATCAACGTCAATTTCATCTGCGTTCTGATGTAAAATGTTCCCTATCATAATCTGCATGCGATGAACCATAAATGGTAATTTTTCAACATCTGGAAGATTCCAGAAAGCCAAAAGCGTTTCACTAGAAAAATCACTATTCTTAGAAAGATGATGCATTGCAGAAAAACGAGAGAGCTGTGCTGCCAAAGGAACAACTCTTAACCACTGTTCCCAATCTATATCTGCAACAAACATATCATGAACACCACTAACAGTAAGAGTTGGCAAAAATTGTAAAACATTTTGGATATTTAGAAGTTTCATTCCAGCCGCCATCAAAGTATCAGCAGCCTTTTGGTTTCTAGATAAAATTCCAACGTCACCGATAGGTCCTAGCTGGAAAGCAATTGCTGGCAATCCAGCTTTCCTTCTCTCCATCGCAATCTGATTCAGGATCGTATTGGCGGCAATGTATGCACTTTGTCCAATATTGCCGAGAGTTGTTGTAACTGATGAGAATAAAACAAAAAAATCCAAGTTAAGATGGCGTGTCACAGAATCTAGAATACGCCCCCCTAATGCCTTTGCTTTTAAAACGCTATCCAGGCTTTCAAGGGTGATATTTTCGATTAAAGAATCATGAAAAACACATGCACAATGAAAAATCCCTTTTATTTCAGGTGCATTTTTTTCAAAATAAGAGAGATTTTTAGTAACCTTATCTTCGCTCGCTATATCAAAATATGCTTCATAAATATTCACGCCAAGCGCTTCCCATGATTGAAGCCTATATTGCACCACTTCGTTATCGGAAGGAGTTCTTCCATTTAAAATAAGATGACGTGCACCAGAATCTATCAACCACTGAGCGGTCTCTAAACCTAAACCACCAAAAGCCCCTGTAATTAAATAAGATACATCAGGCAGTATTTGCGGAATCTTACCAAGAGCAGCATATCCTTCTAGATCTCTCAAATTTTGGTAATCAATTACTACTTTACCTATATGCTTGGTGCTAGCAAGAAAACGAAATGCATCAATAGTTTGATGAGCTGGATAAACAGAAAGAGGTAATGGTTGAATTATTCCTTCCCCCATAAGTTTTTGCATTTCCTGCATCATATTCTTAATGAGTTGCGGACGTTCCAATAACATCCGATCCAAATCTACAGAGAAAAATGATAAGTTATTGTTAAATGGAACCATAGGAAGAGCATTACGCTCAATAATATCTCTTTTTCCTATTTCTACAAATCTGCCAAAACTTGCTAAACAACGCAATGTTGCAACAAGAAACTCTCCAGACAGAGAATTCAGAACTACATCAACACCTTTCCCTTTGGTGATATGTAAAATTTCTTCCGAAAACTCTAAAGTCCTTGATGACCAAACATATTCACAACCAATACTTCGTAAGTATTCTCTTTTTTCTTCACTCCCTGCAGTGGCAAAAATTCGAGATCCTCTCAATTTTGCAATTTGAATAGCTGCCAAACCCACTCCACCACTAGCGGAATGAATAAGAACAGTTTCTCCGGCCTGTATATGAGCAAGCTCATGTAAAGCATACCATGCAGTTAAAAATGCAACAGGTAAACTAGCAGCTTGTAGCGGATCAAAATTATCCGGCAATTCGACAATAAAAGGAACGTCTTCTTCCCGAAGGTAGCAGTGTGTTGCAAAGGTTTGCGGAAAAGCAGAAATGTATTTTTTCCCAACCTGTAGATTGTTACATCCCCCTCCCAAAGCAACCACTTCTATTACGGCTTCCATACCCAATGAATCACCATAAAATGTTCCATCAACAACAATTTCAGGAAGCAAATTCATGGCTTTAAGTACATCTTTGAAATTTATTCCAGATGCAAGAATTTTACACATTACCTCCCCTTGCTCTGGCAAACGTTTTGGATACACCTCATAAAACATTCTATCTAAAGCCCCGTTAGCAGAGACTTTTAATATTCCCATATTATCTTTTGTAATTAATATCTTTCCTTGCTTTTTGTTATTCAATTTAAATGGAACAATCCGGGGAAGATAACGTTTATTATTTCGAATAAGGACTTCGTCTTCTAAATCATCAGAAAGAATTTCTGCACATAGGTCTTGCCAAGACTGAGTAGTATATTCTTTCTTCTGTCTGATAATTTTCAATTTAAGGTCAGGACGTTCAAGTTCAATTCCACGAAACAGACCTTTATAGCCTGCACTCATTAAAGTATCTTGTTCTTCTGGAATAACAGCACATAGACGCATTTGATCCTGAGAAGCTGGAAATATCTTTAAATTTCGAATGATCTGTACAATATGTAAGAGAGAATGACTAATACAATTTTCGTCCCCTTGTGGACAAAAAACAACCACTCTTTTACAATTATTGTAATCAATATTATTTATTTCTTGTATTTTATCATCATTTATACAAATATTATCGATGAATTTTTTTTCTAAAATGGTAGAGAATGGTAATGTATTTTGTTCCTGTCCAATTAATACAATTTTCTCAGTTTCCATCACCATAGGCGGCAAACTAACTTCTTGCCACTCAGTTTTATAGAGAAGTTTTTCAAATTTGCTTTCAATGCTCACTTTAGGGAGGGCTTTACATACAAGCCCTTGTATAGACATTACACAGAAGCCATTTTCATCGTATAATTGTATATTTGATACAATACGTCTTGAAGAAATTTCCTCAATAGTGAGACAACAAATAAGCTGTGTTACTTTTTTTCCATAATAAAAAATACGATCTGCTACAATAGGGATATAAGAATTCTCAGAAAATTCTGGATATTCATTTACTGCTACAGCAAGTAGCTGGAATGCTCCATCTAAAAGAGCAGGATGTATATGGTAATCATTTACCTCTTGGATGCTACAAGGAGAAAGCGCTATCTTTCCTACTATTTTTTTGTTTAATTGCCCTACAGATTTTACAGTCTGAAACTGAACACCATACAGTAAACCAAGGTTTTCTAGTTTAGAATAAAAATTCTCGGGTGAAAATTCTTTCCATTCCACTTGAGAAAAATCAATTTTTAAATCGTCTGCCCAAATAGGAGATGCCACTATCTCAACATTCATATGTTGTGACCAGTGATGAGCAGAATCGTCATCTATATTCGAAACTTTACTAGATACCGTTAATAAATTACTAGATCTATTATAAATCCATTCAATTTCAAATTCTTTGCCTCTTTCAATAATTAACGGAGAAGAAATATTAAAATTCTGTAGCAATATCCCTTCTCTTTCTTTCAAAACAAAACCTAATGCCAAAGCTCCTTCAATATATGCTGCGCCGGGAAAAACAACATGACCTTCGATTACATGATCATCTAACCATGTCATGTAATTAACATTTACCATAGCCTGCCATGCCGGGTAAGGTGCTCTCAAAGCTGCGCCTAGGATTGGGTGTATATTTGCCCCTAAGCGATCTTCACGCCCTTCCAGACATTCTGACCAGAAAAACTCTCTATTCCAACGATAAGTCGGAAGATCAACAAGCACTCCTCCAGTCAGTAATTTCCAATTCAGACAACACCCAGCCACAGCTAAACGTGCAAGACACATTTCCAGCCAGTTGGAAGGTGTATTATTTCTTCTCCCTGAGTAGACAGTTTTTATTTCTTTATCTGATTCAGAGGATATGTCTTTTAATGATGGAGAAAGAACAGAATGTGGACCAATTTCTAGAAAAATCTGACTTATATTATTATTAAGAATAGCTTGTATTGCATTTTTGAATTCAACAGGCTGCCGCGCATTTAGGTACCAATAAGATGCGTCATGACTCATCTCATTCTCCCAAGCGTCACCTGTCACTGTTGAATATATTGGCAATATAGGTGAACAAGGCTTAATATCAGAAAGGTCTGAGAGCATATCTTCTCGTATTTGTTCCATCGCGTAACTATGATATGGAACATCAACTTTCAAAAATCTTACAAAAACACCTTTATTTTTATAAAATACTTCTATTTTCTCAAGGTCATTCTTGTTGCCAGATACTGTGCATGATGATGAACTATTAATTGCAGCTAAAGAAACATGTAGTTTTTCTTGCTTTATAAACTTTTCAACATCATTACGATTACACCCAACAGCAAGCATCATGCCCTGTCCGGATAAACGCCCTTGTAATTGACTGCGGATATAAATAATTTCAGCTGTATCCTGTAAGCTTAGCGCACCGGCACAATAAGCGGCTGCGACTTCTCCTACACTATGCCCAACAACAGCTGAGGGCTGAACACCGCAGAGTTTTAGACTTTCCCATATTGCAATTTGTACTAAGCATATTGCAGGTTGTGCAATTTCAGTCTTATGGATATTAATATTTTCATCAGTTAATTTAGCAAGCAAAGACCATCCTGATTTTTGCTTAAAAAAATCATCGAACTGATTAATTATTTTTTTCACACTTGGCCGCAGTTCTGAACAAATACTGCTGACCATTCCATCCCACTGAGAACCCATTCCAGAAAAAACTAAAACAGGCCCATTTTTTTGTAAAATTGATGATTTTTCTAATTTTATATTTTCTTTATTTTTAACAAATTTACAAATATTTTCTAATAATTCCTGATGCGTCTCGCCCATAAAAATATGTCTGTATTGAAAAACTGTTCTTGTCTGAGCAACAGAATAACAAATGTCGGAAAGTTCGACAGAGTCATTTTCAGATAAATATTTTGCATAAGCTTCTGCCGATAAATGCAATCCTCCCTCACTTGGAGAGGATAAAAACAATAAATGTTTTTTAAGAATAGGTAGTTCACATTTTTCTACATCACATACAGCATTCCGTTCTTCATCAGATAAACTTCTAATAATGGCTATGGAATTTGTGCCACCATATCCAAAAGAATTGACACCTGCATATAAAACTTCTTTATTGGAGAGAGAAATTTCTTTCTCCATAGGTATTTTTAAATTCCACTCTTTTTCTTTTATATTTGGATTTATATTTTTTAGGTTAGCTTGAGATGGTACAAGCCTATTTTGCAAACAGGTAATAACCTTCATTATACCCGCCACACCAGCTGATGCTTCTAAATGGCCTATATTCGCCTTAACAGCTCCTATAACAAGAGGCTGGTCTATGCTCCTTTTAGAAGCAATAGCCTGAGAGATTGCAAACGTTTCTATGGGGTCTCCAACAGGTGTTCCTGTTCCATGAGCCTCCACGTAATCAATCTGATCTGGAGCAATTTTTGCCTTTGCAATTACGCTTTCAATCAGTTCTTTCTGCGCTTTACCATTGGGAAGCGTTAAGGATGTTTCTCCTCCATCATGATTAACACCGCTTGCAGAAATTACAGCTAATATTGGATCTTTCGCTTCAAGAGCATCCTCTAGCCGCTTAATAAGAAGGATACCGGCTCCTTCCCCTCGGCCATAACCATCTGCTTTTTCATCAAAACTTTTTGAACGCCCATCCTTAGCCAAGAAATGTCCTTTTGACATGGGCATAGCGGCTTGTGGGTTCACCATATAATTAACACCGCCAGCCACAGCCATATCACAGTCATGTGCTGCTAGAGATAAACAGGCATTATGAATGGCGACCATGGAAGATGAACAAGCTGTATCTAGTGTCAGGCAAGGACCACGCAATCCGAAAACATGCGCCAAGCGCGCGGATAACATTGTGGCTGAAGCCGCTGTTGTCGAAAAATGATCTTTGATCGCACTTCTGTTAAAAGGGCTGCCACAACTTACCAGCCAGTCCAGAGAAAAAGACCCTATAAAAACGCCTACATTTTTGCCGCGCAGATTAGACGGAACAATACGGGCACGTTCAAAGGCTTCCCAACAAACCTCAAGCAGCAGACGTTGCTGAGGATCCATTAAGGCTGCTTCACGCGGGGAAATACTAAAAACGCGTGGTTCAAAATACCCTAGTGCCTGCTCAAGAAAAGCTCCTCGACGCATATATGATTTTCCGGGCGTATCATAATCAGCATCAAAAAATCTTTTAATATCCCAGCGGTCAGCAGGAACTTCCTGCGTTGCATCTCCTTGCTCGCATAGAAATTTCCAGAACTCCTGCAAAGAGCAGATATTTTTTGGGAAACGGAGTCCCGTAGAAATAATTGCGAATTCCTGCTGCGCTTTCATTTTTCAATACCCTAAAAGTAATATTTTTATACAGAATTACTTTTTTAATGTCTCTGATATACTGTCTGTCATTAGTTTCCTATTAGGGCGCCCATCCGACAAACGAGGAATTTCATTAACCCATATTAACGTAATACTCGGAAGATTCTCATATTTTGCATGCATTTTTCGTGAAAGCTCATCTCCATCGAAGTTATCTTCACAAACAACAGCGACATAGGGCTTCAGAATACCATTCTGATCTGGAACAGGAAAAACACTACCATCAATTATAGGAGAGAAAGATTTTACAATATCATCCAAAAGACGCAGATCAAATTTGTCTCCACCAAAAGAAACAAGATCATCATAACGTCCTGTTATAAACAACTCTCTATTGGAAGATTTCAAATACCCTCTATCTCCAGGATAAAACCAACCATTTTGAAACTTTTCTCCCGCTTTAGGTCCTAAAAAAAACTGGGGCGGCAAAACAGAACTACTTTTTATCCGAACACTTCCTTCTTGTCCCTCAGCCAAAATATGTCCATTTTCATCAACAACTTCCACCTCCACCCATGGCAAGACAGAACCAACACTATTCATGCTCCAATCTAATTTATCGTTTTGAACAGCGACTAAGCCAGTTTCCTCTGTTCCATAAACAACATGAATTTTTTTTGTTAATTTTTGTGTTGTTATCTTCCGCAATTGCTCGGGTAAGCTACCACCAACGATAATAATATTCAGATTATCGCGTGCAGTAGAAAGTGGAGATAAAATTCCAATGACATACTCAAGATGCAAAGGAGATAAGATCAATACTAACGGCGTGTTTCTAGCCAAAACAGCTGCTATATGTGTGCGATCTGTTATTTCAACCGTTACACCAGCAACCATCGCTGCCATGATAATTTGAAAACCGGTTAAAATATCAAACCCAATACAAGAAATAAGTTGTGGCTTTTTTTCCCCTTTTTTGTGGGAAAATGATAATAAATTTGAGTGTAGAATATTGTTTATATTTTGGATTATATATTCTGCAGTAGCACCGATTTTTTCAGCGGTAACGCCTGTTCCTGAAGCAACAGATACACGTGCAAAAGATGTATTTTTATCTCTATCTAAAAAAACTCCTCCCTTGGAAAGAATATCAGAAAACCACCTCTCATTAATAAGAATATTTTTCACCCGATACGCTGACAACACTTCATCACACAGCATCAAATCAGGCTGAATAATATTAAAATTTTCATGAAAAGTAACCCCTGTATCATTAGGGAGCGACGCTGATGCTATTCCTAATTGATCAAGAGCGAATATAACCAACCAATGGTGATAAAAATTACGGCATTTAATGCCAACAATACTAGGTGCCTGTTCTCTTATCCCAGCAAGAGCATGTGCTACTTTTTTAACATCTACCAGAAACTCTCTCATACGCCAAGAGCGAGAAAACCCTTCGAACAAAACATGCTTGTCGTCAAAGGATTTGTGAGATTGTAGCAAAAACTCTTCAAACATCAGGCTCTTCGATCCTTAAACAAGAAAGTCTCCCGTTATACATTTTTGTACAACGAGAGACTTTCAAACTACCCAGAAGCTAAGCTTCAGGCGAGCTTTTTAAATGCTTGATCAACAGAATTTTCCATATCATCAGCAAGAAGATACGGACCTGCGGACAGCACTCCAATGCTCAGTATTCTAAAGCCACCTTTACCTTCTTCTGGGAGAACAAGCTCTGCACACCCATCTGTCCAGCGACTATCGGTATGTTCATAATCATTCCAACCGATCAGCGGAGTATCTTGTAGATGCACATTTAGGTTGCGTGTCTGCTTCACACTACCCAAATGCATATTCCCAATCAACACACCCAGATGGCGACGGTCATCCACAAAAGGACCGATAGTGTCAGATGGTCGCTGCGTTCTGGAAACAATATTCACCCGGGTAATTCTGGATGACAACATGAAGGTATATACATTGTCTTTGGCAGAAATTGGCCAAATATGTGCACCAGTTTCCGTTTCTAAATGAAGGCACGGATCATTCGTAAACGTCTGCTGCTTTGAAGGAAGGCTGTCACATCGTGAAACAACTTTATTATAGAGAGGTTCCACAACGTCCCGCGCCACGACAAGCGGTGCAGCTGCATCATTTTCCCAACTACGCTGCGTGTTGCGAATGACAGCAAGATTACCATCCTGACGGAATGTACGGCGATTTCCGGTATCCAGATAACTTTCTGTATAGATACCATCTACAGTAAGAACAGAATGTTCTTCTGTTTCCACATGATAGTAGTCATACGAAGAAATGTTTATGTCATAAATGATGCTTTGCCCATTTACCAACATACGTGCTGGAATGAACTTTCCATCAAAGAACAAGCAATGTTCTGGCGTGACCAACAGATCTTTATAAGGAACGCCATCTGCAATCGCATTTGCACAGACACGTACTGGATAACCAGCCAAGTCAACAGGCACACCCTGTTTTACCTGCTTATGCTTTCTTCCAACCCAAACAACAGGACGATTAACGTAAGTGTTCTTCTGCCAATCGTATGCGGTTACCAGATCGCCAACCTGCATTGTTTCAACAGCTCGTTCCCCATCAGGCGTGGCAACCATTGATCCGGCAAGGAAGCACACTTCATAAATAAGATCACCATTGCCGTCTGTTTCCAGACTGTAACCAAAATTTCCAACACCAATAATGTTCAACGTAACTTCTGACTTATCAGCCAGTGTGAAAGTTACATGATTAGCATCTGGGTAATCTACATGAACAATATCGGCTGCCTTCACACCAGCCAATGTAATCCCATCCGAATTACCTGCAGCCGTTCCAGAGAACCCACTGATAACGGTAGTTGGATTGCCTGTTCCCGAAATTACCAAACCGACATTGGTATTGCCCTGCAAGTCAACTGCGCCACCTGTGGCGGTGGTAATAGTTGCAAAACCACCATTGGCTAGCAACATAGTTCCAGAAAGAATGGAACCATCTAGCAGATTTGCAGAACCACCGGCAGAAACAGTTATGCCACTCAGCACAGCTCCGTTGCTGACATTGATGACGCCATACGAATTAACAACAGCATCTTCAATGAGCGCACCAGCATTGGCCTGCAATTCTGAGTGATTACCGCTTACAACGGCACCAGATACCAGGCTGCTGCTCACATCCATGATAGAGCCAGCATTAATATTGGCACCCAGCACTGTACCACCGCTGCTTACATGCCCAATACCACCAGAAATCAGATTTATAGCTGAAGCGTATCCGCTATTTTCAATATTTACGACAGCACCATTTTCTACCCAAGCGCTTATAAGATTACCATTATTATCTGTAATTGTGCCGCCTGATAGCGCACTCGTATAAACGGCCGAACCACCACTTTCCACAAGCATTTGGGAATTGCTTCCCGTCAGAATGGAAGAAGTTGCCGTGCCGCCATCAATATCCAGCAAACCACCATCTGCGATAGTAGTATTAACAGCACTGCCGCCAACATTCACAAGTTCGGTGCCACCAGATTCAATAGTTGTTTGTGATGTTAAACCACCACTATCAACAATTTCTGTGCCGCCACTTACAAGCACACCAATAGTTGTGCCACCAGATTCAACATGCTCAACACCAGCAACAGTACCGCCAGAAGCAACACCGCCGTGAAGGATATAAGCATTTGCTCCAGCATTAATGGTTGCGCCATTTGCTATTGCGCCACTTTGAGCCACCCAATTGGCATTAGATTGGACATTTCCTACCGCAATAGTTGTGCCGCCACTGCTATCTGCGGCAGAATAAAGATACCCGCCTACAATCTGAGTAGACCCAGCATCAAACAACCCATTTGTTGCTGTACCACCAGACAAAACAAGCTGGGTGCCATCAAATTTACCTCCAACAGCACTCCCGTTTCTGATCATTTCCGTCGAATCAAATGCGAAGGTTCCGCCAGAAATTGTACCGCCTGCAGGAAATGTTTGCCCTTTAGCCGTAAAATCACCCGCAGCGACCACGCCACCAGCAAGAACTGTCGGATCTATGACCGTCCCGTTCTGCGTGACTTCAATACCGCCACCAGATGACACAACAGCACCGCTTAAAGTCCCATTTCCAGCAGCAACGGCAGCACCTCCAGAAAGAAGATTGGCATTATTAATAACGCCACCATTAGAGGCTAACAAAACCCCCATATAATCTGCTGTTGCGGAAGTAATAGTATTCTGTGTTCCAAGAACTTGCAGATAAGCTGTACCGCCACTTACAGTACCTGATGCTGTTGCTCCATTGGAAAGCGTACCCCTATTCTGGGTATATGCCTTAAACCCTGAATTATAACTGCTATATAAAAGGCCATCTTGATCAGACATTTTCCTCTTACCCTTCTCTTAAAATTAATAAGAATCTCAATTTTTACTCTACATATTATGTTTGACGTTGATCAACTATTATTATTTGGTAAATACAAACTTTATAATCTTGTTTGATATTTTATGGTGAAATATTTTGGTATCTCAAGAACATATCGTCAGTTAGCTCGATGACAGCGGAGACGAGTTGCAATGCCTCTGATGTGCTTCAGTCTGGCGAAGAGTCGTTCGATGATGTTTCATTTTTTATAAATTAAACAACGAATTGTTCATGAATAGATACGGTTTTCTGTGGGGAATAACCCATGTGATCCGCCGGTTTTCAAATTTTTCATAGGTAAATCTGCATCATAAACCTAATCAGCGATGAAGACCTCGGGACAGCATAACTTCGGTAAACAGATGGTTATCCATAGCCGTTCCACCGACATGACCTTCGCGACTAGAGAGAATCTTTTTTACTCACCCCACTCCAGAAACAGGAAGAAAACGTCACAGATCAAACAGTCGATTAAAGATGATCAAACGCACCATATTCAGCAGAGCATAGATCCTAGCAAAGGCACACGCGCTTCGCGGAAAAACACACCTCTTCATGAATTTCCAAAAGGATTCTTATTGAGCGCTTACCCCTGACATATTTAATTTTGAATTGTTTTGTTTGAGATAACATTTTTTTGTTGTTAATTCTTTGAGTACATGTTTAATCCTAGAACAGGTCTTTTGGGAAAGGATATATTATGGCTAACACAACAGATACGTGGACTGGCGCCGCAGGAAACAGCAATTGGAATGATGCTAATAATTGGGATAATGGTGTTCCTACAGCATCATCAGATGTTGTCATTAATTCAGGCGTAATAGGTGATTCTCTCTCCATTACTCTGCCTAGTGGAGGGTCATCTACCATTGCGAGTTTAACGATTAATGGGGATGGGGATGTATCGCTAAATGGATCACGAAATGCCCAATATCGAAGAACAAATTTAATCGTAAATGGTGATGTTACAGTTCCTCCAGATGCTGTAACGACTGTTAATGGGACATATTTGATTTCTTCTGGAAATATTTCTGGTGGAACAATTTTGATTGCCCAAGGCACTACTCTTCAAGGCAATGTGTCTACACCCATCTCATTTTCACCAACAAACGATGGTGTATATGCGAACTCACTGTATCTAACAGGGCTGGATGCACCTTCAAGTGTTCTCAATTTTTCTAGTTATGATTCAATAACCTTTGGATCTCTTGTAAGTGATGAGAGCACCCAGCATAGTGTTTACATAAAAGATAATCCTGACAGCACAGGCTCTCTATTTGAAGTATATGATGAAACGGCAGATAAAGTTCTTATTCCTACGCTTACAATGGCACCAGGTGCGGATGTAACAAAAATCACTTGGCAAAGTGATGCTGGCACATTAAACTGCTTCCTTCCCGGAAGCATGATCCGCACATGTGATGGTGATGTGGCAGTTGAAAATATCCAGATTGGTGATGAAGTTATTACCTTTGACTGGAAAAATAACAAAAATATTGTACGTAAAGTTGTCTGGGTAGGCAAAGCCCGTGCTGTTGTACGGCCAGAACTTCATGATGACGAAGCGGGTTGGCCCGTTCGTATTCTAAAGGGAGCCATTGCCGACGGCGTGCCTTACAAGGATATGCTTATCACTCCGGAACATTGCCTGTTTTTGAAAGATAGATTTGTGCCAGCTCGTATGCTGGTAAACGGTGTATCGATTTTTTATGATAAATCCATCACCTCTTACGATTACTATCACGTGGAAACAGAACAGCATTCCGTAATCACCGCTGATGGGGCGCTCACAGAAAGCTATCTAGATACAGGAAATCGTTCTTCTTTTCGTCAGGAAGGTAAGGTCATTACCTTGTTTGGTTCGGTTAAAAACTGGGAAGATGATGCCTGTGCGCCTCTGGGTGTTGAGCGATCCTTTGTGGAGCCTCTCTATCATGCCATTGAACGCCGTGAAAATAGTATCATCGGTGCTCATACCTCAACAGAAGGTATGGAACTCACCCATGATCCAGACTTACACTTAGTAACAAACACAGGCACTATTGTATGGCCAATGCGCAAAACAGCGCATCAGTATAGCTTTATGCTACCATCTGATACACAATCAGTGCGTATTGTTTCTCGCGCCAGCCGTCCATCTGATGTGATTGGCCCATTTGTAGATGATCGCCGTTATATGGGTGTTGCTGTTACAGATGTGCGTTTACAGTGCGCCAACCAGCATTTCGATATCACGTCTCATCTTCAAGCCCAAAAGCCCGAAGGTTGGCATGATACCGATTGGACAGATTGTGCCTGGACGAATGGCAATGCCAAACTTCCTCTTGGTAATCATCTAGCCCGTGGTGAAATGGGTATTCTCTCCATAACACTGCGTGCGGCAGGCCCTTATCTGCTTCCATCAGAAACAGGTTCTGAGATGCAGAAACGTTCCGCTTAACGCCTTATGTGAAATAAAATATGAGAGGACTTTGTCTTTATTGAAAAAGTCCTCTTCTTTTTCCATTACAGGTTGTTTCGAAAAAATCTAAATTACCTAAAAATATAAGTTATACTAAAAAGTTTTTAGTATTTTTTTACGTTAAGGGCACTATTTTTCAAACACCCAAAAGGACGGTAGGCCGCCCTCCAGAAGTTTAAGCGGGACAATGATTAGCGAAAACATAACGCAGCCAATCACGTAGAAAAACCACGCAAGACCATTTAACATTCTCTTGCTGCTCAGGCATGTCATCAGTTTATTGAAGCCGTGCTGTATCATTATCGTGCAGGCATTCCCTAGGCTCCCCAATGATGTTGCTCTGCTGATCGTCCATGATTTGGATGCTGCGGCTGGACGACCGCTACGGCAGTTCAGGCCGCTGCCGCCGTATCCATTTCCGGCAGAGGTATCTCAGCCTGTCACTGATTGTTAGAGGCCTATTAAGACCTCTTTAAGAGGCATTAATAGGCGCGCACGTCGAGCCTAAGGCAGTATTTTTTGGGTTCCAAATTATGCGGCCCGCTACAGCCACGCGTAGATGACTGGCATGTTCTGAGCAGGATCGTTTATGTAATCCGTACAGGCTGGCTGTAAGGGGATATTTGGGCTTGCCACCCCGGATACACCCCTGTTACGTATTACGACACGTAATACGGAGCTAAGCCCATGGAAACTGTCGTCGTTCGCAAACAGGGTAATTCTGTCGGTGTTACCCTTCCAGCAGAAACACGTATCCGTCTTGGCCTGGAAGTCGGGCAGGAACTCACGCTGGTAGAAATGGCCGACGGAATCAAGCTCGTGAAGCGCAATCTTAAGCTTGAACGCCAGATGCAGATGGCGCGCGAGACGCTACGTGAGCAGGCTGACGTTCTTCAGGAACTGGCCAAGCGTTGATACCGGATCTGCCTGAGTTTCTGGAACCTGATGCGGTGCTGTTCATGCACGATCAGGCTCTGAAGGAATATGGTGGGACACATGGTCTCAAAAACGAGAACCTGCTGCACAGCGCGTTAGCTCGCGCCGAAAACCGATGGCACTATACTGAAGCGCCTAGACCGGACACCGCAACTCTGGCGGCTGCCTATGCTTATGGCATTGCGCGTAATGACCCCTTCAATGACGCCAACAAGCGGACAGCCTGGAGCTGCTGCGTTCTTTTCCTTCGGTTGAATGGAACCCGTGTGCAGGTTAGCGCCCCGGATGCCGTCGAGGCCGTGGTGGCTCTTGCGGCTGGCGCAATAGAGGAAGACGCGTTCGCGGCGTGGCTTCGGCAGCATTTTCAAAATCAGTGATTCATATATCTTCGACATCGGACTAGATTTTTTCATGAGCACGACACCCCGCACTGCTTCCCTGTCCTCCATGATTTGGCAGGTCGCCGATCTCCTGCGAGGCGATTTCAAACCAGCCGAATACGGTCGGGTCATCCTGCCCTTTACCGTTCTGCGCCGCCTTGATGCCGTTCTGGCTCCGACCCGTGACAAGGTGCTGAAGGAAAAGGAAAAGTGGGAGAGCAAAGGGATCGACCCAATGCCTTTCATGGAGAAAGCCGCAGGTCTGCGGTTCGTAAACACGTCTGACTTCACGCTGAAAGGCGTGCTGGGCGATCCGGATAACCTGACCGAGAACCTCTCAGCCTATATCAACGCTTTCTCTCCTGCCGCCCGTGACATCTTCGACCACTTCCGCTTTACCGAACAGACAGATCGGCTGGCCAAAGCCAATCTCCTCTATCTGGTGCTCGAAAAATTCATCAGCTTTGATCTCAGTGATAAAGCCGTTGATAACCACCAGATGGGGCAGGTGTTCGAGGAACTGATCCGTAAATTTTCGGAAGCCTCCAACGAGACCGCTGGTGAGCACTTCACCCCGCGCGAAGTCATCAAATTGATGGTGAACCTCATCTTTGCCGAGGATGATGGCCTGCTGACCCCCGGCAACGCCGCCGTCCGCACCATCTATGACCCCACCGCTGGCACCGGCGGCATGCTCTCTGTCGCGGAAGAGTTCCTGCTCGACCACAATCCGGATGCGCGCCTGACCATGTTCGGGCAGGAGCTGAACCCCGAATCTTATGCCATCTGTAAAGCTGACATGCTGATCCGTAATCAGGACGTCAGCAACATCCGCCTCGGCAACACACTGTCCGATGATGAGCTGGCAGACTACAAATTCGATTACATGCTCTCCAATCCGCCCTTTGGCGTGGAGTGGAAAAAGGTCGAGAAGGCCGTTCGGGCCGAGCATGAAAAGCTGGGTTATAACGGGCGCTTCGGCCCCGGCCTGCCGCGTATCTCGGACGGCTCCATGCTGTTCCTGCTCCACCTTGTCCACAAAATGCGCCCGACAAAGGACGGTGGTTCACGCTTCGGCATTGTGCTGAACGGCTCCCCCCTGTTCACGGGCGCAGCTGGTTCCGGTGAGTCCGAAATCCGGCGCTTCGTTCTGGAAGAAGATCTGGTCGAAGCCATTATCGCACTGCCGACCGATATGTTCTTCAACACTGGCATCGCCACCTATGTCTGGGTGCTAACCAACCGCAAGCCCAAGAACCGTAAGGGCAAGGTGCAGCTGATCGATGCCTCCTCCTTCTGGCAGAAAATGCGCAAAAGCCTCGGCTCCAAACGCAAGGAAATGGGAGAGGACGACATCACCCTCGTCACGCGCCTGTTCCGCGACGCGCAGGAGGCGCAGCTTGCCACCATCACCGGTGCGGATGGCACGCAGACACGCGCAGTCGTGATGCAGGGTGAAGCGCCACCGGAAGCGCCCGAAAGCGGCAAGGTGCGGCTCGCACCGTTGAGCCGCATCTTCAATAACAAGGATTTCGGTTATCAGACCATCACCGTGGAGCGCCCGCAACGCGATGAAGATGGCAACATCGTCCTCGGCCAGCGTGGTAAGATGAAGGGCAAGAAAATGCCCGATACCAGCTTGCGCGATACGGAAAACGTGCCGCTGAATGAGG
Organism: Acetobacter oryzifermentans; assembly: GCF_001628715.1. Classification (NCBI taxonomy): domain Bacteria; kingdom Pseudomonadati; phylum Pseudomonadota; class Alphaproteobacteria; order Acetobacterales; family Acetobacteraceae; genus Acetobacter; species Acetobacter oryzifermentans. The sequence goes on along the minus strand of NZ_CP011120.1, from coordinate 417,483 downwards.
ACATTCACGCCTATTTCAAACGCGAAGTGCTGCCCCATGCCCCAGATGCGTGGATTGATGAGGACAAGACAAAGATCGGCTACGAAATTCCGTTCAATCGGTATTTCTATGTGTTCGAGCCCCCACGCCCACTTGCGGAGATTGATGCGGAGTTGAAAAAGGTAACCGCGAAAATCATGGCGATGCTTGGGGAGCTTTCGGTATGAGTTTCCCGAAGTATCCGGCTTATAAGGACAGTGGGATTGAGTGGATTGGGGAGATTCCGGTTGGTTGGGACGTCCTACCACTCAAGCGAATATTTTCTTTAAAAAACGGAGCAACTCCAAAGTCCGGTCAGAGTGATTTCTGGGACGGTGAAATTACGTGGATAACCCCTGCAGATTTAAATTCTGAACGACCCGAGATTATCACCCACTCAAAAAGAACTATTTCTGTAAAAGGCGCTGAAAGCTGCGCCGTCAGTATTGTTCCTAAAGGTAGTATTATTATTTCAACACGAGCGCCGATAGGAAGTATCGGACTCGCTGGGACCGATCTATGTACAAATCAGGGCTGTCGTTCCCTTGTTCCTGACAAAGGAGTGTCGTCCAAGTTTTTCCTCTATTTTTTTTATTCAGCAGTGTCTGAATTGCAAATTCTTGGGAAAGGTACAACTTTTCTCGAATTATCTTCGGATAATCTAGCATCATTTCTATTATGCTTTCCACCACTCCCCGAACAGCAGGCAATAGCCAGCTTTCTGGATCGTGAGTGCGGAAAGATTGATGCCCTGATTGCCGAACAGCAACGGCTGATTGCCCTCCTAGCAGAAAAGCGGCAAGCCGTCATCTCCCATGCCGTCACAAAGGGCCTAAACCCCAACGCCCCTATGAAGGACTCTGGCATCCCGTGGATCGGGATGGTGCCGGAAGGGTGGGAAGTTGTGACAGCAGGCCGTGTGGTGAGAGTCATATCCGGTTTTGCGTTTCCATCTGACAAGTTTTTAAAATATGGCGAGGGCGTGCCTCTACTTCGTGGTGTTAATGTCGGAGTTGGAAAATTACGTTGGGACGATGTAGTATATTGGAAACGTCAAATTGACGATGGACTTGATATTTATGAATTAAAAGAAGGTGATATTGTAATTGGCATGGATCGCCCATGGATTTCTTCAGGTCTAAGAATTTCAAAAATATATAAGAAAGACTTACCGTGTTTGCTTTTACAGCGGGTAGGGTTATTGCGATTAAAAAAATATTTAAATAGTTCTTTTCTAATGTACCAATATTCATTGCCAAATTTTATGCATTTTCTTGCTCCGGAAATGACAGGAGTTAGCGTTCCTCATATCAGTCCTTCGCAAATCGCATCTTTTCCCATTTGCCTTCCTTCTCGCAAAATTCAAGATGAAATTGTTACATATCTAGCTAGAGCGATTACCGAATTTGAAAGCCTTATTTTAACAGCGACTAACGCTATTACCCTGCTCAAAGAACGCCGCGCCGCCCTTATCTCCGCTGCCGTAACCGGCAAGATTGACGTTCGCGCCCAGAACAAGGCCCTCGCAGCATGATCGACACCAAAGGCCGTTCTCTGGAGCTTTTTTATATTGATGGTCATCCAGATGGGATGATCACCGCTGAACTTTTCAACTGGACGGGGCATGTCTTCGTCACGCCTCGCACGCGCCTGACGGAGGCGCTCAAACGGGAGGAAGCTGGTTACGCTGGGGTTTACCTGCTGCTGGGTGAGAAAGAAGGAGAAGACTTCGCCTATATTGGGGAGGCCGAAGATCTTGGTGTCAGGCTCAAGCAGCACGCGGCGGCAAGTGATAAGGACTGGTGGGAAACAGCCGTTCTGGTATCGGCCAGCGCTAACCGGCTCAACAAGGCGCATGTAAAGTATCTGGAAGCGCGGCTTATCGCTATGGCGCGGGAGATCGGACATACACCGCTACACAACGGCAACTCCCCAAAGCTGCCGGGTCTGACGGAAGCGGATATCGCCAAAATGGAAGCGTTTCTTGCCAGTCTGATGGTGGTTTTGCCTGCTATTCGGGTAGATATGTTCATTCAGCGTAGCCGTCCGGCGGGCTCAACGACTTCTGCTGTCACCAGACAAGCAATCGCGGTAAATGAACAAAGCTCAGATTTAGAGCCAGAGTTCATTCTCAAATATCCGAAATATGAAATCGAGGCGCATGCTGTCTTACAGGATGGCGAATTTATCGTTCTAACCGGTTCTCGTCTCTACCCGTGTTGGCAAGGGAAGGAAGGAACGAGCTATCACCCACTACGTGATGAACTGGAGAGAGGCGGTGTTATAAGATCTGAGGGTCAGTCCGCTGTATTTGTGAAAGATTATGCTTTTTCCAGCCCAAGTGCGGCTGCCGCAATCATCTATGGACGTCCCGCGAATGGCCCGGACAAGTGGCATCAGGTCCACTCTGGGATCACTTATAAAGAATGGGAAAATCGTCAGCTTGATGCTCTTCCCACAGAGGATGCAGCTGAATGACCGATCTTCACAAGGAGCACCATCTAGAATCCGAAATCTGCGATTACCTTGGGCGCTCCGGCTGGATTTACGAAGACAGTTCGGCGGCCCGATATGACGTGGGGCTGGCGTTGTTCCCTGAAGACCTGCTGGCATGGGTGCGCGAATGCGAGCCCGAGGCGTGGGAGACGCTGGAGAAAACGCATGGCAGCTCGGCGGACGCCGTGTTGTGCCAGCGGGTGCGGGATGCGCTGAACACACGGGGCGCGCTGGTTGTTCTGCGGGACGGGCTGGACATTATCGGACTGACAAAAACACTAAAAATCTGTCAGTTCCGTCCGGCTCTAACGATGAACCCGCATTTGCAGCATCGTTATGACGCCAATCGCCTGCGCGTTGTACGACAGGTGCGTTATTCGTCCAGTAACGGCAATGAGCTGGATCTGGTGCTGTTTCTGAATGGCGTTCCGGTTGCGACCGCCGAACTGAAATCAAACTACACGCAGTCAGTTCAGGATGCGGTGGAACAGTACTGCTCAGACCGCCTACCAAAACCGCCGGGAAAGCCTGCGGAGCCTCTGCTTTCGGTACCTGGTGGCGCGGTCGTGCATTTTGCTGTCAGCAACAGCGATGTGATGATGTGCACGCATCTGGATGGCGCGCACAGCCGTTTTCTGCCATTCAATCAGGGGAACGCTGGCGGTGCGGGCAATCCCGGCACTACGGCGTATCTGTGGCAGGAGGTCTGGCAGCCGGACTCATGGCTGGATATTCTGGGCCGCTACGTCATTCCGGTGAAGAAAAAAGGGAAGATCGCGGGCTGGATCTTTCCGCGCTATCATCAGCTTGCCGCCACACGGCTGCTGGTTTCCACTATTCTGGAGGAAGGACCGGGGCAGCGTTACTTGATCCAGCACTCTGCCGGGTCAGGCAAGACAAACTCCATCGCATGGACGGCACATTTTCTGTCCGACCTGCATGACGCTCATAATCACAAGCTGTTCGATACGGTCATCGTGGTGTCAGACCGTACCGTGCTGGATCGGCAGCTTTCGGAAACCATTGAGAGCTTCGAGCGCACGCGTGGGGTGGTGGCGTCGATCTCTGGCAACGGGGGCAGCAAGAGCCAAGAACTTGCGGCGGCCCTGCATACCGGCAAGAAAATCATCATCTGCACGATTCAAACCTTTCCATTCGCTCTGGAAGAAATCCGTCAACTTGCGGCGACTGAGGGCAAGCATTTCGTCGTGATCGCTGATGAAGCTCATTCCTCCCAGACCGGCACTTCGGCCAGTAAACTCAAGGCTGCTCTTTCCGCCGGTGAACTGGCGGAGCTTGCAGACGGTGGGGAGATCAGCACGGAAGACCTGCTGGCGGCGGAAATGGCGCAGAGGACGGCAGCAGACGCTGGCATTTCCTTCATTGCGTTCACGGCTACGCCAAAGGCCAAAACGCTGGAACTGTTCGGGCGCTTGCCGCATCCGGATCAGCCCAAGAGCAAAAACAATAAGCCTGAGGCGTTCCATGTCTATTCCATGCGGCAGGCTATCGAAGAAGGCTTCATCCTCGATGTATTGCAGAATTACGTGTCCTGGAAACAGGCATTTCGCCTGAGCCAGAACGGGCAGATTCTGGATGACACAGAAGTCGAGGCTTCGGAGGCAAAGAAAGCGCTGATGAAGTGGGTACGCCTGCATCCCACCAACATCGCCGCGCGCGTGCAGATTGTGGTGGAGCACTTCCGCCAAAATGTGCAGCCTCTCCTTGGCGGCAAGGCACGCGCTATGGTCGTGACGGCCAGCCGCAAGGAGGCCGTGCGCTGGAAACTGGCTATGGATCGCTATGTGAAGGAAAAGCATTATCCCTTCGGGCTTCTCGCAGCATTCTCGGGTGAAGTGGATGACCCGGAAAGTGGTCCGGAGCCCTTTACGGAAAGCAATATCAACCCGGCACTCAAAGGGCGCGACCTGAGGGAAGTCTTTGCCGAAGATCCGTGGCGGATTCTGATCGTGGCGAACAAGTTCCAGACGGGTTTTGATCAGCCTTTGCTATGCGGCATGTATGTGGATCGTAAGCTCGGCGGGATTCAGGCCGTCCAGACGCTTTCACGCTTAAACCGTTGCTATCCGGGCAAGAATATGACCTTCGTTGTCGACTTCGAGAACGATCCCGAAGACATCCTCAAGGCGTTCCAGCAATATTACACGAAGGCCGAACTGGCGGATCTCAGTGACCCGAACTGCGTGGTGAACCTGCGCCACAAGCTGGATGATACCGGGCTGTATGATCAGCCTGAAGTGGATCGGGTGGCTCATATCCTCGCAAACCCCAAAGCGTCACAGCAGCAGCTTGATGCGGCCATTGTGCCGGTCAGTTCCCGTGTGCTGGGCCGCTATCGTGAGGCGCGGAAAATCATTCAGGACGAACCCGAAAGCTCACAGGAGCGGAAGGAAGCAAAGGAGCGGATTGACGGACTGGTTCAGTTCCGGAGTGATCTGGCATCTTACGTGCGGATGTACGAGTTTTTCAGTCAGATGCTGAACTATGGCAATCCGGATTATGAAAAGCTTTACCTGTTCGCAAAAATGCTGTGGCCTCTGCTGAAGTTCGACCGTGAGCGTGAAACCATTGATACGACGACTTTGCGTTTGACGCATCACCGTATGAAAGACCTTGGCAAGCAGAAGCTTGGACTGAAGAACGAAACCGGTGATGGGCTGGAACCGATAAAGGAAGCCGGTTCGGGACAACCGCAGGACAAAGTGAAGGTGCAGCTTTCCCGCATCATTGACGCGATCAATGATCTGTTCCAGGGCGATCTGACAGATGGTGACAAGGTGGCGTTTGTCACTGGGCTGGAAACCAAGTTGGCAGAATCAGAAAAATTGCGGGAGCAGGCAAAGGCGAACACAAAAGATCAGTTCGCCAACTCACCTGATCTTCAGGAAGAAGGGCTGAACGCGACCATTGAGCTGATGGAAGCTCATGAAAAAATGGGCAAACAGTTGCTGAACGATAACTCGCTGTTGCGTGCTGTTATTGCCGCCATCGTAAAGCAGGGCGGGCTATGGGAGGGATTTCAAGGGTAAAGCTGGTCGGAAAATTTGAGGTGGCTCATCTTGAATGTGGGTGAATGGCTCTGAGTCTTGCTGTCTCCACAAAACCCGGGGCAATTCACTTTACTTCTGAGTGGTACGGATCTGGCACGAGTATAGACACCGAATAATGGTAATTAATGCCACTATAGAATATGATTTTTCAGGGAGAGTTATGCTCAAAATCCGCAGAAAACTGCCGGGCAACAGATGGTGGGCGCAACAGGGATTGAACCTGTGACCCCTACCATGTCAAGATTGAGTTCTATATCTAATTATAGCAGTTTACTGCGGTATAATGGGTATTTATTATTTTAATTAGCCAGTTAGTAACCATTAACCGTCCCCTTGTACCCCTCCCCAATCCGTACTATGCTCATGGGGCTGCGGCAGCGTGGATGGACATGCGTGAGGTTTAAAATTAGCCTTAAAGGTGGCAATGCTATGACAAGAGTATTTAAACCGGAATGGCGCAAGCGCATTCCCGCAATTTGTACGGGATGCAATCTGGAATTCTCTGCTGTAGAAGCGGAGGTAAAGCGTGGAAATGGACGGTTTTGCTCACGCCAGTGTCAACGATCTTTTCAGGCGCGCTGCAATGCAGAGGCCATGAGGACTGGTGAAAGCCGTCAAGAGAGATCGATGAGATGGCGAAAATCGGTTTCACCAGAGGTCCATGCTGCGCACGATGCTGTAGAAACAGCTCTAGGAAATGGATCATTGGTGCGTCAACCCTGTGAGTTGTGTGGAGCGGAACGTGTCGATGCTCACCATGATGACTATTCGCAGCCACTTCAGGTTCGCTGGCTATGTCGCGGGCACCATCTTGCGCACCATCGAGCTAAATCTAATTAATTTCAAGCCCGGCCCGCAGCACAAATGCCTTGTCGTCTAATCGGTAGGACAGCGGATTTTGATTCCGCCAATCTAGGTTCGAACCCTAGCAAGGCAGCCAGTTTCAGGTTCCAGCCGTCAAGTAATCCTTGATAGCTGGCGGGTGCCAGACCCGAACCGCTCTGGGCGATAGAAACGCCCCATCGGTAATCTGGTAGTCGTCAGGTGCACATGGCGCATAAATCATTGCTGGGATCGCGTAGCCGGGGCGGAAACGCAGCGCCGGAAAAACTACGGGCTACCTTCGGGGCGCAGGCAATGTAGAGGGGATTGGACGGTGCGGCATAAACTGCATGGCATACCCCGCAGTCGGTGGAAGCCCGTCACTTTCTCCCCCAAAAGTCAGCCCGCACCACCAGCAACCGCCAGCCCACAGCCAGCGCGATAGTGGCGAGGAAAACTCCCCCGCCACCAACAATCATCCCGCATTCAAAATCTGGCGTCATGCGGACTGGATAGCCGCATTATCGGCCTTGCACTTGGCAAAAATGGCTTCAATATCTGCTACAGTTGGGCCAGTCTTGCTCTTGGACTGCTCAATGGCCTCTTTCACCGTCTCGTAAACTTCTGGCCCGTATTTTTCGGCCAGACCAGCTACGGTACCAACTACGCCCAAGATGGCGCTGATTTCTGTTGCGTTCATGGTTAGTGTTTCCCTTCGTATAGTCGCTGTTTCAGCAGGTAGCCTTCAAAGGCCCAGATCTTCTGGCGTGCATTTTCCAGCGCGATATTGCGTCCAATTTCTTCATCGAAATTTTCAGGAGATGCGCAGGCGCTTTCTCCGGTTACGGTAAACCCGTTCGTCAATGTCAGAACACAAATTGTCAAAACACCACATTTAGGGCGCAGGAACTCAATATCTTTAATTGTGTTGTTGATGTGATTTGGAGTAATGCGCGGTGCGTTTAGCCCCTTCGCTTGGATTTCCTGCTCAATTTTTTCTTCTGTTGCGTTCATGTTATTTACTCCCGCCAAGAGCTGCGCAGGCATCCGGCGTGGTGCCGGTTTTCAGGCCTGCCCAGCAGGTTTCGAATGAAAGAAAATCGGTCTGGAGTGCGCTTACGCCCGTCTGCGTAATGCTGTTGCCGCTTTCGATAGAGGTTTCCAGAGACTGGATTTCATTAAACACGGTCTGACTGGCTGCCTTGGCAATAGTCTTTTGCGTGTCGGTTAATGCCACACCGGGAACCTTGCCTGCCATCACATCCGGCATAGGGTTGGCCAACACATGATAAGCGCTATCCACATCATAAACAGCCTGACGCAATTTGCCCTGCGCAGTATCGGCGCAGGCAGCCAGAAGAGGCAAAAGCCCCAGAGCAAGAAGTGCTTTTTTCATTTCGTATCGTCTTTCGGAATGGTGACAACAGAACCCGGCCCAGCCTTGGGCGGTTCAGCTTTGGAGGACGCTACGCCTCGCAGCATGACGGCTGCGTTGGCAGCGTACTTCCAGTTGAGAGCAAGGAAGTTGATGATCCGGTACACTAGCCACAACTTGCCAGACTGATTGGCCGGAAGCGGAATTAGGGTTGCCGCAAATCCTGCAGAAGCAAACACAGCACAGGCATACAGCACCCATGTTGCTTCCGGCTGCGGCAGGGCAGCAATAAGCGTGGGCATAGACAAGCCCGCGGCAACGGCCTTTGCTGTCTGGGCAATGTTGGCTTTTACGGGTGTGTCAGCCATGCGATGCCCCTCCACGCAGACTGACAGGAAGCGTGTTCACCTCGACCATCTCAATCACGAGGTTTCCGTTGGGGCTGCGATGGATGTCGCGGCGCAGTTCGGCCAGAACGATATCGGCGGTGCGTTTGGCTATGCGCTCGCATTCGGTTTCGGTGAGAAACACCGTCTTTGTCCTTTCTAAGTAACTGCCACGCCAACTGGCGCATAAGAGGCAGGAGAACCCGCCTCATGCATTGATGGCCTGCAGGAATAGGGATGTGTTTGCACTGGCGTTCGCCTGCCCTAACACCGTGTTGTAATGCTGCTTGTGATAGGCGCTGAGGGCGTCGGCATTGTTTGCATCAGGTAGCGGCGCTGGAACACGCAGGTATTTCACACGTGCCATCAAAACGGCATACCGCAGGTTCCAGACCATCACGCTCGCATCAGGCAAACCAGAGAGGCCGCACGTTGCGAGGATGTGGTTTGCGGTATCCTGTTGGTAGCGCAGGTAATTTACCCAGCAGTCGTCATGCGTTGCGGGTTCCATTTGCGCGATACCAAGGGCAGGCCCCCTGACTTGCTCCAGCCAAGAGAGGTCACTTTCAACAAGGCAGGTGCCGGTTAGCAAATTAACTGCTGCCTCACCGTCAAGCCCAGCCCCTGCAAGCGCAGGCTGCACAATGAGGGATTTAAACTGAGACAGGTTTAGTCCGGTCATGTCGCCTCCATTTCACGCGGGGGCAGAATGAACTGCGTTTCCTGCGGCTGCGGTGTGGGCTGTGTGGGAACATCCCACGGTTCGCGCCAGTGCAGCCATTTTACCCAGATCGTGCTGGCTACCTCCTGATCTGAAAGCAATGTGGATCCAACCGCAGCACCAAGTGTGCAGAAAATCCCCACAATAACCGCCAACTTTTTCCAACGCCGCAAACCGTCTTCTGCCAGTCTGTTCCGCTCTTCCTGCGCACCCGTATGGGCCGCCAGTTGGCGGGTAAGGTCAGAAAGCTGGATACCAATCCGATCCATTCCGGCATTTGTAGCTTGCTGGCGGGCGTTACCTTCTGCCCGCACAGCCGCAATATCTCGGCTGATGCTATCCAGCTTGCCATCTGTCACGTCCTGCCGCCTTTCTACGGCGGCAAGGCGTTCTTCGTGATCATCCAGACGTGCGTGCACGCCATCAGCAACGCTGGGGGTGCCCGCGCTCTGTTCATCAGTCATTCAATTTTTCTCAGTTTTTTTTGCGGTTTTACCCGACAACCAGGCCGTTTTGTTTCAACACACGGCGGATTTTTGTTGCCATGTCCTGCACCTCAGTCTGCGTCATAGCGCGCTGGAAACCGGCCCAGAATGAGAGTTTTGCACCCAGACACGGAGCGTTGCCGTTTTGTGCATCATACGAGCTACCAATGAGGATATTTGTATTGGCAACATTATACCCCGTGCCCATCGCGCCCGCAGACAGAGCGTTACCCGGCGCGTTGGTCAGGTCGTAAAACGTGAGTGTTTTTGTCGAGACTGTTTGTGTCAGCGCCAACAAAATGGGTGTTTCAGAGATCGGGAGTGCCGCAGTAGGGGTGAAAATCTGATGCAGCGTGCTCCAGCCTGAATACGCTCCCTGAGAGTATCCCTCCCAACGAAATGTATTTGCGGATTGTGCATTTGCCTGAACGCCAATCCCCTGCAATGTTGGGCTACCGATAATATTGCCAAACGGGATAACGCCGCACATACCTGCTGTAACCGGATTTCCCTGAGCGGTTGGAGACGTTGTGGCGTTAAAAAAATCTGCTGTTACAACAGCAAACGCAGTAAAATCCGAACCGCCCGCTAGATTGCTGACAATCTCAGATTTAACGTTATCAATAACAATATTGTTTTGGTTGACAGCAATGCTGCTCTCGCCTGTAACAGTCGGCGCTTTTGCACCTGCGGCCTGATTTGTCAGGCTGCCTGTAATGCTACCCGCGCCTGAGCGATCGCCAAACACGTACCAGTCAGTAATTGTGCTGTCGCCTGCCGGATCAAATCCGACTGATCCCGCAAATGATGCACCCGCGATTGTAAGAGATAGTCCAGCCATTTTTATACTCCGAAATGCGGAATTGGGTTACGGATACATGTGCCGTGCTGCGGATTAGACGGCACCGTTAATAGTTTTGGTGTTGACCATTTTCCGGTCAGCACATCGGGCCATGCGCCAACAGCATCGCTGTAAGAAATACCCGCGCCCTGAGCGTCGATGTAAATCCTAAACATTGTGTTCCCGGCAGCATCTTCGCCCAAAGGCATCACGCTAGGCCCCTCGACACCACTGCCCCATCCAGCCCAATCGCCTGTTGTCAGGACTGTGTATGGGCCTGTGGGTGCAGATGCTGTGGCAATCTGGATCTGGCGGGCGCTCTCGTCCTTGAAAAACAGAACCCAGCGGTCTTTGTAATAAAGCGGGAAACTATCAATGACGTTCGAATACCCGGTCAGCGAAATAAGCGCCGGTGTTGACCAGTTAAGTAACGTGTCGTCGGTTGGGTGCGTTTCGTAAATCTGGCTTGCCGCAGAGCCAATATCGAGATGCACAACAAGCCGCAAAACGCCATCTACTGGATTATGAAACCACTCCGGAGCCCACGTCTGATGAGACGTAACGCCGCCTACCGTGCAAATAACGTCAGTCACAAACGACCAGTGCCGCCCGTCTGTTGACGAATAAACGGAAAACCGATCCTGATACCCGTTGCCAAATGAGCCTGCCGTACAGGCCAGCAAAAAACGCCCGTTGTGATACGTAATTGTCGGATCACGCATTGTGTGTGCGCCGTCAAAAATCAACTCTGTTGGGACATGCTGCCACTCAATGCCGTTGTCGGATGAGAGCATGACAAGACCTTCGACACCGCCAGACTCTAGACCCGCTTCCGTTGTTTGAAACGCGCCATAGAGAAAACGGCCAAATACAGGCTGTAACTCGTATTTGCTCTGCAATGCATCAACAACAGCATTGTATTCGCGCTGGCTCAACGCGCGTTGCCAGATCAGCAACTCGCACAGGTCGCCGGTAAAATAATCTGTTAGAGCGCCAGACGCATTATACGTGGCGCCAATCGTCCCAGATTTTCCACCGGGGGCCAACACTGTAGCGGCTGGGGATTTTACACACGGGATGCTGTGTGTTTTTCCGGATGCCGTGGTGACTGTATCGTTAGAATACGTTGCACCAAGCACCTGCCAATGCCCGAGAGCACCGGATACGCGGGCTGCAAACTCTGTACCAGATACGCTGGTGCCGATCTGATAGCCTTGTGCGCGAGAAAATCCACCGCTAACGCCCATGGGGATAAAACCACGCAATGCCCATGCCGGTGTGCCAGCAGTGGCGCTGTCGCACGCAACAATTGCAGGTTGCGCTGAGCCTGCGGTAGTTGTGTTGCGGTACACTGCGATTACGGTGCCCGGAGTAAACGGCAGCGCGTGAGAGAGAGCCGATGCACCGTCAAAATGGATCGCTGGCAGATCACCGATTGCGTTTGCAATTTTAACGGGATTGCCTGCTGCAAATGCCGCGCCCCACGGCGATGCCGTTTTACCGCTCCACGACTGCACAGTACCAGACGCAGCGCACGTTAGCCCACTTGCTGCGTCTAGCCACAGATCAGGAGCGGTCTCTACAATAACCGGGTCTGTGTCTGGCAGGCCGATATCGAGATAGGTGCCATCAGAGCCGACCAGACGTAGCGGTGCATTCTGGTCTTCTGCGACTTGCAGAATAGAGCCATCAGGTAACGTGAGATTGAGAGCCAGCATATTGCCCGAAAAATCAATCTCAAATGCAACATTGCCGGTGTCGTCAGAGATGGAAAACCCCGTGCCGCCCGCAGATAGCCTGTGATCGCCCACCCCCAGCGCATTGATGGCCACAATTTCTTGCGCTACAGCAGCCCATCCGGCGCGGGCAAAATATACCCATTTGCCGCCCGTGAACCACGCGCCATCGCCCACTGACCACGCGGCATTGCCATCTAGGTTTGTAGTCCCGGCGACTGAAACGATATAGAGATCGCCCTCAGCACCGGTGCCGCTGGCTAACGCGGGGGAGTTTGTCGCAGCATCCCAATAGCCGCGGTATTCCAGCGGCGCAGATCCGGACAGAGCGGCTGTCAGCAGCACTTTGGCCGCGTTAGCATCTGCCGTTACGCCTGCAACTGCGTTTTGAGCGCTGGTGGCTGTATCGTTAACACTGGATGCAATAGTTGCAACCTGCACGCCTGTTTGTGCCGCCTGTGCCGCGCTTGTCGAAGCTGCTGCTGATGCTGTCTGGGACTGATTGGCTGATGTTTCTGAGGCTGCCGCATGCGTGGCGGCCTGCGTGACGTACTGGTTTAGCGCAGAGCCAGACAGCGCATCATCCAAATCAGCCGTTTTTACAACGTCTGATGGTAGTCCGGCCTTAACAATATTGGCAGGTGTCGCAAGCTGCGCTTTGCCGCTAAATACGCCTAAAATACTGTCTGCCGCGGCAACGGCTTGCGCTTCAGGCAACGACGAAATCGGCGTACCACTTTGCGTGGTCGCCGTTGAATTAGTTCCTGACATGATAATTCCGATTATTTATGCAAAAAGAAGCGGATTTCCGTTATCGTCGAGCAGTATTGACGCGTCAGAATCACGCATAGCGTTAGGTGGAACGGGCGTCCCATCCGCGAGGGTGGGAACGGGGTTGGGGGTGCTCGCCACCCCGCTTACGATAGCAAGCAAAACGTCTTGGGATATTATGCGACCTTGCTGCGTCGTTATTTCTACACTGACTGTCTGCGTAGTCCCCGGCTCTCCCCCGCCGAGAAAGACGCACGCCAGCCCGTTTACAACGCTGCACCACGACACAGCGAGATCTGTAGGCCGACCCTGAGATGTCGCGACAGAAGCCTCAACTTGCGCGATATAATCACCTGTGCCGCAAAGAATTCCAGATGCGTCAAGTGAGAAATCAAAATTGTCAGAGCTCGATTTGGGAGCCCACGAAATCGATATAATGCTCGCCACAAGTCCACGCGCACGCAAGTTTGCGGGCTCAGGTATTGCGATAGTTCGCGCGCAGGCAGGTTGCCATATTGGCGACGGGACTGGCGCTATCATGCTGGGCCAACAGCCAGAAAATTAACACTGGTCGAGCCGTTAGTCTGTATCTGAAACCCCGTTGCCGTCCAGCCACTCAAAACAGAAACAGGATCATTACTCCCATTTGTGAGGCCATGACTGATAACAATAGTTGTTGGAGTGCCTGAAAATGCCTGCGGAAATGTTATATCGTGCACGCCGCTGCCCTCAACTGCAACGACAAAATCCTGCATGATTTTACCTGCGGACAGCCCGGTGACATAATTTCCCGCTGGCTGTTTTGCGCTCACCTGCGCTTGCAGATTGTTGTCAGCGTTTACCCGCGCAGTGGTCTCTGCTGTTACGTCCGCATACCACGCTAACGCCGCGATCTGTGTATTGCCAGAATACGCAAAATACGCGCGCCCATCAGACGGATTTATACAGAGAGATGTGCCGGAAATGGCACCGGAGATACCAGTATTGGTGTTCGCAACATACCCTGAAAGGTCAGACTGGAATGCAACAAGCCCTTTTGGTGTCGTGATATTTCCGTTCCATGCGTAAAACCAGTTATACAGCGTCCCTGCACTATCGTATCCGCGCATATTGATGCCGGATTCATTGTTGCTGCCGTCATTAAGGACATCAGTAACGCATAGATTACCAGAGTATTTAGGCGATGCGTCCCCGCCCGGATTACCGAACGATACACCGCAAACAGTCCAGCGTAGTTGCCCAGATGTGGTGCTGCCGCCCCAGCCTGCACCGTATCCACCCCAAAACCAGCCTGCGCTGTATTGCGAGCCCGTAGACTTATCTCCGGATTTTTGCACGTATGTAGATTTAGCAATGGCAGCGGTTAGGTAACCGTCAAACAAACTCCTCCAAGTTGCACCGCTAGCGCCGGGCGTTGTGACGTTACTGTCCGCAGTTGACACCCAAAAGAGGCCGGGCGTTGATCCCGACACAATAGCGCCAGCAGGATAGCCGCCGATAGACTGGGCAAAGGTGGCGTTAAACGGGCCAACGTAACCTGCCTGCAGAACCTGAATGGCGCGCGATAGGCGGTTGAGAAACCCGTTCATATCTGCGCCGCGTGGTGGCGATCCGCCAGCGGCACGGTCAATAAAGGTCTCTGGAGGAAAGCCTAGCGCAATGCTGGCACTCCCATCTCCTGCCGTGGGTTGCGTATCTGGAACGGTTGCCAAGTTCCCAGATGCTGCCGACGCCGCAATGAGAGCGTTAAAAAGCCCCAGATCATCAGACTGTTTCATCAAGAAGCACTTTTTATTGAATAGGAGATTGCAACACCGGCTGGCCGTGGCAGCACGCCAGAGTTTTCGATGATGGAAACCTGCACGTCAGTCGGCACAAAATTGAACACGTAAGTCATGCTCATATTGCTGTTGTCCTGCACATAGGCATCCCCCTGTCCCGCAAAGAGCGTTGTTAGGATCTTGTTGATTGAGAAGACCGAGCCGTCAGTTATGTTAGCTAGTGCCTTGGCTTTTATGAGCTGGCGATATCCATCATCAGACAGGATGTAATTGTCTGTTGCCGCATTCCCCGCGAAGAAAGGAGCGCTGTTAAACCCTTCTTCCGTCAGGTCATTCGCTTCGGAAAATCCAAAGTATTTACTGGAAGTGACCTTGAGAACGCGGCTGACACCAACAATGCGCCCCCATACATCAAGCCCGTAACCTTGCGCAGTATCTAAATCCCAGACATCCGCGTACCATGCATCTATCAGGGGGGCTGGGTCTAGCGCTTGGTTCCAGCCCTCAATCAAAGAGCAGATGGTCGGAGATGATGAATATTGAGACAGTATTGTTTGCTGGACGTTTTGCATGTCACGCAATTGCGACAGTGATGTTTGCCGCCTCTATGGTGGGAATCTGATCAGCCTGCATTTGCAGGGTAAACCCGGATGGGTTGGCTGCTGTGCCTATGGTTATTTCGACAATCTGCACCCATGACCCCAAGGCCACTATGGGTGCATAATACCGACTGGCAAAAAGCAAACTGGCAATGCGTGCCCGCGCCCCTCCATCTCCACCGTTAAAGGCTGAGATGATAGCCGCCTGCACATCTGACGTTGCCGTTGACGGAACAGAGGAGCTACTTTTAAGCGTTACAGAGATGTAAACTGGTGTGGGTGTGGCGCGCGTAAACTGCACTGTATAGCTTGGCGCTGTAGTGTATCCGCTATTGGGATCAGTCACTGTCACGCTGCTGGTGCCAGTATAGCCGCAACCTGGCGGCTTTTTGCTTAGGATGGCGCGCGCAATATCTTCATCCGCACCGCCATTTACGCATACAAACAAGCTATGCGCCGCGATGGAAACACCGTTGGTTGTTTCCGCAGCATCAGTGCTGTTGTCGGTCACATATGCGTCCGTTACGCCGCTAACTGCCTCTACCGCACCAAGAACCGCGTCCAGAGAGCCAACGGAATTTGCCGCAACGCTTTCCTGCCTGCGCTGCTCGAACTCCACTCGGCTTTCTTCATCGGAGCCTGTTACCCCAGCAGATGGGTTTGTAACGGATGATAAGCCCACCACGGACTGATAAACCGATACACTGCTCGAAGCGCATTCAATCGCGCCTGTTTCCGTGCAGGAGAATGTTCCTGTGCCCGTGCCCGTCGCATCAATCGTAATGGCACCATCTGCCGCATACGTCTTCCCATTGCCGTCCTGAATGAGCGTTCCTTCTGGGATAACTGTTCCGGCCGCACCTGTGCAGGCAACAGTCACGACCGTTGCAGTCGCTCCGCGCCGCGTCATGAAATACAGCTTACCGACGGCATCCTGCATCCGGCCTGACGCCCGATCAGGATCTACACCGTTAAAGAGTGCAAGCATCTGGTCATACGCATCACCGATAATGGCAGTGAGCGACATCGCCAACTGCCCTTGTGGCGTGGAAAGCGCGGTATTCAGCAGATTCCCAAAAGCCGCGTTAATATCTGCCAATGCGCCTGACAGCATATCGCTTTCGGATGGCGCGACAAATCCAGCATCAGTAAAAGATGGGGCTGGGACTGACGTTGTGCCTGTTTCAGAAGCTGACACTAGACGTGCTCCCGCTGTCAGTCGTGAAAAGAATAAGCCCGGAGAGCTGACGCGACGCATTCATTTGAGAAAGCACGCATTTTACAGACGCCACTTCTGGGACTGCCGCGGCCACCTGCTCAACATTCGAACGGAATACTGAAACCGACTGGTTCCTGCCCAAGATTTTATTGAGATAGGGCAAGCCTAAGGCAGTATTATACCAACATTCGCCTTGGAATACGCGCACAGCAGAAGAAATATCCTGCGCCGTGGCGTAAGGCGCAGACGCAACGGCAATGTTGCCCGAAGCATCAACAGCCAGATCCCACGCTGTGCGGTCAAGAAGGAGGGTAGATGCCATGATACCAACAAAAAAGCCGCCCCATGCGGAGCGGCCTAATTACAAAACGGGCGACGATAGAGAGAGAATGACATAATCCGCATGCGGGTACAAGCCTATTCTGGTTTGCCGGTTGCTCCGCTGCCTGTTTGCACGCCGCCATGCGTATGGCTTTGCAGGCTGATACCCCCTGCAGTCACATCACCTGAAACCTTAACATTGCAGTTAATTTCGCAATCTGCTGCGTCAACGATGAACTTCCCAGCCGTTTTAACATGCACGTCACCCCCAACCCAGCCGATGTATTCCTCTGGCGCATCGTTCAGATAACCCCCAACATAAAGCGCATCGGCCATATCATGCTGCCGGTATGACCCCGGCGCTGATGCCGTGCGATTGACTTTCGCACTGGAAATATCACGCCCGCAGATGATGGCTGCGCCAATATCACCCTCTTGGGGATCACAGATAAACGCACGCTTCCCACCCTGTATGCGCAGGTATGGCACATTGTAGATAATCTCATGCGGGACAACGTTCCCTTGACCGTCCTGCTGATGCACAATCGGCCAGATATCAACATACCCAACAGGGTTAAGGCCTGTGCTGCGTACAGCCTTAACCTGCACAAGTGTATCAGCCCCCATCATGGAGAGCGCACGGCGAATAACTGCATTTGTGACGTTGAAGTCACTCGCAATATCCGATGGCTGCATAGAGCCAACAGTGGGTTTATCTTGCAAAGCCACTTACCTGCCCGGCTATTTCAGGCCGCGCAGCCTCAATAAAGGTGAACCAGGAGCCGTTCTCTTCCTCAGTCTGCAAATCATGCTGCAGACGCAGCACAACCCACTGGCCATTGGACGGCGGATAGATATTCTGGGAACCATCAACAGAACGCATCTGACCGTAGGCATTTACCCACGCTGCTGGAGAATACTGGCTGCTGAGCTTGAACGTATCGTGAAATGCAATTTCAGGGTTAAAGACTGTCCGCAGTGTTACGCCATACTGGCTGTAGCTGGGGTATCCTATCAGCCCGGTAGATGAGGATATCTCCAGAATTTCACTTTCAGTCGATGATGTCACCCCTGCTGGCCACGCCGAAAGAACGCCAAACCCCAAATGGTATTGAATGCGAGTGGCCGCCTGTACGGCTGCAATCTGTTCCAGCGCACACCCCTTGTAGGTTACACCGCCCTTGAGAACGGATGTAATACCGTAATTGCGGAACGCAAAACCGATCTTGCCCGCTATGGTTTCCAGAATGGTGGCGACAGGCACATCATTACCAAAAGCCGTGGCAGACACTGATGCAGAAGCGGCATCTACAGTGGATTGCGCGTTGACGATAAAGGCAACATTGGGCGCACCACTGAAATCTGCAAAGGCTTCGATCACTCCGCCAGCGAAGACAAGGGCCTTTTTCTCTCCGCGATTGCCTGCCTTTACTGATACCGTATTCTGGCTCTGGCTAACGATACCCGCCTGAATAACAGAGAGCCTGTTCATATCAGACAGTTTCATGCCCTCGATACGCAGGGCGCACATCATGCCCGTTTCATTGGAAGCACTGACGACCTCACAGGACACACGATGGCCTGTTATGGTCAGCGTATTATTGGCGCCGTCTGCAAACCCGCCCTGATCCAAGGTAAACGTGACCTCGATCTCGCGCTTTTTGATAGCGTCAGACATTCTGGCCTTCCTGATAAACCAGCAGATACCGCGTGCCTAAGGCGCTATATTCCGGGTCTGATGTGCCCTGCGTATCCACGAAGGTAAAATCACCCGGGAAACCAAAATACGCTTCCCGCACCAGCCACGTTCTATCCTGACATAATACGCCA
Organism: Acetobacter oryzifermentans; assembly: GCF_001628715.1. NCBI lineage: Bacteria > Pseudomonadati > Pseudomonadota > Alphaproteobacteria > Acetobacterales > Acetobacteraceae > Acetobacter > Acetobacter oryzifermentans. The sequence continues at coordinate 399,011 of NZ_CP011120.1, read as the reverse complement.
GCCACCTTCATGGTGCCGTTTAGCCAGATATTGGCATACAGGCCCGTGCTGCGCTGCTGGATATCAAACCGTATTGTCTGCCCGGAAAGCGGCGTTTGTAACTTCTGAAAAGCAACCGCATTGAGAGGGATAGTGTATGCGAATGACATTAAAATATCCCCGTTGGCGTAACCGCATTGAGCGCATCATCATCTGCGCCTTCTGACTGCACATTCCCGCCGTTCTGTGCTGCCTCTCCCTGCGGCTGTGCAGTTAAGGTGTATGCAGCTTCGGCGCTCACCCTTACCTCTTGCAGGAAGACCTCTGCCGTAATCATGGAGGCACCGCGCTCTGATGCACGCCGGATGTGGTATCCCACCACATTGACGTTGGTGTATTCCCCCTCAGGCGTTACCACGCTGTAAAGATTAAGGTCTGCCGTAAGCTGTTCCAGTGTTGCGACAAAAATGCTTTTGAGAGTTGCCGCTTGGGAATTTCCGCCCACACCTATTCCGCTCAGAAGATCTTCAATCGCACTCGCGCTGCCGTAATCAAAAGACGATCCATCGCAGACCATCTCGACAACATATCTGCCCGGTATCCTGTTCTTGTCATACGTGGTGAATGCGCCGTTTTCTATCGGTGCCGTGGACAGCATATAGCTACGGTTAATATCTACCCCACGCACATGCGCAGAGGTCAGAACGGCATCTCCTGCCTGCGTGAAAATACCCCACTGGCTGGCCGCGTTCTGGATGAGGTATTCATCCAGCATTGTGCCAAGCAGCGTGGAAGCAGATGCCTCAACGCCCGTAGAGATGGATTGCCCAAGAAGCGCGGGTACGCCTGCCGCAGCAGGAATATCCCAGATTTCAGGCATGACGACAGGAAGCAATGGCATTGCTTTAGACTTTCATATTTTGGGTAATGGTACAAGAGAAAGGCGACCCAAAGGCCGCCCTCTCTCCTAACGACTACAAGGCATGAATATTAATGGGTTGTCACAATGCGAGCTGTTGTGCAGAAACGTTCCCAAGGCTTGTAATGACAATGGGAACCTGGTGGATTACAAATTAGAGTCATGCTCCGCAGACAATAACGTCTGGAATCATGTAAAATCATGCTGGCGGAATCAGTGCGAAGATCTTGACGAAGATTTCGATTTTTATGCACAATCCTCTATGTCGGTTCTAGACGATTTGGCCCTTAGCCCATCCAAGAATGCAAAGGTCTTCGTACTCTATCGCGAATCGAATGAAAAAAAAGAGCCCCTTGTGATATTCCAGGCGAATTCGACCCACCTTCCGGGGTTCGATGGACGGGTATTGCGAATTCGCCATATGGTTATGTCTCCGAATTATGATTACGGAGATGTAAATAAAGAAGAATATAAAGAAATATTAGCAGAAACTTTCGCACAGGCAACTGCGTTAGCGGGAAGCGAACTGGAATCGAAACACGTAAAATTTCACTTTCGAACACCGTCAGACCTTTACTTTTTCCGTGAAATGAGACCTAGTCTGGAGGAAGAAGAGGAAATTAAAGATGTCAAGGCCTATGGAGCTTGGATTTCTTTCTCTCTCGTTGTTGCCGAAGCATAAGGGGCATTCCATGCTGAACACATTCCGGGGCATTTTCGACAGGGCCATTGATCGGGCGATCAATGAAGCCGGAGTTGACGCGCTTAAGCGAACCTCTCTTTTTGGTTCTAACGATCCTGCCGCGATTAAAAACGAAGGCATGGCAAAAGCCGCCTGACGCCTCTTACGCCTTCCGGCAAGGTAGCCCCTCTCACTTCAGTGAGAGGGGTTTTGTTTTTTGAGTCAAGCTAAAGCCTTCTGCCGGACCTTTACCTCCTGTGGCTTATAAGTCCGGCCTACCCGCTCTTCTTCTTCAAGATCGTGCCAGATTTGAGTGATGGCTCTTGCTCCTTCTTTTAGAAAGGCTTGTAGCTCTGGCTTTGTTCTACGGAAGTTGCATCTAACGGTTGGCGCAGTAAGGGATGCATTAAATAATGCCTCCCCAATTTCCGCATCGCTCATTCTCTCAAGGTTCCGTCTCTCAAACGCTTCCGGCACCTTTGCGAACACACCAGCGTTGCCACCCCCGAAAGGGTGGCTGTCCGTTACGGCGCTTACGCTGGTGTTTTCGTAAAAGGATGAAGGAGGCTCACAATTACATGCTTCCATTTCAAAGCCTGCTGCGAGCCACGCCCTCCTTTACGCACCTCATCAAAGAGCCGCGCATGAGGTTTCCCCTTTTCCGTTGGCTCATAAGCTGCGGATGAACTGCCCCCGGACACTTTTACCTGATACCCCTGCTCAATAAGCAGCTTGTTCATGGCTTGCCCGCTTAAGCCAATCTCCTTACCGAGTTCTGTCACGGTGTAGTAATTTGCCTCGGTTGGCGTAGGGCGGCTGTCCAAGCCAAGGGCTGGCAGTGGGTTTTCGCCGCACTTATTCAAGCAATACCGGCCTGCGTGTGATGCCGCCTGATTATCATCCAATCCAAGTTCCTTGGCGATGCCGTAGCCAGTCTTGAATGTTGCAAGCATCGGCGGCTTGCGGGGGCGTTTGGGTTTTGGGGTGGCGTTGGGTATCTGGCCGCGCTCATAGCTATCAAAGCGATGGATGATCTCAATGGTGATGTCAGTTGCTTCCACCGTTTCAGACTTGGCCGTGATAAAGATCGCCTGCTTACGGTTTAGGTAATATTCTGTGGCGTTACCGCCGTTTATAACCCGTTCCACCGTGGAACGGGGGCCGATCTTGTCCAATTCTGGTAGGTAGCGCTTAATCAATTTCCGGATCATGCGGGGAGCAGCGAAACCAAGCCGCTTTGCAAGATCGGTGTCAAGGATGCGGAGTTCGCCCTCGCGCATTGAAGGCGTGATAAGGTTTGTGCTATCATTTGTCATAGCGAATATTTCCTATTCGTTGTGATAAGAGGCATCAGAGCGGTTCCCCAACCGAGGCTCTGGTGCCTTTTCTTTTTCCATCTCCTGCCGAAGCAAAAAGATAATATGCGCTCCCCGGCTTCGCTCAGCCTTTGGTGCCGCTTTGTCGAGCCATTCTCTGACATCATCCGGCATGGGGATTTTGAAGTGAACTTGTTGAGCCATATCTCCCTCATTGGTTATGGCCATTATATAGCCTTATCGTGGCCGTATTCGTCAAGGAATAAAATGAGCATTATATGGCCATGACAGACGAACTACCCGATTCTCTTTTCAAGCTACGTCTCACTGGCCCATTGCGGAAGCGCCTTGAGAACGAGGCCGCAAAGCGTGGTCTCACGCTGACGGCAGAGATTCTGCGTCGTATTGACGAGACCTTCTCTGATAGCGCCGAGAAAATCGCGGCATTAGAGCGCGAGGTCTTTGATGGAGAGAGGGGCAACGCTGCCCTGCTAGAGTTTTGCCGATATCTAGATGATGATCTTAAAACTATTCACGGTTGGGTAGACGACTTGCGGTGGCGCGCTGGCGTTCTCCCAGAAAATAAGGACTGACTCCCCAACCCCACCCCGTACGGGCAAACTCTGCGGGCGGTGATTCTGCGCCGCATTTAGGAGTGACCCATCATGTCTAAAAATCTTGAAGTATCTCTGGTATCCGTCGAAGAAGGAGATCATCCACTTACTCCGCTCGAAACCACCCCGTGTTATTATGTTTCCTTCAATATACCATTACTTAATTCTATTATAAAAATTGAAGTTTTTAAGGATCAAATAAAAAGTTACGCATCCATAATACCATTGGCTCAACATCTTTTATCACTAAGATTGAAAAATCTTAGTGATAAATATGAAAATTATACTCTCAATGAAAAACAATTGTCTGATTTAATCCTCAGGAACTAATCTTCCTACATCGTCCATCTTAAATCCTTTGGGCGGGAAACTACACGGGCTAGTTTTCCCGTACAACTCGCCCGCACAATAACGGCGGATAGTCTCGGCAGTAGCAGCCAAATCATCTGCTGAGACTCCCGTACCTTTGTGGAGTTCAATGGCTTTTCCCATAGCCAATTCGTGTGCGAGTGACATATTAACCCCTTTGTTTAGGAAATGTGCATGAGTGAGAAAGACAGTAAACCGGAGTCTAAACCCCAACAGCAGCCACAGGGCGGATTTTCCAGAGACCCCAACCGAATACGCGCTACCAACATGAGGGTAGCCGCACACGATTCAGCCGATCATATACCCCAGCATGTTTTGGATGCGCTGCGTAAGGCCAATGGAGGGGAGAAAAAATAACCCCGTAACCGGCGTTAGCGCAAAGATTACCCATGCTGCACATAATGCTTTCTGGCGCTTTTTGTGCTTTCGCCGGTTCTGCGCGTAATGCGTATCCAGCGCATCAGATATAGAAACATCCAGTTCAGATTGATTTGATACGCCGCGTTTGGAGCATAAATCCTCAATGTCTGATCCCGTAAGGGATGGCGGAAACATTTGCGCCGACATCAGGATATAGATACACAAAGTAGAGACCACAGCATTGCCAAGAACTACAACGCCTGCGGGCCAGATAAACTTGTGATCTGTGCCTACCAGAACGCCAATACTGGCAATTTCTATAGTTACTGACCAGCCAAGAATGGAAAGTGCCCTATCTTTGGTTTTGTAAAAAGCATCAAAACCAGACTTGATTGACGCCTCTGCACATTTGCGCATTTCTTTTGCAAGCCAATCTGGTATGGGCGCCTCCGGCATTTAACGTCCTTTCATTACTTTTGCAGCTTAGTACCAATGACCACGGAGTACAAGGAGGGTGACTCCCAAATGTTATGCGGTACGGGTATGGTGCGCCTTTTTGGGAGGGGTATAGAATGCGGGATAACCTTCAAACATTACCGCAGAGCAGTTTTTCTGTATGGCATTGGCTGATCGTATTATTCGTTTTCATGGGGATATACTGCCTCCCCTTCTTTGTGGCATGTTTCCGCGATTCTACAAAAAAAGTGGCTGTTTTCGTAGTGAATTTATGCTTTGGCTGGACGCTCATAGGCTGGATTATTGCCTTCGTTATGGCCGTATCTTACGAAAAGAAATCTGATTACAAATTACGTATTGCCGCAATGGAAAGAATTGCGCGGCGGTAATTACTTGCCCCGCCCCCTTGTGACTTCCCTAGAATCCCATCCCAGCAATATGACTGGGATTTTGAGGAGAGATGGTTTGAAATTATTCTCATGGCTCAGACGCAAAGCAAGCAACGATATAAACACTTCAGAAAACACAAATAAAAATATCATATTACATAAAGAAATTATTAACCCAGCTTCACCCAGAGACGATAGCGCAACATCTCCTGATGGAAAGTATAAATTAAAGATATCTAGCATTGATAATTTATATAAAACACATAAATTTTCAATAAAATTCTCAATTTATGGATATAATGAAAAAATAATTTATAAATCGTTGTGCAATATCCCAACAATACATCCAAAAATATCAAACAGTGGTGATTGTATATTTGTAGATAACCCCGAAAACGTAGAAGATTATTCTAGTTTACATATATGCAGACAGGGAGATATCAGAAAAGTCGCATCCGAAGGATGGAATTTGTCTTCCAGCATATCATCTAATGGTGAAATATGCGCTTTATTGAATTCCATTCACCCCGCAGGTAAGTGGGTATTTATATATAATACACATTCTGGGAAATTAATTAATTCATGGAGCATTGATAATAAAAACCTTAAAAAAATTACAATAACACAAACCAATCAAGATTATAGAATAATACTTTCAAGCGATGAGTTGGGTAATTTTGATTTTTCCATTTCTGGGAAAGCTGGTAGCGAAGCTGCATATATTGATGCTGAGCTTGGGAAAGGAAATATTTACACCGTTATTTCAAGGGTGGATAAAATTTTAAAAGCATACAGAAAAGCCGATGGCATCGAATGCCTTAAAGAGCTTATCCCTTATATTGATAAGGCTCCTGCCCCTCAGTTTGCCAATGAAGAACATTGCAGGAAAGAAGCCCTCCTAACTAAGGCTCGAATCTTCGAAAAAATTGGAGACTACTCATCTGCTCTGCGTGACTATGAAGCCGCCGCGGAAATATACTCGACAAAACAAACAGAAAAAAAAATAGCAACAATTAAGAAGCGGATTTCCGCTATTTAAGAAAATATCCTTTTCTGAAATCATCAGGAGAAACAACTTGAAAAAGACATTATTTATGTTTGCGTTGATCCCATGTGTCATCACTGCGCAAGCCCATGCAGACGAGTGCAAAGGTGTGGTAACTCAAGATATCCCCGATAATTCATATGATGGAAAATCTGGCACCGTCATTGAGCAACTACACGAATATGAAGGTAAGCCTGATGGAACACCTCTCACCTATGCCGTGCATGGTGGCGGAGTTTATCCAGCAGACCATATTAGAATATTAAACTGCACAATTCATAAAATATCGACAGATCCCTATTATGAATTGAAGCTTAATAATACATCGGAAAACGCTGATGATATTATTATGCAGAAAGCAGAAGCGCAACTTTTGCAGATGGGCATGGATAACGCAGACGCAAGCAACGCCGCTTACGCCTATGCTAAATCTCCTAATACAGCATGTGGCAAAATGGCCGCCAGAGCCATTAACGGTGATCAATCTGCGGCATCGTTAATACTTTCCGGCGGCATATGCCCGTAAGCACAAATTAGGTCAGCCGTATATTGGCCTGACGCGCCCTAAAAGTTACGCTATCAAAGGCACTCCGTGCCTCTCTGGCAATGGCTTTTGGGTCGCTATTAGGCGCATGTATATTGAAGTTATTGGTGATTGTATTGCTCGTATCGCTAGAATTCCCAGATGGCGTGGGAGCATTTATTGAAGCTCTCATGCTATCCATGTAACGAGATAAACTATCTCCGCCAACGGCTGGTTGCGGGGGTGCAGATGGAGTTAGTGGCCCGCTAGAAAGCGCCGACCCCACAACGCTATTGGAGGATGCAAGATAATCTGCTAGCGCGCCTCGCTTCGCAATCTCCCCGCTAACATCCTTTGGCCTCTCAAAATAACTTGAAACAATAGCTGCGGCCACTCCTGCATTATTAGCCTGCCTTAGTAGATCACCTGCCTTTTTTTCCGTGTGGGTAAGTTCCCAATTGGCAAAGCCCATTTGCTCTCGCATAGCCGTTTCTTTGTCATGTACAGACTGCATGGTATGCCCATACAATTTTGTGTACGCGGCCTGCCTATCGGGGTGCCATTGCATCAGGCCGTAAGCTACCCCATTAACGGCCATTGGGTTTAAGCTGCTTTCGGTCATCGCGTTTGCAAGTAAGCCCGTAGCTTGCTCCTTACTCCACCCACTTGTCATCGCCATATTCGTAAACTTAATCATGGCGGCAGGGTCAGCGCCTTTCAACACTTTCTGAGCCCCCTGTGTGGCATATGACCTACCTAAGCCAAAGTGTGAGGCAAAATTATCTAGCGCCGATGCACCCGGAATATGCTTGTCTATCCACGTTCCTAAATCATCATTGGGATCAAGATATTTTAATGCTTCGTGAGCGCCTGCCGCAGCTAACAGCTTGGAAAGCGTTCCCAGCCCTGCCCCTGAAGCAGCGGACAATGTTCTCACATTAGCCAAAACCTCAAAAAATTTCTTGCCAACCCAAAGGTCAAATAAGATCTTAGCAACCTCTGCCCACCCTCCAACAGCCTTAGCCGCGCTGTCAGCATCCATGGCAAATCCCTCAACACGCTTTTCAATCTCTGCCCAGTCTATCCCTTTCAGATAATCCCACCAGCGTTTCAGCTCATCGCCCACGCCCTTCCAGTCCACATGCTCGATGGCATCACCAAAGCGAGTGACATACTGGTCGATATCCTGCCGCAGCCAGCCTTGGTTCTTATCAATTACGCCGCCAATCAGCGTCATCAGGTGATGCACTTCAGGGCTTAGGTCGGTCATGATCGAGCGGCCAAAGGATTCAGACTGCGCCGTCAGCTTTGTCCAGTCAGCCAGAAGCTGCCCGGATGCACGGCTGTCTCGCTCAGTAGGTTCATACTGCTTGAGGGATTTATACAGCGCCTCAATACGTTTAGGGCCAAGCTCCAGCATATTGATGGCACCCTGCGAGAACCCCGCCTGCCCTGCCAGCGTAGAGAAAAGCTGCGGGCCAAGGCGCTGTGCCGCGCGTGCCATGTCAGGAAGCAGCGCGTTGAAGTCGCGTAGCCTGCCATGGGCATCTTCCAGCCGTACGCCCATCTGCCCGAAGGCCATACCAAGATTGCGGCGGCCATCAATGGTCTGAAACTGCGATACCAGAGAACCAAGGCTGGAGGACATATCGGACGCACTGCCGCCCGCTGCTTCCGCCACCTTCTGCCAAGTTGTCAGCGTGTTGACTGAGGTGCCGAGGTTTTTGGCGAGCTGGCCTGCCGCTACGTTGCTGGCTGTGGTGTCCGACACGAACGCCTTAAGCGCCTTACCGCCCGTCAGCACGGCAATGAAGGCCAGAGCATTGCGCTCAAGATGCCGGAAAGAGTCTGCCGCCGTATCCGTAGCCTTGGATACACCAGCGCTCATCTTGGCCGCGCCAGATGTCACATTCCCGAACAGTGTTTGAACCTGCTGCACGCCTTTTTTCAGCGCCTTCGGATCAAGCCCGAGATCAACCACAAGGGCATCAACTACAGTTACCATTTTTCTTTCCTACCGGGGACGGTAGATTCTCATGTTTGGAGAGGCGGTACAAGGGTTGAGGAAGTGCATGATGATACCGTGACAAACAAAACTCTCGTAAGTAATTCACGGCGTCACTAATTTGCGCCGCATCATATTGCGGCCAAAAGTGAGACATTTTGTCTCAAAAAATGGGACATATAGTATGATACTTTTGGAAATGAACTGAAAATTTTTTACGATTCAGTCTAGGTACTTAATTAAAGTACTGTTATTTATGTTGTTAGACAAAAGAAAGGGGACAGCCCTGCAAGGCCATCCCCCTTTTATTCCGCTACCAATTGGAACCGTCGCGGAAATGTTGCTACAGTGATAGCGCGGGCTTAATGCCAACGCAAGTAACATGCGTCAAGGGCGGTTCTCTTAATCCTATAAGAGAAAACACAATGAGTGTAATCCCTAACTACAACCCTCGTCAGCCATCTAAAACGCTGACTGAAGCAGAAGCAACCATAATTATTCAGCGGATTGCTTCGGGCGAGTTTCTAAACCGCATTGCTGCAGACTTTGATGTGAACCCGGGGCGCATCTCGGAAATAAAAACTGGTAAGCGTTTCGGGCACTTACCTCGTCCATTCCGTCGCAAATAAGCGACAAGGGTGATATCGGAAACGGTATCACCCTTTATTATTATCTTTTATTCATCAAGCAAAACCAACCATTATAAAAGGCGGTGCTGGAAGAAGATGCCCGCAGCAACAATCGGACTTTGACGGCTGAGATCATTCAAAGGTTGGAAGATTCAATTGCTAATAAAGGCCTACTATCTATCTGCTCTCTTATATCCGTATTAAATGAATATGAGTCCAGAAATTTGTTGGAGGTATTTTCAAGGGTCCATATGCGTACACGGAAACGAAAAGAGTGCTATACTTATATCTCTTGATGCCAATGGAGTGAAAGAAATGGCTAAAAAGACAAAGAACACTAAAAATACAAAAAAAGTAAATAGAAGCTCAGAAACTGGACAATTCGTTACTCAAGAATATGCAAAAGCTCACCCCAGCACAACAGAAACGCAGCACATAAAGAAAGCGCCTAAAAGAAATTAGATATACTTCATTTCTAATTTCTTTTATTCATGGCTGCATAAAGCGATAAAATCGCCTGCGGTATATTAGTAATTCTTCAGGAGTTTCATTATGACCGAAGAAGATAGAAATTTGCTTTTGGCTGTATCTAGCGCTGTTCTGGGAATTCTTGACCCTCCCCAAAATCAGTCGCAGACAGATCGAATAGCAAGCGAACACCTCTCCGACCATATACGAGAGTTAATGAACAAAGTTATTGAGCGTCAGGAACAGAAATAACTATCACCCTCAACTCGCATTAAACCGGTTCACCACAGCCATTTCCAATAAGTCCTCAAAGTCCTCGCTGTCATAAACTGTTTGCAGTTCATGCAGCGAGGCAAGGCCTTGCTGAATTACGAGGGCGTGGCGTTCATTGACGTTGGCATATCGGGCGACGGGGCGCTGTTTCCCATTTGCAGCAGAGCGGACAGAAGGGAGAACAACTGGCCGACGCCCTTGAAAAAATCCACATGCAACGCAAATGCCTCCTTCTGGAGCCATGCAACTGTGGGGATTTCTTCAATATCGCTTTCATGCAGCGGACGGCGCACACTTGGGTTGCCCGGATCTGGCTGCACACTTACGCACTGCATCAGACGCGCAAGTAGTTCATCCATCTTCTCTGGTGCCATCATCCCGAAGATGCTGATACCCGCAGCGGCAAGCCCGGCAACACCGGAACCAGATGCAGCGCCGGGAATGTCCGCACCACTTGAGATAGCTGCCTGCAAGCAATGCCGTCCCCACTTATCCGCCTCAAAGGCAGACATGCGGGTAATGACAAACATCTTGCCCTTGTCAGCACCTTCCTGCTGGCACGTAACGGTAATTTCCTTGATGGCCATTACAGCGCGGCCGGGATAACCCGCTCCCATAGCAGTTCAAATGTCTGCGCTTCCAGCACGCGCGCGGCAGATGGAATAACAACGGCAGAGCGCACAAGGCCGCGCACCATGGTGTATTTCTTGCCGATGGAGGGAAGCTGGATTTCCGCGCTCAAGCGATAGAGGCTGCGCGCTGTGGCCTGCGCTGCCACAATGGCTTCGAAAATGCGAGAACTGGAACTGGACGGCGCGAGGCTAATAGTTTGCGCAATGGGGTTGGGCACCCAGCCCGCATTTAGGTAGCCATCAATGCTCATGGCTGTTTCTGCCTGCTCAACCGCCTCTGTTTCAAAAGCGCGATCTGCCGCATAATTTTCCAGCGTGATCGGGGCATTATAAAGCCCCGGCACTGTAATGGTGAAAACCGAATTGGCGGCTGTGATATCATAATCAGACATGCTTACTGCACCTCAACAGACGAAAGGTTGATGGACTGCACGCTTTCGCCGTCCGTATAGAAGAACATGCCATCCACTGTGCCGCGCTTGGCCCGTGTTGCTGCTGTAGCTGTGGATGCACCGGGGATGAGATACCACCCCTGAGTTTGCAGTGTTGTGCTAATGGTTTTTCCGGCCCTAGAATTGACTTGTAACACCTCATCATCAGAGAGCGTTACGCCTGCCTGAATAGCACCAAAGGAAAGCGCCAGATCAATAGTGGGCTGCACCGACGTTGAAATAATGCCGTCCCCGACTGCATCGTACGGGATAAGGCCAACGTTGGAGAACATATCCGCTAGATTGATCTGGAAATCTGCATTCATCCATATCTGGTTTAGGTAACTGTCAGCCCAAGCAAACGGGCCAGACACAGAGCCATCCACGAACCAGTTGAAGGATGTATCATTGGCTTTGTAGTTGCCGTAGAAGCAGTAACCATTCCCCAGCAGGTTTGCTGCCTGTGCGTTGGAAATGTTGGACGGTGTCAGGCCGGAAAACTGACGGAACATCAGCGTTGTTCGGCCATTTGCCCGATTGGGGTTGATGGACGCTGCCCATGAAAGCGCAGCCGCAGCAATCAACGTGCCATTGCCGTCAGCGTTACATACGCATGTCAGGCCCGGTGTGTTGTTGGCTTTTACTGTTGCCCCGAATGTGGCGGTCGCATTGGCTGTCAGGATAGCTGCATCTGCATCCTGAATAACGCCCCAATAGCGGTTAGGGTTAGCAGCCATCCACGTAGCAATGGCTGTTTTGGCCGTAGCGTCTGGCTCCTGAGCAAACATGAAACCAGACCAATCGCCCTCTGCATCCGCTGCGGCAGAAAGATACGTGCCGTAATCTGCATCTGCTGGAGAGGACGGAAGCTGGTAGAAATACAGGGTGGACGGCGCATCCAGCGAACCAGAATACGAGCCAAAGTAAATGCTGGCGATGCTGGCCTCAATACTGGATGCCCCGCACTTGGTGGCCACATCAGCCGCTGCAGTGAAGGAACTTACCCCCGCATCCAAAGAGGTGTTCGTAGAAAACACCATACCCTTGAGGATGTTAACCGTGCCGCTGGGCGAGATAACGCTCGGCGTCACACTGACGATGCTTTTGATTGATAATGTCATGCTTGTGTCTCGTTGCTGGCCGCCTCTGCTTCAATCAGATCGATATGAGCGGAGTCAGCAAACTGTTGTGGAAGCGTGAAGCGATAATTGGCCTGCAAGTGCAGGTCTGCATTCCAGTTATCCTCATACTGGTGCTCACCATTGATGAATCCCGTCTGGCGCGGATCATCTGCATAAAGCGGCGTCACATCACCTTGGGGGCGTTCCTGCACGAAGAACTGGCAGGCGTAAGGATCACGAAACAGCGTCACGATGCGCTCAATCATGTCACCGGCACCGGGCCCGAACACACTAACCTGCACAGTTAGGTGCTCTTGCCTGCTCACTGTTCGCGTATCTGTGCCGTATTTAGAGCCGTTGGTGGCAATCTGCTGCCGCACAACAATGGTCATCAGCACAAACAGGCCAAGAGGTGCAGCAACGCGGTTCTGTTGGCCAAGCCTAACCTCTGTCCCTGCGGGCAGAATGGAAAGCAGAAAAGCCCGCAGCGCCGCTGTTACATCGTCTTCGGACAGGGTTGTTGCGATGGGGTCTGCCGCACCACTATCAGCTTGCACCATTCACCCCTACCCCATTGTTCAGGCTGGCCAACAACCAGCCATTCCGAATCATCAAAAACAAGGATATCACCGCCAAATTGGTGCGCTCGATCTAAGCCCTTGATATGCCCGTAAACGTAAACTGAGCGCGCATCAGTGGATTGGTTGAGGTTGGCGACCTGCTGCAAATCCTCGCTACTGGCGGCCTGCACCTGAATGGTGATCAAAGCCTCAATGTATTCGGGATCCACACGCCCGCTAGGAAGTGTCTCGCTGCCATTACTGGCCTTTAAGGTGGCCTGTATGCATGGATTAACTGCCGAGATGATGCCTGTTACTGGCCCAAAAAGGTTCATCACTTCACCTCTCCATCAACCGCTCGAAGCATCGTGCGAGTATGTTCCAGCGGATTGTTGTAACCCTTCTTGCGTATTGTGCTGGGCGCGTTCGGTGGGTCTGACCAATCAATGATGGACTTCTGAATGTCCGACACCATCAGCATAGCCACGCGGCCAAGGGATGTGGCGGAATCCATACCCGTGCGCTTCATGCTTGTTGCCAGCGCATCGGCCCACGCCTGTTTATTTTTGGCTATAGCAGTCCGAAAGAATCGTCGTGGCGGGATAACGATTTTATGCGCTCTCGTTGTCTTGGTTTCGCCTTGGAAGCTTTTGCTCACAAAACGCGCGGCTATCCGTTCTGCTCCACGCTTTCCGACTACAGCATCTGTGATGTATTTCGTGCCGCCAGGATGATCAATCGAGGCCCCAAACTCCTGAATAGAAGCAATCTCAGCAACGGGCGTGCCGTCTGGATACGTGGAGCCTTCCAAAAACCCTACACGCGCCATGCGTGCTGTTTCTGAATTGCTCTCAAGCTGCCGCATATATGCACGCAGCTTTGCGCCTCCACGCACCTTTGCCTTTACGGCCACGACCACGCGGGCTGTGGGCGGCCCGGAACATATCGTGCTGTGCGCAAGAAAGCGGTGGCAGCCCAATAGGCCGCGCCCCACTTGGTTTGCACCCACCATGCCTGAGAATTGGTGACAGGCCCCATATCAGCCGAAAGCGACACACTCCCTTCTGACGCCGACGCAATGCGTCCCACCACGTCAGAACCACCTTGCTGCGCACTTAAATTAAGCTGCGCCAGATGGGCCGTGATCATCCCCAGCAAAACACCACGCCTGCCCACGTCCTGCACAGGTGAAGCGTCTGTATTGTTGAGATACAAACCGGCCTCATCCCACAGAGCGCTGCCAAGTTCCGTATCCACATAAATGGCCAGCGCGGGATAACGCGCCGACCATTTTGCATAATCAAACTGCGCTATCGCCATGCCTACGCCTCACTTGGCCGGGGTAATACCCGGAGCAGGATTTTTTGGATCAAGCGGCTCTGTGCCCGCTTTAACTGTCTCCTGCTCCTTGGCCTGCCCTTCCGCCTTGGCTACTGTTGGCTGCGCGAAGATCAGTTTATTTTCCAAAGGCGGAAAGCCAGCCTTCTCCTTCACCCAAGCGTCCCAGAAATCGGACGGGATGGTGGTAAGGCCATAGCCGCCAATTACGCGCGCTGCATTGGCACCGTTCAGCTTGTATTCCACGCCCGGCTTGTTTTTCAGCCGCAGGATAACGCCGTTGGCCAGCTTGCAGCCAATAACAACGGCGCTGGATGTTGTGCCGCTCATGTCTTAAATCCCCGTCATGGTTGCAACGCCCGCAGGCATGTAGATGATCGCGCCCCATGTTCCCTGAGACATCTTCTGCTTCCATGCAGAGGATTCCGTAACAATGGCGTGTGTGCGCAGCTTTTCGGTAAAGGCCGCTTCGGCAGTTTTCTGCGTATCGACCTGATCAACCACGGCAATCATGGTCTGTACGGTCTGGCCAATTTCATCGCCAAATTCGACAGCCTCAACAAAGCGTAGCTTTTTGTAGGTGTCCGTCAGTAGCGAAAGCGCAGACATGCCGAACTGGTTTTTACGGGTCAGCAGGCCCATGCTGGTGGGAGACAGGCCAATGGTAATGGTGCTATCCGTTGTTACCATACCAGCTGTTTGCTTACGCAGTTGATTGATGATGTCAATCACATCATCCTGCCGTTCTTCCGGCGTAGCATTTTTCCACGACGTGCCGCCAGCCGCCTTGGTTTCTGGGACGATAGCCGCATTCAGGCGTGGGTCATTCAGGTAACCGTAGAGGCGCAGACCATTGATGCCGAAGAAGTAGGTTTTGTTCTGAAACTTGTTCAGCTTCAAGGCCGCAGCATCACGCAGGCCAGCGGCCCACTGAATACGCATCTGTCCTGCAAGATCAAGCTCCTGCTCGCCCCATGTCGCAAAGACCTGATAATGATAGGACTGCCGGTCAGGGAAGTTCGGGTTCAGGTTCACCTGACCGTTGTTGTTCCAGTCACCATAGCTGGAAACTTCGCCCGTGGTTTCGACCATAGGGAACACGGCTGTTTTGGTAACCCAATCCCCTTTCTTGACCTCACCTGCAATTTCTCCGCCACGCATGGGGGAAAACGCAACCTTGATCAGATTGGGGTCAATCCACGCAGACATGAACGCAGGGATACCCGCGTTAGCCGTTGTGGAAAGTGCGGGCTGGGCATCCATCGCCATGGCATCGGTGGCCAGAAGCGCGTTATCTTTGATCATGCCCTTTGCTTCGGGCATCACAAAGCCTAGGCGGTTAAGCTCCGCCAGTTGTGCCTGAAAGTTATCCATTATGAATGATCCCACGTGGAGATTTTAACAAGCTCGCCAGCAGCGCATGTGTTGGCGGCGTAGAATTTGGTCTCAACAGAACTGGCTATGGTAGCCCCAGCCGCACCAGTAGAAACGCTGCCATCCGTGGTAGAGGCAAAGATCTTCTGGCCGCGCGTGGCCGCTGTAGATGTGTTGGCGAAGAAATCACCGGCCTGATACAGGCTCACCATGAAACCTTCGGGAACGACCATCCCGGCTTCGTCGTAAAAGTTGTCGATCTGGGCGGTAAGATCACGATGTGTAAAGCCATCGGGGGCAGCCGTTGAGCCTGACGGCGGCGCGTTCAGAACAGTCTGGCCGTCCGCCTGAATCCACCCAAACTTGCCAACGGTTACCCCGCCTGCGCCTGCAACCAACGCACCTTCCCCCGCCAACGTATTTGCCGTTGGGTTCATGGATGCAAAATCCCCCGCAACGCCAAGCGCGGGTTCAACATTTACCTGCTGCTGAAATGCCATGTGATTATCCCTTCACCTGAATGCGGTTGAGGCCGAAGCTCTCGCGGAAATCAGCAGTGCCTTTGCTGTCTTGCGCGATCTTCTTTGCTGGAGCGTCAGTTACCTGCGTGCGCAATTGCGCGGCCTGCTTGAACAGCGGCTCAAGCCCGGCATCGGGAATGCCCGTGCAATCCAAGCCCATTTCTTTCAGGGCAAAGCGATACACAGCCGCAGCACTATCTAGCGCCACCTCACCAGCAAAAGGTTTCACGGCATCACGCGCGGCATGAAGCGCATTCATGCGGGCAATCGTGTTGCGCTCTACGGTTGCAGCAACATTTGCGAGGGCCGCATCCATCGCCTGCTTGGTAATGCCTTTGTCCATTCCGCGTTCTTTATCCTCACGCGCAGCGCCAGCAGCTTCCGCACGACGCGCAACTTCTTTCTCGGCATCTGCGCGCGCTGCTCCAGCGGCCTCGCGTTCGCCCGGAGTGTCATCCTGACCCTGCGCGGTCATGGCGGCGATGCACTTGGCAATCTGATCATCAGTGAAGCCAGCGGCCTTCATGCGCTCGGCCATAGCCTGCGGATCATCGTCCGTGCCGCCTGCATTCAGGGCGCCCTCGGTTTCTACGTTCTGCACAAGGGCCAGAACCTGATCCATGATGTCGTCAGGCACGCGGGTCGCAAGAAGATTGCGCAGTGCGTCTGCAACACCGCTATCCTTTGCGCCCTTGCCGGGCTCAGGGGCTCCCTGCGGCAAAGGTGTGGCTGATGTTGCATCATCAATGGCCTTTTTGCAGGCCTCAATGTCTGTATCAGCGGCCAGAAGTGGCTTGATAGCCTCCAGTAGCTTAGCGCGACGCTTTTCCAGCGCCGCTCCATTTGTCTGTGACAATGTGTTCTCCGTGGAAGAAAGCGCCGCATCTCCAATGATTGCGTGAGGAACACGCGGCGTTGCGACAAGTGCGAGATGGTTGAACACGATATCAACCATCGTCAGGCTGTAGGGCTGGCCATTCAGCACGCCACCCTGCGGGATCGCCTTGTAAGCATACCCCGCTGATACAGCCTTCAATTCTCCGCTTTCGATTGCGTCGATAGCGTCCTGCGTCCAGACCGTGAGCGAGCCAACGAGGTCAGGATCTTCAAACCGCGCATCCGTCACGCTACCGACTGTAATCTCCGCGGGATGATCCCCGGCAGAAACAGGTTGGTGCATGAAAAGAACTGGCTTGCCGCGCATGGTATCAGCGGCCTGTGCCAGTGCGGTCGGGTCGCGATAAAGCTGGTAGATCGTTTCCGGCTCAAGCCCTAACTCACGCCAGCCCGGTATTTCGCGCCCATAGTACGGGCATACGCATGCGCTGGAGAGAACGCATTGCGTAATCCGCAAGTGCCCTTCTGGTGATTTTTCACGCATGCTCTGCATCGCATCCAGTGCGATTTGCACGCAGTCTGTATTAACCATCGTTAAACCCCGGTAAAATAGGCCGCCACGTGCATCCACAATTGATATCTTCACCGGGCATCGTCCAATGTCCGTCGAGATAAAGCCCTTTTTCCAGATTGAACCGCTTGCCATTGGCGGCTACGTGTTCTGGGCGCGGATGCTTGCTTGCACCAGAGTGCAGCCAGATACCTTCCGAGATACCCAGATCCTGCTGCCGTCTGCGCGTTATGCTGGCCGAAACTTTATTGTTCTGGTCTCTGGCAATCAGAGCCGCCCGGCTATCGGCAACATCAAACCGGCGCTTGATCTCATCGGTGAGCGTGCCAAGGTCACGCCCGGCCAAAGCAGACTTTTCCACCAGCCCCTGAACCTCACCCAGACATTCAGTCGGGATAGATTTAATCAGGCCAATGTTTTCAGTGAGCGCCCGGCTTACCGCTTCCTTTACGGCAGGCGTTGCCTGAAACTGCACCGTAAAGCCTAGATCGCGCAGGCTGTTCCGAACGCTTCTGGTCGCGTGCCCGGAAGCCTGCTGCACAAACTGGGAAGCTAGATCTTCAGCGTGCCTGTCAAAGTGCTCCTGCCACTGCTCCAGAATATTCGAGAACGTGCGCTTAAGTCGTTCTAATGGTGTTTCATCCTGCGCCTGCCGAGCGTCAAACTGCTCATACGCAGCTAAAACGCGCTTGAGAACATCCTGCCGCATACGGGAAATATGATGCACCAGAACGGCATGATACTTCGCCCGAATACCCTGATTGGAAAAGACAGGTCGCACATTTGGCGCACGCTTTTTACGCCCATCCAGCTCTACGGATTGAGCGATAAAACGTGTCTTCATGAAAGATTATCGCCCTCATCAGGCACTTCTGGCGCTTCGCTGCCTCGTTCCACCACGCCTTGATAAATGCTCTCAGGGTCAGCCGCGATCCTGTCCCGCGCCTCACTGTTCGAGATTACGCCCCGATCAATATACTCGGCGTCAATATCGGCCTTAGTCTTTTCGATAGCCGCAGCTTCCTCATCGGTCGCCTGCCATAGCGTATTGAACTCGAACGTAATGCCGGGGTCTATTTCTCCCCACAGGTTCAACATGCACATATGCATGATTGTTGTGAGAGGATCTCGGAATGTGTTTTCCTGATAAGCGTGCACCCGGTCGTAAAACACCCGGATTTCACCATCAGAAGAAGCATTCAGGCCGCTCGGCGTAATACCTGTAAACTTCACAAGCGGTGTCTGAGCCACTGAGCACATCTGCTCCTGAGCTTGCGCCTGCAACTTATCCAGCCCCGCCAACGCAGCATTCAGGATCTGGATTTCCTCACTGTCCTTGTCCAGCAAAAACGTTCCGCGATTAGAGCGAAAGCGGTTGAAGGCTTCCACCCGGGCAAGCAACCCTTCCGGATCCTGCTGATAGGACGCCATGTTTGTGGACAGGGCCACAATCGAAAAGGCGTTGATCAGATCGGAAACACTCTGGCGAGTGCGCAGCCAGTTATCGACATATGGTTTGGCCATCTGAGCCAGTGAAAGACCACCAAAGTTATATGTCGGCTTAAGGATGTCTGGCACATCACGCGACACAAACCGCAGCAGCCGCGTGTGATGCACGTTTGCCCCCTGCACCCACCAAGTGGACGGCTTGTAAAAATCCGAGGCGAGTGGCGTTGATGTGCTGTATTGGTTTGGGGCGGCCCATATTGGATCGACAGCAACCAACTCCCTGAGTGAGCCCCTCCTAAATGTTTCAGGGCGCAGTAGTAATGGCGTAGAAACTACATCGCTTGTGCGCGCCTGACCTACATCCACATATAGCAGACCAAGCCCATAATACCCGTCCATTTCAGACATTTCCCGAAAACGCTCACGCACTTTCAGGCGGATGAACTCATTGCGCAACTGGTCGATGCGCTGGCCTTTGTCGTCCTTGCCTACCGCTTGGAAGTCAATCCATTCACGAGTTGATTCCGTGGCAAGGATTTCCACCATATTGCGATATTCAGCCCGCTGCGCCATTTCAGCAAGGCGCGGGTATCCAAGGAAAACAACGCCTTCGGAAATGGCTTCCCCAATCCAATTCATGAGGGTAGAGCCGGTCGCAGCGCCACTATCCATGGCTAGTGCAGATTGGCCGTTGCCCTGCACGCCCGGCGGCGGCGTGTACGGCTTAAACACATCACGCAATGGCGGCTCGCCAACGCTCGGAGCAACCCGGCCCCAATCCATCTTCTTCTTTTCACTGACCGCAAGGCGCGGCTCATCACGCACACGCGGCGGGTCCGGCTCTATTGATGGCCGGAACAGTGAGCGGAGACGAGAGAGCATTAAATACGGTTCAGTATGGAGTTGAAGTTAAAAGCCTTCTTAGGCCCTGGCGCAAAAGTAAGCCCCAAAGCATCGGCAATATCGGGAGAACGCAGGCCACGCTTTTTCATGGCGTCCTTGCTTTCCACCAGCAGATTGCCGGAACTGTCCAAACCATACCGAACCGTTGAAAGCTCGGCGGCCAGATCCTCTGCGTTATCCTTGCTTTCCGCCTGAATGGAGGCATCACCAGTGCGCAACCATGCGGCCACCTGCAGCCAGAGATAATCGCGCAGTTTTGCGGGCTTGGCGTCTTCCGCAACAACCTCATCAGGTGCGCGGCAGGCCACGTTCACATCTACGACCGGCAGCTTCTGTTCACGCAACCGATCAGCGACGCCAGCACCCACGCCAACAACATCAACGTAAATGCTGTCAGCCTTCCAGCGGCGAAAGAAATCTGCCGCCATCCCGGCTGTGGCCATCGTATCCTGCTTGGCCCTAATTTCTATTTTCTCAACGCGCGGGCCTTCGCGCAGGACAAATGTTGTTCTGTCGTCACCAAAGCGGGCAACGTCCACACCCAGCCTGCGCTCGTATTTTCCGTTCGCTGGTTCACGCGCAAGCGCAGCTTCTGCCGTTTCCAGCGGAATCAGAACATCGTCGTCCTGCTTGGGGAAATCCCCATCAGCACGCACGCGAACAACGTTTGAACCCTCCCCATACTTACGCACCAAATTGGCGCGATAGCTGGGGTCAACCAACGGGCTGTCAGAGCAGCGAAAGTGAAGTGCTGTGTAAAGCGCCCTGTCCTGCTTCTGGGAACGTGCAAAAAAGCCTGTGTTGCGCGTTGGGTTTCCAACCATGAGCAGGCGTGCGCCATGAGAAGAAAGTGCACCTTCCGCAACCTCGAATATCTCGTCAGGAACGCCGCTGGCTTCTTCAATCACGAACATGATTGAGCCACCGGACGATGAGCGCTCTACCGCCCTATTATCATCCGTGATCTGCACATCAGAGGCATGAAAGCCCTGCAACGCGTCAGGAGATTCCCGGCGACTGGTGCGAGCAACAGCATACCACTCAGCGGGCTGTCCTTTGTCGGATATCCTGTCCTGATTGCGGTCAAACAGATTTGCCAGCCAAAGTTCTTCTGGCAGGCCATCTGCCCGCGCCCGCTCTTCAGAGCGCCGCCCCCATTTGGAAAGCTCTGCCCAAAGGACGTTGTAAAGCTGCGATGCTGTCGGAGCCGTGCACGGAATGCGACAATATTCGTAGCACTCTAGATGCCACCAGATAGCCGCAGACGTTGAGCCAGATTTACCAACGCCGTGCCCAGCCCGCACCGACACCTTGGCCCCGGGCGGAGCAATGGCTTCCAGCAACTGACGCTGTTGCGTGGTCGGGTTCAGCCCCAATCGCTGCCGGGCATATAAAACAGGATCAGTACGCCAAATACCGCGCAGTTTGCGGTAATCAGCAATATCAGTCTGAGTTAGAGCCATCTTCCTTTAATGCCGCGTTGAGCAAACCGGAAACACCGCCGCCCTTCACTTCAATCGGGCCGCCGTCTGGGCCACTCAGTTCTTGGCGAGAGCTGTTCCCATAAACCTTTGGTCGCAGCTTGGACGCTACCCAGATACGGGCATCAACCCGAACCTTGATAGCGGGCGCGTCTTCCTTGTCTCGCGCCTCATCTGCAATGTCGATAATTTCTTCTGCAAACCAATCGGCAGCAGCCTCGCGTGCATGCGCGTATTGGTTACAAAACCCTTGGTATTCGCGTAGCCATCTAAAAACAGTGAGACGGCAAGGCATGTCTTCCTGCTCACAGATAGAGCGTAAACTCTTCCCTTCCGAGATGGCCGCGCAGATCACGTCACCAAGTTCATCACTGTATTTCGTAGGACGCCCCGGCAGTTTTTTAACCGGCCCCTTTTGTCCGGCCATATCCAACACTCCAGAATGGAAAATGCGCTTCCTGTCTTAACGCTGCTAATTTAAGGCGGTACGTTTTACCCATGCCGTTGACCAATACCTACTACACGGGAGCCAACGGTTAGAGAGAACAGGATTGCGATGCGCGCTACATCGTTAAGAGTGGCCGCCCCCGAAACTGTTTTCGAACTGCCGCAACATTGCTTCACGCTGAACGCGTCCATCGACTGTAATCAACAGAGCGTTGGGGGCTCGCCCAGACACATCCCCACGCATCAAACCAAACCGTGGCCAACACCGGATACGCACATCAGGACGAAGCCCCGTATTCGCGCATTCCATCATAGACAGCGGCAAGTCTGCGCGATGCCATGTATTTTCTGTTGCGGGCATGATGTCGCAAAGTAGCGACAGCCCAGACACAATACCCACACATAGAGCATCACGGCACTTGAAACGCACGATGTCGCCACGCTGGAGTATCTGCATTTGTCCGGGCAAAGAAAAAGCCGCACTGTGGCGGCTGTTAATACAATTATTGCATCGTGATTAGGTTTATACAGAAACCGCATGCGGGGTACAAGTCTTTTCTTTGCGCCGCTTTTGCATCTGATAAAATCCTGAAAGCTGCTGGAGCAGCATGCTGCATTGTGCGGACATTTTCCCACGAGCCACGGTGGCGTTCAGGCGCGGGAAAAACACCTCCCCTATCTGCCGAAAACTCCGTTCATCTACCAGCATCAGCCGCAGAATCTGGTTAGCGCGCTCACCGAGGGCATCGCGCACGTCTAAAATCCGATCTAGCGCTACAGCCCGTGTAACATGCCACGAAACTGCATCATGCTTCACGGTTGTGTCCGACACGTGATTTTCCGGAAACTCAACAATCCCCTCATACGCAAAAATATAATCCCGATACCAGCGCTCACCTGCGTTTGCGTCGTCCTGGCTGATATCCCCGGCATTGAGCAATGATTGCACTGTTGTCAGCACGCGTGGCGGATTTCCACGCGTGAAAACGGATTTAACTGCCCGCTCAGGCGTGGGCCCGTTATCCTGTGCACGGGGTATGATGTAGCGTGGCCGTGCAGTCTCCTGCCGCATTACTGAATTACCCCTTTTTCTTTTAGGCCCTTGATGAAGTCATCAGTTTTCCCATGATCTTCTCCCAGATCATGGATAGATAAAACATCAAGACCCTGCCTCTTTGCCGCACCAAGGGCCAACCATTCACCACACGGCCCCGGAGCGAAGTATTGATGCAATTCAGCCCTATGAGGACAGCCCTCCCCCAGTGGTGGGAGCCGAACTACAATAAGATATTTATGTATTTTAGGATCAATACCTTCGCTTCTGGGCTTTATGGCGCTTTGCATATCATGCCTCCCCGCCATTTTTACAAATGAAAATATCCTTGCGCGTGATCGGATACATTTCATACTGAATAATTTCAACGCCAACAGAACGAAGCTTATCGCAAAGATCCTGCGGTGATAAATCATCATGGACAACAAGAAGCTTCGTTTGCGTTGCAACTTTCATGACATCCATCACCCACCAATTCCTGCAACAATTTCAAAAACAGCCAGCGCCAGCCACAGGCCTATCACGATACGAGGTGGCGTGCGGTCAAGTTCAGGCCGGTTCATTTTCCCATGATCCTAACCGCAATTGCGACCCCTATAGGCATGCCTACAAAAAACGCTAAAACCATCAAGACACATCCGATACCGGTCGAGGAATTATAAGCCACATCAGCCCATGTATGGTGGATTTCCTGCATACCCCGATGGAATCACAAACCGCTCAAAAAGTACAGGGTTTTCTGAGATTTCATGTGTGTTCTTGGGGTTTTTACACGGGCACTCAAAAAAATGTGGCTGCGTGTATTTTTCCTGTTGATAAGTCACTCAATGAGTGTCATAAAGGGTCATCAGCACGGAGCTGAGCGACGCGCCTCGGTCGAACACAGCGGGCTAGGAAAAGACAATGATCACAGTAACCAAAGAAATTCGCGATTCCATCGTTTCCATCATCGCAGACAGCGCAGAATATGACGCCAGTACAGTCCAGATCAGCAAGAGCGGAGAAGTGACCGCCAAGAAAGATCAGGACAAAACAGCCGTTTATGACAATGCTCGCTATCTCGTTGGCAATATTGAGGACATGATTGACGCTAACGGCAACAAGCAGATTGGCTGGTAATGGTTAATCACCCCAATCGCGGGAGCGGCGAAAGCCCCTCTCGCAATCCTGAACCCACAGAAATTGAACAGGCCCGATCAGCCGTCGGCATGACGCAAGAGCAGGCGGCTGCGGTGGTGCACAGCACAAAACGTGTCTGGTACCAATGGGAGGCTGGTCTCAGACGGATGCACCCAGCATTTTGGGAATTATTTTTGATCAAAACAACAAGACGCAATTATGACCCCGATTGATCTCAGCCGCGTCCTCAAACGGTACGGACGATGTACGCCAGTGTCATTACTGATGGGGTAATAGGGTAGCATCAGGCATCAGTTACTTTCCCTCCTGCTCGCATGTTTTTGCCTTTGCGGGCTTTGCTTGCCTCAACTCTAGCCTGCAATCTGGCTGTGAGGCCAACCGGTCGGCCAGAGGGGCTAGGCAACGCCCTCCCCCATTTTTTGCCTTGGCCTCGTGCGATCGCTTGCTCTCGATATCTCTCGGCGGTAACTGGCGGTAGCAACGAGGCCGTCCTCTTGAGCCCATAGGCCGCTTTGTAGGTTGCTTGATCGAGGTTGTGTGTTTTGAGGTGGTTGTTGAGAGATTTAAACCACCGACCACACGCATGGCATCTCACCAACTCTCCATCGGCGCTGTATTCCATCCCGCCGATAGGTGGGAGGCCATCTTGCGCCTGCGTCTCAGGGCTTGGCCTGTTTTTTGCTCGATACGCCGATAGGTAAGCAAGATTTTTGGCGCGGTCTTTGTACGGCATAATGATTACCCTGTCCTGCTCTCCCCCATCAGTTTACACAAACCGGCCCCCTCATCCAATCATCCCGCAGGGGCAAAATCTCCTCGTCTAGCAACCCCGGCTCTGGCTCATGAATGGGCGGCAGATCGTTGCGCGTTTCCTGCGTAGTTTCACGCCGGTTTGTAGGCCATTCGTCCCAGCCGATTAGGTCGTTATCGTCATTTTCAGCCATTCCACACATACCCCTAAAATCCTCCACATTGCCCGCAGAGCGCATTCAAGCACTCAATGCGGTCATTTATCGTAATTAAGATGAAACCGTGCTGTACGCGAAGCCTCGTGGTTCTTTCCTGCATATCGCTGCATGCTGTGCCTCTAGGTTTGCGATGAACGGCTCCAACCAAGCACGGGCCGTCTCATCCGCCGTTTCGAGCTGGCGGCGACACTCAGCGATGCGTTGGCGCAGGCTCGGCTGATCTGGCTGCATCCGCCGCACGGCATCCTTGGGCTGCACCGGCTGGCGTCCCCTCCACGCGTTGACGGCACGCTCAACGGCGGCGCGTTCCTCTGGCGTGCGGCGCTTAGGCGCTCCCTTGGCAGCCTCGGCCAGAGTTACCAATTTGCGGGCTGCGTGGTGTTGCCAGCGGATTTTTTCAGCGAACGGCAGCAGGTGAGCGTAAAGCTCCGCCGGTGCAGGCCAGAATTTTCCACGCTCACCAGAGCGAGCCCATGCCCTACGCGCTTCGGGACACCACACGGCTGCTGGCAGATCGCCGCAAACCTCAACCATCGCCTCAGCCTGCTGGCGAGCCCGCGCCTCATCTGGCCCGTTGACAACCAGCACAGCAAGTTTTTTCAGCCATGCGGCAATCAGCACCGGGTCAGCAGGCTGGAGCGCAACAGCCGCGATGCGCCGCGCCTCGGAAATGCGCTGTGGCGTCAGGTCGCGGGCCAGCAGAGGCACGCTGTTGCGGACGGCATCGAGCAACACGCTCAGGTCGGGGCTAGGCTGGCAAACGGCTGTGGGTGTGAGTGTCGAAATTGCGGTCATCGGTCAAACTCCCGGGATGTCGGGCACATTGGCCCATGCGTCTCGAACGCGGTCGTGCCGCGATGGCTGTTGAGCGTGGGCAGCCGTCCGCTTCGGCACCCTCTCAGCCTCACGCCTGCACCAATTCCGCCACGTTGCCTCCCAATCCGATTTCCGACCCTTGGCGCCGGGTTGGGCAATCCAGTAATCCCGAAACTGCTCGCCAACGTCCGTGGGGTTCAGCAGCAGGCTCAGGGCGAACGATCGCATTTCGTCCGTGGGTCGCCAGTCCGGCGGTAGGCGAGAACCTCGCTGGCTCGATTGTTCGGCTTTGGGCATCGAAGGCGCGTCAGACTCTCTGGAGCGAAGCGTAAGAGAGTTATTACCTTCATACCTTCCTACCTTCCTACCTTCTGCGGAAGAATTTGATGACTGGTCGCTGACTGGTTGCGTACCGGTATTATACTCGTCTTGTACTTGGTTATTACCGCTATCATTTTCTTTATCCGGGCAGACGGCTTCTGACTGGCAGTATTCTCGTACTGGTTTAGGCATGGGCACAAACCGCTTTGGCTTTTGAGGGCGTTGCCACTTACCGAAGTTGCGTATCGCTCCATAACTCTTACTAGACACGTCATACTTTTTTATGACGTCATTCTCCTCAAGCTCGGTCAGTATGGGATCTAGGTCTATGTTGTCAGCCGGGAAAATACGCGCTTTCAGGACAAGTGGCTTCCACTCAAATCCGCCGCCATCATCAGCATGAGCCCACAGCCCAACAATTAAAACCCGTGCAGCCATAGAGAGCGTCATAAACGCTTCATCCGTGTAAAGGCCGGGGTGAACACTACGAATACGGGCCATCAGTTCACCTCGCTATATGGATCATTTATGCAGAAAAATTCGGCGCTAGGCGCAAGCCATTTTCCGCCCCGAACTGGCGCAAAAAATCGCTCCAGCTCTGGACGCAGGCTTTCCATTTTCTCTGCCGTTACAGGGCCATCTTTACCGCCGTTTAAAAATATTGCGATGCTGTAAGCATCCCACTCAAACGGCCCGTTATTCCCATAACCCAAGAGACCGGGGACGCATCCAGCGGTTTCAATCGAACACTCTTTTAGGGCTGCATAAAATTTTTTACCATCAACCCATATTGGGCGCTCGCCATTTATAGCATCTGGCATTTTTTGTTTTTCTTTGGTACAAGCGGATATAGCCATTACTTGGTGCTTTCAAGAATTGGTCAGAAGGCCGCCCGGTTCCCCCGAACCAGCGGCCTTCGTCACGTTAACAGGTTTGCGCCCCGTTGGGTACGGGGTCACAGGTGGAAAATTGCTTGTTTGGGCAATGGTTTTCATGCTTCCACGCCTCTCACATCAGGGAGCCAGCCCAGTTTTGGTTGTCCTGTGTGTCCATGCTCAAAAACAAACCATGCGTAAGCAATAGCGCCACCCTTTGCAGGGATGTCTGTTCCGCCCGGTGGCATGGAAATGCGTTTGCTGGACACCCACACACGTGCCAATGGCACATGCGGGAACCATTCCCTACGTTTCACACCCTCTAAAAACGCAAGGCGCAGCAACACGCATACGCGATCTTTCGTTAATGCGAGGCAGGACATAATAAAATCTTCTGCCACGCCATATGGAGGATTACTGACAACACTAGCTGGCCGAACATCTAGCAGTGATTGCGCATACCCCATAACAGGATACGTGCCGTCTGCGCGGTCTCGTATATCTGCACCCGTAGCCTCAATTTCATTACTGCATAGGGCCTGCACTATGTTGCCGCCACCGCAGCACGGATCTAACACAGTCCCCACAAACGGGCGCTCCACCATAAGAAGAGCATGAACGCACCACGCGGGCTCCACATACCAATCATCAGCATGGCGCTCGTATCCTGAATTCCTCATGCCGGCACACCAGTATTCTCAAGAGCCCGTATGCCGAACAGAGCGAGCATCACGGCCTCTGCTCGACCATCATCCTTCACACGCGAGAATAGGCCTGCATCTGCTGGGAAAAGCTCACATGCCCGCTGGCGTGCAGCACCTTTGTCAGCGGGGCAGCCCATTCCCTTTTTCCAGTCCTGCGGTCTAATTTTCGTGGTAGGAATGCATAGGTCTGAACACACACCCTCAATCACACCTAGTCCGCGACCAAAGGCAAAAGCGCCAACTGGCCCTTCACCGGGCCGTGCGCCTACGTTCTCAACAAAGAGGTGATCGGGTTTGTGGACACGCAGATGATTGGCAAGAATAGCCGGATTAATCACACGGCGAGTAGTGCGCCCCACTTTCACGTAATCAATCGGCATGTCCAGAACCTCAATGATCTGATGCCGCCAGTTGAGGAATGCGATAGCGCCACCAGCACCGGGGTCTATTGCTGCTATGGTTTTCATCATGCTACATCCCTAATGCGCGGCGGTAGATATCCAGCAGTGTTTCCTGCTCTTCGACCTCAGCCGGTTCCTGCTTGCGCAGGCGGATGATCTGGCGGATCACTTTCACATCGAATCCGGCAGACTTTGCTTCTGTAAAGATATCCTTGATATCTCCAGCCAAACCCTTGCGCTCTTCTTCCAAGCGCTCAACGCGCTCAATAATGGAGCGCAGGCGGTCGGCTGCAATGCCGCCAACTGCTGGGTCATTGCTGCTAGAAAACTCGTTGTGTGTGCTGGGAAATTCGCTCATCGGTTCATTCCTTTTCGCGCTGGCACGCACATAGGGCGCACTATATAGCCAAGCGCGTTGATAATGCTTTCTGGTATGTCGCGTTTTTGCGACAGGACTTCCGAAACTATCGAGCGTGAGACACCAGCCTTACGTGCCCACGCAGTTTGACTGCCTGCCAATTCAACAGCATCAGCCAAACGGTTGCGGATTTCCTCGACAGGGAACGGGGTCATTTCTTCAACTCCTCCCTAGCTGCCTTTAATGCACGCTCCATTTTGTCTGCCCATGTATCCCAATCAAACCACGACACATGCACCCACGTTACATGGATGAATGGAGGTGGCCCGTTGTGCGTTCGGAACCATGCGAAACGGCAGAACCTAAGTTTAATCCACGGCATTTCTCTCCTTCGCGCTCTTTTCGGCGCTGCTGAACGAGGGCGTTTACTTCGTCAGCGATAGAGTCACAGGAGGCCATCAACTCAATAAGCGCCTCAGCATCGGGCGCATTGGTTCCTGATAGCCAGTTACGTGCGGCCCGTGGCGTTTTCATCGCAGAACGAGCCAGCATTTCTGCCGCAAATCGGAAAGGCTCAAACTCGCGTTTGATCATATTCAAGAGCCTGTCACGGACAGGCGTATGCACAGCGCCCATCATTTGCGGAAACTTTCGGTCATTTTTTGACTGTTTAAGGGCGTGAATTGCCCGATCATTCCACATCGTTTTCCTCCATTCTCCGTTTTGTGAGAACGGGAGATCGGAGAAACGATGAAGAAGGAGTTCAAGGAATGGCAGGCGGGGTATTGGGAATATACCCCGGCCCGCAAATGCGACACGTATCCAGAGCCACCATATGGAATATCATTCATCTGGAACTCTATTGTACGCAGCGCGATAATCTGGGCGCAGCTCAACCCCCACGCTACCGTTGGGCAGCGCGTGCTGTTGCTACAGGATGTAGCCGCCAGCTTGGGGATTGATGCGTCTTGCATTGGGTGAACTCAGAACGGGATGTCATCGTCCAGTTGGGGATTGCTTTTCTGGCTATCCCAACTGCCGGACTGCTGGTTGCTCTGGCTTCGACCCTGCTGCTGGTGTGGAGCATCGCCACTGTCGCGGCTATCCAGAAGCACCAGTTCACCCCGATAAGCAGCAAGCACGATTTCTGTGGTGTAGTTTTCCTTGCCGTCCTGCCCTGTCCATTTTCTGGTTTGCAGGGAGCCTTCCAGATAAACCTTGCGGCCTTTGCGCAGGAAACGTTCAGCCACATCTGCCAGACGTTCATTAAAAATGACTACGCGATGCCATTCTGTGCGTTCACGCCGTTCACCAGATGCGCGGTCGTTCCATGTGTCGCTAGTGGCCAGAGAGAAGGAAACAATCTTTGCACCGCTCTGGCTGGTACGAACATCTGGGTCTTTGCCCAGATTGCCGACTAGAATTACGCGGTTAACAGAGCCAGCCATTTTACCAACCCATCCGTTGAGCGGACGAATTGCAGCTATCGCAGAGGAAGCGGCATTTATGCTGAGTTGTGAAAATTTTGCGGCATTTGCAGCACGGGCGCGTACGCGTGGGTATTGAACGCCGTTCCCGTTCCATCTCCCGGAACTCAGAGAGCAATTCACGCGCCCTCATTATGCTGCATCCCACAAGCGGGGCTACAGATGAAATCACCATGCCCTCCCCCACTTTTTTGCCGATAAAAGCCATTTTCTGCTTGCGCGTCCATTTGCGACGCATGGCAATCTCGGCATCCCTTTCTGCGGTGGCTTTAGTTAAGACGCTGCTCCGATTGCAAACTGCACGAGGCGTTCGGCCTATTTTTGCAGATATTTCCTTATACTTTTTCCCCTTTTTCCGCATGGATAATAGGATTTTATCCTCATCTGGCGTCCACGGCTTGCTCTTGCTCATCGTGCAGCCTCCTGCGTGGAGGCGCTAACGAACGAGGTGGACAAGAAGTCATTAGCGGTTACTTCACCATTGGTGGCCTCTTCAATTTTCTTGAGAATGCGAGCAGACGGAAACCGAATGCCCTGCATATACCGGTAGATTGTGGCCGGTCCTTTGACGCCAATTTTGCTGCCAAAAGCACGGGCAGTCTCATTATTCTGAGAAAGATATTCTGAAAGCTGCATGGCCTAAGTATCCACTATGGACACTACATGTCAATGCAAAAATATCCACAACGGATACCGACACCTAGAGAGAGGAAACTTATAATCAGCGCATGACACAAGATTCCATTCCAAGCGGAAACATCGCCAAATATTTGCGCGCCTACCTCGACTTCCACGGCAAGAAGCAGGTGGAATTAACGGATGTCATTAATAAGCAAAAGGCCGGGATTAGTAAGATTGTAAATTGTGAGCGCGGCCTTAAGGCAGAAGACGCCATGAAGATATGGTCTTGGCTTGGGTATAAAGACGACCAGTGGCGGCGCTTATATGTTGAGCCCCCAAAATCTATAGAGGCAATCTATCCGGTAAATGCTTCTCCAATAGAAGTGCGGGGAGATGTCGAGGCTGGGGTTTGGCGCGAAGCTATGGAGTGGCCTCCTTTTGATCGGTATAAAATTACCGTCCCAGTTGATTCCTCTTACGGCTCCATACCTAGATACGGCCTACTTGTG
This sequence comes from Acetobacter oryzifermentans, assembly GCF_001628715.1. Lineage (NCBI taxonomy): Bacteria > Pseudomonadati > Pseudomonadota > Alphaproteobacteria > Acetobacterales > Acetobacteraceae > Acetobacter > Acetobacter oryzifermentans. Next base: position 368,065 of record NZ_CP011120.1, on the reverse strand, counting down.
CGTGGCGATAGTATGAATAAGGTTTTCCCAGATGGTACGGTTGTGATTGTCATAAATTATGCAGACTTAGGCAGGAGCCCAATGACTGGCGATTACGTGGTGGCCCTGCGCCGATCTCGTTGTGGCAGTGAATTTGAGGCCACTGTTAAAGCCGTTCAGGTTTCCGAAAATGGGGATATGATCTTGTGGCCGCAAAGCTATAATCCAGATTTTAGGCCCGTGGTGCTCCAAGCAGATAGAAGCGGAGACTATGGAAACGGGATGGATGGCCACTCTAACGGCGCTCCAGACGTTCAGATTTTAGCCGTTGTTGTCGGCGCTTACCAAAGCATTCCCCGCGCATCTTTTTAATATCTCCAATCTAAAAATATAAGAAAGTATCCAAAAAGGATATTTTCTTATTGACGACCCGGTATCCGTTGTGGATACTAACCCCATCACAACCCGAAAGGTGATGGGCGATGGAACAGACACAGACGGTCGAGCAGAAGGCTCCCGAAGAAACAAACAAGGCAATGATTACGCTGACGATGCTTCGCAAGTGGGGAGCATGTCAGGATGGAAAATCATGGTTTAGCGATAAATTCCCGCAGGGCGCAGAATACGGCGAAACGCTGACCGCGCTTTATGCCGATAAACGCTACGGAGATGCTCGCTGGTTATCCAGTAAGGTTTTTGACAAGGCATTTTCTTCGGAAATTATCGCGTCTGATATCAATGCCATTATCAAATTGACGGAAGACGCTGAGATAGATGCCAACTCCAGCGGCGACAATGCCCAGATTGGCTCCAGCGGCAACTATGCCCAGATTGGCTCCAGCGGCTACAATGCCCGGATTGGCTCCAGCGGCGACAATGCCCAGATTGGCTCCAGCGGCAACTATGCCCAGATTGGCTCCAGCGGCGACGATGCCCAGATTGGCTCCAGCGGCAACTATGCCCAGATTGGCTCCAGCGGCTACAATGCCCGGATTGGCTCCAGTGGCGACGATGCCCAGATTGGCTCCAGCGGCGACGATGCCCAGATTGGCTCCAGCGGCAACTATGCCCAGATTGGCTCCAGCGGCTACAATGCCCGGATTGGCTCCAGTGGCGACGATGCCCGGATTGACGCATCGGGAGAAAACTCCGTTGTTGCATCAGCGGGAATTAACTCCCGTGTGAAGCTCGGAGAAAACGGATCAGCCTGCATTGCATGGTATGATGGAAAGCGCACGCGCTTTACGGCAATATATGTAGGCGAGGACGGCATTAAATCAGGAATTTGGTACAAGATTGATGCTAGCGGCAAAGTTGTTGACGCGGAGGCCGCATAATGTCCGGGACACTCCATAAAGATGGCATCCCCGAACGCATCGGAAGCGGTGCGCGGGATGTATGCGACTGGTTGCAGTTTACGGCGCTGGGGCAGTTGTTCTGTCTGGCTGTGTTTTTTTACGGCCTGTTCGCGCTCATCGTTCTCACGGAGCCGGGCCGCAAAATTGCTGAATACCTGATCGAGCTGGTCGTCATGATCGGATGCAATCTGTTCGGCGCGCCCTACCCCTGCTGATGCCGCAATGTTTCCCGCTGTCCGCAGCGGGTTGCATGGCCGCATTGGCCGAATGTTTCTCCATATAGGAGCGAGTAATGTCACAATCAATGACAATGGGTGGTTACCCAGATGGGATGCAGTTTGGCCGTTCTGCGCCAGCTAGGAGCCCGTATAATACTGATGGATATACAGAAACAGAGTGCTCAGCGCTCGAAGATCAGACCGCACTAGAGGCGTGGCAAGAAAAGTTGGACGCCCTGGTCAAAGAGGGCCGCAATCTTATGGGGTGCGGCCTGCATTTCTCAAAAGAATTGCCCACATTTGGTGATATTTTGAATGAAATGGAGGGATTTTCAGGAGAGCTGGATAAGCACGATTTGGCTTTCCTGATCGAGAAACAGCCATGACTGATCCCGTATTTGCAGCCCTCAACAGAGCACACGCTGAATATATGCGTGCAGCCATGCAGGCATGGAATGATCAAATCACCGCTTCTAGAGCGCCCGGCGCAAATGCAGATGCCTGCGCCCTTGAGGCTATTGGGGCGGCTGAGGATTTGGTGCGCAAAGCAAAAATGGCAGCAGAACTTTTGCGTTCTGAACTTGCCAAGACAATGCAGCAGGATGGGGTAACCGGATTTCAATCGGAGAACTGGAAGGCAAGCCTGCGCGAGCGTTTGCCGGAACCAATAGTCACGGATGAAAAGGCGCTTCAAACCGCCCATCCCGAACTTTGGAAGTCCCAGCCGGATAAGTTCCAAACCACAGAAATGAAGAAACTGGCCCGGAAACAGGATTTGCCCGGTGTCACAATGAGCAATGGCGGCGCTCCCGTTTTGGTTGTTAGCGCCCGGAAGGATGGTTGAAATGAGTAATGCTATCGAATTGCATCAGGAAAAAGAGCGCGAACTGATCCATATTTTGAAGGACAGCCTATATCCGGGTGCCGCAGATGACAGCGTTAGAATGGTCATTGGATACTGCCGCGCCGCATCTTTAGATGTCATGAAAAAGCCGGTCCATATCGTGCCGATGTGGGACAACAAAGCGAAGGCAATGCGCGATGTTGTCATGCCGGGTATCGCTCTTTACCGCATAGAAGCATCCAGAACCGGCGAATACATCGGAAAGAGTGAGCCTGAATTTGGCCCGCTCATCACCACAGAACTTGGAGGGGTGCGCGTAAGGTTCCCAGAATGGTGCCGCATGACAGTGCGCCGTCTTGTTCATGGCCGGGAATGCGAGTTTACAGCCAAGGAATACTGGCTCGAGAACTATGCAACTGCCAAAAAGGATACAGACGCGCCTAACGCAATGTGGAAAAAGCGGGCTTTCGGCCAGTTGGCAAAATGTGCTGAAGCGCAGGCCTTGCGCATGGCGTTCCCAGAGCAGACAGGCGGGACGAATACAGATGATGAAATGGACGGAAAGGCTCTGGGCCCAGTTGTTGATGTCACACCTCAGCATAGCCGCATTACAGAGCAAAAGACACCAACGCCAGTTAAGAACAAAAACACCACTATAGATTACCGCTCTTTTGTATCTAAGCGCCTACAGGACTGCATTGACGCGAACAATGTGGAAAATGAATGGAACCTATGGCGCGGAGAAGTTCAGAAGTGCGCCGACCAAGGATACCCTATTCCCGAAGACGTACAATCCGACGTGCAGGACATGATCGCCGCCAAACGCGCAGAGTTTGCGCAGGAACATGTCGCTGCGCCGGTTGATAAGGTACCGGCATGATCCTCTTTTTTGATACGGAGACTACAGGCCTTCCCGACCGGTACACTCCCCTCAATTCCGACCGGCAGCCGCATTGCGTGCAGATTGCGGCCCTGCTGACGGGAGAGGATGGTAGAGAACGCGCAAGCCTGAACCTGATCGTTCATCCTGATGGATGGACGATACCGGAAGCCGCAGCAAAGGTTCATGGTATCACAACAGAAATGGCGCAGCGTTGCGGTGTGCGTGAAGCAATAGCCGCAGCAGCCTTCTATGATCTGACTAAAAAGGCCGATCTGCTTGTCGCGCACAATATCAAATTCGATGTGCAGATCATCGACATTATGTTTGCGCGTGTGCCGCGTGGCTGGCGTCTGCTGGGCGAGAAGTTCTGCACGATGGATGCTGCCGCCCCGCTGGTGAACCTGCCGCCGACAGAACGCATGATCGCTGCTGGCATCGACAAACCCAAAGCACCGAAACTGGAAGAATGCATTAAGCACTTCTTTAATGAAGAACTCAAAGGCGCGCACGATGCCATGGTAGACGTTCGGGCATGCGCTCGTCTGTTCTTCCATCTGCGTGATGTAGAAGGAGCCGCAGCATGACCAGCAAAAAACTAAAAATCCTCGGCCCCTACACGCCAGAGCATGAAGGGCCGTATGTGTGGGTTGAACATACACCTACGGTATGCACGGTGCATGCTGTGGTGCGAGACCTTGCATTTATTACAGCAGATGGACGGAGTTTTCCGTTTTTAACTGCTCGTTCAAATATACGGAATGCCGAGGAAGTTCCCGAAGCGCGTGAGTTTTGGATTAATGAGTATCGCTGTGGAGATGGATCAATAAGTGCTTCTCGCCCACGCGAAACAGAATGCGAGGCGGCGCGTGAATGTCAGGAATTACCTAATTGGGATTGGGTGAGAACAATCCACGTCCGCGAAGTCCTGCCGGGAGAAGGCGAATGATTGTGAAATTTGACGCCACAGAGCAAGAAATCGCAGATGTAAATGCGATTGTGGGCCGCATAGTTCCTAAAATTTGCACTGCCACCGGACGAGATTTAGAAAACGTTTTATTATCTACGAGGATGGATTTAATCGCTACGCATGCAAACGGCTGTCCAATGGATTTTGCACGCATGAGAAAAGCCGACGATTTCAACATTCTGCATGACGTTGTGGGTATCAAAAATCACCTAAACCGAAAAACGGGGCGTCTTGAAAGGATGTTTCTCCCTCGTTTTGCGAAAGGAGCTGGCGAATGACCACTCCCCTCAAAATTGTTGGACATATTGCGCCCAAGCAGGCGGAAAAAGCTGAAAAAGGTATTGGTGGTCGCATTGGCTTACATCCATGCGGCACTGGCGGCAAACGATACACTGTGGAATTGACGCGCCTTTCTTCCGCCCTCGCCGCCCTCGCCCAGCGTGATGCAGAGATTGCGCGGTTGCGGGAGTATTACGAGGCATCTGAGGAAATTAACCAGGTTGGTATTTTGGGAGCAACACCTGAAATGTTCGACCGTGAAAACATCGCCCGCAAAGCCCTGAAAGATCCAGAAGCATGAGCGAGAATCTGAAAGCGTTAACTCTACCTGAAGTCATGACGAACGACATTGAGCAGGCGCTTGGCCTTACGTGCTGCCAGTGCGGACAATATGCCCATGCCTTCAGGCTGAGAGGTGAAGATATCTGGCCAAATCCGGAGAGTGAGCAGGCAACAATTATTTTCAAAGTTTTGAAAAATGTTTTGTCAGGTATGACTTTTGATGAGGCATTTGCAAAAATGCACAATGATGCTGTTTCCGCGCAGGATAGCGGGAGCACCCGCGCAGGAGAGAAGGCGTGAATATTGTAAAAGTTCACATAGCCCTCCCAGAGAAAGGGGCGGCTAAAATTGCCCACATAAATCTGGATAATGTGTGCGCAATACAAAAATTATCCCTCTCGACGCAGATCGTATTTATCGGTGGCTGGACAATACTGGTTGATGAGAAACCAGAACAAATTGGTGAAAAGGTAAAATACTCATGACCGCCCCCACAAACTGGCCTGACCCAAATCGCCCCGGTGTGCCGATGTTTCCTGAGCGGGATGGGTGGCATGTTCTGGAAAATAAAAGAAGAAAATCTCTAAAATTAGTTTTTTGGGATCATCAACAGGAGCATTACTGTACAAAGATTGGCTATCTCACGCCACTAGAAATAGTCAGTATGGACTGGGGATATTATGCTCCAGCCCTTACCCCTGCGCAGATAAACGAGATGCTAGCGGCGGAACGGAAGCGCATTGGGCGTGCTGCCTTCGGTAATGGATATCTTATCGCCTGTTGCAATATTCACAATATGCACAACGAGCCAAGCATTGCTGCTGATATTCTGTCGCAAGCAGATATCACCATATCCGAAGTTATGGCAATGGATTTATCAGAATATGACGCGTCTGCATTAGAGGAAATTAGAGCTGCAAGAAGCAACGATCCAATACTGAAAGATCCAGAAGCATGAGCGAGAATCTGAAAGCGTTAACTCTACCTGAAGTCATGACGCAAGACATTGAGCAGGCGCTTGGCCTTATGTGCTTCCAGTGCGGACGATATGCCCATGCCTTCAGGCTGAGAGGTGAAGATATCTGGCCAAAAGCGGAGAGTGAGCAGGCAACAATTATTTTCAAAGTTTTGAAAAATGTTTTGTCAGGTATGACTTTTGATGAGGCATTTGCAAAAATGCACAATGATGCTGTTTCCGCGCAGGATAGCGGGAGCACCCGCGCAGGAGAGAAGTCGTGAATATGTATTATGTGATCGACCTGCGGGAGAAGATGAATAAAAACCCGTACATTACTTTCTGGCGTCCGAATGATGCTGGTTATTGCTACCCTGTCCCATGGGCTGGTGAATATACAGAAGCACGAATCATTGAAGGCGGTCACTACTACACATGCCGCCGATTTCAGGAAAAAACTAGAGACTACACGGGTATTTGGGAGCGCATTGCCGTTCGAACTGACTTGATAAAGCCTTTCTGCATTGACCCCGCTTATGGGCTGATTGATGGGAATGTTGGCCCAGTCATTGCAAACACAGGAAAAATTCGGACAGCCCTGCGGCGTCTCCGTTTTGCCCTGCCCGAAGAAAGTTCCGCAGCATGACCGACATTACCAACTGGCCCGACCCAAATAGCCCCGGTGTGCCGATGTTTCCTGAGCGGGATGGGTGGCATGTCATGGAGGGTAGAGTAGCGGGCCAGACCGCCCTCACTCATTGGAACGGCAGAGAGTGGGGCGGCGGAGAACAGGTGCGCGCACTCAATACATCGCCAGAATGGTACCGATACGTTGGCCCCGTCCTTACCCCCACGCAGATAAACGAGATGTTGGCGGCAGAGCGGGAGCGCATCAAAAGCATGGTTGCTCGCGCGTGTGAGGGAAACATCATCACAGCCTCACAACGGGATATGCTTATCGCGGGCATAGACTCAGAAACGGCCATCCGCAACCTAGGAGCCGCATCATGACATTCACCCATAAATGCCCATACTGCCTTAGGAAAAGTCTTACCTTTTACAAAGGGTTTTGCGCATGCACATCATGCAGAAAGGTATGGAATCTATGAGAACGAGAGAGGAGCAGATTAACGAACTCGTTGACGCACTAAAAAAGTCTGTGTGTCGCCCAGATTATTCCGTAGAAATCCTAAAAATGTGGATAGAATCACATATCAGAGAAGCAGAACTACGCATACGAACGGAGATCGGGCGCGATAGTGAGCGGTTGGATTTTCTGGGTAGCGGCTGTTGCGATGTGCGGTTTAGAGCAGAGCCAATCGCAGACACCGGAGATGCAGATACCTATTGCGATATTATAGAGCACTACATGGCCGATCCAAAAGAACGCGTTATCGGTAGTGCTGAAACAATCCGGGCAGCCATCGACGCAGCGCGGGAGGTGGGGTGATGGGAAATCCTGACCTATTTGGTTTCAAAAAACCCAGAGCACCACGCCGTTTTTTGGCTCATATGATTGATGTGGGGATTGGTGATTGCATTCCCCACGACAGAAATATGGCGCAGATTGCACAGTTCAAATGCCATAAATGCGGATGGGAAAGTGATTGGGTGTGGATGAAAAACGTCACATCCGTAAAGCGTGGCATCCCTTGTGAAAACTGCAATCAGGAAAATAAAAATGACTGACCCACGGATTGAGGCGGCTGCGCGAGCTCTGTGTATTGCAAGTAGGAACGATCCAGATGATTTAGTCTGGATCACTACAGAGCCGGGTGTGCAAGAGCCGTATGGCTCTCGGTGGACCGCTCGCTATCACGAAGCAGAGGAAGCCCTCGCAGCAGCAGACGCGGCGGCTTGGATTAAAATTAGTGATCGCCTGCCGGGTGACGGGCAGGAAGTCCTAATATCAACGCGCGATAGAATTATAATCAATGACAAATTTAACTTAGATGATGAGGGGGGCTACTTTGGCTGTGCGGATAATGAGGACGTAACCCACTGGCAACCCCTGCCCGCTCCACCGACAGGAGGCGGGAATGGGTGAAGCACTGCCTGATCTTATGACCACCAAAGATGTGCTGACGCGCCTTAACGGCAGAATTGGTCGCACTCGGCTTCTGGAGCATCTTCGGAGGCACCCTGAATATAATGGTGGCCCCACGCACAGACGATGGGGGAAAAAGTTTGTTTTCTCCCCTGATGATTATCAAAGACTTATCGAGAGTATGGAATGTCCCTCAAGCTCGTCACGTTCTCCCACGCGAAAAACTTTTTTATCAGGGGGACGGTCGGGGGTAAGCGAATACTGGAAAGTACGGGCACAACAAACCGCCGCCTCGCAGAAGAATACCGGACAAAAAGAGAGGCAGAGTTCTGGCAGGAAAAACTCTATGGAACCCGTGCTGTCATAACTTTCGCCGATGCAGCCACGGCATATATGAAAGATGCGCCACGTTCAGCAGCAACAGGGCGTTATGTAGATAAGCTCGTGGAATACTTTGGAGATACCAAACTTTCCAGCATTAATAATGCCTCACTTCGAGGTGCATATGCCAAAATATTGAAGGATGCAGAAAAGTCAGCCCCATCCACAAAGAAGCGAGCGGTCAGAACGCCATTACAGGCAATCCTAGAGTTTGGGGCAATACAAGGCTGGTGCGATCGACCGGCCTTTGCGCCAATCTCCGTACCGACCACCATTAAGCGTTTTCTGTTGCCCGAGCAGGCAACGGCGCTAGTCCAGCATGCCGCACCACATTTGCAGCCATTATTCGTTTTTCTGCTGGGGACTGGGTGCCGTCTATCAGAGGCGCTGGATCTACAATGGAAAGATGTCAACCTACACGGGGCACGTGCCGTTGTCTGGCAAAAGCAAGGTCGGCAGAGACACGTTGATTTATGCCCAGCCGTTATCTGCTGGCTATCATCTATAGAGTTACGGGACGGTTATGTATTCAGGCCCGAGAAAAAAACCGTGCATGGGATCATAACGGGGGAACGTTACCACGATTCTGGACGCCAGTATGGAGGCCAGATTAAAAACGGATGGGCAGGAGCTTGCCAACGTGCCGGTTTGCCTGGGCGAATTCGGGAATGGACTCCAAAAGGGCAGAATAAGGCAAAGCGGGCCTTCGTGCCGGAGTTTACACCCCATGATCTGCGACACACATGGGCGTCATGGCATTACTGCGTGCATAAGGATCTGCTTCTACTGAAATCAGATGGTGACTGGAGCAGCATCAATACCGTGACGATATATGCCAAACTCATGCCGCCAGTGTATCGGGAAGATATTATCAGGTGGTGGCGGGATGGCCCGCGCATCATTCCGAGCCCATAAAACCAATAACCAATGCGTAACCACACACCGTAAAATAACATGCGCAAAAGCGGTTTATTGTGTACCAATTTGGATTGGTGGAGTTGTATGGATTTTTTGAAAAATCCGCAGAAAACTGCCGGTCAACAGATGGTGGGCGCAACAGGGATTGAACCTGTGACCCCTACCATGTCAAGATAGTGCTCTACCGCTGAGCTATGCGCCCATCTGTAACCGTGGGCCGCCTTTTATCCTTCTTGCGTGGCAAACGCAACCCCTTAGAATAGCGGCAACATGAAAAATCTTGCCCACTCCCTGCTGCCTCGCCATTTAGCACGTTTGCTGGAAAACGCACCACAGACAGATTTGCCAGATCAGGCAGGCCGGGCCATCTCCCCTGCTCCGTTTAAGGTGCAAGGTACCGTGGGCGCGCCTATTGTGCTGGCTTCTCCGCATTCCGGGCAGTTTTATCCAGAAACCTTTGTGCAAAATGCCCGTCAGCCACTTTCTGTCTTACGTAGTGGAGAGGATAGCCATATTCACCTTTTGGCAGAACAGGCACACGCGCTAGGGCCTGCTTTGCTGCATGCTACCTTCCCTCGTGTGTTTTGCGATGTAAATCGTGGCGCGTGGGATCTCGATACCCGCATGTTTCACGGCCCCATTCCCGCTTTTGTGCGCCCTACAGAGCGTGGTCTTGCTGGCCTTGGCTCCATTCCGCGCATCGTAGGTAACAGAAAACCCATTTACTGGCACCGTCTGCCCTTTATGGAAGCTGCCTTGCGCATCCGCCATTACTGGATGCCTTACCACGCAGCATTGGCCGATATGCTGGAAAAAACACGCGTAAAACACGGCATCTGCCTGCTGCTAGACTTACATTCCATGCCCGATATGCCAGAAACTGCCTGCCCAGACTTTGTATTGGGCGATGCCCACGGCACCACATGCCACCCGGATATTATCAGCGCAGCCGAACAAACCTTGCAGAATTTGGGCTTTCGTACCACGCGCAACCAGCCTTATGCAGGCGGATATATCACTCGCCATTACGGCAGACCGCAGCAAAACCTACATGCCCTGCAAATTGAAATGCGTAGAAGCCTGTACATGGATGAAGAAACCCACATCTGCCACGCAGGCTTTGCTCCGCTCTCCAACGCATTGGCGCGTGTTACAGAAAAACTGTTGAAGCTCTTTCCCGCATCTCACGGTTTATAGAAAAGAAGCATGCGCATTATCTCACGGAGTGGATATTGAAAATGCGGCTTAACCACCACATCTGATAATCACATAAAAGCAAACAATGCATTACAGGACGTAAACATGACAGAAACAACCCAGAACACCACACCCAATGCCGAAACGCGGGAGTTTAGTGCAGAAGTTGGGCGGATGCTGGATCTGGTTGTCCACTCTCTCTATTCTGAAAGAGAAATTTTCCTGCGCGAACTGGTGGCCAACGCGGCAGACGCCACAGACCGCAGACGCTTTGAAGCCCTGACAGATGGTGCCCGCGCCCTGCCAGAAGATGCCAAAATTCACATTAACCCTGACAAAGATGCGCGCCTGTTAACCATTACCGATGATGGTTCAGGCATGACCAAGGAAGAATTGATTAACAACCTTGGCACCATTGCACGCTCTGGCACCCGTGCTTTTGGCCAGCAGCTTGAAAACGCAAAACCCGAAGATCGCCCCAGCCTGATTGGTCAGTTTGGCGTAGGCTTTTATGCAGCCTTTATGGTGGCGGATAAAGTGGATGTGGTTTCTCGCCGTGCCGGATCTGATGAAGCATGGCGCTGGACTTCTGATGGGCGTGGATCTTACACACTGGAACCCGCCACGCGGGACAAGCCGGGCACAGATATTACCCTGCACATCAAGTCTGACGCTGAAGAGTTTCTGGATCCTACCCGTCTGCAAACTGTTATCCGCAAATGGTCGGACAATATTGCATGGCCTGTTACCATTCTGCATGATGGCAAAGAAGAAACAGCCAACGAAGGCAAGGCCCTTTGGCTAAAACCCAAAAGTGACATTACAGAAGAACAGCTAGAAGAATTCTACCGCCATCTCACCCATAATTTTGATAAACCGTGGGATACGTTGCATTGGCGCGCAGAAGGCACCATTGAATTTGCAGCCCTGCTGTTTATCCCTTCCATGCGGCCTTTTGAATTTGCGGAACAAACGCGTGAAAGCAAGCTGCGCCTGCATGTGCGCCGCATGTTTATTACCGATGAAGCCGAAATTCTGCCGCCATGGCTGCGCTTTGTGCAGGGTGTTGTAGATACGGAAGATCTGCCGCTTAACGTCTCGCGCGAAATGTTGCAGGCCACACCTGTTCTGGCCCGTATCCGCAAGGCTGTTACAAGTAAGGTGATGGGTGAGCTCAAAACCCGCGCCAAAGATGCCGAAAACTATGCAGCATTTTGGGAAAACTTTGGCCCAGTTCTGAAAGAAGGCATGTGGGATGATCCCGCACACCGTACAGAAGTTGCCGCACTCAGCCGCTTCCGTTCCAGCGCCGTGGATGGTCTGACATCTCTGGATGAGTATGTCAGCCGCATGAAGCCAGAACAGGATGCCATCTACTACGTAACGGGTGACAGCGCAGAAGTGCTGGCAGCATCTCCTCAGATTGAAGGCTTCAAGGCGCGCGGTGTGGAAGTGCTGCTGTTGTCTGACCCAGTGGATTCCTTCTGGCCGGATCGTCTGGGCACGTATGAGGGCAAAACCCTGCGCAACGTGGCACAGGGTATGACTGATCTGGAAAAATTTGGCGCGCCAGAAGAAACATCAGCCGAAAAAGCAGATATGGAAACTCTGATTCCAGTTCTGAAGGACGCACTAGGGCAAGATGTTTCAGACGTATGCGCCACAGACCGTCTGGTTTCCAGCGCAATGGTGTTGAGTGCGCCAGAAGGTGGGCCTGATCTACAATTACGCAAGCTCATGCAACGCAGTGGGCAGAGCATGCCAGAAGCTGCACCCATTCTGGAACTCAACCCGGCTCATCCTATCGTGCACACGCTGGCGCAAAAGGTAAAAGCGGGGGAAAAAGTAGATACTCTGGCCCATATCCTGCTGGATGTTGCCAGTATCCAGAATGGTGAGACACCCAAGGATGTAAATGCCTTTTCTCGCCGTCTGATGGAATATCTGGCACAGGATGCAAAGCCTGAGGCCCCAAAAGCCTGAGGCCCGGCTTCACAAAATATTTATATGCTTCAGAAAGGCCCGGTTCTGCCGGGCCTTTCCTTTTTACAGCACAAACTTTTCAAAAACATCATGACAGCAACGCCACGGAAATATCTGGTGGATGACACTCAAAAAGAACTTTTCCCGCTCTGGTACATTCTAGTGGGCAGAACCCGCTATTGAGCTTTTATTACAAAAAGATAGCGGCACTTTTTGAATAAGACCTGTTGTATGGAAAATTTTGAAAGGGCTATCTAAATGTTCTCCACCAAAAAAACAATAATGGCTGCAAGCTGTATTCTGGGGCTAAGCGCCGCAAGCATGGCACAAGCACAGGACATGCCTTCTCATCTTCCAGCAGGCACCACATTTCCAGCCACTCCTGCCGGTTCCCTTCCGGTAACAGATCCTGCTCATCCGGCTTCTGCCCCTACTAATGGTGCGCAGGTTGTGGGCAATGTCTCGGGCACCTCTACCACCTCCACTCCCGGCGTTTTGGGAGAAGGCGGCCTGCCATCAATAGAAAACGCAAGCACCGGAAATGTGGCGGGACTGCTTTCCTATTGCGTGCATAAAAATTATGCCTCTGGCACCACACCACGCAGCGTTGCACGCAATCTTTCCAAACGGCCTGATGTACGAAACGATCAAGGTTACTCTTTGGGCGGGCAAGGGCTACTGCAAAACAGCACTTCCAAACCCTTTGATATTGCCACGCTTGACCTTTCCAAGCGCGTAAAGCTGTGCAGTGACCTCACAAAAAAAGGCCAAAGCCTGACAGACTAATACTCTATAATGCACGGGGCATGCCGTAACAGGCTGCCCCACATGAGGGATATACCAAGCCCACCCGCGGCAGGCATTATTTTTTGTTTTCTGCTTCTAATTTTTTGACACTTTCCCAAATATCATCAAGCACTTCTACGCTTTGGTCAGACATAGAAAGCCCCTGCTCTGCCAGAACAGCCTCTACCCCTTCAAACCTACGGGTGAATTTGTCACACGCTTGACGCAAGCAGGCTTCCGGGTCCAGCTTTAGCCGCCGTGCCAAACTGGCAATAGAAAACAAAACATCGCCAAGCTCATCCTGCATGCGTTCACGGTTGCCAGCTTTCAGTTCAACAGAAAACTCTTCAATTTCCTCATGAACCTTGGCCACTACGCCAGAAATATCTGGCCAATCAAACCCCACACGGGCAGCCCGCGCAGCCAATTTGGAAGCGCGCAATAATGCAGGCAATGCTGGCGGCACACCGGCCAAGGCTCCTGGCACTGCTGCCCCTCTGCCATTCTTCTGCCCGGCATTGCGGCGGCGTTCCTGCTCTTTTAGCATTTCCCACTGGCCGGGAATGTCCTGTTTTGGCTTAGGAGAATCAGTTACGGTTTGATCTTCCAGCACATCGGCACCAAACACCACATGCGGGTGGCGGCGGATCATCTTTTCCGTAATCATGCGTGCTACGGTTGCAAAATCAAACTGCCCTTCTTCCTGTGCAAGCTGGGCCTGATACACCACCTGTAACAGCAGATCTCCCAGTTCATCGGGAAACGCATTCCAATCCTGTTTTTGTATGGCATCCAGCACTTCATACGCCTCTTCAATGGCATAGGGAGCTATGGTTTCATGCGTTTGCTCTCTATCCCACGGGCAGCCTTCCTTGGGGTCTCGCAAGCGGGCCATAAGGGCGAGCAGACGTTGCAGTTCGTATGCGGCCTGTTGGCTGCTGCCCTGTTTTGCGGTTTCTGCCGGTTGCCTTGGCGTAGGTGAAGTGACCATGCTTGTTTCTGCCTTTGGTTTGCATACATACACCGCAGCCCGGTGCAAAAGATATGATGGCATTTTGCCATAAACAGCCGCGCCGTCTATGCGGCAGCAGCCAGAAAGCCTAATCTGCCGCCAGAACCAGAATGAGGTAAGGCATGACACAGAAACCCGTAATCTTTATTGATGGTGAAGCCGGCACAACAGGGCTTGAAATTCGCGAACGCCTTGCCCCTTTGCCTGTCACACTCCATTCCATAGATCACGCACAGCGGAAAGACCCGGCCGCCCGTAAGGAAGCCATGCAGGCCGCAGATCTGGTTGTGCTGTGCCTGCCCGATGATGCATCGCGCGAGGCTGTTGAAATGGCTGCCGAGTTAGGCGATGCGGCGCCGCGCATTCTGGATGCCAGCACAGCTTTCCGCACAGCACCCGACTGGGTTTATGGTTTTCCCGAACTAGAAGCCGGACAGGCGGAAGCCATTGCCATTGCCCCCCGCGTTGCCAACCCCGGTTGTTACCCCACAGGGGCCATTGCCCTGCTACGCCCATTGCTTGATGCTGGCATTATGGACGCACGTTACCCCGTGTGCATTAACGCCATTAGCGGATACTCTGGCGGGGGCCGCAGCATGATTGAAGCACATGAGCGCGATGGCGGCCCAGCATTTGAACTGTATGGCCTGAAGCTTGAGCATAAGCATGTACCCGAAATTCACCAGCACGCGGGACTTAAGCGCAGGCCGGTTTTTGTGCCATCTGTTGGGCACTTTGCACGCGGCATGATTGTTTCCATTCCGCTGCATCTGGACGATCTGAACGGAAACGTGAGCGGGGAAGACCTGCACAACATTCTGGAAAAACATTACACAAGGCAAGACCATGTGCGTGTGCTGGCCGCAGAGCCAAAACTTTCTGCCGAAGCCCTTGCTGGAAGCGACAGAATGGAACTGCGCGTGCATGCCAATACCCAAAACCGGCAGGCGTTGCTTACGGCCCGTTTGGATAATCTGGGCAAAGGGGCATCTGGTGCCGCGTTACAGAACATCCGGCTGATGCTGGGCCTGAACGCACCCTGATCCTGCCCACACAAAACAAAAGAAAGGTTAAAGACTATGAGCAATCGTGTTGCGCTTGTAACCGGCGGAAGCCGAGGCATTGGTGCCGCTATTGTTGAGGCTCTGGCAAAAGATGGCTACGATATTGCCCTCTCTTACGCCAACAGTGCAGATGCTGCTGAAAAAATTGCCCAAAAGGTGCGTGCACTGGGCCGCAAGGCAATCCCCATTAAAGCCAACGGAGCCACAGTAGAAGGCAACAAGGCTGTTATTGCCAAAACCATTGCAGATTTTGGCCGTATTGATGCGCTTGTGTGCAATGCGGGCATGTTCCCTTACGGCCCAATTCATGAAACCAGCGTTGAAGATATTGAAAAAGTTCTCAACCTGAATGTGCGTGCTGTTATGATTGAAACAGCAGAAGCCGCAAAGCACATGCAAAAAGGTGGCCGCCTTATTTTTATAGGTTCTGCTTTTGGTGCACGCGCGCCCTTCCCCGGTATTTCTCTTTACGCCACAACAAAAGCTGCGCTACGCGGTTTTGCCAAGGGTGTTGCGCGTGATCTTGGGCCAAAAGGCATTACAGCCAACGTGGTAGAACCCGGCCCAATTGATACGGACATGAACCCGGCTGAAGGCGAAGTTGCAAAACTGATCAGCAGCTTTGTGGCGACCGGTGCTTATGGCACGGTGGCGGATATTGCCTCTACAGTTGCCTTTCTTGCCAGCCCACAGGCTGAATACATTACAGGCGCGGCCATTCCGGTAGATGGTGGATTAGAAGCTTAAAGCCTTCCACTTTTTCTAACGAAGTTTTATTTAAAGCCCCAGCATCCATTTTGAGGATGCTGGGGCTTTTTTGTTAAGCCGGGCAAAAAACCTTGCCGCAGAAATTATGCTGACAGCGCTACATCTTCCTGCTGATCGACACACACAACATACGGGCCGGATGCTCGGATTTCTAAGCTGAGAATACCCATTTTGTTTGTAGCAATGTTAAGCAGTGGCAAAAGGGCATTGCCATCTGTCCATGCGCAATCTTGCCACCCCATATCATGCCACCCTTCTGGCTTAGAGGCCGCCAGATGCTCCGTAACCTGCTGTGATGCCCGGATAGAACCAAAATGGATTTTGCCAACAGCAACACCCATTTGGCGGCGGTCATCTACAAACGGACCGATAGAATCACAAGGACGGCTGGAGCGAGAAACCACACGCACACTTTCCACCCCTGCTGGGAGCATGAAGCTGTAAGTGTTCTCGGATTTTTTGAAGGGATAAATAGTCGCCCCAGCATTTGTAATGAGCTTAATATCTGGATCTTCAATAAGAACTTTTGGTTCTGCGCGATTTTCAATTCCCAGATTTTTTGCTCTTTCTTCAATTTTTTGAAAAATTGGTTCAACAAACTCACGCTGAACACCCAATGGCGCAGCGGCATCTTGCTGCCAGTTTTTCTGCTTGCCACCAATTCTGATAACTTTGCCAGCCGACTGGAAGTTACGACGATTTCCTGTATCCAGATAGCTTTCAGTCAACATACCATCTGCCATGATAACGGAATGTTTGTCCGTTTCAATATGGTAGTAATTATAAGATGTCACGCTTGTATCATAATAAATGGATCGACCATTTACCAACATACGGGCAGGAACAAACTTTCCTTCCACAAACAGACAATGTTCAGATGTTATCAACATATCTTTAAAAGGTACGTTTTCTGAAATAGAATTTTTTAAAACACGCACAGGATATCCGGCCTGATCTTCTGGCAAATTGCCATTAACAACAACACGTGCTGTTCCGGCCCATACAACTTCTTTTTGTTCTTCTTTACCATCCATAAAAACAGAAATCATTCTACCGGGGGCAATATCCTGCACCGGCACATATCCATTTTCTGTTTTTATGAATGAATCTTTCAAAAAGCATGCAAATGTATCGCTATACATTCCATCTGTTGTAATATTTGTAACTTGATACGCCCCAGATAAGCTATGCGTAATGTTTAACGGATTACTAACTGTAGCTGTATCTGGTATCACAACGTAAAGATTCTGGTTTGTATAACCACTACCTGCGTTAAGATCCGTGCTGATAATTGTTTCTTTATTTGTTGGATCATACGTTGCGTATAAATCAGATGTGGTAATCGAAAGATCTAATGTAAAATGATAATCAGATGGATTGCTAATTTTATAATAATTAGAACCCGTCATTGCAGATGCACCAGAAAGAGAGACATTCTGATCTGGTAAGGTAATTTCTATAGTATTTGAATCTGACATCTGAGAATCACCATATAAATTTCATGAAAACACGACAAAATGTAAGGGTTTTTTATCTGCGCCCATGAATGCAAAAATCACATACCTGATTTGATTATTTATTTTTGATAAGTATTAGTGAACAAAATAAATACGCATTGTGTAATATATAATTTTTTATTTGTCTAATTTCTTAAGTGTTCTTCTGTTATTTACTTTACTATACTATTGTCAGAAAATATATTTTGCCAGAATATAGGTTTGCCGCAATGGCACAACTTTCTTGGTCTAAGGTGAAAACCTATGAAAACTCTGAACGATTCCGAAATCGCTATGGTTGCTGGCGGTACGCTGGGCGATGCTCTGGGTACCACACTGACAGACACACTGGCTGGTCTGGATGTTGGCCTGGCCACCATTCTTGGCGGCGTGAACAGCACGGTTAATGCTCTGGTTCCTGCTGCAACAAGCGGCGTGACCACGATTGCTGATGGCCTACTGACGGGTCTGGACGCCACAACCAATGGCGTGACCTCCCTGCTGGGTGACATTCTGAAAGTTTAATTTCAGGAATTTCCAGGCGGTTTTCAAAAAGCCGCCTGGTTATTTTACAAAAACACTAAGTGGTAAAACTTTGCACTCTTCAAAAAAGCCTGCATGAGTTCGAACCTTTTTAGGCGTGAGGTTCTAGACGCGCGGCGCCAATCATGGCTTGGGCAGGTTCAGGCCTCTCAACCGCTTTCCATCCGAATTGCGGCGTGGTTTACGCTCGCCCTTGTGGTGCTGGCCATTCTCTACATCATCTGGGGTGTTTATACCCGGCGTGTGCATGCCACCGGATTGATGGTTCCTCCTTCGGGCCTCATTACCGTTAACGCCAATACAACTGGCACCATAGCCCGGCAAAACGCTATAGAAGGCCGCCACGTTAAAAAAGGTGATGTGCTGTTCACGATAGATCTGGAAGCCACATCCGCATCAGGCCCTACGCAGGAGCATATTCTTTCCCAACTGCGCCACCAGCGTGACCTGTTGCAGCAGCAAAAGGACATTCGTGCCAAGGATGCTCCCGTAGAAAAACAATCTATGGTAACCCAAATCCGTTATCTTAACCAGCAACACCAACATATCGGGCACCAGCTTGATAATGATGCCCATGTGCTGCCCGTGGTGGAAGCTGCCGTCCGCCGTATGCAAACGGCACAATCCGCGCATTTGGTAACAGAAACACAATTCCAGAGCCAACTTTATACCTATGCCCAACTGCTCAGCAGTCACGCACAGTTTTTGCAAAGTTATACAGATACAGAAGGAAAGATTGCAGACCTTACCACAAAGCTGATCCGCTATGATGGCCAACTGGCGCACGATCTGAACGACCTGGATAAACAAATTGCCCAGATTGACCAACAGATTGCCGAAAGCGAAGGCCACCAAAGCAGTATTATATTGGCCCCAGATGATGGCACCCTTACTGCTGTCCGCGTTAATCCCGGCCAACAGGTTTCCTCCGGCACCCCCCTGCTCACCCTATTGCCCACAGGCCATGCTTTAGAGGCTGAACTGTATGTTAGCTCTGCTTCTATAGGGTTTTTGCATGAGGGCGAACCTGTTTTGCTGCGCTATGCGGCCTTTCCCTATCAGCGCTTTGGCCTGTACCGCGGCCATGTCAGTGAGATCACGCGCGCACCCGTAACGGCAACAGATGGCACAGGCCAGAAAGCTGCTCCTTCAGACAAAGACAAAACACAATCGCAAAATCCGGGGCAGGATATCTATCGCATTCGTGTGCGTCCAGATCAGCAATTTGTAGAAGCCTATGGCCAACACAAACCCCTTGAAGCGGGCATGGAAGTGGAAGCCGATATCGCCATTGATACCCGCAGGCTCTACCAGTGGATTTTCGATCCCGTTATCAGCATGCGTGATGATTTTTACGCCGTGAGCGGAGGATTGAGGTAATGGGCATCACCCTCAAATCCCTTGAATTCGGATGGCGTTCGCGCACTCCTGTCATCTTGCAGGTAGAAGCCGCGGAATGTGGGCTGGCCTGCCTGGCCATGATTATGGGCCATTATGGCAACCAGATTGATCTGGCCACGCTGCGCAGGCGTTATTCCATATCTGTTAAAG
The DNA here is from genome assembly GCF_001628715.1 of Acetobacter oryzifermentans. NCBI lineage: Bacteria > Pseudomonadati > Pseudomonadota > Alphaproteobacteria > Acetobacterales > Acetobacteraceae > Acetobacter > Acetobacter oryzifermentans. The sequence continues at coordinate 348,554 of NZ_CP011120.1, read as the reverse complement.
GTGTTACGCTGCGCGATCTTATCGCTACGGCCGATACGGTGGGCCTATCTACCCGCGCCGTGCGGCTGGAACTGGAAGATCTGCCCAACCTGCGCATGCCCTGTATTTTGCACTGGAGCATGAACCACTTTGTGGTGCTTACACAGGTTAAGGGCAACAAAGTTACCATTCATGACCCAGCAGTAGGCCGCCGCACGCTCAGCATGGGCGAAGTCTCACGCGAGTTTACAGGCATTGCCCTAGAAGCCACCCCTAATGACAGCTTCCGCCGCGAGGATGACCGTGAAACTCTACGCCTGCGCGATCTGTTCCGCCATGTCGCAGGGCTGCGCCCGGCGCTGATGGTGCTGGGGGCGCTTTCCCTTGGGCTGGAAGTTATTGCGTTAGTCATGCCCATGGTTTCGCAGGTAGTGATTGATGAAGTGGTGGTAACGGCTGATCACGAACTGCTTATCACCATTGCTTGTGGCATGGCCCTGCTTCTGCTCTTGCAGATGCTTATTGGCTGCGTACGACAATGGGCCGTGCTGCTCCTGAGCACACGGGTTGGCTTGCAATGGAATACCAGCCTGTTCGACCACCTCTCCCGCTTGCCGCTGGATTACTTCTCCAAACGCCATGTGGGCGATGTGCTCTCGCGCTTTAACGCATTGGGCACCATCCAGAAAACCATTACCACCGATATGGTGCAAACAGTCATGGATGGGCTGATGGCTGTGGGAATGGCCATCATGCTGTTTATTTATGGTGGCTGGCTGGGCATGGTGGCTATGGTGGCCACGGGGCTGGATGTGCTCTTGCGCCTGATCACCTACCGCATCTACCGCGAGGCATCTGAAGAACAGATTGTTATTGATGCCCGCCAGCAAAGCCATTTTATAGAAACCCTGCGCGGCATGGCCAGCGTGAAGCTTTTGGGCCTGCGTGAGCGCCGCCGCACCACATGGCTAAACCTTTTAGTGGACAGCATTAACATCCGCCTGCGCCTGCAACGGTATGATCTGATTTATGGCCGCATGGGCGATCTGATTTTTGGCGCCGACCGTCTGATTATGATGGTGCTGGGTGCAGGCGCAGTAATGAGCGGCCACATGACAGTTGGTATGCTGGTAGCGTTTCTCTCCTACAAAGATCAATTCGCCACACGCATTGGCAACCTGATCAGCAGCGGCTTCCAGATACGCATGCTCAATGTGCAAACAGACCGCTTGTCTGACATTGTGATGACAGACCCGGAAGCCACAAGTACCACGGCGGCCATTCCTCCGACCCGTCTGGATGAACAACCAGCCGGCGGCACGCTCAGTTGCTCCGGCCTATCTGCCCGCTACGGCACGCAGGACCCGTGGATCTTCCGCAACATCTCGCTAGAAGTGCCAGCCGGCAGCAGTGTGGCCATAGTGGGCCCTTCAGGCTGTGGCAAAACTACCTTTCTCAAAGCTCTGATGGGGCTGATGGAAACACAGGAAGGCAGCATCCGGCTGGATGGCGCGGATCTGGAAAGCCTGACGCTTGAAGGCTATCGCAACCGCATTGCTGGAGTATTGCAGGATGATGGCCTGTTCTCTGGCTCCATTGCCGACAATATCAGCGGATTCTCCGAACAGGTGGATGAAGCATGGTTGGTGGAATGTGCCACCCGCGCAGCCATTATTGATGATATCAAGCGGATGCCCATGGGGTTTGAAACCCTGGTAGGTGATATGGGCAGCGGGCTTTCTGGAGGACAGAAGCAGCGTGTCATTCTGGCGCGTGCGCTCTATCGTAAACCTGAAATCCTGTTTCTGGATGAAGCCACCAGCCATCTGGATGAACTTACCGAGCGCAGGGTAGCCGAAGCCCTGCGCGACATGAATGTAACCCGCATTATGGTTGCACATCGCCCGGCAACCATCGCACATGCGGATACCATCTATATCTTCCAGCCCGGTGGCGTGCTGACGCAATACCAGCCACCCAATACACAGAACAGGGCGGCATCTTAACTTTTTGGCTTAGGGAATGCGTACAACCAGCCGCCCCCGCACATGGCCAGCCAGAAGCATATCTGCGGCCTGCGGCGCTTCCGCCAGATCAATCTCACGCACCATGTCATCAAGCTGCCGGGGGGGTATCAGTTCAGCCAGACGCGCCCATGCATCCTGGCGCTCCCGCCGGGGGCATTGCACACTATCAATGCCCACCAAGGTAACGCCTCGCAAAATAAATGGGGCCACTGTTGCGGGAAAATCCATCCCTCCGGCCAACCCGCAGGCCGTTACCACCCCTTGTGGGCGCATACTTGCACAAACAGAGGCCAAAACCTGCCCCCCCACAACATCAACCGCACCTGCCCAGCGGGCTTTTTCCAACGGGCGGGATGGCGTGGTAAAATGCGCGCGTGGCAATACTTCCGCAGCCCCCAAACTGTGCAGATAAGGTTGTTCCTCCAACCGCCCGGTTACCGCCACAACCTGATACCCCAACCGGGAGAGCAGCATGATAGCCACGTTACCAACCCCGCCACTCGCACCTGTTACCAGCACCGGCCCACTTGCGGGTTCCACCCCTTCTCTCTGAAGGGCCTGCACACATAACATGGCTGTAAAGCCAGCCGTGCCAAGCGCCATAACCTGCCGCCCGTTCAACCCCAATGGTTGCGGCACAGCCCATAAGCCCGGCACACGGGCCAATTGGGCAAAACCTCCCCAGCGGCTTTCCCCCAAGCCATGGCCGGTTACAATAACATCCTGCCCGACAGGAACCGCAGGGTGGGCAGAAGCCTCTACCCGACCGGCCAGATCAATACCCGGCACCATAGGCCAGTTGCGTATGATCGGGCCCTTGCCTGTAAGTGCTAACGCATCCTTATAATTAAGGGATGACCACTGCACCCGAATTGTTACATCCCCTTCCGGCAGGTCTGCTTCTGCCAGTTCGCGCAGCGTAACCCGCTGGCCAGATTCTGTTTTTTCTACATACAGGGCTTTAAACATGTTTTTTTCACCGCTGGTTAAGCTTTTGCCACCCATCAACCGGCCAAAATTTGGAGCACGATACGCATTACACCAACGCCTGCAAAGCCCATCTGTGCCTACATGACAGTATTTTGAAGTTTCTTCTCATTCCGGTTGGGATCAAAAATTAAACTAGGTATCTGTTCGGCCTGCGGGTATAGATGAAACCACCATTACAGGTTTCACTTTATTTCGGACGTTCTCTTGTTCCTGTTTATTATGGGTCTGCTGACCCTTGTCCTGCTGATTGCTGTCAGCATCCTCATTTCACTTTCCGAGATATCCTTCGCAGCTGCGCGGGAGGTCAGGCTTCGCAGTCGTGCAGAAGCAGGAGATAAACGTGCACAGGCCTTTCTGGCCCTGCGCCGTAACAGCGGGCAGGTTATGACTGCCATCCAGATCTGCCTGAACGGTGTGGGGATTCTGGGCGGTATTGCCAGCTCCGAAATGTTCACCCCGCCTGTAACCGAATTTTTAAGCCGCTGGGGTATGTCAGACTGGTGGGCACAAAATCTGGCCTCCACCTTCAGCTTTATTTTTGTAACCGGCGCCTTTGTTCTGTTTGCAGATCTGCTGCCCAAGCGCGTTGCCATGAACAACCCGGACAAAGTAGCCATGGCGGTTGGGTGGTTCCCCCGCGTGGCGCTACGGGTGCTGTATCCGTTTGTGTGGATTTTCTCCAAAATTTCTGATGCCATTTTGCATGCACTGAAAATCCCGGCTGCTTCTGCGGTGGAACCCATAACACCGGAAGACCTGCACGCCATTCTGGCCGCTGGCACGGCATCCGGCGTGCTGCTGCAACAGGAACACCAGATGATTGAGAACGTGCTGGCCCTACAGGCGCGTTCCGTTACCTCCGCCATGACACCGCGTGATGAAATTATCTTTCTGGATATTCAGGACACGCCCGAACATAACCACGAAAAGGTACGCACCAATCCTTATTCCCGCTATCCACTGTGCAATGGCGGATTGGACAAGGTTATTGGCTCCATCCGTGCGGAAGACGTTCTGGCATCTGTGGTGGACCCTTCCATTGCGCCTTCTGGCCGCCCCCACAGCAACCCCATTGCCCGGATGCGGCGTGAAGTTCTCTCTGTTCCCGAAACACTCAACCTTTGGGATACGCTGGCCCAGTTTGATACCCACGGCACCGGCTTTGCCCTGATAGTTAATGAATATGGGCTGGTTGTGGGGCTAATTACCTTTAAAGACATTATGGGCGTGCTGATGGATGGGTTGGCCAGCCCGTTTGAAGAACAAGCCATTGTAAAGCGTGATGAAAACTCGTGGCTGGTAGATGGCGCAGCCCCGATTGGGGATGTTATCCGAGAACTGCATGTGTTGGATTTGCCCGATAGCGAGCAGTTTGACACAATCGGCGGCTTTATTATGCACCGTCTGCGCCGTATGGCCCGCAAGGCAGACCGGGTAGATGCTGCTGGTTTCCGCTTTGAAGTGGTGGATGTGGAAGGGTTCCGTATCAACCAGTTGCTTGTGACACGTATGACCGAGACCTCATGAATTTTTCCTATTTCCGTTCCTCCGCTTTGCTTCTTGCCTGCCTTCTGGGCACTTCACTTTCAGCCTTTTCACCCACAATCGCTATTTCAGAAGCATCCGCTGCACAGGCAAATACCTCTGAGGCGACATTAGAACGGGTTGTGCTGGTTTCCCGCCACGGAATCCGCAGCCCAACAAAGCCTTTAGACAAGCTAGAAAAAAAGACCCGCCACACATGGACACCATGGCCTGTGCCCCCTGGTGAGATGACAGCACATGGCCAGTTTGATCTTGGCCTTATGGGGCAATTTTTAAAAAGCTATTACCACATTGCCAGCAGAGATGCTGCGGCCCGTTGCCTGCCAGAACAACCAGCTTTTATATGGGCAGATTCCGCCAGCAGCCGCACGCAGCACAGTGGCGATATTCTGGCTGCCGCATTAAGCGATGGATGCCAGACACAGGCCCGCTCCATGCCTGCCAAAACGCATGATCTGCTGTTTAACGCTTTAGCCGCTAAAAAAACGACACTGGACACAGATGACGTTGAAAAAGCCCTAGATCCAGAACGCATGCCGGATACGCAACTGCCGCCACCTGTGCAATCCGGCGTCCAAACCTTGCAAACTCTGTTCGCCCCTAGCGCATGCACCACGGGCGCAACCCCTTGTTTTTTCAAGCATGCGCCCCTCTCATGGAAAAAAGGTGCGCCTCATGCAGAAAACGGATTGGCATTAGGTTCTACTGTTTCAGAAGCCCTGTTGCTGGAATATGCGCAGGGGCTCCCTTCTTCCATAACCGCAGCAAATACAGATGCCGTGCATACGCTCAACAGTGTTCTGCCTGTGCATAATTATCAAAGTGCGCGTATGCGCCGCGCCCCTGCCATTGCCATCCCACGTGGCGGCAAACTGGCCCAAGCTATTCTAACACTATTGAATGAACAGCCCCTGACCTTGCCAGATGGCAATGTGCTGCCTACGCAAGCCCGCGTGGTTATGTTTGCCGGGCACGATACCACATTGGACATGCTGACAACGCTATTTGGGCTGGATTGGACCTTTACAGACCAACCAGACCCCACAGCCCCAGATACAACACTGGCTTTTGAAACATGGAAGCACCCTGATGGACGCAAAGAAATCCGCTTTGCTGTTTTCCATCAATCTCTCGCCCAACTGCGAGATGGCCTGAAGCTAGACAACGTTCCGGGGCAAGGTGCGCCCCTGCCCTTAACCAGCACACTTTGTAACCAACCCAAAAACGAAACCTGCTGGCTGGAAAACTTAAGCCAACACGTGCCACAACATTAACGCAGGATAGCCTATGCATCGGAACACCAGTGCATAGGCCAAAGCGTTTTACTTGATCGGTTTAAGAAACCGAAATAACGAGCGCGTAATTTTGTTACCCTTGTAACGCACCTGCGTTTTTTTGGGTAAAACGCCAAAATGTTCTTTTACCCGATAGGTATCTAGGCTGAACCCGGCTTCCAGTGCTTCCTTATAAAGTTCATCAAACTTCTGTTGCAGATCCGGGCGCGGATGATTGTAAATTGTGCCATCAAACCAGTGTTTGCGGTCTTCACCATTTAAGCGCTGCAAAGAATATTTATGGGAAAACTGCGTACCCATATCTGAATAATGCAGGAATTTTAGCGCTTCCAACGGCATACCATCGCCATCCAGATTGCTAAAGGCGGGATCTAGTGGCTGAATATATTCGGGATGCTTTTCAAAAAACGTTTTCAGCTTTTTATGAGCCGATGCGTCTTTTTTAATTTCCGCTAACGGGGGCAGAAGCTTCATGGCGGCTTCGCAATCCCACATCAGGGTGCCCAGCCGCAAATCTCGCCCTTGGCCAGATGCCAGCATCACCTTGCCTTCTGGAATAGGCAGGTTCCATAGCTTTGCAATATCTGAAAGGGCAAAAATATCAGCATCCATATACAGCGCACGCCCCTTGCCGCCACAATAGGCAGGAATACCCCAACGGAAGCCAGAAAACGGCGTTGGCCATTCCGTCGTGTTCCAGCCTTCTTCCGGCTTAAAGCCAGAATACCAGAAACTCGAAGGATCACGCGTAAGCTGCATGAAAGTAATATCAACCGGCAGACTACTATATTTTGTAATACTATAGTGTAACACCATTAACTGTTCTAGGTCGCAATCGTTTGGATCACATCCAATAAACAGTTTAACTACGGCATTCATTCGTAAGTCTTTCATATTGATTTTTTGTTATTAGAATAAACGTTTGCATAACAGAAAGAGCCAACGTTTCAAACGGAAGTAAGGCTAGTTTATTTTTTAATGACTGTTGAGCTGTTTATCTTGTAAGAAAACTCTGCCTGATCATATTTTCATTCTTTCTTTTCCTTAAAAATGGCATGATTATCTACCATATATACGCATGTATCATGGCTTATATACAAAGGACAAATATACATGAAGCTTCATAAAGCGGCGTTTGCCTTCCTGCCGGCTCTTTTGCTTGCAGCTTGCGCTGAAACACCTATGGGCCCTACCGCACAGGTATTGCCCGGCCCCGGCAAAGATTACGGCACCTTTTTGCAGGAACAAAATTTCTGCCGCTCTCAGGCTGCTGCTGCTGTGCATGGTCAGGCAGGTAGCCAGAATCGGAAGGCCCTCTATGGTGGGCTGGCAACCACTGCGCTGGGCGCAGGCTTGGGGGCTGCTGTTGGTGGTGGCACAGGCGCTGGTATTGGTGCAGCCGCAGGTGCTTTGGGTGGAGGCCTTGGTGGCAGTGCTTATTCCAACAGCCAGCAAGGTGGCATTCAGACCCAGTACAACAATGCGTATGTAGCCTGCATGGTTGCCTACAAAAACGTGCTGCCTGCCCCCAATGCTGGTTATATGCCGCAGCAGTAAAAACTACGCTTTATCTTAGCTCACACGCGTTTTGTGGGCTGATAATAGCAAAAAGGGATCGTTCCTTTCGGAATGATCCCTTTTTTAATGGCAGAATATCGGATTTAGAATGCGGCCTGCACACGGGCAGCCACAGAATTCCCATCACGGCCAAGAATGTTATAGGCTTGGCTATTACGCGTTACGATAAAGTGGTTGAAGTCCAGCATCACGCGGAAGTGGCGGTTGGGATACCAGTTTACCCCACCAGACCATACCGTTTGGCGGCCACCGCGCACACTGTTTGCCGTATCATCAAAATCAGCCACACTGTAACGGCCAGAAAGTTCCAGCGCGCCCCAGTAACCGTGTGCGGGATCAAATTCGTGTTCCACACCCGGAGCAGAGAACGCCCCTTCTTTTTCATTATACATACGGGGCTTGCCAAACAGCGTATAGTTAGCTGCGCCATAGTAACCTTCAAACGATAGAGATGGCAGAGACTGCCCACCCTGCTGTTGATTGCGCGTCACGCCGATGTGGTAATATTCCCCCTTCAGCACCAGCTTTTTCCAGCGGAAACCCAGTTCCGGCCCAGCAGACCATACGGAGCCGATGTTGCGCAGCGCGCCTGTGTTCAGCAGTGCCGTTGTTGTTAGGTTAACTTCCGGGGCTTCTTTAAAGGTATATGTGCGGCCATTGGTGCCATCATTCACCTTGAATGCGCTAATGGCGGAAAGGCCCAAATGCACATCTATGTCTTTAGAAACATAGGGGCGCCCGGCAACACGGAAGGTGCCACCGGTCTGGCTATCACCAATATTGGTATCCTTGGCACGGTTACCAAATGTCTGACCAGTGAAATACCCTGCAATCCACCAGCGTTTTTCATAATGCAAGCCACCAACACTAAAGCGAGCATCGCCTGCGGCAATATTACGCACGATATCCGTGATGGCAGGACGTTCCATCATTTCGAAATCGTTGGAGCTTTCGGAATCTTCTTCCGTCACACGTGGCTGAAAATAACCTACTGTTAGAATAGTGTTGTGCAGGCCGGTGTAGTTCAGGTTGGCTTCATACAGACCATCCGATCCGTCCGCACTGCCAGACCCGAAATCAGGCGTAATGTTTGCCACCCAATCTTTATACCGGAAGGTGAATGGAATACGTAGGCGGCGTGCATTTTCTGTGAAACTTGAGAAATCACCTTTGGTTTCGCCCCGGCGCGGAGACATGCCCATAAAGCCACCAAAGTCTTCATGAAATGCCAAACCAATAGACAGGCCATAAGCTCCGTCCTCTGATGCAACCGTAAAACGCCCTTTGGGAAAGCCGATGATCATGCCCCCAACGTGCACGTTTTCATCCTTTTGCGTTGCGGCCTTGAAGTCCTTCCAAGATGTCGTCATGCCGCGATCAGAAGGGGGTGTGCCCACACCGTTGTTCAGCAGAATATTTTTGCGTGGCGTTTGTTCACCAAACTTTACGTTAGGATCTACATCGTTATCAGCATATTTTTCCGGGAACTTATACCCATTTTGTGCCGTTGTACGTGTAGCACGACGTGAAGCAGGGCCCCTTTGCCGTGTTTCATTTTGGGCGATCTGAGATTTAAGATGTGTAATCTGCCCCATCATTTCACGCCGCATTTCAGCCATTTCGGCTTTCAATGCACGGATCTGGGCATCATCTGAACTGGAAGCCTCGGCCACTGGGGCAATTCCAGACATCAAAATTGAAGCAAACGCAAAAGATGGAAGAAGCGGTGAACAACGACGCATCATGGCCATTCCAAAACAGAAGAGGAGCGATGCGTGGTGAATAACTTTATTCCAACTTTTTGTGCGTGACGCTTAGATGATGGTTTCATGACAGTTTCATGAAAAAAGCGGCCCGCAAAGGGGCCGCTTTCCATAATAAAATATCTTATTGAAATAAAAAGCTTATTTACCAGCCTGCCATGCAGATTGGATGCTATCTTTAACAGCCTTGGGCAACGGCACGTAATCAAGCTTTGCTGCAATGGAATCACCCTTTGCAAAATCCCAGATAAAGAAGCGCTTTACAGCTTCATCACGCGCGGGATTACGTGCAGGCAGCGGCACCAGAACATACGTGGCAGAAACAATTGGCCATGCCTGCGCGCCAGAAGTGTTCAGCAAATTAACAGAGAAATGCGAAGCATTTTTCCAATCTGCTGCTTCTGCTGCCTGAGAGAAGCTGGCCTGAGAGGCTGCTACAGCCTGACCAGAACTGTTCTTGAGGCGGATGGTAGTAAGGTGGTTACGGCTGGCATAGGCATATTCCACATACCCTACGCCACCTTCCGTATTCTGTACGGTAGCGGCTACGCCATCATTCCCGCGTGCGCCCAAGCCACCCGGCCAACTGATAGATGTGCCTGCACCGTATTGATCATGCCAATTTTTGGAAGACTGATCGAGGTAGGATGTGAACACAAATGTTGTGCCAGACCCATCTGCACGATGGATAGGCGCTACTGCCGTATCTGGCAGAGAAACACCGGGGTTAAGTGCGGCAATTTTTGGATCATTCCAACTGGTGATATCACCAGAGTAGATAGCGGCCAGCACATCACCACTCAGCACCAACACATCTGCCTTAATGCCCGGAATGTTCACAACCGGCACAATCCCGCCCATAACAGTGGGGAACTGAAAAAGATGGGCGCTTTCCAGCTTTTTGGCATCCATAGGCGCATCAGATGCCCCAAAATCTACCGTGCCTGCCAAAATCTGGTTCTGCCCGGCGCTGGAGCCTACAGTCTGATAATTTACATTAACACCTGTATCTGCTTTGGCGGCAGAGGCCCAGGCCTCATAAATCGGGGCAGCAAAACTGGACCCCGCACCAGTTACACTTTGTGCGTGAGAAAAAGAGGGTACAGCTGCCAGCAAGCAGGCAACCGCAGCAGCACAGGTTTCAGACCGAAAAGAAAAACGCATTTTGGGGAGCATCCCTAAGCATCAACACATAACGGCACCAGTACATGCCGCTTTTGCTTCGTAAGGGAGTGAATGCAAAAATGGGTTACGGCTGCAAGACAGTTTGGTGACAGTTTAATGAAGGATCAGCCACCAATGGCAAAAGCGGTAGCCAGATATGGCAGGATGTGCCCTGGCCCACTGCGCTTTCCACCACAAACCGCCCCCCATGCCGGGTGACAATATGCTGCACAATAGCAAGCCCCAACCCACTGCCCTGCACAGCGGCCGCAGTTTTAGCCACGCGGTAAAACCGTTCTGTTAAGCGCGCCAGATGTCGGGCCGGAATACCGGGGCCGTTATCCGTTACACTCAGCACAATACCCGCAGCGCTCGGCCAACGTTGATCTTCCTCTGCCTGATGGCAGGTTATGGTAATAGATACAAGTTTACCGGACTTTGTTTTTTCTGAAACAAGGCTATATTTTATAGCATTTTCAACAAGATTAACCACAACCTGTAAAAGTTGTGTTTCATCCCCTGCAACCTGCCAGCTCTTGTTTTCTGGCGGCTGTACATCAACCTTAACCGGCAAACCGGCAGACAGAAGATCTCCTTCTGCCTGGCATTGCTCAAACAGATCAGCCAGACACACTGCTTCACGCGGTTTTTGGTGTTCCTGCATTTGCACGCGGGAAAGATAAAGCAAGCTGTTCAGCAGGTTTTGCATCCGCTTGGCCTGCTGAGACATAATTTCCAAAAACTCTTTTTGTGCCAATGGATCATCTGCAGCTGGCCCCTGCAAAGTTTCTATAAACCCCAGCAAAGCTGCCAAAGGTGTGCGTAGCTCGTGGCTGGCAAATGCCACAAAATCCGTATGCTGACGTTCCGCAACAACAGCATCTGTTTCATCATGCAAATCAACAAACACCAATGTTGTTTGTGCATTGGGTGCTGTGTTTTCCCTGCGCATACTTATTGGCAACAATTCTGCTGGCAGGCTTTGTTTTTGCAAAACAGCCTGAACCACTCGCAACCGTGGAATATCCAGAATAACACGCACACGGCCCGATGGTGTGTTTCCTACCTTTTGCGCAAGCACCACATCCAGCTTGGCCTGAAACGCCGGATGGCGGACTATACTGCCAAGGTCTCCATCAAACTGCTGTTCAGCCATTTTGGAAACCACACACAACCCGCGTGTTTCATTTATTACCAACATGGCAGCAGGCAGACAGGCCATAACCTGTTCTAGACAGGGTTGAGAAACTTCCTTACTAGGGCTACGTCGTGCAAGAACAGGCACATGGCTTGCAGAAGCACGCATACGCCCAAGCACCATGCCACCCAAAGTTGCCATGGCTGCACCAGCTATGGCCCCCTCCCCCATTATCAGCCATGCCTGTGCAACCATGCCGAAAATTTACCCTGCTTAGCCTTGTGGCAGATCCAATGCATACCCTCTGGCTCGCACTGTACGGATAAGATCTTGCTCATCTCCTTCATTCAGGGTTTGCCGCAAGCGACGAATATGCACATCTACCGTACGCAATTCTACAAAAGAGCTGCGTTCCCAAGCATGTTTCAAAAGTTCCTCGCGCGAGAAAACTTTACCTGGGTTGAGCATAAAAAATTCCAGCAACCGATATTCCGTTGGCCCTAACGCCAGCAAGCGCCCGCCACGTTCCACCTTGTGGCTCACCCGATCCATCACCAGTGTATCAAACCGTAATGTTTTATCTGCTGGTGGCAGGCGGCGCAGCATGGCTTTTACACGCGCAAACAATGCCTCCATGCTAAAAGGCTTTACAAGATAATCATCCGCCCCAGTATCTAAGCCGCGGATCGTATCTGTTTCTTCTCCACGTGCGCTGAGCATCACAATCGGAAGCGTCGCTGTTTTGGGCTGCCCCCGTAGCTGGCGGCACACTTCTAAGCCGGAAATACCCGGCAGCATCCAGTCCAGCAACAACAGATCAGGGCGTTTTTGGCGCACTTCTTCAAGCGCTGCCTCACCATCTCCTACAACACGGACTGCGTATCCCTGTTTTTCAAGATTGTAGCCGATAAGCCGGGAGAGTGCCGGATCATCCTCAACCACCAGAAGATCTGCCTTATTCATGCTTTCCCTGCTTTTTGTAACATGATTGAAAGATAGGGGGTTCTCACAGCAAAAAACAACGTCCCACCACCTCGCAAGAAAGGGATTATGTGTGAAAACCGCTTATATATCGGGCAAAAAGTACCCGTATGAAAGTTTTGTGAAACCCTCATAAAGTTGCAACAAAAAAAAGGCCTTCCCTTATGGAGAAGGCCCTTTTGTTACAAATATTCTGGCAGCCAGATCAATCTTCAAACGGATCACGCATCAGAATAGTATCATCCCGATCTGGGCTCGTGGAAAGCAGGGTAACAGGCGCACCCACCAGCTCTTCAATCCGGCGCACGTATTTAATGGCCTGCGCTGGCAAGTCTGCCCAGCGGCGTGCACCGTGGGTGGTTTCCTTCCAACCTTCCAGAGTTTCATACACCGGCCGCACACGCTGCTGCGCTGCTGGCGCAGACGGGAAGCGTTCGACCTTCTGCCCGTCCAGCTCATACCCAACGCAAACCCGGATTTCATCCAGACCGTCCAGCACGTCCAGCTTGGTAAGTGCCAAACCATTTATACCGCCAACGCGCACAGCATGACGCACCAGCACGGAATCAAACCAGCCACAACGGCGCGCACGACCCGTGTTGGTGCCAAATTCATGCCCGCGCTCACCAAGGCGACGGCCTGTTTCATCATGCAGTTCTGTGGGGAACGGGCCTTCACCCACACGGGTGCAGTAAGCCTTGGCAATACCCAACACAAAACCCGCAGCCGTTGGGCCCATGCCAGAACCCGTACCTGCATTGGCAGCCACAGTGTTGGAGCTGGTAACAAACGGATAGGTGCCGTGGTCTACATCCAGCATCACGGCCTGCGCACCTTCAAACAGAATACGGCGGCCTGCACGGCGGGCATCATCCAGAATATCCCAAGTGGGGGCCATATAAGGCAGCACTTTAGGGGCAATATCTGTCAGGAACGTAAGAAGTTCTTCCTTGGTGAACACAGGTGCACCCAGCCCTGCCAGCAGGGTGTTATGGTGCAGCAGCAGTTCATCCAGCTTCCAGTCCAGCGTTTCCGGCTCGGCCAGATCACACAGACGAATAGCACGACGGGCCACTTTATCTTCATACGCGGGGCCGATGCCACGGCCTGTGGTGCCAATTTTACGATCACCCCGCGCAGCCTCACGCGCGCGATCCAGCGCACCATGCACAGGCAGAATCAGCGGTGCATTTTCTGCAATCTTGAGCGTATCGGGCGTAACTTCCAGCCCCTGTTCCTGAATACGGCCAATTTCCGCCAGCAGCGCCTGCGGGTCCACCACCACGCCGTTGCCGATAATGCCCAGCTTGTTGTTCACCACGCCAGAAGGCAGCAGAGAAAGCTTGTAAACCTGATTGCCCACAACCAGCGTATGTCCGGCATTGTGCCCACCCTGAAAGCGCACAACAATATCGGCCCGGCTAGCAAGCCAATCTACAATTTTGCCTTTGCCTTCATCACCCCACTGGGCGCCAATCACGGTTACGTTGGACATGGATGGTGTGCTCCTGAAAGAATCTTGCCGCTAACTGAAAGAGAAAAAGCCCCTTCCGGGGGAAAAATCATGACAAGGCCGTGCAAACGGTGCCACGCAACACATGGGTGCAACCCAAACGGCGTGCTTCAATCTCTGGCTCTACGGTGAGAGAAGATGCCGCCAGCGTGGCGTAACCCTGCGTGCGCAGGCGTGCGGCCTCCCGCTTATCTGCCCCCGGCGCCACATAAACACGTGGGCGGGCAGGTGTAGGCGGAATCATGCGGAACAGCACATCTGGCCGCAATGTCAGCCCACAGGCGGGTTCATTATCATTACACAGGTAACGGCCGCCACGCCCCAGCTCTTCCGAGCGGCCAACGGCAAACAGCGTGACACACACACCTGTGTGGTATTTCCAGCCCCGAAACTCTACCGGATCTACCGTCATGCGCAGATTGGGGCACTGCTCACGCAGGGCGGCCACGGTATCTACCAAACGGTCCAGAACAGCACGGGCCTTGGGCGGCAAGGTAATTTCAATCAGCCGGGCCACCGCATGTTCTGCCAGCCCGGTTGCTTCCAGCAATGCAATAAGCGTGCTTGCCAGTGGGCCACCCTGTTCGGCCACGGCAGCGGAATCCTTACGATCCAGCGCACGCATAAGGGCGGCGCGCTGCGCTTCGGGCACGTTACCTTCTTCCAGCAATGCTGGAATAAATGGCGGCATGGTGAGATCGAAGGAAACATCCTTCACACCCAGACGCTCAAGCGCTTCCGCCCCAACAGACATGACCTCCGCATCCGCTTCTGGCGAATCGGGGCCTATCAGTTCGATACCCGTCTGCATAATCTGGCGGCTGCTTTCTTCCGCAGCCACGGGAGACACCACAACACACACACCGGCGTAAGAAACACGCAGCGGACGTGGCGTGCTGGCCACACGGGTTGCCGCCATACGGGCCACCTGCGGCGTAATATCGGGGCGCAGCACCATCATGCGGCGGGTATCCGGGTCCATCACCCGGAAACTCTGTTCCGCAAGGGCCGCACCGGCACCCGCCAGATACGTGTCCTCAAACTCTATAAGAGGGGGCCGCACGCGGTCGTATCCGTGGGATGCAAACACGTCCATAAGCGTGGCAACGCCTTCTGCCTCGGTTCGGGCATCGGGCGTTAAAAAATCTACAAAGCCTGCGGGCAGCAGCGCCGGGCTAAAAGGCGGGTCTTCCGTCATGCTTCGGGCTATAGCACTGCATGGCGTGCCCGTCATGCCCGCAAAGGGGCACTTTTTACGCTATATGCGTCTAACAGGTGTGGTTTTTTCAGCCATCTGCGTTGCCGGGCAGCGTTTCCCACCCTGTACCGATAAAAGTAAGCACACGGCGGCCCATACCATCTGCACGCAATACAATCAGATTCTGGTCTTCCAACCACCCTAGCAGACGGCGTGCACGCCCCTTTGAAACCGTGCCGTACACTCGCGCAATAGCGGCATCAGATGGACATGGCTGCCGATCCAAGGCGGCACGTGCCAGAAAAAGCCCCACAGCCTGAAGGTCTTCCGGCAAAGTGGAGGCCAGAGCTTCGGCCTCCTGCCATTCGGGCTGCGTGGATGTTTCTTCATCCACACCGCTGCGAGCTGTGGCCAAAGCCCGGTTAAAGCGCCGCATATCCAGCGCATTCCGCCCCAATCCGGCAATCCGGCACCTTACCAGAAAATCCTGATACAAAACGGGTGCTGGTCGAAAAGCAGCTTCTTCATCTTCCATCATGTCACGCAGAATGGCGCGCATGCGGGCTTCACGCTCGGTTTGGGTTTCAGATGTTTCTTCGGGGGCTTCCTGTTCGGCTTGAGCGGCCTGTGCCTCACCATGTGCCGCAAGTTGAGTTAGCAGATCAGGCGGTGGCGGTGCAGGCGCTTTGCGTGGGCGAACAGGCATATCCTGCACAGGCACGGGGGCCAGGATAAGATCATGCACAGGCGCTGGTGGCGGCTCAAACGGCGTAAGCACCGGCCCGGCAGAGCGGCTTTCTGTTTCTACTGTGCCAATACGCACCGGCACTGGCCTGCGGCACAAGGCTGGACCAAGTGCTACAAAAGTGCCGCGTGCTAAATCTCGGAACGATTCGGCCTGCCTGCGCTCCATCCCCAGCAAATCTGCCGCGCGGGACATATCAATATCCAGAAATGTGCGGCCCATCAGAAAGTTGGAGGCTTCTGCAGCCACATTTTTGGCCAGCTTGGCCAAACGCTGCGTGGCAATAACCCCGGCCAAACCACGTTTACGACCACGGCACATCAGGTTTGTCATGGCGCCAAGGGATGCACGCCGGGCTTCGTCCGAAACTTCACCTGCGGCTGCTGGGGCAAAAAGCTGCGCTTCATCCACCACCACCAGCACCGGATACCAGTATTGGCGCGGCACCTCGAACATGCCACCCAAAAATGCAGCAGCCCAACGCATTTGCTGGTCTGCATCCAGACCTTCCAGATTCAGCACAACCGAGGCACGGTGCATACGCATGCGTTCACCCGCTGCATGTAGCGCCATTTCGGAATGGTCTGCGCCATCAATCACCAGATGGCCGAATTTTTCCGCAAGGCTGACAAAATCCCCCTCCGGGTCAATAATCGCCTGCTGCACCATGCGGGCGGATTGCTCCAGCAACCGCCGCAGCAGGTGTGATTTACCAGACCCAGAATTACCCTGCACCAGTAGGCGCGTGGCCAGAAGTTCGGCCAAATCCAATTGTGCCGGGCCACCCCCCGGCACTTCACCCATTATGATCATGCTGCTCATGGCTGGAGGGGATACCGCTTAGCCACTGTATCCTGCAACCATGCCTGTAGGCCCTTTGCTGCCGCGCGCCCCGTGGCAAGGCAGGCATGCAGCAGATAGCCGCCTGTTGGGGCCTCCCAATCCAGCATTTCCCCCGCCACAAACACACCGGGCACTGCACGCAGCATAAAGCCATCTGTGCAGGAATCGGACGTAATCCCACCAGCAGTGGAAATGGCACGGGCAAGCGGTTGTGGAGCGCTCAACACTACGGGCACAGCTTTTAACCGCGCAGCCAAAGCTTGAGGTGAGGAAGGAATATCCTGCCCACCTTCACGCAGCAATGCGACAGCAACAGGCGGTAAGCGCAATGCCTTGCGTAATTTATTAGAGAGGCTCTCTCGCGGGCGGGTAGCGGCCAAACGGCGGGCTACTTCCTGCTCTGGCATATCCGGGCGCAAATCTACCATCACGGTCACCACACCCTCTTCGGCAATGGCGGCCCGAATAGGAGCAGACAGTGCGTAAATCGCGCCGCCTTCCAGCCCATTAGCAGTTACCATCACTTCACCCTGCACGCGGTGCCCTGCAAAGCTGAGTGCCACAGGTTTAAGCGGCACGCCTGCAAAGCGCTCCCGGAACAGATCAGACCATGCTGTCTCAAACCCACAATTTGCGGGCTGTAAGGGCGCTATGTTCACACCCTGCTGCGCCAGAACTGGCACCCAGCCTCCTGCACTGCCCAAACGCGGCCAGCTTGCCCCACCTAGCGCCAGTAATGTGGCATCTGCCTGCATGGGGTGCGGTACATCCTGCCCTGCACGCTGCACAAGCAGGTGGCCGTGCTCATCCCATCCTTTCCATGCGGTGCGGGTGTGAAAAACAACGCCAAGCGCCTGCAACCGCGCCAACCATGCACGCAGCAACGGGGATGCCTTCATGGCCGAAGGAAACACACGGCCAGAAGACCCCGTAAAGTGGGCTTGCCCAAGCCCTTCCATCCAGTGCTGGATGTCCTGCGTGGTCCATGCATCCAATGCCGGGCGCAACCATGATTGCGCCACACCATAACGCCGCATCAAGGCCTCATGCGGTTCGGAATGCGTGATGTTTAACCCACCCCGCCCTGCCATAAGAAACTTGCGGCCAACACTGGGCATGCGCTCCAGCACCTGCACGCTGTAACCGGCCTGTGCCAGATACTCCGCAGCAGCCAACCCCGCAGGGCCAGCCCCAACAATAACAATATGAGCGGCTGAAGCGTGTGTCATGGGCAAGATATTACTGGAATCGGAAAAACGGAATCATACCGCCTTTCCGCCAGCGTTGCGCACGGCTTTTGCCAGATCTTCAATCTGCGCCAACACGCGTGGCAAAGTTTCCGCCGTAGCACGCCCTTTGTCATCCAACGTATCTGCCAAGGTGGATAGCAAGGCCGAGGCCACAACAGCACCATCTGCAATGCTGGAAGCGTTGGCAGCCTGCTGCGGCGTACGCACACCAAACCCAATGGCGATGGGCAGCTTTGTTACCTTACGCAGGCGCGGAATGGCTTCTTCCAGATCATGCGTGGTAGCGGAACGTGTGCCCGTAATGCCCGTAATGCTCACGTAATACACAAACCCAGAAGCATGAGAGAGCACATAAGGCAGGCGCTTATCCGATGTGGTGGGCGCCACAAGCCGGATGATATCCAACCCGTTTGCCTTGGCAAATGGTGCCAGCACATCGGCTTCCTCTGGCGGCAGATCCACCAGAATCAAGCCGTCCACGCCAGCGCCCGCAGCATCACGGCAAAAGCGTTCATATCCGTAGGATTCTACCGGGTTCAAATACCCCATAAGGATAATGGGGGTTTTGTTATCCTGCTGACGAAAATCCGTTACCATATCCAGCACGCCTGCCAGCGTGGCCCCGGCCTTAAGGCCACGACGAGCAGCAGCCTGAATAACAGGGCCATCGGCGGAAGGATCTGAAAAAGGCATGCCAATTTCAATCAAATCCGCACCAGCAGCGGGCATTTTCCGCAGCAGTTCGAGCGATGTATCCCAATCCGGATCATACGCTTCCAGATACGGGATAAGCGCACCGCGGCCTTCAGCGGCAAGTGCTTTAAAACGGGCTGCTATACGGCTCACAGCTTGACCCCCAGATGTTCGGCCACAGTGAAAATATCTTTATCACCCCGCCCAGAAAGGTTGACCACCAGCAGTGTATCCTTGGAAAGGGTGGGCGCAATTTTGGCGGCATAAGCCACGGCATGGGCAGATTCCAGCGCGGGAATAATGCCTTCCATACGTGTGCAAAACTGGAAGGCATCCAGGGCCTCATTATCCGTAATGCCTACGTATTCTGCGCGGCCAATATCATGCAGCCATGAATGTTCCGGCCCCACACCGGGGTAATCAAGCCCAGCACTGATGGAATGCGCTTCCTCAATCTGGCCATCTGCGTTCTGAAGCAGGTATGTGCGGTTGCCATGCAGCACACCGGGGCGTCCGCGTTCAATAGAAGCAGCGGTTTTGCCACTATCCAGACCGTGGCCTGCGGCTTCCACACCGATCAGACGAACCGATTTATCATCTAGAAACGGGTAGAAAATGCCCATAGCGTTGGAGCCGCCGCCAATAGCGGCCACCACAACATCTGGCAGACGGCCTTCAGCGGCCTTCATCTGAGCTTTGGTTTCCGTGCCGATTACGCTCTGGAAATCACGCACCATAGCTGGGTATGGGTGTGGGCCTGCCACCGTGCCAATAAGCATGTAGGTATCAGCAATGTTGGCCACCCAATCCCGCATGGCCTCATTCATGGCGTCTTTCAGTGTGCCTGCGCCAGAGGTAACGGGCACGACCTCCGCACCTAGCAAACGCATACGGAACACGTTGGGCTTTTGCCGCTCTACATCGGTAGCACCCATGTAGATCACGCATTTCAGGCCGAACAGGGCGCATACGGTTGCCGTGGCCACACCATGCTGGCCCGCCCCGGTTTCCGCCACAATACGGGTGCGGCCCATACGCCGGGCCAGCAGAATCTGCCCCATAACGTTATTGAGCTTGTGGGAACCCGTATGGTTGAGTTCTTCACGCTTAAGAAAAATTTTAGCGCCACCCAGTTCTTCTGTCATGCGCTGGGCAAACCAGAGCGGGCTGGGGCGGCCGACATAATCTTTCAGATAATAATCCAGCTCCTTCCGGAAAGCCGGATCAGCCTTGGCAGCTTTATAGGCTTCATCCAGTTCCAGAATGAGAGGCATAAGGGTTTCCGCCACAAAGCGCCCACCATGACGCCCACCAAAATGCCCCCGCTCATCCGGCTGGTGCCGGAGGGAATTGCTCTGCACCGCTGCCGTGCCGTGTTCCTTCGGATCTGCCATTTCTGGTCTGCCGCTCCCATACCGCGTGAAAAACCGCGCCTGCCAGACATGCAAAAGTCTGGCATCGCCTGTCATAACGAAGCCGCAGGCTTACCAGATACCGCAAGGCGTTGCACAGCCCTGCAACCACGTAACCTTGCCAGAAACATGTAGAAGGCCGCATAATTTGTAACAGTTGAATATTTGCAGCCCATATCGCCACCTGACATTCTGTGTTCAGAAAACAGTGGCCCTGCCTGCCTTCGGTAGCGCGCGCACACAAAATGGAGAATCGCATGTTCCTGGCCCACCGGCCTGGTATGCCCGCACGGGCTATTGAGACCGCAGCCGACGCCGCCGATGCCGTATGGCTGGATCTTCTGGACCCCACCCCGCAGGAACAGGCTCTGGCAACCCAATTATGTGGCCAGCCCATTCCCACGCTGGATGATCTGAACGAAATTGAAAGTTCATCCCGCATTAGCGTGCGCGATGGAGCGGCTTTTCTTTCCTCGCCTTTATTACAGAAAACCGGCCCGGAATTTCAGACAACACCTGTCGGCTTTATTCTGACGCAAAACCGGCTGTTCACTATCCGCTTTCAGTCCTACCAGTCTTTTGAAACCGTGGCGTTGCTTGTGGCGGATCATGCGCAGGTTATGCCTGCCCCCCATGCCATTCCCACCCCAGAAACACCGGCCCCCACACCCGCATCCACCACAGCTCCCTCTGCCCCACTCCACACCCAGCATGATACCATGCTGCATGCGGGGGAAATTCTGGTGGCGCTGATTGAAACCATTGTAGACCGGCTGGCCGATATTCTGGAAAGCGTGGGAGACCTGCTGGATACTCTTTCGCACGATATTTTCCGCACCCGTCCATCCGGCCAAGCCATGCGCAACATTGCATCATGGCAGCGTGACTTACTCCAGCGCGTGGGCAGCTCGGGCAATCTGTGTTCACGTATGCGCGATACGCTTTTGGGTATGGAACGCATTGCCCTATTTTTGAGCGAAAGCCGCAAAACAGCCAGCGCCATCCCCACCCCCGGATACATGCTAAGCACGCGCCACATCACCACGGATTCCGTACCGCAAGAAGGGGAAAGTAATACTGCCGCAGCCTATGCGCTTTCCAGCCCGTTGCGGATGCGCATTACCACAGTAAGCCGAGACCTTTCCTCGCTAGATGCCTATGTTTCCCAGGCGCAGGACAAGGTGGAATTTCTGCTGGATGCCACGTTGGGCTTTATTAACATTGAACAGAACGGGGTCATGAAGGTGCTGACAGTTGTCAGCTTTATTGGGGTAGCCCCTACTTTGATTGCTGGCATCTATGGTATGAACTTCAAGAACATGCCTGAATTGAACTGGTCTTTCGGGTACTGGTATTCACTCGGGCTTATGGCCTCCACCATTGTATTGCCCCTGCTGTGGTTCTGGAAAAAAGGCTGGCTGGGAGGGATCAAGTAAAATGCATCAGCTCTGGAAAACGGCTTTTTTCTGCGCCTCTCTTATCGGTAGCATGTCTACGGCACAGGCTGCATCTTCCACACCCACACAGGCCCCGCCACCTAATGGGTATCAGGCGTTTTTTGACCATCTGAGCACCGAACCCTTACGCTATGCCGCCGTATCTTCACGCAATGGCAAACGGTTGCTTGTTGGGCTTCATCCTTCCACGGCAGGCCATGTAGCGGGGGAGCTGATGCTGCTGGATGGTACCATGCGCCCGCTGTTAAGTGCGGATGTGGAAGGCACAGCGCCTGATCTGCAAAGCGGGCAAACCGGCATGTGCCAACTTACCACCACCCTAAAGGAAGACAGCCTGCACCTGAATGGCCCGTGCTCACAAAATCAGATTTCCGGTGGGCTTACACTCACCATGCACCCTTCCCAGCTATGGTCTCAGGTAAACAGTTTTATTTCCCCCGATATGTCGGTTTCCGCTGTGTGGCTGACCCGTGCCGGGTGGAATGCAGCCATTACCCCTGCGCCAACGCCATGAAGCACACACCACAAGGTTATTGACGATACATCTGGCCGCCGTTATTATGCGGCCCCAATAGTACTGGCTGACTTCACCTGCCCAGTGCATCCTCCCTTTAGTCTGGATTATTCTGCCCCGGCATCACCTTCCAGCAAGGTGCCTATTTGCCGCAGCCGCGCGCTTCCGGCAGCCGATGGCATGAGAAATCCTGACATATTCCTTATGAACTTTTGCCAGTCAGGGCATTTCCTAGATGCATCTTGCGGAACTCAAGGCCAAATCCCCAGCGGATCTTCTGGCCTGCGCTGAAGACCTGAATATTGAAAACGCGTCATCCCTGCGCAAGCAGGACATGATGTTTGCCATCCTGAAGGCGCTGGCCGATAACGACCAAGCGATCTACGGCGAAGGCACGCTTGAAATCATGCACGACGGGTTTGGTTACCTGCGTTCCCCCGAATCAAACTACCTTCCCGGCCCGGATGATATTTATATCTCCCCCACACAGGTGCGCCGCTTTGCCCTGCGCACGGGTGATACGGTAGAGGGCCAGATTCGCGCCCCGCGTGATGGTGAACGCTACTTCTCCATGCTCAAGATCAACACGATCAACTTTGAGCCACCGGATGCTGTGCGCCACCGAATCAACTTTGATAACCTGACCCCACTTTACCCTGAACGCCGCCTTCAGATGGAAGTGGAAAGCCAGGCAACAGCCCCGGAACCCAAATCCGAAAAAGGCAAGAAAAGCGCGCAAAAAGACTTTACCCCGCGCGTTATTGATCTTGTTTCCCCCATTGGTATGGGCCAGCGCGCCCTTATTGTGGCCCCACCTCGCTCGGGCAAAACGGTTATGCTGCAAAGCATTGCCTCTTCCATCAGCGCCAACCATCCGGAAGTTTTCCTGATCGTTCTGCTGATTGATGAACGCCCAGAAGAAGTTACGGACATGGCGCGCTCTGTGCGCGGTGAAGTGATTGCCTCCACCTTTGATGAGCCCGCACACCGCCACGTGCAGGTAACGGAAATGGTGCTGGAAAAAGCCAAGCGCCTTGTTGAACACAAGCGCGATGTGGTGATCCTGCTGGATTCCATTACCCGTCTGGCGCGCGCCTACAACACCGTTGTGCCCTCATCCGGCAAGGTGCTGACCGGGGGTGTGGATGCCAACGCCCTACAACGGCCTAAGCGCTTTTTTGGTGCCGCCCGTAATATTGAAGAAGGTGGTTCCCTCACCATTATCGCCACGGCGCTGATTGATACCGGCAGCCGCATGGACGAAGTGATCTTTGAAGAATTCAAAGGCACGGGTAACTCGGAACTGGTGCTGGATCGTAAGCTGGCAGACAAGCGTACCTTCCCGGCAATCGACATCACCAAAAGCGGCACCCGTAAGGAAGAACTGCTGGTGGATCGGGCTACACTGTCCAAAATGTGGGTTCTGCGCCGCATTCTGGCCCCTATGGGCACGATGGACGCCATGGACTTCCTGCTGGACAAGCTGAAATACAGCAAAACCAACAATGACTTCTTTGAAGCCATGAATAACTGACCGGGCAGGCTTTTCTCGCCTTTCTTTCCGTCAGTTCATTTCTACAGAGCGCCTGCTTCGGATTACGAAGCAGGCGTTTCCTGTTTTTTGCGCAACGTGAGCACCACACTGCCATCGGGCTGCGGCACATCGGACAAAATGGTATGCCCAAGCGCCCGAGCAGACCGGCTGATGTTCTTTAGCGGCTCTTCCCCCTTCAGGCGCACAGCCAACAAACCACCCGGTGGCAGGCCATCCAGCGCCAGACGCGTGCGCACAAATGTCATGGGGCATTTTTCCGTTGTAATATCCAAAACGGCAATGCGTGGCTCTTCCTGCACGTTAAAATCAGGCACGTATGCAGCAGAACGGGTCATTCAGAAACTCCATAAAAGGGCGAAAAACGTAAGCTCATCTGCAAAAGATAGGGGCCTGCATCGCATAAAAAAACTGCCAGCGAGTGTAAAATTGGACAAACCCTATCACTTTCGGCTACCTGAAACCTGAAACACAAATTGTAACTCAAAGCAGGATTTGTGATCTTGAAGGCACAGTCGGCAGAATCGCGGATCGAGCAGCTGTGTGTTGAACACGGCCTGAAAATGACCGGACAGCGGCGCGTGATTGCGCGTGTTCTGTCTGAAGCAGACGACCACCCTGATGTGGAAGAGCTGTACCGCCGTGCCTTGACACTGGATTCCCGCATTTCAGTGGCCACGGTGTATCGCACCGTAAGGCTTCTGGAAGAAAAAGGTATTCTGGAACGCCGAGACTTCGGCGGTGGGCGCGCACGGTATGAAGCAACGGAAAATGGGCGGCACCATTATCATCTGATAGACGTGGATAATGGGAAAGTTATAGAGTTTGAAGATCCCGAACATGAAGCTTTGATGAAAAAAGTGGCTGATCGGTTGGGCTTTGAATTTGTTTCCATGCGGCTTGAGCTATTCGGCCGCAAAAAATCCGCTGCAAAGCCGGGCACCAAAACATCCTCTCGTGCCCGCCAGAAAGGAAATGCTGCATGAGTGCAACGCGCAATAACGGAGGGGGACTTTCTGCGCTGGATCTGGAACGCAAAGGCTTTCCCGAACTGCGTGGTGGCACCCTAAGCGTACGCATTGCAGAAACAGAGGCCGAGCTGGAAGCAGCCCAAGCCCTGCGCTATCGCGTTTTTTATGAAGAAATGGGGGCCCGCCCAGAAGGCGAAACCCTACGCCTTAAACGCGATATTGATGAATTTGATAATGTGGCAGACCACCTGTTGGTGATTGACCACTCCATTGCCTCGGACGCACGAGGCGTGGTGGGCACATACCGACTGGTGCAAAGTGACGCTGCAAAAAAAATCGGGCGTTTTTATTCCTCCAGCGAATATGACATTACACCCTTAAAGGAATTCCCCGGAAAATTGCTGGAAGTGGGCCGATCCTGCGTAGATAAAAACTACCGTGGCCGCACAGCCATGCAACTGCTGTGGCGGGGCATTGCCTCCTACATTTTCCTGCATCAGATTGATCTGCTGTTTGGTTGCGCCAGCTTGCCGGGCACGGACCCGGACAAAATGGCCAATGAGCTTACCTACCTGTACCACAACCATCTGGCCCCTCCGGCCCTGCGTGTGCGGGCTTTGCCAGATCGGAAGGTGGAAATGCTGCGCACAGACCCGCACAGCCTAAACCTGCGCCGATGCCTGGCTGGCCTACCGCCACTTATTAAAGGCTATCTGCGGCTAGGTGGTTATGTGGGGGATGGCGCGGTAGTGGATCCGCAGTTCAACACTACGGATGTGGCCATTCTGGTCAAAAGTGAGCTACTGGCAGATAAATATTACAGGCACTACGAGCGCCGCCTGCGCGATGCTCTGGACTGATAACGGACAGCTTTTTCAACGTCCGTTTTCTTTTTCTGTCAGTCAGTAAACTAAGGTTTGCGCCGTGGTAAAACTGCCCGCGTTTTTTCAAACGGCGCATAACCGCCTGCGCCGATGCTGGCGGGACAATTGGCGTTTCATAGGGTTTATGCTGGGGGTTGGCGCTCTTTCTGCGCTGGCTCTGCCCCCTTTGCACTTCCTACCCATATTGTTGCTTACTTTTGGCATACTCGGCCGGATACTTAACACCACAACAAGTTGGAAACACGCCGCATGGGCTGGCTGCCTGTTTGGTTTTGGCTTTTACACAGCCGGACTTTACTGGCTGGTTAATGCTGTGCTGATTCGTGCTGATGAGTTCTGGTGGTTTGTGCCTTTCCCTTCCATGGGGTGTGCCCTTATTCTTGCGCCGATGGTGGGGGCACCGGCAGCACTCAGCATGTTGGTGCCCGCAGGATTGCGCCGTCTGGCATTTTTTGCCGGAGCATGGACAATTTTTGATATGGGCCGCACATTTTTATTCAGCGGTTTTACGTGGAATGCACTGGGCAGTTGCCTTGCCATACCCGGCCCTGTTGGCGACATACTCATCCAACCTGCTGCATGGGTGGGAGAAGATGGGCTAACTTTGGCGCTTGTATTGGCAAGCCTGCTATGTGGCAGCGCCTTATTGGATAGCCTGCATCTGCGCATTCCGTTTACGCCACAATCGGCAGCCCCTTATTGCATACCTATAGTTCGGCGTAGAATTTATATGGGCTGTATAGCTGCCTCTGTGCTGTGGTTTGGTGTGGGCGCCGCGCGCTTTTACAGCATTTATCCTCAGGGCGAATCCGGGCCAATAGCTGTTATGGTTCAGGGCAATGTGCCCGAAACTGAAAAAGTAGGCCGGTTGCGCCCCAGAGATATCTTTTTGCGCTACCTACGCCTAACAGCCCAAGGCGTGCAGCAAGCTCGGCAGTTACAAATTCAGCAGGCAGCCTCTGGCACACCTTATCGCCCTATTGTGTTTTTGTGGCCGGAAACCTCTTTCCCCGGCTACGATCTGTTGCAGGATACGCCCAAGGCCCGAGAAGTTATTATGGATTGGGCTCTTGGGGCCGATGCAGGAATTATTGGTGCACTCCGGCAGGATGATAACGGGCATTACCGTAATTCCGTTTTGGCTTTGGCCCCTGATGGGGCCGTAAGCGCCGTGTATGATAAAGCACGCCTTGTACCTTTTGGAGAATATCAACCCTCCTTCATCCCTTTACAGATTGTACCGCAGGGCGGATTGGCTGCTGGCCCTGGCCCACAAACATGGCATTTGGCCAACATTCCACCCGTTGGCCCGTTAATCTGTTACGAAGTGATTTTTTCGGGCGATGTGACCAACCCCCATGATCGCCCCCGCTGGTTAGCCAATGTTACGAATGATGGATGGTTCGGCAACAGTGCAGGCCCACGCCAACATTTGGAATCCGTGCGCTTACGCGCTGTAGAAGAAGGGCTGCCAATCGTAAGAGCTGCCAATACAGGTATTTCTGCTGCCTTTGATGGCAGAGGCCATCTTCTTGCCAAATTGGGGTGGGATAAAACAGGTGTACTTGTTTCTGCTGTGCCTGCGGCCCTTCCTCGCACGTTTTTCGGGCATTACGGACAAGCTGTTCCTTTACTATTCTGTGCATTGCTGATTCTGGGCGCATCTATCCGGCGCAGCAAAGCCTGATTTTTCTTAGTTTCCTGTTCACCGTTTTTTTCAGTTTTATGGCGCAGTTCGCTTTTAAATAGGTGTCTGCGCTGTTTTTCTTTTGGAGGAGACGGCAAACATCTTTATAAAATGTTAACCTTCTTGAGCATATTCCCTCGTGAAAGCAGGAAAAGTTTCGAGGCGTGAAACATACGGAGCAGGAACCGATCGACACCACCATGATCCAGCCTCATGCTGCTGCCAGTGCCATTGATGCCCATGTTGGCAAACGCATAAGACTACGCCGCACATTGTTGGGACTCTCTCAGGAAAAACTGGGAGAAGCTTTGGGAATTACCTTCCAGCAGATCCAGAAATATGAACGTGGAGCAAACCGGGTGGGCGCTTCGCGATTGTATCATATTGCCTGTGCGTTGGATGTGCCGATCAGCTTCTTTTTTGATGATATGCATTCTGCGGAAGTTGTTTCCAATAAGCAGGCGCATTTTTCGGAAACACGCAAAAGCTTTGGTGCACCAGCGGACAAGAATGTTAGCGTAGCACCTACATCGGATACAAAAAACATATTCAAAAAGCAGGAAACACTGGAGCTGGTACGCGTGTATTACAGCATTCCAGACGCGCAAATGCGCCGAAAAATTCTTGAGCTTATGCAAACAATGAGCGTATCCAGATAAAAAAGGGCGGCCTTGAAGCCGCCCTTTTTAGTAAGTGGATCAGAAGCTCTGATCGTCTCCACCACCCCAATCTCCGCCTGCATCTCCGGCGTCTCCGCCCCAGTCAGAATTGTTTGCGTCAAAATTCGGATCTGCGCTGGTACCTGCCCCACCAAAAGGATCTGCGCCTGCTGCTCCTGCATCACCATAATAATTGTTAATGGTTTCCGTAGGGGCCGCGCCGCCACCCCATCCAGCATCACCGCCCGCAGCGCCAGCATCATGATGCCCACTGAAAAGGCTGGTGAGCGCATTGGCTGCCATCATACCGCCAGCAACACCTGTTGCTGTGGAAAGTGCACTGCCCAAAAAGCCCGAACCACCCTGAAACATAGAAGGGCGCATACCATAAGGCATGGGCTGCGGCTGATATTGCGGCGGCATGGGTGCTGCTGCAGGGCGCCCACCCCAACCCGGAGGCGCTGCGGTTGGCTGCGGTTGGGGCTGAGCCTGCGGATTCTGCCCACCACCAAACAAACCACTAAAAAACCCACCCGATTTCTGTTGCCCAGAACCCTGCTGCTGCTGGGCCTGCTGCAAAGCTTGTTGGGCTTGCTGTAACTGGAACTGAAGCTGTTGAATGCGGTTTTGCGCTTCTACCAGCGCGGCTTCCTGCACAACTGCCATCTGGGTGATACGGTAGCGGGCTTCCGGGTATTTCTGGAATTCCTGCGCAATAAACTGGTCTGCTTCCGGGTCTATTGGGGGCAGGTTGGGCCGCGTAGAAGGCACGCTGGCAAAACCACCCTGCGGCGCGCCGCTTACACGCGCAAAGAATTTTTCGATCAGATCGCGTTCGTCGTTATTCATCCCATACCTTCCCTGCCCTTTTGGGCCTAACGCTGGCGGCTACAGCCTTTGTTTTTACGCCAACACTCTGTCCAAGATGTGGCGCGGATACAAGCGCGATGCAAGAAGCCCTGCGCAGGAAGAATTGCACCATGGCCTACCTTCTCTTCCGGTTCGGCGCATGGGGCTGTATGGTGTGCCCGCACGCAGCATATATATCAGCATATATATGCTGCATGATAACGTAACCTACCGGAGTAGCACCCTGATCATGGACCCGGCGTCTGCCCGCCCCACTGAGCGGCCTCTTTCCTTTCAGGATCTTATCCTGACCCTTCACCAGTTCTGGTCCAAACAGGGATGCGCCATTCTTCAGCCCTATGATCAGGAAATTGGTGCAGGCACCCTTTCCCCCCATACCACCTTACGCGCGCTTGGCAGCAAGCCGTGGAAAGCCGCCTATGTACAGCCCTGCCGCCGCCCCTCTGATGGCCGCTATGGGGAAAACCCAAACCGCTTGCAGCACTATTACCAGTATCAGGTTCTGCTCAAGCCCACGCCGGAAGAAAGCCAGAAACTGCTGCTAGACAGCTACCGCGCAATTGGGATTGACCCCGAACTGCACGATATCCGCTTTGTGGAAGATGACTGGGAAAACCCCACCATCGGCGCATGGGGCCTTGGTTGGGAAGTATGGTGCGATGGCATGGAAGTAACGCAGTTTACGTATTTCCAGCAGGTTGGCGGTATTCCCGTAACCCTGCCTTCCACCGAACTAACATACGGGCTGGAACGTCTGGCCATGTATGTGCAGGGCGTGGAGAACGTGTACGATCTGGATTACAACGGCGCGGGCCTGACCTATGGCGATGTGTTCCTGCGCGCCGAGAAAGATTACTCCCGCCATAATTTTGAACTGGCGAACACAGACCTGCTGTTCCAGCATTTTACAGATGCGGAAAAAGAAAGCGTGGCGCTGGCCGAAGCCGGAGTGGCCCAGCCTGCGTATGATCAATGCCTGAAGGCCAGCCATCTGTTCAATCTGCTAGATGCGCGTGGCGTTATCAGCGTAAGCGAACGCGCTGCCTATATTGCCCGAGTGCGTAATCTGGCCAAGCTATGCTGTGAAACCTGGCTGGCTGGCGAGGACAAGTAAGATAATGCCCGAACTGCTGATAGAACTGTTCTCTGAAGAAATTCCAGCCCGGATGCAAAGTCAGGCAGGGGAAAACCTCCTGCGCCTGCTAACCGAGGCTCTGGCCCCCCTGCACCCACAGAATGCCGTGGCCGCCACCGGCCCGCGCCGCATTGCCGCCAGCCTGAACATTGATGCCACAGTGCCCGGCCGCACGGTTTCTGAACGCGGCCCGCGTGAAGGCGCACCAGATAAAGCGCTTGATGGCTTTACCCGTAAGCATGGTGTTACGCGTGATGCCCTAACACTACAAAACGGCTTTTGGGTGCTAGAGCGCGAAGAACCTGCCGTAAGCGCGCAGGCCCATATTGCGGCTGTGCTGCCTGATCTGCTGCGGCGCTTCCCTTGGCCCAAATCCATGCGTTGGGGTGCTGGCAGCAGCTTTACATGGGTGCGCCCACTACGTCGTATTCTGTGCATTCTGGATGGTGAAGCCATACCTTTCTCCCTCGCTCAGGGTGAAGATAACGGGCACAATCTGGTGGCTGCCAACCTTACGGAAGGCCATCGCTTCCTCAACCCCGGTGCCGTGGCTGTGTCCAGCGCTACGGAATGGCGGAAAACCTTGCATGACCGCCACGTGATGGTGGATGCGGCAGAACGCCGTAAAACCATTACAGAAGGCCTGAACACACTGGCTGCCTCCGAAGGGTTGCAGATTGTGCCAGATTCTGGATTGGTGGACGAAGTAGCTGGGCTGGTGGAATGGCCTGTGCCGTTCCTTGGTCAGATTGATGCGCAGTTTATGGAACTTCCTGCCGAAGTGATGCAGGTTTCCATGCGCGTGAACCAACGGTATTTTGCCCTGCGCAACAGCGATGGTTCGGCTGCACCTCGTTTTGCTTTTGTGGCCAACATTATCCCCGCAGATGATGGCACGCTGATTGTTACCGGCAATGAACGCGTGCTGCGTGCGCGCTTTGCAGATGCCCGCCATTTCTGGGATCTGGATCGCAAGCAAACGCTGGCTTCCCGCCTGAAGGCGTTGGATTCCATTACTTTCCATGCCAGCTTGGGATCACAGGGTGATCGCACACGCCGTATGGTGCGTTTGGCCGGTATTCTGGCCGATATGGTGGACGCACCCAAAGCTGATTGCGAGCGTGCAGCAGAGCTGAGCAAAACCGACCTGACAACCGGTATGGTTGGAGAATTCCCCGAACTTCAAGGGGTAATGGGCGGCTACTACGCTAAACATGATGGCGAAAGTGCTGCCGTGGCTCAGGCCATTAGTGAGCAATATACCCCACGCGGCCCCGGTGATTCCGTGCCAACTGCGCCGGTTTCTGTGGTGCTTGGGCTGGCCGACCGGATAGATATGCTGGTGGCTTTCTTTGCCGCTGGTGAAAAACCTTCCGGTTCGGGAGACCCGTTCGGTCTGCGCCGTGCCGCATTGGGCGTGATCCGCCTGATCCGTGAAAACAATCTGCGGCTTGATCTGGTGCGCCTGTTTGTTCTGGCTGCCGAAGCCCTGCCTGCTGATTTGCAGGATGCGCCTGATCTGGACCTGCTGCCACAGTTTATTGCGGAACGTCTGCGCGTGCAGGTACGCTCCGAAGGTGCACGGCATGACTGTCTGGCCGCAATTTCCGTTGATAATTCCGATACGGATATCGTGCGCCTGCTAGCCCGTGCCCACGCCTTGCAGGATATGCTGGAAACGGAAGACGGCAAGAACCTGTTGGCCGCCACGCGCCGTGCGGCCAATATTCTGCGGATTGAAGACAAAAAAGACGGCCCACACGAAGATAGCCCAGCCCCCGCCCTGTTCACACAGGATGAGGAGCGCGCCCTGTTTGACGCGCTGGAACGTGTGGAACCCGCCGTGGAAAAGGACTTTGCTGCCGAACGCTTTACCGATGCTATGCGTGAAGCTGCCAGCCTGCGTGAACCGCTGGATAAGTTTTTTGAAGTGGTTACGGTAAACGCCCCAGAACCAGAACTGCGGCTTAACCGCCTGAAACTGCTTTCCCGCGTTGTGCGTATGATGCGGCTGATTGCAGATTTCAGCCAGATTGAAGGTTAATTATCTGCATCGCTTGAGTTTGGCTTGCTGCATCTCAAAAGCAGCAAGCCAGCCAAAGCCAAGTATTGCTTTGGCACGCCCCATGCAGGCTAAACTTCTACACAACGAGTTGTACACGGGCGTGTAACTGATACCCGTAAAAAGCATAGCTTTTACTACAACACTCTTTTAGACAGGCACAAACCTTTCTCCGGCAAAATTAAAGTCGGAACTGGCTTTTCCCGGTTTTTTGCATGGTAGAATAGAATGACGTCTTCCCGCTCTCTCACCCTTGGTGTGCTTAATGGTATGGGAAGCGGTGCGTTGTGGGGCACTGTATTTATTGTCCCCCTACTGCTGCATGATTTTACATCTTTGCAAATAACAGCCGGACGCTACATTGTTTACGGCCTCATTTCCCTGATTTTACTACTCCCACGTTGGAATATTCTTAAAAATATTCTGGGAAAAGCCGAATGGAATGCGCTCATCCGCTTATCTATTCTGGGCAATATTCTGTATTACATTCTACTTTCTACGGCCATTACAACCGTAGGTGGCCCCGTAACCACACTTATTATTGGGTTTTTACCCATTGCTGTATTGGTGATGGGCATACGTGCTGGCAGTAACATCCGTATCAAACAGATTGCCATCCCCATGAGCTTAAGCGTTATTGGCATTCTGCTTATTGTTTCGCGCAGCTTTACATCTCATGCTGCAAGCACCCCCGTACACCCGGTTGCTTTTTCTTCGCAAATTATCGGGTTATTTTGTGCTGTGGGAGCTTTGATATCCTGGACATTATATGCCGTTGAAAACACACGCTGGCTGTTAAAAACCTCTACAGTAAGCGATCATGACTGGTCTTTGCTAACAGGTGTTGTTACCGGCGCATTGGCTCTTGTACTGGTTATTCCTGCTTTTGTTTTTCATGCCGCCCCCCATGCTTGGTTAGATTGGGCACGTTTTTGGGGTGTATGCAGCGCAACGGCTCTTTTGGCTTCTGTGGTGGCCAACGGATTGTGGAACCGCGCTTCCCGCCTGTTACCGCTTACACTTTCCGGACAAATGATTATTTTTGAAACGCTGTTTGCTCTACTTTACAGCTTTGTATGGGCGCATCGCTGGCCAAGCCTTGTAGAATTTTGCGCCATTATCTGCCTGATAACAGGTGTGTTGTGGTGTACGGCAGCACACCGCACACCACATGACACATCTGAAAAAGCCTGAAATCAGGTTCGGGGTGTGCGGCCAAAAAAGAGGCTGATCACCAGCAGCACCACAAACACAAACAGCAAAATTTTTGCTATTTCTGTAAAATTACCTGCTGCGCCAGAAAACCCGAATATGGATGCCAGAAGGGCAAAAATTAGAAAAATCAGAACCCAGCGTAAAATAGCCATCTACTCTCTCCCTTCGGCCATACGTCAACACGCATGGCTGTTACTGGCCTGTAGTAGAAAGACTAACGCACAAAACCGGCAACAGTTTGCTGTTACCGCTTTGGGCTTACACTGGGCACCTAAAAGACGGTTTTAGTGTTCTTCTGCACCGGGAATAATATCATAAGCCGGGCTGCCGGGTGGTGGCCCGGGTGGCGGGGCATCCCCCACGGCAATACCCACCATTTTTTCGGCTGATGCGCCAATTTCTCGCGCATCAATGGCTGTGCCCAGTTCACCACTGCTACCTGTGCCAACAGCATAGAGCATTTGCCCCGGAGCAAGCAGATTGGCAACGCGCGTAGCTTCACGCGGGGTAATGCAGACAACAGAGTGATCTTTCAGAATCACACCTGAAAGTTCTCCATTGGCATTATAAAGCTGCTGCCAGATTTCGCCGTGCAGCACCAAATCTGGGCCAGCAATCATTTCTGTAGAATGCACGGGCATAGCAATAAAGTTATCCTGCATGCCACGGCCACGCGGGCTGGTAATTCCAAACGCCCGGATAATAGGCAGCGTGCGCCCTTTTAACCCACGGATGGAAATAACATCCCCCGGTTTAACCAGCCCAGCCAATGCATGCGTTTGTTCGGGAGAGACAAAAACCTGGGTGCCATCTTCAAGCACCAGCCCAAAGACCCCACCATGCGGAGATGGCAGAAATTGCGCCACCTTACCGCTAAAGGAAGGCAGGCCAGAAAGATCGTACACACCATCTGCCTGCTTTTCTGTATGCGTCTGCCTAGCAGAAAAGGACTCTGCCTTAGAGGCAGGCGTTTTATGTGTCGGCGCAGCTACAGCCACGGAAGACACGAATAATGCAGCAGACAAAGAAAGCAGATAGCGCATAGCCCAACCGATTATGAAACGCCGCCCCCGCCCATATGTGCGCGAGGGACAGCATTGCGTGAGATTCGTGGCCCTATTCTCTGCCACGAACTGTTATTCCCACAAGAGCGGGAAAAGCGTGTCAGTGGCGGAAATGGCGCATACCAGTAAACACCATAGCAATACCGGCGGCATCTGCTGCGGCAATCACCTCATTATCACGGATAGAACCACCAGGCTGAATAACCGCTGTGGCCCCGGCCGCAACAATGGTTTCCAGACCATCTGCAAACGGGAAAAACGCATCAGATGCGGCCACAGAACCCTGTGTCAGCGGCTTGTCCAGCCCAGCGGCCTTTGCGGCCTCACCACTTTTAGAAGCGGCAATGCGGGCAGAATCCACACGGCTCATCTGGCCTGCGCCAATGCCCACCGTGGCACCACCCTTGGCATACACAATAGCGTTAGACTTAACGTGCTTAGCCACACGGAATGCAAAAATCAGATCCTGCATTTCCTGTTCCGTGGGGGCGCGCTTTGTTACCACCTTCAGGCCTTCTCGGCTGATCTGGCCGTTATCACGCGTTTGGGCCAGAAAACCCCCGGCTACGGAACGCACGACAATACCTTCTGCCGCCGGGTTAGGCAGGCCACCAGTCAGCAGCAAACGCAGGTTCTTTTTGCGGGAGAGAAGCGCCTTGGCATCTTCTTCCGCATCCGGAGCAACAATCACTTCCGTAAAGATGGTGGAAATCTTTTCCGCCGTGGCTGCATCCAGCGTGCGGTTAAGGGCCACAATGCCCCCAAAGGCAGAAACCGGATCACACCGCAGGGCCTGATCCCACGCGGCCGTTAGGGAAGGTGCAACAGCCACGCCGCAAGGGTTGGCGTGCTTTACAATTACAACAGCCGGGCTATCAAATTCGGCAACAGCCTCAAACGCAGCATCGGTATCATTGATGTTGTTGTAGGAGAGAGACTTGCCCTGCACCTGCTGCGCCGTTGCTACACCGGGGCGCACTGTGCCATCACGATAGAAAGCGGCTTTCTGGTGCGGGTTTTCACCATAGCGCAGGATTTCTGCGCGCTGGCCAGCCATAATAAAGCGTTCGGGGAAAGGCTGCTGCGCCTGCTTGGCAAACCATGCGGCAATGGCGGCATCATACGCAGCGGTGCGCGCATAAGCAGCGCCAGCATAGGCACGGCGGGTTTCTAGCGTGGTGCCACCATCGCCCAGCGCATCAATCAACCCTTCATACTGGGCTGGGTCTGTCAGCACCACCACGTGGGCATGGTTTTTGGCTGCAGCACGAATAAGTGCCGGGCCGCCGATATCAATGTTTTCAATGCACGTATCGGCATCTGCGCCGGAAGCCACGGTTTTTTCAAACGGATACAAATTCACGGCCACCAGATCAATCGGGCCAATGCCGTGTTCTTCCATCTGGGCCACATGGGCAGGCAGATCGCGTCGGCCCAGAATGCCGCCATGAATTTTGGGCACCAGTGTTTTTACCCGGCCATCCAGAATTTCGGGAAAGCCTGTGTAATCCGAAACTTCCGTAACAGGGATGCCCGCATCGCGCAGCGCCTTGGCAGACCCCCCTGTAGAAAGAATTTCTGCCCCCTGCGCTGCAAGAGCACGGGCAAGATCAAGCAGACCCGTTTTATCGGAAACAGAAATAAGGGCACGACGGATAGGCAGCGTCGTCTGGCTCATGGCGGACCTTTCGCATGGCAAAAACGTAATGCGGGCTGATGAACCCACATGCCACATGCAAGCCATCAACCGAGGGTGAAAAACGACAAAACCCGCCTTAGCGGCGGGTAAATGTCCAGTACATAGGCTGTCGGCCAGCAGCAATGGCCTTGGCCTCGTACCGGGTGGGAAACCAACCTTCTGGTCGGGTTAAAACGGGTGCGGGCGCTTCAAAGTAATTTTGAGCAGCCATAACTTCCTGCACCCATGCCTGATAGGTAGGATCATCACTGGCAACGCGCCATACTGCTCCGGGCTTAAGCACACGGGCAGCCAGCGCTACATTTTGCGGATGCACAAAACGCCGCTTGGCATGGCGTGCCTTGGGCCACGGATCTGGAAACATCAGGAACAACCTGTCCAGACACGCATCAGGCAACACATTCAGCACTTGCCGGGCATCATCATCCCACAGCCGCAGCATGTCTGGTACGGGTGCAGTTGCTTCCTCCCCTACCGGCACAAGGCGGCTTAACAGGGAGCACAAACCATTATGGAAAACTTCGGAGGCAATATACCCCACTTCGGGATGTGCATTGGTTTGGGCAAGCACGTGCTCACCACCACCAAAGCCAACCTCAAACCAGATCTGCTCCGGCTGATGGCCGAAAACAGAAGCCGGATCTGCCGCGCGCTCTAGCGGAAAACGCATACGCGGCAGGGTTTCATCCAGCAGCCGTTCCTGACGGGGGCGTAACGGATGCCCACGCTGGCGGCCATACAGCCGCTCTGGCGGGGGTTTAACATCTGTTACCACAGGCTGACCATTTTCAGCCGAACCTTTAGCCTCCGCCATGAACAGAACGCCCTAAACTTAGCGGTTTAGCGCGCTACGCAGGGCATCAACCAGATCGGTCTGTTCCCACGTAAAGGTGTCCAGCTTGGCATCCGGCTGGCGGCCAAAGTGGCCATAAGCAGATGTAACAGCATAAATCGGACGGTTCAGGCGCAGGTGCTTACGGATACCGCGCGGGGTAAGATCCATAACTTCACGCAGCACTGCACCCAGACGGTTTTCATCCACATCCTTGCCGGTTTCATCCAGATCCACATAGACGGACAGTGGATGAGACACGCCAATAGCGTAGGAAAGCTGAATGGTGCAACGATCTGCCAAGCCAGCAGCCACAACGTTTTTGGCCAGATAACGGCAGGCATACGCTGCGGAACGGTCAACCTTCGTGGGATCCTTACCGGAGAATGCGCCACCACCATGCGGGGCTGCACCACCATAGGTGTCCACAATAATCTTACGGCCTGTTAGCCCGCAGTCACCATCCGGGCCGCCAATAACGAACACACCCGTGGGGTTGACGTAGAATTCTTTTTCCGGCGGCACCCAACCTTCGGGCAGCACATTCTTAACCACCTGGCCCAGACGGCCACGCAGTTCTTCCTGATTGATGCCTTCATCATGCTGGGTGGAGATGACGACAGAAGTCGCACCAACCGGGCGGCCATTTACGTAGCGCAGGGTTACCTGGCTTTTGGCATCCGGCTGTAGGCCAGCTACAATCGGGTCACCCGCACGGCGCAGATCACGCATTTCATGCAGAATGCGGTGCGCGTAGTAGATTGGGGCTGGCATAAGGGTATCGGTTTCGTTCGAGGCATACCCGAACATGATCCCCTGATCGCCTGCGCCTTCATCTTTCTCACCTGCGCTATCAACGCCTACCGCAATATCGGCAGACTGAGCATGCAGGTAATTCGCAGCTTCCGCATGACGCCAGGAGAAACCTTCCTGATCGTAACCGATATCTTTGACAGCTTCACGCGCCAGTTCAATCAGCTTGTCCGATGTTACGGAAGATGGGCCACGCACTTCACCCGCAAGAATGATGCGATTGGTGGTTACCAGCGTTTCACAGGCAACGCGGGCTTCCGGATCTGCCGCAAGATAAGCGTCCAGAACGGTATCGCTGATCCGGTCAGCAACTTTATCGGGATGGCCTTCGGAAACAGACTCCGAAGTAAACAGAAAATCGCCGTCTTTACGCATGATGGTGCCGTTTGCCCCACGCACTGTGAAAAAGGAAACAGATGCCCGCCCTAAAAAAGGGGGACGAGGTCGTATGAAGGGATAGAAAGCAGCGGTCAAGAGTATTGGCCAAACAGGCCAGCCAGAAACGCCGTTTTCAGCCTTGCGCCCAACGCGGGGCGGACACTGCCCGCCCCTTTAGGCTGGCATTAGAGCGGAGGCAGCCCCAGCACATCTTCCATGCTGTAAAGGCCGGGTTTGTGCCCTTTTACCCACTTGGCGGCACGCACGGCACCCGTGGCAAAAATGCGCCGGTCAAAGGCGCGATGCCCCAAAACGATCTGTTCATCTGCCGATGTGAACAATACTTCATGTTCGCCCACAATTTGCCCGCCACGCAGGGCCGCAAAGCCAATGGCTCCTTCCTTGCGGGGGCCGGTATGGCCATCACGCCCACTCTCGCGCACATCCGCCAGATTAACACCGCGGCCCTGCGCTACGGCCTCACCAATAGCCAAGGCTGTGCCAGAGGGGGCATCCACCTTTTGCCGATGATGCATTTCCACAATTTCAGCATCGTAGGAGTCTGCTGGCAGGGCACGTGCCATCATCTGCGCCAAACGCTGCACTAATGTAACACCGGGAGAATAATTGGCGGCATGCACCACAGCAATTTTTTCCGCGGCTTTGTTCACGGCGGTCTGTTGCTCTGCTGAAAGGCCAGTTGTGCCCAACACCCATGCCGTGCCTGCTGCGGCCAGCGCCTGCGCGTTAGGGATAACCGTATCCGCATGAGTGAAATCAATCACCACATCGCTGTTGGCTGCAAGCTCCGCCATATCCTTAAACAGCGCCACGCCTTGCGGCAAACCGCTTGCTGCTTCCGGCTTGCGTGTTGTGCCACCAGAAAGGGTTGCCCCTGCGGCCTGCACTTCTTCTACCAAAAGACGGCCCACGCGCCCCGTTATGCCTGCAATACCGATACGCATGAGCGCTTATTCCTTCCCTTCAAAAAAGTCCCGCACGCGGCGGAAGAAGCCCGTATGTTCTGGGCTTTGCTTCACATCCTCACCGGCTTCTTTTTCAAATTCTTCCAACAGTTCACGCTGGCGCTTGCTGAGGTTCTGCGGTGTTTCCACCGTTACCTGAATGTACATATCGCCACGGGCTGTGGAACGCAGAACAGAGAACCCTTTGCCCCGCAGGCGGAAATGCGCGCCGGTTTGCGTGCCAGCCGGAACTTTTACCTTGGTACGAGAACCATCAATAACGGGCACTTCAATTTCTGTGCCCAAAGCAGCCTGCGCCATGCGCAACGGCACGCGGCAATAGATATTGGCGCCATCGCGCTGGAAGATACTGTGTTCGTCTATGGAAATATGAATATAGAGATCACCCGGCGGCACACCATTGCCCCCAGCTTCCCCTTCGCCAGAAAGGCGAATGCGGGTGCCATCTTCCACACCGGCAGGAATCTGCACTTCAACCGTGCGTTCTTTTTCTATGGTGCCTTCACCGTGGCAAACCTTACAGGGGTTTTTCACCACTTTGCCTGCGCCATGACAGGTTGGGCATGGGCGTTCCACAACAAAAAAGCCCTGCTGCGCCCGCACCTTGCCTGCACCGTGGCAGCTTGGGCAAACTTCAACGCCCGATGCGCCATCGTTAGAGCCCGTGCCGTGGCAGGATTCGCACGCCACGCGGGTAATCACCCGCACATCTTTCTTTACGCCAGCAAAAGCTTCTTCCAGCGTGATTTCAACATGGGTCTGGATATCGTTGCCGGTGCGGGCACGGCCACCACGGCGGCCGCCCATCACGTCACCAAACATCTGTTCGAAAATATCGCCCAGACCACCGGCACCAAAACCACCGCTAAAGTCAAACCCGCCGGGGCCAGGGCCACCGCCTTCAAACGCGGCATGGCCGTACTGGTCATACGCAGCGCGTTTTTGTTCGTCCTTCAGAATATCGTAAGCTTGGTTGATTTCTTTGAACTTGGCTTCTGCCGCATCATCCCCCGGGTTCCGATCGGGATGATACTTCATGGCCAGCTTGCGATAGGATTTCTTGAGTTCATCAGCCGTGGCGGTTCGGGAAACTTCAAGAATTGCGTAGTAATCGAGCTGAGTGGCCATGGAAGTCCTCTTATCGGGGGCTGCCTCTAAAGCATGAGCACAGCATTGGTCCGAAACAACAAAAAGCGCCCGCCTTACAATGAAGCGCGGACGCCAGAAATAAAGTAAAGGGTGACTATGTTTGTCACATAGTCACCCTTGTGCATAGCGTCCGATCAGGACTTCTTGCTGTCGTTCACGTCTTCAAAGTCAGCGTCAACGATCTCTTTTTCGTCCGGCTTTGCAGCTTCTGCTTCCGGAGCTGCTTCACCAGCCTGACCAGCCTTATAAGCGGCTTCACCCACTTTCATGGCTGCCTGTGTCAGGCGTTCGGTTGCGCTTTTCAGAGCTTCTGCATCTGTGCCTTCCATAGCGGCCTTAACGGCAGCAATGGCGCTTTCTGCTTCGCTCTTTTCAGCAGCCGGAACCTTGTCACCAGCTTCGGTCAGAGACTTTTCAGTCTGATGCACCAGAGCTTCGGCATTGTTACGCAGTTCTACCTGCTCACGCTTGGCTTTATCGGCTTCAGCATTCGCTTCAGCGTCTTTCACCATCTTGTCGATATCGGTATCGGACAGACCACCAGAAGCCTGGATTTTGATCTGCTGTTCCTTACCGGTTGCCTTATCCTTAGCAGACACAGACACAATGCCGTTGGCATCGATATCGAAGGTCACTTCAATCTGCGGCACGCCACGCGGTGCTGCGGGAATACCCGTAAGATCGAAGTTCCCCAGCAGCTTGTTGTCAGCTGCCATTTCGCGTTCGCCCTGATAGACCTTAATGGTCACGGCGTTCTGGTTATCTTCCGCCGTGGAGAACACCTGACTTTTCTTGGTCGGGATGGTTGTGTTGCGGTCGATCAGACGGGTGAACACACCACCCAGCGTTTCAATACCCAGAGAAAGCGGGGTTACGTCCAGCAGAAGAACGTCTTTAACATCACCCTTCAGAACGGCACCCTGAATAGCAGCACCAATGGCCACAACTTCATCGGGGTTCACGTTACGGGCAGGGTCCTTACCAAAGAAGCCTTTAACCGTTTCGATAACCTTAGGCATACGGGTCATACCGCCAACCAGAATGACTTCGTCAATCTGAGAAGCAGACAGGCCAGCATCCTTCAGCGCTGCCTTACAGGGTTCCAGCGTACGCTGCACCAGATCGTCCACAAGGCTTTCCAGCTTGGCGCGGGTCAGCTTCAGAACAAGGTGTTTCGGGCCAGATGCATCAGCCGTGATGAACGGCAGGTTGATTTCTGTTTCCTTGGAGGAAGACAGCTCGATCTTGGCTTTTTCTGCTGCTTCTTTCAGACGCTGCAGAGCCAGCTTGTCAGACCGCAGATCAATACCCTGTTCGCGTTTGAACTCGTCTGCCAGATAGCCGATGATGCGGTTATCAAAGTCTTCACCACCCAGGAACGTATCACCGTTGGTGGACTTCACTTCGATCACGCCATCAGAAATTTCCAGAACGGAAACGTCAAACGTGCCACCACCAAGGTCATACACAGCCACGGTGCCACCGCTTTTCTTTTCCAGCCCGTAAGCCAAAGCAGCCGCTGTGGGTTCGTTGATGATACGCAGTACTTCAAGGCCAGCAATCTTACCTGCATCCTTGGTGGCCTGACGCTGGGCATCGTTAAAGTAAGCCGGAACCGTGATAACAGCCTGAGAAACTTTTTCACCCAAATAGGATTCAGCCGTTTCCTTCATCTTGCCCAGAACGAAGGCGGAAATCTGTGAGGGGGCATATTTTTTGCCGCGCGCCTCAACCCATGCATCGCCATTATCGCCCTGAACGATGGCGTAGGGCACCATTTCCTTGTCTTTCTGGACTGTCGGATCATCAAAACGACGCCCGATCAGACGCTTCACAGCGTAGAAAGTGTTAGACGGGTTGGTAACTGCCTGACGTTTTGCAGCCTGCCCCACCAGCATTTCACCACCTTCGGTAAAAGCCACCATAGACGGGGTGGTGCGGGCGCCCTCGCTGTTTTCGATAACCTTTGTTTCGTTACCTTCACGCACTGCAACGCAGGAGTTGGTCGTACCAAGGTCGATACCAATAACTTTACTCATTATATATTCCCTTTCAGCGACCCCATCTGGCCCGAAGCACCAGAAAAGGCCCTTGCTTTCATTTACCCGCCTACTCTGCCCTTAATTGGGGTATGGAAGCAGGCCTGAATGATAAACCTGATGTATGGTGGCGTTTTCTCTTTTTCAAGAAGGGAAAACACCTTGGCGGGCAGGATTTTTTACCTGCCGCCATGCCGTAACCTCCGGATCAGGAAGCTTTGGCAACCACCACCATAGCTGGCTTAAGCAAACGCCCGTGCAGCGTCCATGTTGGCGTCCAAGCCTGCATGACCGTGCCGGGTTCGTGCTCAGCACTCGGCTGTTCTGCCATCGCCTGATGCAGGTTGGCATCAAACGGCTTACCTGTCGGATCATCACACTTGATGCCGTGGCGCTCCAGAATAGAAATGAAGGAGCGTTCTGTGCTTTCAATGCCTTCACGCATTTTGGTCAGCACAGAATCTTCGCCTTCCTGCGCAGGCGGCAGGCTAGCCAGCGCACGACGCAGGTTTTCTGCGGCTTCCACAACGTCACGCGCAAATTTTTGCACGGCGTACTGGCGGGCATCATCCAGATCACGCTTGGCACGGGCGCGCAGGTTCTGGTTTTCAGCCTCTGAACGCAGCCACTTTTCCTTAAATTCGGCAACGCTTTGCTCAAGTTCGTGAATACGCGCTTCCGGGCCTTCTGCCTGACCGTTCTGCGCAGCTTCAGCAGCAGCTTCGTGTTCCGGAGCCGTCTGCTCGGCCGGGGCCGGCTGTGCTGCCGGCGTTTCGACCTGTGTGGGATCTGTATCGTGGGTCATGCCTTTTGAAGTAAGCAACACAAACGCTGCCGACAAGACCCGCCACCCCTGCCATGCGCATGATTTTATGCCCTAACAACACAATGCTGAAAAAAGCTGGCCGATTCTGGACAGGGGCCCTTGGCAGGATAGGATGGCAGGGCCTAGTCTATAGGGCTTGCTCGCATGGCAGCAGGGAAGGACAACGCAGACAATGACAGAGCGCACCAAGCAGACAATTGCGCTGGTGGATGATGACCGCAATATCCTGACATCGGTGCAGATGACACTGGAGGCAGAAGGCTTCAATGTTCGCACATATACAGATGGCGAATCGGCGCTGCAGGGTTTAACGGCCTACCCGGTTGATCTGGCAGTGCTGGATATCAAAATGCCCCGCATGGACGGCATGGAACTTCTGCAACGCTTGCGCACCCGCTCCAACCTGCCTGTCATTTTCCTGTCCTCTAAAAACGAGGAAGTTGACCAGCTTATGGGCCTGCGCCTTGGGGCGGATGATTACATCACCAAGCCGTTCTCCCAACGTTTGCTGCTAGAGCGCATTCGCGCTCTGTTGCGCCGGAATGAAGTGAGCCGTGCAGAAGCCAATGGTGAGCCAACAGGTGGCGCGCTGGTGCGTGGCAACCTCTCCTTGGATGAACTGCGCCACAAATGCACATGGAAAGGGGAGGATGTTCCCCTAACCGTAACGGAATTTCTGCTGGTAAAAACACTGGCCCAACGGCCGGGGCTGGTAAAATCCCGCGATCAGCTAATTGATGCCGCATATGGTGACACCGTGTATGTGGATGACCGCACCATAGACAGCCATATCAAACGTGTGCGTAAAAAATTCCGCCAGGTGGATGACGAGTTCAACCAGATCGAAACTCTGTACGGTATCGGTTACCGATATCGGGAAGACTGATCACGGTTCATGACCAGCCAGCCCGCCCCTTCTTTTTTCAAGGCGCTGGCAGGCCGCATTGGTGGCCTGCATTATCTGTCCATGCCGGGTAACAAACCCCGCAAAGGCAGCATAGAAGCCACAGCGGCTTATCAGGCCTCCCGCACACGGCTGGTTTCTCCGCTGATGCGGCGGGTCTTGCTGGTTAACATTCTGCCTATTGCCCTGTTGGGCGTTACCATTCTGTTTCTTAACCAGTTTCGGAACGGCCTTCTGGCAACAGAAGTAACGGCCCTGCGTGAACAGGCCCGAATTTATGCGGGCGCGCTGGGGCAAAGTGCCGTACG
The DNA here is from genome assembly GCF_001628715.1 of Acetobacter oryzifermentans. Classification (NCBI taxonomy): domain Bacteria; kingdom Pseudomonadati; phylum Pseudomonadota; class Alphaproteobacteria; order Acetobacterales; family Acetobacteraceae; genus Acetobacter; species Acetobacter oryzifermentans. The sequence continues at coordinate 304,436 of NZ_CP011120.1, read as the reverse complement.
CACCACGCACCCCCACGCGGCTAACCCGCAGGACCGTGGCTATGTGCTGGAAGAATCTCTGGCCCGCCCACTGCTGCTGCGGCTTACAGAACCAAGCCCCAACGCCCATGCCCGCCTGTTTGGCCCGGATGGCCGCCTTGTGGCTGACAATCTGGCAGACTGGCCCGAAACGGCAGAGCCCGCCCCAGCCACACCGCGCAATGAGCAGCATGTCAAAACCATTCCTTTTCCTCCGGCCACGCAGCCCGGCATTTATGAACGGTTCCTCACGTGGTTATGGGGAAACCATAATTCGGGCATTGTCACGCTGAATACGGATGAGGAAGATATTCCCGCCCGGCCCTCTGGCACGACCATCGGAACAAAAGGCGCTCCGCCTCCTCCTCCATTGGAAGCACCGCCTTATATCCGGCGCACCGCACGCGGGCGCCTGATTATTACGGTGGCTGAACCCGTCATGCACGATGGCAGCACCATTGGCATTATTCAGCTTACCCGCGTGGCCTCACAGGTTGATCGTTCCCTGTTTGCCATTCGGTCTTCCATTCTATCCGTTTTTCTCATGGCGCTTGTGCTGACGGTACTGCTCTCGTGGTACCTCTCTCTCACCATTGCACGGCCATTGTTGCGGCTGGCGGCTTCGGCACAAGTTATGCGTGATGCAACAGGTCGCACTGGCACCGTGCCCGCACGACTGCTGGCCCGGCGTGATGAAATTGGCGATGTGGCACGTGCCCTGCAAGCCAGTGCGCAAGCGTTGTGGAAGCGGATGGACGCCATTGAGCGCTTTGCCGCCGATGTTAGCCACGAGATCAAAAATCCGCTGTCCTCCATCCGCTCGGCTATTGAAACACTGCTGCGTATTGAAGACTTGAACCAGCAACGCCGCCTACTCACCATTATCAATGATGATGTGCGCAGGCTGGATCGGCTGATTACCGATATTTCAGACGCCAGCCGTCTGGATGCAGAAATGTCTCGCGCAAAGGCTGAACCTGTTGCCATTGCGCCGCTGCTTTCTGTTCTGGCGGAAATTCAGCAGGCCACCCGGCAGGATGGACAACCCATTGTGCACACCAATGTACAAGGTGATAGCCCAGAAAGCCCCTTGGAAGTTCTGGCTGTGGAAGACCGGCTTGTGCAGGTTTTGCGCAACCTGATCGGCAATGCCATTTCCTTTTCTCCGCCCAATGGCCACATTACCCTTTCGGCTCTGCCAACGGGCAAGATGGTCACCATTTCTGTGGCGGATGAAGGCCCGGGTATTCCGCAAGCCAAACTGGATTCGATTTTTGACCGCTTTTATTCTGAGCGCCCAAAGAATGAAAATTTTGGCCAACACTCAGGTCTGGGGCTTTCTATCAGTCGGCAGATTATAGAAGCCCTGCATGGCACGATTTCTGTTGATAATCTGCACAACCAGAGTGGGCAGGTTATTGGGGCCTGTTTTACCATTCAGCTTCCACGGGTTATTGTAACCCGTTAGCTTGGCAAAACTGGGTGCATTCAGAAGGCGTAATCTTCTTCCTGCACCTCTGTCACTTCTTCCTGCACAACCAGTTCAAAAATAATTTTGGGTTGGGAAGATGGTGCATCCTTCAGCCACATCAGTGTCATGATGGGGGAAATAGAAGGAAAAAACTGCCTGAAAACAGGGAAACAGGAAGGAAAGTTTTCAGCATCAGCAACTGTGCAGAGAATATGGGTGACATCATGCAAGGCATGCCCCTGCTTGGCCAGAAGCTCTACCCCCTGCTCCAGCGCCGCACGGCACTGCTCTGCCATATCCAGCCCCTTGATATGCGGAGCCGTTATGCCTGAAAGAACAAATCCACCCGTTATATGTTTAAGATGTGGTATATGCTGTTTCACCAAAGCCCTATCTGCCTGTTGTTTTTGCGTCATGATAATGTCAGGACGTAGGGCAAGAAGGAGCGAACCGCAATTTTCTCTTTCGTAACAAACGCCTTGTTTTACGTCACAAAACGCAACGATGTGTTACGAAGTGATGCCTGCCTTGAGGATAATGCCTTCTCACAACGGGTCAAACTGCAGTAAAGTGGCGCAGCAAAGCGCTTAACAGATTTACTGGCTGATTCCGGGTTCTGGCATTTTTGTGCATTATCAACCAGCACCTGCCAGCCTCAAGATGGAGAGGAAAAGCCGTTCATGGTTACGGCAGATGATACGCCTGCACCACGCCGCATTCTGCTGGTGTCCGGCCTATCTGGGGCGGGCAAATCCTCCATCCTGCGGATTCTGGAAGATCTGGAACACGAAGTTATCGACAATCCACCACTTGGAATGTTGGATGATATTGTAGCCCGTGCAGAACGCCCCGTTGCCATTGGGGTAGATTCTCGCACCCGTGGGTTTGATGCTTCCGCCGTGTTGGAAGCCATGGCCCGCCTGCGCATGAACCCGCACCTGCGTGTTGAACTGATTTATGCCACAGCAGATGAAAGCGTGCTGTTACGCCGCTATACGGCAACACGCCGCCGCCATCCGCTGGCACCGCATGGCAGCATTAAAGAAGGCATTGAAGAAGAAATAGCCCTAACGGCTCCCCTACGGGCTGCGGCTGATCTGGTGATTGATACAACAGATATGCCCCCGCCAGAGCTGCGCCAGTTTGTAGAAAGCCGCTTCAGCCCTTGGACTGGTGGCGCACAGGAAGGCCTTACCGTAGCTTTAATGTCCTTCGCTTATCCTGCGGGCCTGCCGCGGGAAGCTGATATTGTGTTTGATGCCCGTTTTTTACGTAACCCGCATTATGTGCCCGAACTGGCCCCAAAAACCGGGCTGGATGCTGATGTAGCGGAATATGTGGCAGAAGACCGCGATTACCTGACATTCCTGAACCAAATTCACGCCATGCTGCAACTGGTGCTGCCGCGCTTTGTGCAGGAAGGCAAGAAATACGCCACCATTGCTATTGGATGTTCGGGGGGGCGGCATCGCTCCGTAACCCTTGTGGAAGCCTTGGCCAAAAGACTTTCCGCCCCGGATGGAATGGGCAGTTATGAAGGTGCGGGTAAATGGCCCATTATGGTCATGCACCGTGAACTGGCCCGGCAAGGTATTACATCTTGGCGTTGGGCCAGAAAACCTGTGGAACCTGCCTTATCTGACCAATCACGATCTCTTTGATCTTAAAGCAGCAGTCGCGCCTGCCATCAGGCATGCCCCACCTGCCCGCTCAAGCGCAATGGATCAATATTGATAGAAGCCAAGGCACGCCGCCACTTGGCTGCATGGTCACTTCCAAATACAATATCCCGCGTGGCAGGTGCCACCAGCCACGCATCTTGCTGAAGAATTTCCTCTTCAAGCTGCCCGGCTGTCCAACTGGCATGGCCCATAGCCAACAGGGCTTCTTGCGGGCCTTTGCCTGCGGCAATTTCCTTCAGAACGTCCACACTACCTGTCAGGGCAATATTTGGGCTGACACTTAGGCTATTCTCCCCTTCCCATTCAGCGGAATGCAACACAAGGCCACGTCCGGCATCTACCGGCCCCCCTGCGCACAAACCAATTCGCCTAACCGGAGGCATGGGCTGGATATCAAGCTGGGTGAGTAGCTCATCAAAGCTAGCCACTGCCAAACGTTTGTTCACCACAAGCCCCATGGTACCGGTATCTGGCGCATGTGCGCATACATAAATCACACTCTGAGCAAAAGGTGTTTGCGCCAACATGGGGGAAGCAACCAGCAACATACCTGCAAGAGATTGTGCCTCTTCTGGCTCGGATTGCACAGGAATAGAAGAATTTACGGATTTCATAGTGAGAATATGAGAAGCGCCTCTTTTTTTGACAAGATTGAACCTGCCTTTATGACTGACATATGCCCCACCGCAATTCGTGAAGGGCAAATATTTTGTAAGGCAATTATAGCATGAATACCCTTTCGCGCTTTCTGGATGCGCTAGACAGCTATCATGTTACGGACGGCAGCAAGTTCAAGCTGAGCGCGCACAATCCGAACGATGATGGCAATCTGGGCCTGACAAAAGCAGATGGAAAACTTCTGCTACGCAAAGTCAAAAGTCTTTTGCAAATATTGCAGGAACTTCTTTACGCCAACCAGACCCATTCCCTGCTGATTATTTTGCAAGGCATGGATGCCGCGGGCAAAGATGGTACTATCAAACATGTGATGTCTGGCGTGAACCCTCAGGGGGTTTCCGTAACATCCTTCAAACAACCCGGCCCTACTGAGCTTCAGCACGGTTTTTTATGGCGTATCCATGCTGCGGCACCGCAGGCGGGGCGGATTGTTATTTTCAACCGCAGCCAGTACGAAGATGTGCTGGTAACCCGCGTGCACCCGGAATTGCTCCAGAATGCCCATCTCACTGGAGATGTAAATACCCCCGAGTTCTGGCAGGGCCGCTTTAGCGATATCCGCCATCTGGAACATTATCTGAGCCGACAGGGCACTGTGGTTCTTAAGTTTTTCCTGAACATCTCACCCGAAGAGCAGCGTAAACGCCTGCTGGCCCGGCTGGATATTCCGGAAAAGCGCTGGAAATTCTCCCCTTCCGATTTAAGGGAGCGCGAGTTTTGGAAAGAATATGCCACAGCTTATCAGGATGCTATTGCTGAAACAGCACGCCCTTATGCACCGTGGATTATCGTGCCTTCCAACCACAAATGGTATGCGCGCCTTGTAGTTATTGGCACCATTATTCGCGCCCTTAGAAATCTGCATCAGGTTACACCCAAACCCGTGCCAGAGGTTGAGCACTTTTTGGATGATTACCGCGCCCATCTTCTGGCTGAAAAAGGCCAGATCCCCACACCACAGAACTGAATTTTCATGACATCTTCACGTTTTCCCGCTCTTATGCTGGCAGGCCTTACGGGTTTGGCAGCCTCTTTCCTTTCCTCCCCTGCGCAAGCGCGATGGGGATGGAAGCAGGAAGCTCCTGCTGCATCCTCTATGCCCGCAACCTGCAACAATCAGGATTTTCTGAGCAAACAGCAGGACTATGAAAACGGTGGCGCCAAAGGGGATACGCCCGTCCATATCTGCGGCACCGTACGCGCTGTTAGCCCCAAAGCGCGCCACACCCGTAGTGGGTGGCATGGATATTTTTACGTAACAGTCGCGCCCAACATTTCTATCCGGATTGTAACCAATCTGGATGAAATGCACACGCCATCATGGCCGTGGGTCAATAAGGGAGACCAAGTGGAAGTAGTAGGCCGTTACTATTACGATTCCTACCGTAAACAGGGCATTGACTGGACACACCGTGGCACTGGTAAATCTTGGCCAATTCCGGGTTCCGTTACAGTTAACGGTACAAAATACGACTGATCTTTTTTCAGGCTCACACAGCATATACAAACAGGGCCGCCAGATATTTTCTGGCGGCCCTGCTGTTATTTACGCACGTGGCTTAAGTTCAATTAGCCCGTTGCTTCTTCCTCATGTTCGCTGCCGTGGGTATCTTCCCCATTGCTGGAAGAGCCACCGCTGCTTTCAACAATATCAAACGCCAACTCACCGTTCTTCAGGCCAATTTTTACAGCTCCACCCTTTGCCAACTTGCCGAACAACAGTTCTTCGGCCAGCGGCTTCTTGATGGATTCCTGAATAACGCGCCCCAAAGGCCGTGCGCCATACAACCTGTCATACCCGCGCTCTGCCAACCATTCCTTGGCAGCAGAAGACAATTCGATGGTTACGTTGCGGTCTGCCAACTGTGCTTCCAACTGAAGCACAAATTTTTCAACCACCTGCCCCACAATTTCAGGCGAAAGATGTGCAAACGGAATAATAGCATCCAAGCGGTTGCGGAATTCTGGTGTGAACAGACGCTTAATGGCCTCTTCATCCTCACCTTCACGCACCTGGCGGCCAAAGCCCACGGCCTCCTTGCTCATATCCGACGCACCAGCATTGGTGGTCATAATCAGGATGACGTTGCGGAAATCCACCGTCTTGCCGTTATGATCCGTCAGCTTTCCGTTATCCATAACCTGCAACAATACGTTGTACAGATCGGGATGTGCTTTTTCGATTTCATCCAAAAGCAGCACTGCATGTGGATGCTGATCAATAGCATCCGTCAGCAAACCGCCCTGATCGAAACCAACATACCCCGGAGGCGCACCCAGCAGACGAGAGATAGAATGCCGCTCCATGTATTCGGACATATCGAAGCGAACCAGCTCAATCCCCAGCGCCGTTGCCAACTGGCGGGCCACTTCTGTTTTACCAACCCCAGTGGGGCCAGAGAACAGGTAGTTACCAATTGGCTTTTCTGCATCACGCAGGCCAGCACGTGCTAGCTTGATGGCGGCAGACAGGGCATCAATAGCCTGATCCTGCCCAAACACCATTCCTTTCAGATCGCGTTCCAAAGAGCGCAGCACTTCCTTGTCATCCGCAGAAATGCTTTTGGGCGGAATGCGGGCAATACGTGCGATAATATCTTCCACATCCTTCAGGTTCACCGTCTTGCGGCGGCGGCCTTCAGGCTGAAGCATGCGCGAAGCACCTACCTCATCAATCACGTCAATCGCCTTATCCGGCAACTTGCGATCATGAATGTACTTGGCAGACAGTTCCACTGCCGCGCGAATGGCTTCTTCCGTGTAACGCACTTTATGGTGTTTTTCGTAGCTGCCTTTCAGGCCGCGCAGAATCTTCACCGCATCATCAATGGTGGGTTCAGGCACATCAATCTTCTGGAAGCGCCGCACAAGTGCACGGTCTTTTTCGAAGTGCTGCCGGAATTCCTTGTAAGTTGTAGAACCGATGCAACGCAGCGTGCCCGCTGCCAACGCTGGTTTAAGCAGGTTTGATGCATCCATCGCGCCGCCTGATGTGGCACCCGCACCAATAACGGTGTGGATTTCATCAATAAACAAGATGGCGTGCGGGTCCTGATCCAGCTCTGTCACCACAGCTTTCAGGCGTTCTTCAAAATCACCACGGTAGCGTGTGCCTGCCAGCAATGCGCCCATATCCAACGAATAGATGGTGGATTTCAGCAGCACTTCCGGCACGTTACCTTCCACAATGCGGCGGGCAAGCCCTTCCGCAATGGCAGTTTTACCCACACCCGGATCCCCCACATAAAGCGGGTTGTTCTTGGTGCGGCGGCACAAAATCTGGATGGTGCGCTCAATTTCCGTATCGCGCCCGATAAGCGGGTCCACCTTACCGGCAATCGCCTTATCGTTCAGATTGACGCAATAAGTAGAAAGCGCATCCTGATTGCCTTTCTGACTTTTGCTTTCAGCCCGTTCGGGTTCTTCACCCTTTTCTGCATTGGATTCCGTACCCGCTACCGGGCGGCGCGTAGACCGATCCGGCGCTTTGGCAATACCGTGAGACAGAAAGTTAACGGCATCCAGCCGTGTCATATCCTGCAATTGCAGGAAATACACCGCATGGCTTTCCCGTTCTGCAAACAGGGCCACAAGCACGTTTGCACCTGTTACCTCATCCCGCCCGGTAGATTGCACATGAATAGCAGCCCGCTGAATAACGCGCTGGAACGCGGCGGTGGGTTTTGGTTCTGTTGGCCGATCAGATGCCAGCCCAGCCAAATCCTTATCCAGAAAACCTGTCAGATCCGTGCGCAGGCGATCCAGATCCACCCCGCACGCCCGGAACACCGTAACGGCGTCCGCATCATCAACCAGGGCAAGAAGCAGATGCTCAAGCGTGGCGTATTCATGATGCCGTTCACCGGCCAGAATGAGCGCCCGATGTAGAGTCTGTTCGAGATTGCGTGACAACATGACGAGACGCTCCTTTCCCCAGACATTGCAGGCACGGCAGCAACGCTACCCACCATACCCGCAGCCCTTGTTATCATATTTGGCTGCTTCTTCAGGAAATGCGAGTCTTATTCCGCGTAAAAAACGCGTACCATGCCGTTTTTTAGCAATAACGTTGCAGAAGTGATCAGTCTTTTTCGATCGTGCACTGTAGTGGGTGCTGGTTTTGCCGCGCCAGATCCATAACTTGCGCCACCTTGGTTTCTGCCACTTCATAAGTGAACACACCACACACGCCAACGCCACGCCGATGCACGTTCAGCATGATGTCTGTGGCCTCTTCCCGATTCTTCTGAAAAAAACGTTCGAGCACGTACACCACAAATTCCATTGGGGTGTAATCATCATTCAGCATCAGCACTTTGTACATGGCAGGCTTGCGGGTTTTGGGCTTAGCCCGCACCACCACGCCAATATCGGCACCATCATCCGAAGAATCCGTGCTTCCGCCACGGCGCAAAGGCCCATTACCCGTATGCAAAACAGGATCGCGATGCAGAACCATTATGGGCAAACTCCGGCAGCAGGTCAGACAAAATCATGGGGCTGTATCTTCCACCATATTGGTTACGGCAACCCCATATGGAAGAGGGCATACCACGCTATACCTTTATAACGTGGCTCTGCCCTGTGTACTGCCATATTTGTGCCACATAGGCAGAACACACGAAAATATACACACTACCACGCCGCTAAAACTGAAACCCTGATTCGGATTTTTCCAGATTTATGCAGACGTGGGCTTGCGATCTTAAGCGGCAGACGGAATAGTAACCCTGCAGGAAGCAGGTGGGGGTGGCAGTGGCAAACAGGACAGTCATGCGGTACGCAACAACGGCAGAAAACAATAAGCTGCCCAAGCTGAAACGTAAAAAAGCGCCCTCTTTGCGTAAATGGGTTGGCCTGCTGGCAGGGTTGGCCGTTGGCACCACAGCCACTTACGGTAAAGCACATGCACAGTATGCGGGGCAGTTAAGCTCTATTGTGATAGATGCCCGCACTGGCGCTGTTCTTTCGCAAGATGATCCGGATCTCCGCCGCTATCCAGCCAGCCTGACAAAGCTGATGACCCTGTACATGACATTCAACGCCCTGCGCGCTGGTGCCATTTCACTGGATCAGGCTGTACCCGTTTCTATACATGCTTCTACTATGGAACCTTCCAAACTCGGATTGGTTCCCGGTTCCCATCTGACTGTTGAACAGGCGATTCTGGCCCTTGTTACCAAATCCGCCAACGATGCTGCCTGCGCATTGGGCGAGCTGATTGGTGGCGGTAGCGAACCTCAATTTGCCGCTATGATGACACAGCAGGCCCATTACTTGGGCATGAGCAACACCACCTTCCGCAATGCCTCTGGCCTACCTGATCCAGACCAGATGACAACCGCGCGTGATTTATCCACCTTGGGCCGCCGCCTGATTGCTGATTTTCCGGAATATTATCACTACTTTTCAACGCCGTATTTCAGCTTTCACCGCCGGATCATTCCCAACCACAACCCTATGCTGAAAGTGTATGCAGGGGCGGATGGCATGAAAACCGGCTACACGCAGGAAGCCGGACGCAACCTAGTGACCTCCGCCATACGCGACAATGTGCGGCTTGTGGGCGTGGTGATGGGGGCTTCCAGCAATACCCAACGCTCATTAGTTATGGCTAATCAGCTAGACCGTGGATTTGATGCAGAAGGTGTGGCCCCTGTTGCACGGCCTCTTATGCTAGCTCGCGCTCAGGTTGGCACACGCACAGCCCGCAACCATCATGCCCTTATCATGGCAGCATCTGCCCACCGCCGGGTGGTGGAAGTGGCCTCAGCCCCTGCAACACGCCGGGGCCGACACGTGCTGGCCATGCCGGTTTCTGGGGGCCACCATGTGCGGCTGATTGGCGCCAAGGTGCGGCCTGCAACGGCTACATCTTCCAAAAGTGCCGCCAAACACCGCACAGCGCATAACCACACCTAAGTTTTTTTCTGCCGATTCTTTCTGCTTAGGCAATCCGCAGCAGCATAAGCGGGTTGCCTTTGCTGCTTGCTGGCTCCATCTTGCGGCTGACTCGTTTAACGCCTGCAAAATTTAGGGAGCGCGATTATGGCCGGCAGAGGCGGAATTATTCTGCATACTGAAGAAGATTTTAAAATGTTGCGTGCTGCCGGCCGTCTGGCAGCTTCTACGCTGGATATGATTACCCCTTACGTCAAACCCGGCGTTACCACTGGGGAACTTGATCGTATTATTCATGAATACACGCTGGCGCATGATGCCGTACCCGGCCCGCTGAATTATCGTGGTTACCCCAAGGCCTGCTGCATTTCCGTCAACCATGTTGTGTGCCACGGCATTCCCGGTGATCGTGTTCTGCAGGAAGGGGATATCGTTAACATTGATGTCACCCCAAAACTGAACGGCTGGTTTGGCGATAGCAGCCGCATGTACACGGTGGGCAAGGTTGCTATCAAAGCTGCTAAGCTGATTACCGCAACCTATGAAAGCATGATGCGCGGGATTGAAGCCGTACGCCCCGGCGCCACGCTGGGTGATATTGGCTACGCCATCCAGAGCTATGCAGAAAAACACCGCTATTCCATTGTGGAAGACTTCTGTGGCCACGGCATTGGCCAGACCTTTCATACTGAGCCCAACATCCTGCATTATGGCCGCCCCGGCGAGGGCATGAAGCTGAAGGCAGGCATGGTGTTTACCATTGAACCCATGCTGAACATTGGCAAAGCAGATGTGAAAATTCTGGAAGATGGATGGACAGCCGTTACGCGCGACCGCTCCCTTTCTGCCCAGTTTGAACATATGCTGGCCGTAACCGAAAAAGGGTATGAAATCTTCACCCTTTCTCCTGCCGGTTATACCTGCCCGCCCTACCCCGTAAAAGGATAAGCCCCTATGCCTGCTCCCATACAGCGTTCTTCCCTTCCGTCCCGTTTGGTGGCGATGGCAGTGCTTTGTATGGGAGTGGGGGCGACTACCATACAGCCACTCTGGGCTGCTGCACCCGTAGCATCTGCACCAGACCCGCTGGCATTCAGCACAACGCAGCCTGACCAGTTGCCACCTTTAGCCCCTACACATGGGGCGCATGGCATGGCCGTTTCTGCCCAACGGCTTGCATCCGAAGCAGGCGCGCGCATTCTGGCCCAAGGTGGCAACGCCGCAGATGCCGCCGTAGCTATGGGGTATGCACTGGCAGTTGTTTACCCTGCCGCGGGCAATTTAGGGGGCGGTGGCTTTATGCTGCTGCGTGCACCGGGCAAACAGCAAAGCGTTTTTCTGGATTTTCGGGAAAAAGCCCCTGCCGCTGCCACCCCCACTATGTTTTTAGATGCGCACGGCAATGTGCTGCCCGATCAATCCGTAATAGGATGGAAAGCAGTTGCCATTCCCGGCACAGTTGCGGGGCTGGAGGAAGTGCATAAACGCTGGGGCAAATTGCCGCGTCAGGCCGTGCTGGCCCCGGCCATTCGGCTTGCGCGTGAAGGGTTTGCGCTGGAAGCCGGAGACGTAGCGCTTCTGAACACCTCTACTGAGGCATTTCGTAAAGACCCCTACGCACGGGCTATTTTTCTGCGCCCAAATGGCTCTCCCCTACAGGTGGGAGACAAGCTGGTGCAAAAAGACCTCGCCCACTCGCTTGAGCAGATTGCCCGCCACGGTGCAGATGCTTTTTACAAAGGCCCCATTGCCCACGCCATTGTAAAGGCTTCTCGCAAAAACGGTGGCATCCTCACCCTTGCGGATTTTGCACATTATGCACCGCGCGAACTCCCTCCGCTAACGTGTCATTATCGTGGGTTGGAGGTAGAAACCGCACCACCCCCAAGCGCGGGTGGCGTTGCGTTGTGTGAAATGCTGAACATTCTGGGTGGCTACAACATGCAAACCCTTGGTTTGCATACCGCTCCTGCTTTACAGCGCGAGATTGAAGCCATGCGCCACGCTTATTCTGACAGGCGTGACTTGGGTGACCCAGCTTTTGTGCCCAACCCCAGCCAACATTTGCTAGACCCAGCCTACGCAGCCGAAATACGGACACATATCCCCACAGACCACGCAGTGCCTTCTACATCCTTGAAAGCCGGGGATGCCTCTGCCGAAAAACCCGAAACCACTCAGTTTTCTGTCATGGACAAAAATGGCTTTGCCATTTCCACCACGTACACACTGAACGGGTGGTTTGGGGCCAAAGTGATTGGTGGCAACACTGGCATCTTTATGAATGATGAGATGGATGATTTTTCCATCAAACCCGGCGCGCCCAATATGTTTGGTATTCCCGGCAGCACAGCCAATGCCATTGCTCCGGGCAAAACGCCTCTTTCTTCCATGACACCCACCATCCTCTCCCGCAATGGCAAACCCATTATGGTGATAGGCAGCCCCGGTGGCTCTCGCATTCCTACCATTGTGCTGTCTGTTATTCTGGGCGTTGTGGATTATGGCTTAGATATCCAGCAGGCCATTGATCTGCCACGCCTGCACGAGCAGTGGATGCCCGATGCGGTGGAAATAGAATCCGGCGCAGTCTCCTCGGCTGTAGAGCGCACGCTGGAGCATGAGGGCTATCATTTTGCCCCGCATGCACCATGGGGCATACCGGAGGGTATTCTGGCCGGTAGCCCGCGCTTAACAGACCAAACCACAGGGGCACCGCCCTATTTTGGCGGGTATGACAGACGCCACCCCGGCGGTGCAGCTATAGGCGAGTAAGCCTATAGCCTGTCCAGCTTGTGGGTTTCTCCCTTAGGGTCTTTTACCTGCTGCGGGCCTTGCACGTATTCAGGCCCCAAGGGCACCTTGCCGTACCCTCCGGGAATATCCAGCACATAAAGCGGCCATGCCAAACCGGTGACACGTCCGCGCAATCCTGCAAGCAGGCGCTGCCCTTCCTCTACCGGCACATGAAAATGTGCCGTGCCGGGGGCTGGGTCTAGCTGATGCAGGTAATACGGGCGCATGCGCGTTTCCACCATGGCACGGAACAGATCTTCCAGCGCCTGTTCGCTATCATTCACACCACGCAGCAAAACAGATTGCCCCAATAGCGGAATACCCCTGCGCACAATGCGCTTAAGGCATGCTCGTGCAGGTTCCGACATCTCGCGCGCATGGTTGATGTGCACGGCCATCCACATAGCTTTGTTTGTTTCCAGCGCATCCAGCAAGGCGTCTGTTACCCGCTCTGGATCCGCTACGGGCACGCGGCTATGCACACGAATGGTCGTAACATGCGGCATGCGTGAAAGCTCTGCTACAATATGACCAAGCCGACGCGGAGAGAGCATAAGCGGATCTCCGCCCGTTAGAATCACTTCGCGAATCTGCTTATGTGTACGCAGCCATTCCAGTGCTTGTTCCAACGCGGCATCATCCAACACACCACCATCTGGCCCCACATGCTCGCGCCTAAAACAGAATCGGCAATAAAGCGGGCAAATCAACAAGGGCTTCAGCAACGCCCGATCTGCGTAACGATGCACAATGCCGGGAACGGGTGAAAGTGCATTATCACCAATAGGGTCGGAACGCTCCTCTGGTGCAATCTCCAATTCCTGCGCAGAAGGCACAACCTGTACGCCTATCGGATCATCCGGCGAGGTGATTAAATCCAGAAAAGCTGGCGGAATGGCCGTAGCATAATGTTGGGCAACATCGTCCAGCATCTCATGCTGTTGAGGAGGCACCAAACCGGCTGCTATCAGATCATCCGGGGTGCGCAGTGTTTTGCGCCGTGAAAAAGAGGGCTTGACCGGGAAAGACATGTCACGCCTCTACTCCCCTCATGTCAGACTCTGCAACTGTTCAGCCCAATCCGGGTCTAAAAGACCCCGATCATATTCTTGACCGGCTTCCTTTTCTGCTGCGCCGCAATCTGGTTTGGCGCGGGACGCGTGCCTTTCTGGAATCTCGCGGCTGCGTGGAAGTGGAAACACCTTACGCCGTGCCCACACCGGGGGAAGAGGTGCACCTGCAACCTTTCCATACCGTGCGGGAAACCCCTGATGGCATGCAACAAAACCTGTTCCTGCACACCAGCCCGGAATTTGCCATGAAGCGTATTGTGGCGGCCACTGGGCTACCTGTTTTTCAGTTTGCGCGTGTCTGGCGGAATGGAGAAGGCAGTTACCTCCATGCCCCCGAATTTACCATGCTGGAATGGTACCAACCCAACATGACACTGGAAGGGCTGATGGATGAAACCGAAGCCCTTTTGCAAGCGGTGTTGCCGCCGATTCTCCCGCATTCAGACCATAGCCTGAGCATATCTGGGCCGTTTGAGCGGCTTACAATGCAAGAAGCTTTCCATCGCCATGCGGGTGTAGATCTGCTGCCCACAGAAGGAAATGCACAGGCCTTGGCAAAAGCAGCAAGCTGCACATTGCGTGAGGGGGAAACGTGGGAAGACCTCTTTTTCCGCCTGTTGATGGAGCGGATAGAACCGGCCATTGGCCGTACACGCCCCACTTTTCTAACTCATTGGCCTGCCAGCCAAGCCGCATTGGCGCGCAAAAGCCCACAAGACCCGCGCGTTGCCCTACGGTTTGAACTTTATGCCGCAGGCATGGAGTTAGCGAACGCTTTTGAAGAACTAACAGACACCACAGAACAACGTGCCCGCTTTAAGGCCGACCGCCAGCAGCGCCAAACTCTGTACCCCAACCGTCCAGAATGGCCCGTGGATGAAAAACTGCTAAGCGCCCTGCCCCATATGCCTGCCTGCTCTGGCATTGCACTGGGGTTTGATAGGTTGGTTATGCTGGCTTGCGGCACAACACGTATACAGAACGTCTTGTGGATAAACGGTTAGTCTGCAACATTTGGCGCAACCATAATATGTTGTTTAACATTTATCCGTATGATGCCCGGTTACAATACTACCGGCGGGAGCCAGAGCTGCCATGATGCATAAAAGATTTATCCTGCTGCTGGGCGCTCTGGCTCTAACGGGTTGCCAAGTACCTAGCAAAAAGGAACGGCGCCAGCTTGATTCCATGATCGGCAAGCAAACAACTGATGTAGTGCGCACATTTGGCGTGCCCACGCGGCAGTTTGTTTCCGGTAACCACACCTTTTTAGCTTATATCAACCAGCAAACCGATTACACCATGCCCATGAGCGGTTGGGGATGGGATGGCGGCTGGGGTGGCTGGGGCGGATACGGCCCCGGCTGGGGTATGGGCGGTTGGGATGGTGGCTGGGGCGGTATGGGGGGTGGCATGGGCACAGCCTATACCTATACCTGCCAGACTACGTTTGAACTGGTAAACGGTATTGTAACAGCCTGGACAATGCGAGGAGACGGGTGCTGAGTATGCCCGGTGCAGTCTTCTACTTCATGAAGCCAGTCTTTCTTTTAGCGGCATGATCTTTTGGGAGACATCCATGCACCTTAAGCATGTTCTGTACAGAACAGCCTTTAACCCACGTGCGCTTGCACCCGCAGCCATAGGCATTGCCGCCTTGGCGCTTGGCGGCTGCACACAAAGCCGCGCACGGCAGGATACGTATAAAGTTGCCAATTCAACCTGTTCGTACATGATGCCAACAGTTTCGGGCACACGCACTTACGCACCTGCAAAACCAAGCCAGACCCGAGAAGTAGAACCAAAAAGCGCTCCAGATAGCCGGGTTGCCTACCCCAACCCGGAAACACCGGCTTTTTGTGACCGCCCGCTGTCGGATACACTCCCGAGTTCTCTGGAAATGGCAGATTACACCCATCTGCTCAATACAACTGGCCTGTTAACCACCTTACAACGGAGTGGGCCATTTACAGTTTTTGGCATTCCGAATTCAGCACTAGAAACCTATAACGCCCAAACAGGCAACAAACTGACAAGCCCGGATAATACGGCTGTTATCAAGGAAATGCTGTCTTACACCATTGTTAAAGGGCGTTGGCCTCTGGCCAAAATCAAGCATGCTGCTCTGGCTTCTCCTACCCAGTCTGTCGGGCTTCCTACCCTGAATGGCCAGTTGCTTTCCGCGTGGGTGGATAATCAGTCTGGCCAAGTTGTTATTGGTAATGGGCAGGGCATGACGTCTCACCTATGGGTTACGGGTATTCCGCAGTCCAACGGTGTGCTGTATTTTATGCAAGATCTGATTCTTCCACCTGTGCCGCAGCAGAGCGCCAACGCTACCACGCCTGTTTCTGCGGCCTCTGTAACCCCTGTCAGCCGCCCACTGCCCACCACAGCACAGGCACAGGCACAGGCACAGGCACAGGCACAGGCACAGGCACAGGCACAGGCACAGGCACAGGCACAGGCACAGGCACAGGCACAGGCACAGGCACAGGCACAGGCACAGGCACAGGCACAGGCACAGGCACAGGCACAGGCACAGGCACAGGCACAGGCACAGGCCAGCACGATTGCAGCCCGCACGCAACCGGCCACAGCCTCCTACACATCCCGCAAGGAAAACCTTACAACACCACCTGTTTTACAACTGCCCTAAAAACAGTGTGGGAACATGCAAAAAGCCCCTGCCAGTTTTGCACTGACAGGGGCTTTTTTAATGGGTAAAGCAGGCGAAAAAGCCTGCTCATACCGCAGCAAAATCAGAGGGCAGACTGCGCCTTATCCAGCACCATGCTGCACAGCTTGGTTTTCAGCTCACCCTTCAGGTTGGCCAAAGAGAACATCTGGTTATTGCCGGTTTGCAGCAGTCCCCGCTGGCCAGCTTCATACGCGCTGGAAGATGTTACGCCCGGCTTCTGTGTCAGGCTACCCAGAACGGACTGCGCCGTGGAAGAACCCTGTTGAAGCACATTGTTCTGCACACAATACCCAAGAATACCGGCCAGATTGCCTGTGCTGGCAGAAGAAAGGCTTGGCAGCATGCTGGATGCCATACTTGCGCCTTGGCTTTCCACGCCGCTTTCAGCGCCAGACAGGGCACTTTTACCAATGGAGCCCAGTCCACCACCAAAACCCTGTGCATGCACAGCTGGAGCAGCAACAACACCAGCAGCCATAGCCAGCATCAGGAATGTTTTTTTATTCAGCATGGAAAATATCCAGTTCTCGATAATCATGCCGCGTCCTTCATCCGCAGATCAGCATGATCTGTTCGATCAGAAAGCGCGTTCTGATACTTAGCATTGCCCTCAAACATGGCAAAAAACCGTATCAAACCCGACAAAAATCAGCCTTGCCACGTGTCCGGCTGCTGCCACCACTGTTCGGAGGGCATAACAAAATCCGCTCCGCTGGCGCTCAACACTGCCAGATCAGCCGGTATTTGTGCCTGCGCCACCACAGGCAGTTCCATCATTAAAGACCACCAGCGTGTAAGTGCTGAAACAGTTTCAAGCGAGGCGCCATCTTCTGCGCCAAAGCAGATATAATCTGCGCCATCTTCACCAGCGCACATGGCGGCATCTCGGCTTTCTCCAACAGCAACACCAAGCTGGAGATCCGGCCCGATAATGCGTCGCACATCCTTTACAGAAGCCGCCGTATAGGAAGGAGAAAGGTGCACGCCATCGCACCCGGTTTCCTGCGCAAGGGTCGGGGCATTTTCTAGCATCAGGGCAATATCACGCGCCTGAATGACCGGCTTAAGAAGTAATACAGCCTGCCGGGCTGCCGCCACAGGCATATCCACCAGCCGCAGCAACAAGGCTGCGGGCTGGTGGGTAGCTAAACCTGCTTCAAGAACAGGTAAAAAAGCCTGTGCATCAGACACAGCAGGCGTGACAAGATAAAGATCAGACATAGTGTTCCTTATCTCATGCCCGCTGCGCAGATACTATGGCTGTTTCAGCCTTTGAAAATGGTGGTGATTTTGTCCAGCAGAGCCAGAGCTTCCGCCTTCGGACGCTGGAACACGTTACGACCGATAATGGAACCGAAGCCGCCACCATCCTGAATACCCTGAATGGTCTGCAACAGTTCATCCGTGCTGGTATGTGCACCACCAGAGAAGATTACGATACGGCGGCCCGCAAAGCAGGACTGCACCACGTGCTGCACGCGGGCAGCCAGGGTGGCAACGTCAATCTTGTTCTGCTCATACACTGGTTTGTTGGCATCCAGTGCAACAACTTCAGTCGGCGGCTTTACCTTGATAATGTGCGCACCTGTCAGCGCAGCCATATGTGCGGCATAGGCGCAAACATCCACTGCGGTTTCAGCTTTTTTGTCCAGCACGGGGCCACGTGGGTAGCTCCATACAATAACGGCCAAGCCAGCAGCCTTAGCTTCTGCGGCCAGTTCGCGCAGTTCTTCCATCTGCTCGAAGCAGTATTCGGAGCCCGGATAGATGGTGAAACCAATAGCAGAGCAACCCAGACGCAGGGCATCAGACACGGTGCCCGTTACCGCCTGATCTTTTTCCGTTGCAAGGCTGTTGGAGCTGTTGCACTTCAGAATCAGCGGAATTTCGCCAGCATATGTTGCGGCGCCACATTCCAGCATGCCCAGCGGCGCTGCATAGCCGCTTAGGCCTGCTTCAATCGCCAGTTCAAAGTGATAATGCGGATCATACGCTGCCGGATTAGCTGCAAAAGAACGGGCCGGGCCATGCTCAAACCCCTGATCAACCGGCAAAATCACCAGCTTGCCTGTGCCACCCAGCTTACCTGCGTTGAGCAGCCGCGCCAGATTCATCTTGGTGCCGGGATTATCGCTCTCGTACTGGTCGAGAATAGCCTTAACCTTGGGGGTAAGTGTCATGGGTAACAATCCTTTTTTTGCCTTGTGTCCGGCAGTTTATTTTCCGGATCTGAGGATTGGCAATAACCGTCGGTGAAATACCCGACAAGAGAAGACGTGTGACATAATGATGGTATAAGGTGAAATGATGGCGGGCGGGCGCTCAATAGCATGCCAAATTCCTGCGTATAAACTGCTTTTATCGCATTAAACTGGGCAGCAGATGCTTGCAACACAGCATGTTTTTGGCCCATGCGCACAGCACCCAGCGCATAAGCTGCGCTGCCACCGCAATCCAGCGCATGCCAAAATGCAAGGCCTGTCGAATCCTCCAGCGCTGCAATAAGTGCCAACCACCACCCTGCCCCCATAAACCCAGCCACACCTGGGGCAGAAAGAAAACCAAAGCGTGCGCTTGCGCCCTCTATCATGCCCTCTACCGTACGCGCAGCACGATAGGCAGCCATGCCAGATTCGTATCCATCAATCGTAAATAACTTGTCTGGCGGCAGTTTTGGTAAGAAAAATGAAGCGTTTTTGGTTAGCATGCTTGACGCCATCGCGTTTGCGGGTGATTCCTGAGCACAGTTGACAAAAACAAGAATGCAGGATCAAGCCGTGGAGCCGTCTTTGCCCCAGACTGACGAACACGCTGGTAAACAGCACCCGGCCACACAGCCACCGGCTGGGCAAGACCCCATAGCCCGGCTGGATCGTGCCTTGCAACGCATTTCCTTTGCTGTTGAAAAAGGGCTGCAACAGCAAACCCGCACGGGCACAGAAAAACAGGAACTGGTGGCCAATGTAGATGCCCTTCTCTCCCGCGTGCGAGATGCGCTGGAACGGGCAGAAAAGCCATCTTCCCTTACCTTTTACCACCCGGCAGAACACGAACAGGGAAACTGATACAGCATGGCACTTGTTTCGGTTCGGATTAACGGCCACAGCTATACGGTAGGGTGCGATAACGGGCAGGAACGCCACGTTCAGGCCATGGCCCAGCAGGTAGAACGCCGCGTGCAGCGCGTGCGTGACATGGGCTTTAGCGGAGATGCTCGGGTACTGGTTCTGGCCGCCCTTTTAATGGCGGATGAAATACAGGATCTTTCTGGCAGTCGCGTGCCAGATGCCACCATACAGGCTGCAAAAGATGCCGAACGCCTGCGGGCGGAGCAGGCCCTTACAGCCGGTCGCTTAGCAGATTTGGCCGAACGTGCGGAATCTCTTGCAGCAGAGCTTGAGCACGCCTACATAGATGAGGCGGGGCTGCCCAACGCGTGAGGCAAGTCATCCCCTGGGCCGATAAGCACTTCCTAGGGAGCTGGCTCTGTTGTGGCCCTGGTCACATTACCCGGCGCCCACCTGCACTCGCAGGTCCTGGAGGTTGAAAGACCCACGGTTCATGGTGGCTCCGCACACTCCCCCCCCACAAGGTGATCCGCCTGCTGTGGCCGCGCGCAAAAAAGAACTGCGCCAACACTGCATGGCCACGCTAAAAGCGCGTGATGAAGCGCTGGATAGCGGTATCCTTACCCACCTGCATACACTTCTGCGCCCCCTGTTGCCCGCTGTTGTTGCCGGCGTGTGGCCCCTACCGCATGAAGTAAATCTATGCCCGCTGTGCCACATATTGGTGGGTACAGGCGCAACCATTGTGCTGCCTGAAACACCACCACGCGGGCAGCCCCTTATTTTTCGGCGCTGGACGCCCCATGCCCCCATGATGCAAGGCCGTTTTGGCACTGAGTTTCCTGATGGCCCGGTTCTGCAACCCACCATTATATTGGTGCCCTTGCTAGGGTTTGACCGCACAGGCAACCGGCTAGGATATGGTGGCGGATATTATGATCGCACTTTGGCCGCCCTGCCCGATGCACGCAGCATTGGGTATGCGCCATCTTGCCAAGAATTAGACAGTCTTCCGGCTGGCCCGTATGACAGGCCGCTTTCCTGTATTGTGACTGAAAAGGAGATTCTCCATTTTGACTAACAACAAACACAGGAAACCTCTGGCGTGAGACTCCTTTTTCTGGGTGATATTGTTGGCCGCACTGGCCGCGAAGCCGTTTTAAGCCGCCTGCCTGCCTTGCGTGAAAAATTGGCGCTGGATCTGGTTGTGGTCAATGCCGAAAACGCCAGCCACGGCTTTGGCCTTTCCCCCGCCATTGCCACATCCTTGCTGCAAGGCGGCGTAGATGTGCTTACCCTTGGCAACCATGCGTGGGATCGGCGTGATCTGATCGGGCATATTACCTCCGAACCTCGCATTGTGCGCCCGCTCAACTATCCCCCCGGTACACCCGGCCAAGGCAGTGTGGTGGTAGAACTGGCAGATGGCCGCAAAGCTCTTGTGGTCAACGTGATGGGTCGCCTGTTCATGGACCCGCTGGATGATCCCTTCCGGTGCATGAATGAACTGCTCAACAAGCATCGCCTTGGCGCCACCATACAAGCGGCCATTGTGGATGTGCATGCAGAAGCCACGAGCGAAAAATGGGCAATGGGTCATATGCTGGATGGCCGTGTATCTTTGGTTGTGGGTACGCACACACATACCCCCACAGCAGACCATAGGATTCTGGCCTCTGGCACGGCGTTTCAGACAGATGCTGGGATGTGCGGAGATTACGACAGCGTTATTGGCATGACCAAGGAACCCGCGGTTACCCGTTTTGTACGCAAAATGCCGGGTGAACGCCTACAACCTGCAGAAGGCGAAGCCACAATATGCGGAATTATGGTGGAAACAGAAGATGCCACGGGCCTTGCCCGCCGTGTGGCTCCCCTCCGCCAAGGTGGCTTGCTGGCCCAGACACTGCCTGATTTCTAAATCAGGCTACGTGTTTCCAGCACGGCTTTACGCGTCCTGATGCTTCAAGACGGCCACTGCTTGCTGCGTTGCAATCGTAAGGGGCTGCGGCAACGCATCCAGAGCAAACCATTCCAGCCCATTATGTTTATGTGGCTCGCAGATATGGGGCTGCCCCGTGTACTGCTGCACCCTGTAAACGGGGGCAACCCAGTGCGTGCCTGCGGCTGGGTCAATTTGATCCACCACGCAAAGCAACGCACCTAACTGCACGTTTAAGCCGGTTTCTTCCAGCACTTCGCGGATAACGGCAGCCGGTACGGTTTCAAACGGATCTACCTTGCCACCCGGCAACCCCCAGCAACCTGCTTCTGGCTGCTTGAGGCGACGCAGCAGCAAAATATGGCCTGCATTATTTACAATGGCAGCGCCACACCCTACTGCGGGTGAGGTTGGTGGCGCACTCACCACACCAATCTTTTAATAGCCGCAACCGGGGCCAAACCTACGGCCTTGGCTTCTTCTTTTGCCAACTGGATGTCATCCCCGATCATTTCCTGATGGATGCCCCCCAAAATCCACAGCCCGGCAACGCCCACAGCAGAAGCACCACGCATATCGGTAGCCAGTGCATCACCAATGGCCAGAATACGCGGGCGTGGCACATTCAGCATCTCAAAAACAGGCTCGTACACACGGGGGTATGGTTTACCTATCCAGCTGACCTTGCCACCTTGTTCCGCGTAAAATGCTGCCAGAGCCCCAGCACAAATCTGCCGCTTGCCACCTTTTACCACCACCATATCCGGGTTGGCGCACACCATTGGCAGGCCACGTTCCAGACAAGCACGCAGTTCTGGCAGATATGGATCCAGTGATCCCACGCCGCGCTCGGCATCTGGCCCGGTGTTCATAATAAAATCGGCATCCGCAGGCTGTGCTACGCGTTGCACGTCCAGCCCGTTGTACAGACCCAGATCATGTGTGCCGCCAATATGCAGCACTTTCTGCCCCAAATTGGCAAACCACGGGTCTGTCCGGGCTTTTAACAAACGGCGCGTTTCTTCACCACTTGTCATCACCCCGTCATGCAGTTCACGCGAAATACCAAAGGCTTCAAGCTGCGCACATACGACATCTGCCGGACGCGGCGCATTGGAAAGCATGACAATTTTTTTGCCTGATGCACGCAGGGCCTGCAAACACTCTACGGCACCGGGATATGGTTGCACACCATCATGCACTGTGCCCCATAGATCTATAATGTAGCCATCGTACTGGTCTGCCAGCGCGGCAAGGCCTGTAATCTGCTGCATATCTTCTACAGTTTGCTGCGCTATCATAAATCTTTGCCCCGAATATCATCCAACGTTTCAATGCCCTGCGCACGCATGATGTGCTGCATCTCACGCTTCAGCCGCTCTACTAGTGCGGGGCCTTCATAAGCAAACGCTGTGTAAACCTGCACCAGATCAGCCCCAAGGCGGATTCGGGTAAGAACGTCTTCTCCGCTTTCAATACCGCCACAAGCTATCAGCGCCAGACGGCCTGCCGCAGCCTGCGCAACCAGACGCAGCATTTCCGTAGCGCGCGGTTTAAGCGGACGGCCAGAAAGCCCCCCAGCTTCTGTGCGATACGAACTTTGCAGAGAATCGGGGCGCGCCAGTGTGGTGTTGGTGACAATCAGCCCCTGCGCACCACCGGCTACGGCTGCTTCTACAATGGGGCCAATGGCATCATCTTCCAGATCTGGCGCCAGCTTAATCAACAGCGGTGGCCGTTCTGCATGACGGGCCGAAATGGCATCCAGAATCCCACGCAGGCGGGCAGCATCCTGCAAGCCACGCAAGCCCGGCGTATTAGGAGAAGAGACATTTAGCACAATGTAATTAACGTAGGGCTTAACGCGCGCCACCAGTTCTGGGTAATCGCGCTCCGGGTCGGCACCGGTTTTGTTAATACCGATATTGGCGCCTACAGGCACCCGGGCCCCACCGCCACGGCCAGATGGCAACGGGCGAGACAGACGCGCCAGACGCACGGCAAACTTATCGATACCCTGATTATTAAAGCCCATACGGTTAATAACCGCCCGATCTTCCGTAAGGCGGAAAAGCCGAGGCTTGGGGTTACCCGCCTGCGGGCGTGGCGTAACAGTTCCAGCTTCTACAAACCCGAATCCCAACTGTGCCAGAGGGCGCAGAACACGGGCGTTCTTATCAAACCCGGCAGCAATGCCAATGGGGTTGGAAAACCGCATACCCAGCACACGTGTAGCTAGGGCAGGATCATCCTTGGGCCGTTTTATGGGCACGGATACACCCAGTGTTAGGGCATCCAAGGCCAGTTCATGGGCCTGTTCCGGATCTAACCGGCGCAGGAATGGGAGAGAGAGTGAGGCAAGCACAGACATGCCTTGTGTACTGCCTCATGCCTAGCCTCAAGAAAAGCAGAAAAAACAGAGCCACCACAGAAGCGTGAGAAAAGTTGATGCATTTTTATCTTGATAATGAGAATTATTCTCATCTAAAGAGAGTTATCGCACACATGCCACACAAAGGATGAAGGCATCTGCCTTTAGGAATGCGCCATGACACGTTCACCTGTTTACCTGACGGATCTTGCCTGCAGCGAACGGCTGACACTTTGGACCATTCGCCGCCTTGCAGGAATACAAACAAACCCGCACACGCCCACAACCGGGCCATCGGGCGGCCTGTTTCTGCCCTGCTTTAGGCGGGAATTTTTGGCGGTTGCACAAACCTTTCATTATGCCCTGACAGATATGGCCGCACTGGAAATGCCTGCACTGGATATTCGGGTAGGCTGCGCTCTTTCTGTTACCAGCACAGAGTATCGCCTTTTGTTGGCAACAGAAGCAGCACAGAATGAACGCAATGCAGATATGGAAGACCTGCTTAAGCCGCTTGTGCCATTTGCTGGCCTGCGTACACGCCTTGCTTCTGCCATTACAACGCTAGGAGCCTGTCTTGCTGGGGCAGGATACTGGCTCTCTCATAGTTCTAGCCGTGTTGTCCCTACCAAGGCATCGGAACGTCCATCTGCTTATGGGGCCTACCCAGCCACAGCGGCACTTTCCCTTGCACGCTGGCATGATCTGGATATGCAGCCCAAGCAAATTGTGGCGCATTGGCAGGATCGTGCCACCTCAAAATACCAGTATTCACAAGGGTTTCCGGTATCTTAAACAACATCATAATTTTTCTACGGGGAGGCGTGGCTCCAATATCAGGAAGCGCTTTCCCCTTTCATTTTAAAATTGAGACCTTCTGCTTTGGTTAAAAAGATCCTGATTTTCTGGTTTGCAAACCCGACACGCAGAATTTTAAGCTAGATTTGTTTTCTTTTTGTTCCCTTTTGCGCTGCCTTCTGCTACCATACACGGGTGATGACAGCAGTTGTACGCCGCATTATCCATATTGATATGGATGCTTTTTATGCATCTGTTGAGCAACGAGACAATCCAGCGCTTAAAGGCCAACCTGTAGCGGTAGGCCGATGCCAGGAACGCGGTGTGGTTGCCGCCGCCAGTTATGAAGCCCGAAAATTTGGCGTGCGTTCGGCCATGCCTTCGGTGCAGGCACAGCGCAAATGCCCGCACCTGATTTTTGTGCCGCCACGTTTTGATGTTTATCGTGCAGTTTCTGCCCAAATTCACGCCATTTTTGCGCGTTACACCCCCCTTATTCAGCCTCTTTCGTTAGATGAAGCCTATTTGGATGTAACAAATCCGCTGCTTCTCCGCCCCTCTGCCACAGCAATTGCAGAAGAAATACGCGCGGCCATTTTGTATGAAACAGGGCTTACGGCCTCGGCAGGTGTGTCTTACAATAAGTTTCTGGCCAAGCAGGCCTCAGATTACCGCAAACCTAATGGTCAATTTGTTATTCCGCCCAACCGTGGGGAAGCCTTTGTAGCCAATCTGCCCGTAAACGCTTTTCATGGCGTGGGGCCAGCTACGGCCCAGCGAATGCATACACTCGGCATTCATACAGGTGCAGATTTACGTCGTTTTTCATTAGATATTTTACGCCAGCATTTTGGTAAGGCGGCTGCTTTTTATTATGGCATCGCCCGTGGCAAAGATGATCGGCCAGTAGAACCAAACAGGCCGCGCAAATCACTCGGCAAGGAAATAACGTTCGCGCAGGATTTGCGCACCTCAGCCGAATTACACGCGGCTCTGCATGAACTGGCCGCAAAAGTGTGGGCGGGCTGCCAAAAACGTAACCTGACAGGCCGTACGATCACCCTGAAACTGCGCTATACAGACTTCAACCAATGCACGCGCAGCCTCTCTTTGGCCGATCCGGTGCAAGACCAAGAAATTCTAGCCGAGATGGCGTGCCGGTTACTTGCGCCATTGCTGCCTGTACGTGCTCCAGTAAGACTTTTAGGTATTACACTTTCCACTCTTTTAAGCCCGCAAGATCAAGAAGCCACAACGCAACTTTCTTTACTTTCGTAGATAATAAATAAATAACATTTTTATCCCAAATAACAGCACTTATGTTTATATTATTTCAATATCAAAACAAAATATTTGCGTTTCTTCTTTCCTGATATTTATATAAATTCTGTATATTCCTTATACGTTTCAGCTTCATTCTTATACACTATTCATATTTAATTGCGATTATTTAACGGTTCCATCTTTACAACCTGCAAAATCCAATGCACCCGATACCAATCGGTTTTGACATAATTTTGTAATCAAGGTTAACGAGATGACGGCTTCCTCCACCTCAGATGGGCATACACCTGCCAATGCAGGCGCACGCACTGAAGATGGATACCACCGTGGTTTGGGTAAGCGTCAGATCCAAATGATCTCTCTAGGTGGGGCTATTGGCACAGGGCTGTTTTTAGGGGCTGGATCTCGCCTCCAAGCCGTTGGCCCATCTCTTGCCTTGGTTTATCTGATGTGTGGTGTTTTTGCTTTTCTGATGCTGCGTGCATTAGGTGAGCTTGT
Source organism: Acetobacter oryzifermentans (assembly GCF_001628715.1). Classification (NCBI taxonomy): domain Bacteria; kingdom Pseudomonadati; phylum Pseudomonadota; class Alphaproteobacteria; order Acetobacterales; family Acetobacteraceae; genus Acetobacter; species Acetobacter oryzifermentans. Next base: position 278,155 of record NZ_CP011120.1, on the reverse strand, counting down.
AATGTACCGCCCCACCAGTGGCAGCTTTGTTTCCTACACACAGGAGTTTTTAGGCCCCAAAGCCTCTTATATTGCAGGCACCATGGCCTTTTTTAACTGGGCTGTAACAGGCATTGTGGATATTACAGCCGTGGCGCTTTACATGCGTTTTTGGCCTGTTTTTTCCAGTGTACCACAATGGCTTTTTGCCCTGCTGGCCCTTGTGCTGATAACCGGCATGAACTTAACCGGCGTAAAATGGTTTGGTGAACTGGAATTCTGGCTTTCCTTGGTTAAAGTGATGGCCTTAGGCGGATTCCTGGTCATCGCGCTGGTTATTCTGGCCTTGCGCTACCCCGTAGATGGGCACGCAACCGGGCTGCATCTGATTACCGAAAACGGCGGCTTGTTCCCGCACGGCTTTTTACCTGCACTGGTATTGGTGCAAGGTGTTGTATTTGCCTATGCCAGTATTGAGCTGATTGGCACGGCTGCGGGGGAATGCGAGGATGTTAAATCCGTTTTACCGCAGGCCATTAACAACGTTATCTGGCGTATTGCCATTTTTTACGTGGGCACCATTACGCTGCTTGTGCTGCTGCTGCCATGGAACACGTATCAGGCAGGGGTTAGCCCTTTTGTCACCTTCCTTTCCAAGTTGGGCGTACCGGGCATAGACAGTGTGATGAACGTTGTGGTGCTGACCGCAGCGCTCTCCAGCTTAAACTCTGGCCTTTATTCTACCGGGCGCGTGCTACGTGCACTGGCGCTAGATGGCGCAGCCCCGCGTTATTTGGCCCGCATGAACAAACAGGCTGTACCTTCTGCAGCCATTCTTTCCACTGTGGCCATTTATCTTGTGGGCGTGGTGCTGAATTACTTCATCCCCAGCCAGATTTTTGAAATCATGCTCAGTCTGGCCTCTCTGGGTATTCTCAGCACGTGGTGTTTTATTGTGCTGTGCCAGATTCAACTACGCAAAAAAATTCGCCGTGGAGAAATTGCCCCTACCTCTTTTCCGATGCCGGGCGCGCCATTTACCTCGTGGCTGGCGCTCGCCTTCTTTATTGGCATCGTTGGGCTGATGGCGTTTGATTACCCAACCGGAACGGCAACAATATGCGCCATTCCCCTGCTGGCTTTGGCACTGGCATGGGGCTGGCGCCGCATTCGCTCCGTTCCGCAACATAACGCCGTGCCACAAACCGTTCCTTCCGTTGTGTTGACGGAAGATTTTTTGGTTCCCCATGAAGGGTCAGACAGATCATGATTCAGGCAGCCAGTGTATTTTCCTCCCTCCAGGTACGAGCAGGCGTTAAGTGTTGCCCTGTTGTTTGTCGCTCTTTGGTAGGCACATTGCTGCTTTCTGTCGGCCTTTCCGCAGCACATGCTGCAGATACAGGCAATAGTGCGGCGGCGGGATCTCAAGCTCCGGGGGAGGCCCGCCCGCAATGGTATACAGGATCTCTCGTTTCGCCTTCTGGCGCGCTTTCCAAGGCAGGTGTGTTCGCGTGGGAACCTTACGTCAGCTATAATCTGCCTGTGGGATATCTGGATGCAAACGGCAACAGCCATCCGCTGCATCCACGCCAGCAATCTGTTTCCAATTTTACGCTCTACAAATACTCCATTATGGATTCCATCAGTATTCAGGTTACTCCCACGATCAGTTATTTGTGGAAGAAGAAATCTGGTACAAGTAGCGGGCTCAAATTCGGAGATCTGCCAGTTGATTTAATGTGGCGTTATCTGGATGCAGATCCTGCACGCTATATTCCGGCTCTGAGTGTATTTGCTGGGGTTGGTTTTCCCACAGGTAATTATCAGAGGCTGGGCCGAGCAGAAGATGGTGTTGGATCTGGCGTTTATACATTCCGCTTAGCCTTTACGGAGCAATCCACTTACACACTGCCGGGCCAGCATGAACTGCGCCTGCGTATGTGGGGAACCTTCCGCCGTGCGCTTACAACCGCGCATCTGCATAACGTCAGCAGTTACGGCACAGAGGTTGGCTTCCGCGGCACAGCGCAACCCGGCATGTACGGAGAAAGCGGGTTTTCTCTGGAATTTGGCATAAACCAGAAATGGGTTTTGGCCATGGATCTGGCGCGAGATTGGGCAGATGGGTCTCACATTAAAGGCCGTACCCCAACAAGCAGCAAAATAGAACGGATAGACCGCATTAACAGCTCTTCAGGAGACTGGCTGATAGCCCCTGCTGTTGAATACAACTGGTCCCCTCGTTTTGGGGTTATTGCGGGGGTTTCAACCTATTTTGCAGGCCACAATACCGGGTTTTCGGTTTCACCACAGGTGGCATTTAATAGTGTGTTTTAACCGTTGCGAATTGAAAATAAAAAAGAGCGGAGTTTCCTCCGCTCTTTTTTATACCACAGTATTTGGAAAATCTGATTATTTCACCAGTTCTGGATGACGGAACTCCATCACCAATTCCAGATCATAATGTGCAGCCAATGCTTCTGTTGCTGTGCGCGAAGAATTATGCACACGATAACGACACAGAATTTCTGGCAGGTATCCGGGTTCTAGTCCTGCATCAATAAATTTCAGCCAGAAATCATAATCTTCCCAGCCTTCTTCAATATGAGAGAAACCGCCAACCTTTTCCCATGCGCTTTTACGAATAAGCGCCATCACATCCACATAGTTATTCTTGCGCATGCGTGCGGCATCCCAGATATCGGCATGGCCAATACCTTTGCGGTCTCCAAACTCTTCAATCTGAGTATAAACTGCCGGGAATTTGCCTTGCAAAAGAGCCGTGTAGATTTTTTCCAGCGCCGTTGGGTAAATGGTATTATCAGCATCGATAATAAACACATACTCAGACTGCGCATATTCAAACGCCATATTACGCGAAAATGATGGCCCCTGATTACGCGGGTTGGTCAAACACTGCAGGCTGTAAAAACGCTGCTTGTTTTCCTCCATCCATTCCGCGATCACATCAACGGAATCATCCCGCTGGGAGCAGTCATCAACAACCACAATTTCCAGATCAGCATGCGTTTGATCTGCAATGCTATCCAGACATTCTTCAATAACAGAAGCATAATTGAAGTTGGTAACGCAGACCGTAATCAGGTTTTTAGGCTTCCGGGATTTTTTCTTATAGGAAAAAACAACTTCCGGGCTGGGGTCCCATGGCTTGATAACGCTCATTTCACAGTGCTCCACACAGCAGAAATATAGTTTTTAAGATCGATATTCTTGGAGTTGAATATTTTCTCATCTTGCAGAAGATCAAAAATATTCTGCTGAATTCTGGCAGCTTCTTTTTGCCCATCTTCAGTCTGGGTTAACCATTCTACCAGATTGGGCATATGCCGCGGCGTTTCAGCCAAGAAATGCTCACCTTCCTTATACAGCGGATGAGGGAAGCATTCTTCTGTTACAACAATGGTGCCAGAAGCCATGCCTTGTTTGACAATCCGGTGCCATTCAAAAAAGCAATTATCATCGCGATGAATATTCAACGCCACCTTGGAATTTTCTGCAACATAGCGCGGGAGGCGTGAAAGGATATCGTAAACCCCGGAGGACGGAATAGGCCCTTCTGCCTTACGATAATAAAAGAAGGACTGATAGTTAGAGAAGAAGGCCGCTGACCGCGAAAAGAATTTTTCGCGCTTGCGAGAGGCATTCCCAAAAAAGCTGACATCAATAGCGCGTTCGGCAATTGGCCGGAATGGGGTAGAACCTGTTTTAGCCCCTTCCGGCAAAATGCGCACCAACGGATGCTTTTTGTCTGCATCAGTAAGCTTGCAAGCTTCTATTTTTACCGGCGGATCAAAGTGGAATACTGGCAGCCCAACATCGGAAAAGGATTTAAGATTCTGATAACACAGATCCATCACCCCGGCTGACATGAGAATGTACAGAATCCCACGCGTGAACCAGAGTGTCTGGGGTTGTTCTGTATTAAACATGATGGATTTTCTAATAATCTCATCACGTTTCCAGATTTCGTTTCCATCCAAGAAGAAGAATTCGTGCGGAGCACAGAAAATGCAAAGTTCAGGCGTATCTTCTTCTGGTGTTTTTTCAGTAAGAACCTTGGCATTCAGGCCAGCATTACACAGATATTCACTGAGGCACTCTGCCAATTCCTGAATAAAGGAATTGCCTTCGGAATGGTAGAATACCCCAATCGTTTTAGGGAAATTCTTGCCGTAAACCTTATCAGTGATTTTATAATTAACGTCGTGCTTACACTCATTGCCCAAAAAGCGAACAATTGAGCGTTTGGAAAAAATTTCTCGCCCTTCACCAATACCGTAAAGTAATGCGTGGCGTGCTGTTGGCATACTTGCGGATGAAACATCGCTGTTCATACGCACGTAATCATCTTCGTTAAAAAACGGGTATTTCTTTAATCTATTTAGAGCATTCGTAATGGAAACATACGAATATTCCTGCAAAAGACCTTTTTCAAAGAAAAACAGATGATCATTATTTCTAATATAATGCGCGAATGGGTTTTCATTTTTCCCAATAACATTTTTATAAAGATTATAATATATTTCTGTATTGAAATTATCATTAGGATTACGGTTTTCATGTACACCGTAAAGAACATAATGTATAATTGGATCAAGACCAGATTTTTTTACATCAGGATTTTCTTCAAGATAAAATTCACTATCGAATTTTCCCGAATCAATTATTGATTTTATATCTTTTTTATTCCAGGCGGTCAAACTTACCATTGCATTTTCCGTTTGAATGCTATCACTATTTACAGGTACTTATACCAAATATAAATTTTTATGCTGAAAAACACAACAGTTAACTATTCCTCTACATAAATTTATCATACTTATCTACGCTTTTCCTAATCTCCTTCCTTCGATTAATTGCTTGAAAATACTTTCTTTCAACTCGTCGGAAGATTATAATAATGTTAATCATGTAATATGAATTGAATTTTTATAATCTCTCAATGAGGCTCCATTCTCTTGCACCTCTCTTGTTAAACAAGTCATCTCTCCACTGCCAACCCAAACAAAATAAAAGCTATATTGGCGGAGTTCTTTATGCCTACAACAACAAAAAATAATTCTCCTCTTGCATCTCCGGATTTTCTATTCCCTACAGATCTCCAGAAAACAGAGCGCAAAATTAATCGCGTTCTTCTTGTTGGCTCCTGTTTAACTTCCTTATATCTAGAAGCCTTTAAGGGATATTATCCAGGTATAAATTTTGATTACATTCCTTACAATTTTGTAAGCATTTTACCAAAATCTCCGCCCGCACCAGCAGATCAGTATGATCTACAATACGTGCAAATCCCACTACGCACCGTTTTAAGTGATCGTGTGGTAGAAGGCTTTCAACTGAATGATCCGGCTTTTGCAGAAAGTATCCTGCACGATGCATTCAACACGCTGGATGTCATGCTGGATGCCGCACTGCTTTACAACCGCGAACATGGATTACTGACATTTGTCTCTAATTTCATAGTTCCGCAAATGAGTACAGCTTCCAGCATACTCTCACAAGGTACAGAAACAGATCTCACCTACATGGTAAGACGCCTGAACATGTATCTGGCCCAGAAAATTTCCAGTTATAAAAATGCTTATGTGCTGGATGTTGATTCTGTTGTGTCCTCTTTAGGCAAACGTTATGTGCTGGATGATATTATTTACTTCCATACCCATGGCGGCCTATCTTTTCAGGATTGGGATGATTTCGGTGCGATTGAGCGCAATGAGCCTATTCCTGCACTGGAAACCATTTATCCCATTCATCGGGAAGAATTTGTTAAAACCATCTTTCGCCAGATTGTTGCAGCCTACCGCACTGTGCATCAGGTAGATCAAGTCAAGGCCGTTATTTTTGACCTGGACAATACCCTGTGGCGCGGCCAGATAGCAGAACATTATCGGCCAGAAGTGCAGCCTTGGCCACGCACAGATGGCTGGCCTGTGGGTTTGTGGGAAGCTGTTCATACCTTACGCGCACGTGGCATTCTGGTGGCTATCTGCTCCAAGAATGATGAAGCCTATGTGCGCGAACGATGGGATGACATTATCAACCCGCAGTTTATCAAACTGGAAGATTTTGCCTCTGTCAAAATCAACTGGGTTCCCAAACCAGAAAACATTGCCGCTATCTGTCAGGAGTTCAATATCAAGCCTAAAAGCGTTGTGTTTGTAGATGATAATCCTGTAGAACGCGCTTCTGTTAACACGGCTTTTCCTGAAATTCGCACAATTGGCGGTAACCCGTATCTCACACGCCGCATCCTTTTATGGGCACCCGAAACACAGGTTGCTCGTCTCACGCAGGAATCCGCCAAGCGAGAAACCATGATCCGAGGACAGATTGCCCGTGAGGAAACACGCGCCAGCCTGAACCGTGAAGAATTTCTGGCATCCTTGGAATGTACGGTTTCCCTCACCTACATCACAGATACAGAGCAACCGGAACTGGCCCGCGCGCTAGAGCTTACAAACAAAACCAATCAGTTCAACACTTCTGGCACACGCTGGACATTTCAGGAACTCTCTCGCTTTCTAAGTGAAGGCGGAGAGATAATTGTTGCAACTGTTCAGGACAAATTCACCAATTACGGATTGGTAAGTGTGCTTTACCTGCGCAATAATGAAATTGTGCAGTTTGTTATGAGCTGCCGTGTTTTAGGCATGGAAGTTGAAACAAGCATTGTTGCTGACGTTGTCAGCCATGTTCGGGAAAAACATGGAAATGTCCGTATAACAGCTTCTATCCATAACCTTCCGGATAATACGCCATGCCGTAATATTTATAAAGATTGTGGTTTCCGGGAAGATTGGGTTTCAGAAAACATTCACTATTACATTCTGGATGAGACGAAAGACGTAGAGTTCCCATCTCACATAGAAGTTGTAGAAGAAGTCTGACGCTTTTATTAAAACAGCATAAATAAAAAAGGGGCGTATGGTTTTAACACCCATACGCCCCTTTCTAAACTTTAAGAGCCTCCTAGCGCAAAGGCCGCCCTTCCTGAAAACCATAACAAATATAATGGATGAAAGGCCCCGGCCCAAACCCTGCAACATCAGGATTTACACGTAGATAGGAAAGGCTATCAAACAGCGCGTTAGGGTTTCTACCTTCCTTAGCGCCATAATCCAGAAAATGTTCAAGCGGATCTACGCCCGCCTCACGAATATCTGGGTAAGCATTAAGGTACCACTGACTATCAAAGAAGATAGCCGCCCGACGTTCTTTTTCAGCTTCTTGTTCCACAATACCCGCCTGAGACTGAAGTGCCAATGCAATTTGTTCTGCCGCTGGAGCCGGTGTTGGCTCTACTACAGGAGCTATTTCAACTTGTTCTGTAACCTGAGGCTCCGCTACTGGTTCATGTGTCTCTAACACTGCGGGAGCCGCAACCTTTTTACGTGCCACTTTTACACGAGAAGAACGAACCTTACCAACAGGCTTTTTTTCACCAGACACCGCAATACCCCCTCGTGATCTTTTGCATATCAAGAACTTCAGCACGTAAATGATTTTCTGACAGACCTAATACAAGCATAACTATTTTTCTGTCCAGAAAATACTGACACCAAATTCCCTCGTAATATTGTTAACTTCTAGACACGAGAAAAACAAACACGATTTACAATGTATCCGTAAAATGCACAGAAAGAACCTTTCTTAAAACATTTACGAATACATGTAATCCATTACCAAGTAAGCGTAGGCCCCTTTACAATAACCGCAAGGTCATCTGGCCTGATCCACTTACGGAATGCGGCCTGTACTTCTGCACCCGTTGCCTTGTAATAAACTTTTGCGCCCCGATCCGCATTATCAAGCGGCAAACCCAGATCTTCCAAATAAAGATACTGCGCAGCAATTCGGGCCAAACTCGCTCTGGCAAGCGGCAAGCTCCGCAGAAGTGAAGCCTTGGCTAAAGAAAGCTCTTCTGCTGTAGGTGGTGCAGACTGCATGGCTTTCAGGTCTTTCATGACAACATTCCGCGCTTTACCAACCTTATCCGGGTCTGCACCATAATTAACAGTATAGGCCCCGCGCGTACGTCCCCAATCAAAGGAACTGCTTACAGAATAAACATAACCTGTTTTCACCCGCATATCTCTATACAGACGCGAGGAGAACAGACCGCCCCCCAGCACTTCATTGCCCAACTGCAGCAGGAAATGATCAGGATTTTGTGCCGTTAGCCCCAGTGTTTCCGCCAACACAACATCATTCTGCACGCTGCTCTTATCAGGCACCGTTGCGCGTGATGTTTTGCTAAGTGGCACGGTAGGCAAATTCACATCAGGTGCCGGGCCTTCGGCTTTCCAACCACCAAAAGCTTTTTCTAATACCGCCTGTGCTTTTTCGGGCGTGATATCACCTGTTACAACAATAGTTGTCAGATCCGGGCGCCACGCATTTTGGTAATAATGCAGCACATCATCACGGGTTATGCTCATAATAGATTCAGGCGTAGCATCACGCTGTGTCGGGTCTGTTTCCGGCAGAATGGCAGCCTTGATAGCTTTATCAAACAAATGCCCGGGAGATACCAGTTCCCCAGCCTGAGCTTGTGCCAACTGCGTGCGCACAACCGTAAAATCTTTTTCAGGGAATGCTGGATGCAGTTCATTTTCAGCAAGCAGATCCACGCCCTTTTCAAAATCAGGCGTAAGAACTTGTAAGGAGAAATTGCCCCCGGCATCTTCCCATGCTGGCACATCATCAAGCGCTTTCTGGAAAGCCAGACGATCATGCTGCGTTGTGCCATAGGAGAACAGAGCTTCCGTTAAACTATGCACGCCCTCCTTGCCTTTGGGTTCCTGCAATTCGGGCGTCTGGCGGATTTGACCAGAAAGCTGAATGGTGTGGCTGACATGAGAAGGCCAGACAATCAGCTTGATACCGTTAGATAATGTGCTAACCGCAGGGAGTGGTGTCGGTTTAGGTTCTTCCAGTTGGGCCAGAGCTTTTTCGGCCCATTGCGGCAATTTTACTGGCTTATCCGGGGTGCTTGCAAAAGATTCTGCCCCTCCAAACCCTTTACCAGAAACTGCCTTGCCTGATGCTTCCGGGGTAAGAATGGCAGACACAGCATGTGCTGGATCAAGCAGCTTTGCAGCCAGATCATTTACCGCCTTTGGCGTAACAGCCTGATAAGCAGCCACCAGATCACCCGGGCTATCTAGGTTCTGAAATGCCAATGCGTTAGACCAGATAGATGCCAGACCACTTACAGAATTGGCAGAAAACTGAAGCTGGGCAATTTCTTTCTGCTTTGCGGCTTCAACCAGTTCTGCTGGCACGCCTTCCTTACGGATTTTTTCCAACACAGCTTTCATAGCGTTCATGGGGCCAGAAGCATCTGTGCCTTTAGGAAAAGCCGCAAGCGCCAAACCAAAACCAGCTTCTTTTTTAGGAGCGTATTCAAACCCTGCGTACAACGCCTTGCCCTGCGGTACCAGATCATACAGAGCACCACGCTGGCTGGAGAGCACATCTGAGAGAATATCAGCCGTTGCAAAATCTGCTGAAGAACTGCCCGCCATGGGGAATGCAAGCGTGGCAAACCCAACAGGATAATCTGTAGAAAGTGTGAGTGTTTTAGCTGGCGGCGCTGCCGGAGCTATCTTGTGGCGCTGCGGCAGATCCTTGCGCGGGATATCGGCAAATGTATCCTGTACCAGCTGCAAGGTAGAAACAGGGTTAATATCCCCCACAATCACCAGTACGGCATTATTGGGGCCATACCATTTTTGGTAAAAATCTTTCAGATCCGCCGCCGTGGTTTTATCAAAGGATGGCCGCGTGCCCAGTGCATCGTGTTCGTAAGGCGTGCCCGCAAACAAAATACCCTGCAACTGTTCCAGATACCGATAGGCGGGGCTTGAAAGATCACGCGCAACTTCCTGCTCAATCGCGCCACGTTCTTTTTCCCAATCCGCTTCAGACAGGGTTAAGCCATTCATGCGCAGGGCTTCAATTTTAAGCAGAACAGGTAAATCCTGTGCCTGTGCTGTATAGAAATACTGCGTGACATCTTCGGTTGTATCTGCGTTGTAACTGCCGCCCAAATGCGTACCTATAGCTGCAAGCTGGTCTTTATCCAGCCCTTTGCTGCCACGGAACATCATATGTTCCAACGCATGCGCCGTACCCGGAAACCCATCTGGCACTTCTGCCGAGCCAACAAGATAATTAATTTCTGTGGTCACAACCGGGGCCAGCCGGTTAGGCACAATAACAACCTTAAGGCCATTAGGAAGCGTTGCACGCACAACCTGTGCACTGCTCAGGCTAGGAGGCACAAGAGCGGACGGCATACCCGGTGCGGCATCCTGAGCATGAGCCGATGTGGGAGAAAGAGCAGTTCCCCCTAACAGGGCCAGCGTTATAGCCAGCAGTGAAAAACGTGTGCGGGCAGCAGACGGCTTGCGAAAAATCATTCAGGCTTCCTGTTCATGCAGAAACAGATCAAAAAAGAAAAGTTACTGCCCCAACTGAGGCAAAGGCAACTTTTTAACCAATGCAGAAAGTTTATGCCGCCGCAGTTCAGACCGGGCACGTGCATCTTCTGTCATGTAATTTAATTGGATAGTATAGCGCTGCCCCACAAACTGCTTATGCCCATGCCATGTTGTTGGGCCGTTAGGGAAAATCAGCAAAGTGCCATCTACGGGCGGTACTTCCTTGGCGTAATCCTCTATATCATGCGGGCCACGCAAAAGGCGCAAACACCCTTCCTGCCGTTCCCATGCCTCCCCCGCCCCTGATGGATTAAGATACAGCAAAATGGTTACACGCTTGGCCAATGAATCCGTATGGATACGGCCATCTTTTTCTCGCGTGCGCCCACGAATGGTCAGCATGGAAGGTGCATGATCGAGATTGAGGTGAAATTTTTCCGCCACAATTGCCTTTAACCGTGGGCCTTCCAGTTCTTCCACCAAATGTTCCATAAGGGGAGAAAGCTGCAAGGAATCTGGTGGAAAAGACCCCCCAGACACAATATGCGGCCGATGCGCAAACAAACGCCCCAGATCTTCTGAACGGATAAAATGCGGCACCACCACATGCGGGAAAGGATCAGGTGCAACAGAAGCCTGTTCCAGTGCTGTATAATCCGGCTGGATAAAAGGATCTGACGTTGTCATGCCGTAATGTCCGCACAAATAAGGGTTTGCTATGCGGACGGTAGAAGGGTTAAGCGGCAGAAACAAGGCCTGTCGCAATATGGGTGTTATTTCCGCTTTTTCCGCCTAGCTGCCGGATCATATCCCCCCCCGCCCGGCCCCAGTGGCCGTGGCACCTTATCTTTTTTAGGTTTGCGGCCACTTGTCTGAGCTTTTCCTGCTGTTGAGGCCGCTACCGGAGGCGGTTCCAGCCCAAGCTGCAAGGCTTCCAACCGCTGAATTTCATCTCGTAACCGTGCCGCAGTTTCAAACTCCAGCTCTGCTGCGGCAGAACGCATACGCTTTTCCAACCCGGCAATAGCGGCCCCTAGATCCTGCCCCACAAACTCTGCCACGCCCGTATCTTCATCCGGCGCAATGGTAACGTAATCCTGTTCGAACACAGAAGACACAATATCACTAATATGCTTGCGCACACTTTGTGGCGTAATGCCGTGCTCTGTATTCCACGCCATCTGTTTTTCGCGCCTGCGGGCTGTTTCCTCTACTGCGTATGTCAGAGAATCCGTCATTTTATCTGCATACAGCAAAACCCGGCCCTCTACATTTCGGGCCGCACGGCCAATAGTCTGGATAAGAGATGTGCGGGAACGCAAGAACCCTTCCTTATCTGCATCCAGAATAGCTACCAGCGCACACTCTGGAATATCCAAACCTTCTCGCAGCAAGTTAATGCCTATGAGAACATCAAATGCTCCCATGCGCAGGTCTCGGATAATTTCTATCCGTTCCAGTGTATCTACATCGGAATGCAGATACCTTACCCGAATACCAGCTTCATTCATGTAATCGGTTAAGTCTTCCGCCATGCGTTTAGTAAGTGTTGTCACCAACACACGGCCACCTGTGGCAATAGTGGTACGACATTCTGCCAACAGATCATCCACCTGATGTTCTACAGGCCGAATAATTGTAATGGGGTCCACCAACCCGGTTGGGCGAATAACCTGTTCAGCAAACACGCCACCGGTGCGTTCCATTTCCCATGGGCCGGGTGTGGCACTTACAAAAAGGCTTTGTGGGCGAAACTTGTCCCATTCCGCAAAATTCAAAGGCCGGTTATCCAGGCAGGAAGGAAGCCGAAAACCAAACTCTGCCAGCACGGATTTGCGCGCATGATCTCCGCGTTCCATGCCGCCAATCTGCGGCACTGTTACGTGGCTTTCATCTACAATCAGCAGCGCATCTTCAGGCAGATATTCAAACAGGGTTGGTGGTGGATCACCCGGTTTGCGACCAGAAAGATAGCGGGAGTAGTTTTCGATCCCCTTACACACCCCTGTTGTTTCCAGCATTTCCAGATCAAAAGTGGTGCGTTGGTCCAGCCGTTCTGCTTCCAGCAACTTACCGGCCTTTGTAAACACATCAAGCTGTTCGCGCAGTTCCTGCTTGATGCCCTTAATGGCCTGATTCAACGTCGGACGTGGTGTAACGTAGTGGCTGTTTGCGTAAATTGTAATTTCCTGCAGATCAGCCGTTTTTTCACCTGTTAGCGGGTCAAATTCTATCAACCCGTCAACTTCATCGCCAAACAGAGAAACACGCCAGGCCCTGTCTTCATTCTGCACGGGAAAAATGTCTATTGTTTCACCACGCACCCGGAATGTACCGCGTGCAAATGCGGCATCGTTCCGACGGTACTGTAATTCAACAAGGCTTTTTATAAGCTTATCCCGGTCTATCTCTCCGCCCAGCTCCAGCTTCACCACCATGCGGGAATAGGTTTCTACAGACCCAATACCGTAAATGCAGGAAACAGAAGCCACGATAATTACATCGTTCCGCTCCAGCAGCGCCTGCGTAGCCGCATGGCGCATACGGTCAATCTGTTCGTTTATCTGGCTGTCTTTTTCAATATACGTATCAGAACGCGGCACATAGGCTTCTGGCTGATAGTAATCGTAATAACTTACAAAATATTCCACAGCATTATTGGGGAAAAACTGCTTCATTTCTCCATAAAGCTGGGCAGCTAATGTTTTGTTGGGCGCAAGAATAAGTGTGGGTTTTTGCGTGGCCTCAATAATCTTGGCCATGGAAAAGGTTTTACCCGAACCCGTAACCCCTAGCAGAACCTGATCGCGCTCTCCAGCTTCTACCCCGGCCACAAGTTCACGAATAGCCTGCGGCTGATCCCCTGCCGGTTCGTATTCTGACACCACTTCCATACGCTTAAGGCGTGGACGAGGAGCCTGTTTTTCCGGCTCGAACAGAACGGGGGGAAGACTGGCCGCACGCTCGCTTAATGAAGGGCGCTTTTTGCCACGTGCCGCAGAGGAGGAGGTTTTGGAAGCCATTGCTCAAACATGGGCTGCCGCAACCCCTTGCGCAAGATATGAAACACACAGGCCGTTACAAAACAGCCCTAACGCACCACATGAAACAGAATGCGGGAAAGCGGAGTATGAGAAAGCACAATCACCACCAGCCCCAGCCCGATGCCAACACGCCCGCCGATATAGGTACACGCCTGAGAAAGCTCATCCCGGCTGGCCATATCCATAAACGGATCAAGCCCTTTATAATCAGCCAGTGCACGCATGCTCCGATAGCGAGAAAGCGCATCTGCCCCTAACCCGGCACGGCTAAACTGCTGGGCGCTGTAGTTATCCAGATCTTCCTTACGAAACTGAATGGCCCCTGCGCGCTGAGAAACAGATTTGGGCCCACCCCCGAGCATTTCCAAAAATCTGAGCCTTCGGGCAGGAATACCCAAATATTCCGCAGCCTCTGCCCGCCCCAATACCTGCTGAAGCGGAAACATACAGACTGTCGCCTGCTCAGGCTCGGCCTGATAAGGAGGGTGCGGCTCTTTCATAACTTAACAGAGTGCGAAAAAAGCCACATCTGAGTCAATGCGTATGGGCCACCGCCAGCCTTGCGGGTAGAACAGGGCTGGATAAGCCAGCCCTGTTCCGCCAGATTAAGCCCGCAAAGGCGGAGCCATAAACTCCGGGCCTACCGGGTCTTTAATATCCTTGGCAAGAATTGCATCAATAGCCTGCATGTCTTCTGCATCCAGCTTCCAGCCAAAAGCATCATCCACACCTGCAATCTGCTCTGGCTTACGTGCACCCCACAGCGCAATAGTTGGGCCGCGATCCAACACCCAGCGAATAGCCAGTGCCAGCATGCTTTTGCCATGCTTATTGGCAATGGCTTTAAGGTCTTCCACCGCCTGCAAATACTGGCCAAAACGTGGCTGCTGGAACTTGGGATCTGTTTTACGCAGATCATCCCCTTCAAACTTCCGGTCTGCCGTCATGCGGCCCGAAAGCAAACCACGGCACAGAGGGCCATAAGCCAGCACCACCAGATTGTTTTTTTCTGCATATGGCAGCACATCACGCTCTATTTCGCGCTCAAACAGGTTGTATGGCGGCTGCACAGCAGAAACAGGTGCAAACTTCCGGAATTCATCCATCTGCGCGGGTGAGAAATTGCTCAGCCCCAAGGCTTGAACCTTGCCACTTTTCACCAGATTTTCCAGAGCACGGGCTGTTTCTTCAAACGGAGTGCATGTATCTGGCCAATGAATCTGATACAGATCAATATAATCTGTGCGCAGGCGGCTTAAAGATTTTTCAACTTCCTCTTCAATCCGTGCAGACCGACTATCCCGGAAAACCTTTCCATCATGCCAGTTCAGCCCCACCTTGGTAGCCAGAATAACACGGCCACGCCGACCTTCCAAAGCCTTGCCAATAACTTCTTCAGAATGCCCAAATCCATAGACTGGTGCTGTATCAATCATGTTGATACCAAGCTCCAGAGCTTCATCTATCGTCTTGCTGGCGTTTGCATCATCTGCGCCACCCCACATGGAACCACCAATAGCCCACGTGCCAAGCGCAATGCGGGAGGCTGGTTTGGCTATACCCGGAATGGCAATTGTATCTGCCGACATAAGATGTGCTCCTTGATAGCTAATTTATATTTTCCGTGCACAACATTCCGCACGGTTATGGCTGTATTTAACACGCATTTTCTGCATTTGGGCAAAGAGAAAAAACAGCCCAACCCCTTTTACGCAGATAAGGGTTGACCAGCATTCATGACCTTCTACACTTCCTGATCATGAAAACATCATGCCATTCCTGCCTTCCGCGTTCCGGTGTTCTTGCTATTGTGCGAAGGCAGAATAATTTTCTGCTTGTCCGCCGCGCTAAAGCACCAGATGCCGGACTATGGGGTTTTCCCGGCGGGCGGATTGAACCGGGAGAAACTATTTTTTATGCCGCAGAACGCGAGCTTTTGGAAGAAACATCCTTACCAGCAAAAGCAACTTCTGTAATAGATGCATTTGATAGCTTGCATTATGATGCTCATGGAAAGCTAGAGTTCCACTACATCATTCTTGCCGTAAGGTGTGAGGAACAAGAACACACCCATAACCCCGTACAAGCTGGTGATGATGCCTTGGAGGCCCGTTGGTTTTCCTATCAGGAAATCAGCACACTAGGGGTACGAGCCAGCGCACGGCTGCACAGTCTGGCACGTCAGATTTTGAAAATGGAAGATCCCACTTACCTCATCTGACGTGCTGGGATTATTTTAGGAAATTTCTAAAATATCCTTTATCTTTTTTACATAATTCTCTTGCGTGTTTTCTGTAGAAATACGCTTGAGTTCATGCGCATGCACATTGTCCCACAACCGCTTGTCTTCATACAGCCGGACAATAGCATCCGCAAACCCCTGCGCGTCCGATACACTGGCGCACAGCATATCTTCACCAGGCACCCATCCAACCTGTTCACACAAAATATCCGTTGCAACAACAGGAATACCATGTGCTGCGGCTTCATGCAGTTTGTAGGGAATACCCGCCGCATACCGGGTTGGCGCCACAAATACCCGGTGGCTATTATAAACAGGTGTTACATCCTCTACCCGCCCCGTTACCACAATACGCGGGTTGTTTATAAGTGATGTAAGATCAACACGCGGGTTTACATAGCCACAGACTGTAAATTTAACGTCTTCTGGCAAACGGCCATCCAGTAATGGCAACACTTCTTTGCTAAACCACGCCAAGGAATCTACATTTGGTGAATCCTGATCATGCATGGCCCCCAGAAAAAGAATATCCCGGCGATCTTCCCATCCGGGAGACCACGTTAAAGCGTTTTGCAAATGGCCTAGAACATAAACATTAGAAAAACCGTGAGCATTAAGTATTTTGGAATCCTTACTGTTCACTGCAATAATTTTTTCAGACATGAACAAATGCCTGAATTCATGCTTCAAAAGCTCATCCACTGTTTTTTCTGGTGTTTGCCCGCGCAATTCCATTTTACGATATTCACGCGGCGCGGATACAGCCTCGGTATCCGTAATCACCATTGCACCCGTTAGGGCATCAGCACAATCCATAAGCACAGGAGCCAGGCGATCTGCATTATGCGTGCGCGCAATCCAGATGGCATCATAATACCCAGCGCGGGATTTAATAAAATCTTCTAGTTCTGGTAATTCTCGATCCCAAATCACCTCTGCCCGATCCGGAAAAGCCATGCAGATATCTTCCTGAGATTCTGTTGGTCTAAATACCGGGTACACCGTTACTTGGCATCCAGCAGCAATCATGCTGCGCACAATATCGTTTGAACGCGTAAAGCCTGATCCCAAAAACCGATAGGGCAATCTGTCTTCAATAAATAAAACGCGCTTCTGACCCTGCTTGCTGAAACGTGCTGTTGTCAGCATTCTGGGGTTGTTCAGGCTTTTCTGGCGCAAATATGCCGTATGCTTACGGCGGAACACATCCTGATTACGCGCTATCATGGATGCGCCACTCATAAAACTAGATGTGCCATACTCGTAATGTATTACAACCACCGAGGGATCATACACCACATCAAACCCGGCTTCATGAATACGCAAGCACAGATCTGTTTCTTCAAAATACGCAGGAGCATAATCTATATCAAAGCCCCCCAACTGGCGCAGCAGGGGCGTGCGTATCATCAAGAATGCACCGGCGCAATAATCTACAGATCTTACAAAATTAGCTTCTGGAACATCAGGGCGCTGATCACGCAGATAGCCGCACACCGATCCATCGCGCCAGACAATACTACCTGCTTCCTGCAACAAGCCATTGGTGCGTACAAGTTTGCCACCAACCGCCCCTATTTTTATTTCATGCCGTAACCGAGCCAAGGCATTGCCAATGGCTTCTGGCATCAGCTCTGTATCGTTGTTCAGATAAAGTGTGAATGGGCCACGCACTTTTTCCAATGCCGCATTGCAGCCCAGCAAAAAGCCAACATTACCGGGAAAACGCACAACATCCAGACCGCGCACATAACGTTCAATATGCCGCACACCATCTGTAGAGCCGGAATCCACCACAATAACCTGCATTTGGCCATTATAATTAGCACGTAGCGAAGCCAACGCGCTCATGGTCATGGCGAACAGATTATGTGCTACAATAATAACGCTTAAATCTGGTGCATCGTATGTAAAATCCAAAGTCTGATTCAAAAGAACAGGCAACCGAATGCGGCACATTTCATGATAGAGCTTTTTGGAAAGGGCCTCACTTTCCTTCAGCCCTTCCATATCATCTTCTAGCCTGCCGCCGTGGGCAATATAATGTGCGAACGCATCTGGAAAATCACCACGCGTAACTTCCTTTTGCACAACGGCATTACGGTAGTAGGATTCAAGATCAATATTGGCGCTTGGTTTGCGGAGTTCATGCACACCATAGCGCAGAAAATGTTCATAAAAATTACGGAAGTTTCCGCTTTCAACCGCACCGCTTACATCATGATTCACGCTGCCATAAAACTCTTCAGAGAAATAGGCATTCGGGTTGTAATCTGTTGGGGTGGAATTAGACAGATAATGGTGCAAGGCAGAGAGCCAGCGCCCTGAAGCCAGTTCCTTCCGGACATGCGGATAGGTTTCCAGATACCATTCAGGATCAAAATACCAAGACAGACGCTGACCATACCCCTGCTCAGGCCTCAGGTTACGCACACATTGTGCAAATGCACCCAAACCTTCAATACGTGCATGGCCACTTTTAAGATATGCTGTTGCGTTAAAAAACCATGATCCCGTTAAAAACTGTTCGTCACCCACATTCAGGTAATGATCATAGAGATTCCGAAACCCTGCTTCTTCCAACGTTGCAGGCTGAAGAGTTGGGTGCTGCTTGAAATAAAATTCACGATCAAAAAGCCAATGAGGATTGTGAGAAGAAAATCCTGTTTGGCAATAATGATCAAACCCGGATCTCCATTCACCTTTCCCCACAGCTTCAGCAACCGCAGGATAACGCCGCAGATACCAATCCTCATCAAAATACGGGTTGGGTGAATGACGTAATGCTGGCCCTTTTTCCCTATAAAATTCCTCTAATACTTCTGCACCTTCAAGGCCTAGAAATTTCAGAACATCTCCATATTTTGCTGCGTACCATGTTGCGTCAAATACGCTCCAATCGATTGTTTTAATATTGCCACTTAAAGACATAGAGATATCCTGACATTGCATTCAGGCACACAGTATAAGATTTATACGCGGTGCTTCAACCGCTACAATACGGCAACGAAGTTATCACGCCTTCAACAATAAAAACCTAACACTTAAAATATAATATTTAATGGAAAATACGGCGCGTCACACGTTCCAGCTTTTTACGCCAAACCACAAACACCCATAACACAATAGCTGCGTACAGGCCGCCCATTGCCGCCATGGAAACAGGAACACCCGGCACCAGATACGTGGCTGCATCACAGGGTTTGGAAGGCAGCAGTGGCATAGAAGCCAGCCTCTCCGCCATAGTGCGCCCATATATATGAGGCGCGTGGCACGCAGGCAGCGGGCTTGGCCACCATTGCCACTCCACCCCTACATGGCAAATAGAAAGGCCGATATCCGCCACCATAAAAGGCACCGTCAACCACAAAAGGTGTCGTGCTACCTTATCGGGCAACACAGCGGCCACAATGGCTGTGCCTAATAGCAAACGCCATGGCCAGCGTTCCCACAGGCACAGTTCGCACGGCATAATTTGCAAAACATGTTGGGTGTACCACACCACCCCCAGCGCCAATAACGCCGCACCTGCCAAAAATAGCGCCAGCGGCCGAGATGCGTGGCTCCCCCTCATTCAGACCGCACCTCTGCCAAAGCCGTAATAAAGGAACGCGCCCAACTGCCAGCCGTAACGCGCCAGACATCTGGCTTCAGCCGCTTCCACCGCAGTTGTCTTTCAGAAAGAGACATGCTGAGTGATTTATGCAAGGCATCTGCCACTTCATCTGCATCATGCGGGTTCACCAAAAGCGCATCTTCCATTTCTGGCGCAGCACCAGCAAAACGGGAGAGAATAAGCACGCCGGGATCTTTCGCATCCTGAGCTGCCACATATTCCTTGGCAACCAGATTCATACCATCCCGCAGAGGTGTTACCAACGCTGCGTGAGAAAGGCGAAAAAATGGGGCCAGCAGTTCACGCGGGACAGGGTGCGTAAGGTAACGGATAGGAACCCAGTCAAAATCTCCATACGTGCCGTTAATATGGCCAACCACACCATCCAGCTCTTCGCGCAGCACCTTGTATTCTGGCACACTACCGCGAGAAACCGGGGTGATCTGAAGATAAATAACCTTACCGCGGTATTCCGGATATTTGCGCAAGAACACTTCATACGCCCGAAAACGCTCCGGTAGCCCCTTGGAATAATCCATACGGTCCACACCGATAATCAGCGGCAAGCCCCGCAGGCTTTTTTTAAGCTTCTGCACTTCCGGGTTATCTAAACCGGAGGAAGCCTGCTGCTGAAAGCTTTCTGGATCTATTCCAATAGGGAACACACGGGCCTGCGCTGGCACCCCAACAACAGAAAAACCTTCATTAACATTGCGCGCGTCATCTTCCGTCTGCACACCCATCACATCATAGGCGCGTAAAGATCGCATCAGCTTTTCAGCACCAGGCAAGGCCCGCATGAGGCTCCATGGTGGAAATGGAATGTGCAGGAAAAACCCGATACGGCACTTTATCCCCTGTTCCCGCAGCGCAAGCCCAAGTGGGAACAGATGGTAATCATGCACCCATATCAAATCATCAGATTTTAAGAGGGGGGCAAGCTTCTGCGCGAACATGGTGTTCACGGCATGATATGTGTGCCGATCCTGCCGACTATAACTCATCAGCCCTGCGCGGTAATGGCAAAGCGGCCACAGAATTCCGTTGGAATACCCTTCGTAAAACCCATTATATTCTGATTTGGTCAGATCTACAGTGGCGTAAGTCACGTTATCTACCGTGTCTATGCTTACGCGCCGATCCTCCCCTTCATCATCTGAAATTTGTTGCCCAGACCATCCAAACCACAGGCACTCCTGCCCTTGTACAGCATCACGCAGAGCAACAGCCAAGCCACCAGCAGGTTGGGCACGCTCACGCACAGCCGGAACGCGATTGGAAACAATAACAAGACGCCCCATCCCTTACCGGCTCCCGCCAGTAAGAGAGGCCAGCCAAGCCCGAAAAATAGAAGGGGTTGGAAAATCAGATGGAATACGCAACCCAACGCCCCCCATTCTGCGTACAGCAGCTATAGCATCTTCATCCGTTACATCATCCCCTACAAACACAGGCTTTTTGCCCGTAAAGGGAGGACTTTCCATTAACAGAGAGACAGCATAGCCTTTATCAATTCCGGCTGGGCGAATTTCCCACGCCATTTTTGCCGGCAAAAGCAAGAATGTGCCTTTAGAGTGCTTAACCCATTCACTAGCTGCCTGGCGCAACGTTTCTGCTGCTTCCGGTGCGGCACGGTAATGCAGAACAAAGCCGCCTTCTTTGTGCTCTAACCGCGTGCCGGGCAATGTTGCCAGCAAATCCCGCGCTTGAGCCAGCCATTCAGGCGGCAGGGTAGGCAATGCTGCACGTTCAATCGGGCCACCGGGCCGATGCCGAATAGCTACCCCGTGTTCACCTGCAACAGCAAAAGGCACATCACCCAGAAAATGATCTATCTGATCAATGGGGCGGCCAGAAACAACGGCCAAGGCATCTCCGCATGCTTCACGCAGGCGGCGCAGGCTATCAAGAAGCCCATTTGGCACCACAACAGATTCTGGCGTGGGAGCAATATCCACCAGAGTACCATCAAAATCGAGCAGAAAGGCAGTTTCGTTTAACGGGGGTAGATGAAAACGGAAATCCTGCGCACCGAGAGAACCTAGCACGTTTGCACCTCAATCCTTGTTGTGATGTCCAGCTATAATAACAAGAGTGCCAGGCACTTGCAGCTAGACCATTGTTTTGACACGTTGCCGAACACCCCCTGCTTCGACAACCACCGATCTTACAGACCTGCCGCGCGGAACCGGCACAAAAACGAAACGGTTCCTTACCTAACGTTAGTAAACGCCGCCGGTTTCTTGCTTGTCTGGTATGGCATCGGGAATATCCGGGCTGCCCGCATGGCCGGAAGATGCCCCATCCCCCGCAGGCGCTGGCACCGTATCCGAGCCATATGCAGGGGGCGCAACGGGGGCTACAGGTTTGGGCAGTGGGGGCAACATAGGCTCTGTATCCGCGCCCTCGCACCGCACCATCCGCACATCGTAAACCGGGCTTTCAAACACACCTAATGCAGGCTCCGCTGCCAGCATCCAGCCCTGAAAGGCGGCTCCGTTAGGGTGTTTATCCTGCACGGCCAGCCACGCTGCGGCATCGGGCGAAAGCGTTGGAGGGCGCTGCAAACAGCGTGAAGGTGTAATGTCCAGACTTTTATAATGTGCTGTTGTGCCTACCGGAACCGAAATTACCTCTACATGGGCATCCAACCTGTCCAGAACACGCACAACAGCCGTATTTTTACCTTGCCATGTATCTGGCGCATAAACTGCCGGAGGCGCTAAAGCAGAGCCCGCAGCCTGCGCCAAAACAGGCGCCCCAGCCAAAATAGCCCCACAAGCCACGGCTTTATATGTTGCGCGCTTCATGCAGCTTGCCCTCCGTTTTTAGGGGAGGCAAGGCTCTCAACCATATCCTTCAAACGCGCCCGCATAAATTGTTCACTCACCCCCATCAGCATGGCATCCTCAAACACATCGCGCATAATATCCTGCACTTCCTGCCAGTTTTCTTCCAAAACACACAGCTTTTCATGGCAGGTTATGGGGTTTCCATCATCCTGCGGCCAGAAGCGTGGCTTTTCCATGCTGTTGTTTCCCGGCTTCACTCTAAAATTAACGGATTTTTATGTCTGTTTCAGGGCAGATCATTCCCACCCGCGCCACCACCATTGGTAGGTGCTGCTTTGTTGGCACGTGTGAGCGTATCCGTAACCGAGAAAATAAACTTGCTGAGCAACTGCTCCAGACTGATGGAGCCCTGTGTCTGCCCAACTGTTTCACCGGGTTTAAGGGTTTTGTCATCCCCGCCAGGGGAGAGGGCAATATACTTGCCGCCCAGCAGGCTATCACTGGTAATAATAGCCGCTGTATCATCTGAAAGGTGAATATCAGGCCGCACAGTAAATGTGACATGCGCCTTGAAGCTGTGCGGATCTACTGTTTCACTTACCACTTGCCCAACGGTTACACCTGCCAACCGCACATCAGAGCCAATATCCAGCCCATCTATGTGCGTGAAATCGGCATTAAGCTGATAGCCGGTTGTATCTGTCTTGCGGCCCTCGCCCACCACGGCGGCCACCAGCATACCGCCGATAGCCACCAGCACAACTGTGCCTGTAAGCAGTTCTGTCAGACTACGCCGAGATTTTTCTGCCATTGCTGAAGCCATAAGCCGCATCGCACTCCCTGTATTGCCTGTTCGGTTTAGCAGGAAATGCGCAGCAGATCACGCATCAGGTGTCCATGCCTCGTAATCTCCTGTCGCAGGTGGGTGCTGGCCGGTGGAATACAGGCTGCCCGCAGGCCTGTAAGCTTGCGCCGTGCCTGTCATATTCGGCTGATACGGAAGCTGCCAGGGCTTACGCTCTTCCACCGGAATAGGAGCGTCCAGCGTATGGTGCAGCCACCCCCACCACTCTGGCGGCACGGCCGAGGCATCCTCCCCTTTCAAGTAGATCACCCAGCGTTCGGGCCGTTCCACCCCGCCACCCTGACGGGCCGGGCCTGTTGATTCGTAATAACTGCGGCCATCGGCATCCTTGCCAACCAGCCGCCCCTTCCGGCGCGTATGCAGCCATGTTCCAAAGTTTGCCATGCTATGGATGATAGGACTCCACACTCCAGCCAGTCCATGAAATATGCACCCGCTTCCGATCAACTGCGCTCGAGCTGCCGGTATTTGGACAGGAAACGGCAACTTCACAAAAAGTTATCCCCCATATCCTCATTATGCAGAGTGTTAACCGCCTTTTGGCAGCACGATTCCGGGTTCCGACGCGATGGGCTGAAACGATAAACTGCCCGCATGAACGCAACAGCCAGACGCCACTGGAATGGCGTGCTGATGAGCACGCTAGAGGCCGCAGCAGATCCGGACGCTCCCCTTCGCTCCGTTACGCTGCCCGCAGAATGGGATACAGATGCCGCAACGGCATTGGCCCAGCTTGTACCAGGAGATGAAGCGCTGGATCTGCCCAGCCTTGCCTCCCGCTGGATTGATGCGCTGGCACCAGATGATGCCACGGCCCGATCTTTGGTGTGGATGCTGCTTACGCGGCAGGCCGCGCCAACAGAAGCCGTATGGCATTGCCGTTTTGACCGCCCGCCCGGCTTTATTGTTAATCTGGCAGCTTTTGTTTCCCCCGGTGAAGGATTTGCTGCGCGCACATTTGTTGCGGCCCTGCGACTGATCTGCTCCGTATTGCGCCATGCCGCCAGCACACTGGCAAATCAGCGCAATGGTGAACTGCCGCTGCCAGATTTATTTGCACCGGAACAAGCAGAAGCAACCCCCACCACGCCAACAGATACACTGGCCCCCACCCCGCTAGCCGGTGATATTTTGCTGACCAATCTGGATGCCTGCCTTGCAGGCGTTGGACTGGATTATGATAGTGAAGATGGCCGCGCCGCTGCATGCGCCATAGCTGCATTGGCCACCTTAACTGCCCATGCAGGCCGAGGGCCGGAATCCCTCCCACTACCGCCAGTGCGCACTGTTCTGCCTGGATTGGGAGAAACCCTGCGCGCGGTTTGGAACGAAGCGGCCGTAGAAACAGAAACACCTTTGGCCCCGATTGAAACCGGCTTTTCTTCCTCCAACCCGATAGACGGGCTTTTGGGCGTAGAAGCTTGTGGGCTAGCGCCAGCTTTTTCCATGCTGCGGCCAGATGGCAAACTTTCCAAAAGCGCTTTACTGCGGTTGGAAGCGCGGGATTTTACGGTTGAAACAGCTTTGGCTGCCGCGCTGGCAGGTGAAACTGTTCTCCCCCAACCCGGCCCCAATGCACATCTGGCCATGTATCGGGCTCTCACTGGGTTTGTGGACCGTATGCCCGCACGGCCAGAAGTGCAAAACCAGCCTACCCGCAACAAGCTGGAGCGTGGGGTGCGCCGCACGCTGCCCCCACGGCACGGTGGCTTTACACAAAAAACCACTATTGGCGGCCATCGCCTGTTCCTACGTACTGGGGAATATGAAGATGGCACACTAGGTGAGCTAGCCCTTACCCCCACGCGGGAAAGCGGCATGGTGCGCGGGCTGATGGAAAGCTTGGGCGAAGCCGTGAGCATTGGCCTTCAATACGGTGCCCCGCTGGAAGCCTTTGTGGAAAACTTTGCCTATACCTGTTTTGGCCCGGCTGGCACCGTAGAAGGAGACCCCGTTGCCTCCTACGCCACATCTATGCTGGACTACGCCTTCCGGGCTTTGTCAGACACATATTTAGGTGTTCGGCTGCCAGATGGCCCGCATCAGGATGCACAATCTGACCCAGACCCGCTTCTGCCGCTAGATCTGCCTGAAGCAGATGATACGCCGCCTACTGGGCGCAAACGCCGTAATCTGCGGCTTGTCTGCTAAAGGCATACGGTTCATTCTGCGGGGCAAGAGGCAATTTTCTGCTTCTTGCCCAGCTTTTTAACACAAGGAATACAGCGTGATGAGCACTCCTGAATCCCGTCTGGCTGAACTTGGTATCGAACTTCCCACCCCTGCCGCACCTGTTGCCAACTATGTGGCCTGCGTACAAACAGGTTCTCTGCTGGTAGTTTCCGGCCAGCTCCCTCTTAAAGATGGCAAGCTGTTTGCTACCGGCAAGCTGGGTGATGCCGTTTCTGTTGAAACAGCGGTTGAAGCCGCGCGTTACAGCATGATCAATGTAATTGCACAGGTGCGTGCCGCAGTGGGTGACCTTTCCCGCGTGAAGCGCGTAGTACGGCTGGGTGGCTTTATTGCCTGCACACCAGAATTCACCTCGCACGCGGCCGCCATGAATGGCGCATCTGACTTGGCCGTTGCCGTATTTGGTGATGCCGGACGCCATGCACGCTCCACCGTTGGCGTGCCTTCTCTGCCGCTGGATGCGCCGGTTGAAGTAGAAGGGCTGTTCGAAATCGGCTAAATTTGCAGGAAAGACACAGACATGCCTGACTGGTCCGTATCTCTGCACAACAGTATCCATGCCATTCCAGAAATGGAGTGGAATGCCTGTGCAGGGGTGGACAACCCATTTGTCAGCCATGCCTTTCTTTCTGCATTGGAAGACAGCGGTTCTGTACGCCGTGAAACAGGCTGGCTGCCGCAGCATGTCAGCCTGCATGCGCCAGATGGACAACTGGCCGCCACATGCCCTGCCTATATCAAGGGCCATTCATGGGGCGAGTATGTGTTCGACCAAGGTTGGGCACGCGCCTTTGAAGCCGCTGGGGGGCGCTATTACCCCAAACTGCAAATTGCCGTGCCCTTTACCCCAGCACCCGGCCCACGCCTTTTAACGCGGCCCGATGCACCGGCAGAAACCAAAGCAGTTATGGCAGATGCTTTGCGCCAGATCTGCCACGATACCGGCCTTTCCTCTGCCCATGTTACATTCTGCACCAAGCAGGAAAGCGATGATCTGGCTGGACGCGGCTGGCTGCCCCGATTAGGCTTGCAGTATCACTGGCATAATAAAAACTACACCAGCTTTGATGATTTTCTGGAAACACTTTCATCTCGCAAACGCAAAGCTATCCGGCGGGAGCGGCGTGATGCCAATGCCGCTGGCCTAAGCTTTCATACCCTGCGCGGATCAGACATTACGCCTGAAGATTGGCAAGCTTTTTACACATTTTACCAGAATACAATTGATAAGAAGTGGGGCAACGCCTACCTGACGCCCGATTTTTTTCCGCTACTTTCTGAACGCTTACAAGACCGTGTTGTGCTGATGATAGCACGGCATGGGAGTACACCAGTTGCCGCAGCCCTAAACCTTTTGGGGGGCGATACATTGTATGGCCGCAACTGGGGATGCATTGGCAACTGGCCGTTTTTGCATTTTGAGCTGTGCTATTATCGCGCCATAGATTTTGCCATTGCCCACGGCCTCAAGCGAGTAGAGGCCGGGGCGCAGGGTGAACATAAAATCCAGCGTGGCTATCTGCCTGCCCTCACACATTCTGTCCATTGGCTGGAAAATCCCTCACTCCGCAACGGTGTTGGGGCTTTCCTTCAGGCAGAACGCCCGGCCATATTGGCGGAAGCCGAAGCCCTTAACGCACTTTCTCCCTATAGGCAGGGTGAAACATGACCTGAAATTTCGTGTACATACCGGACATTTACACCTGAAAACGTTGTCGTTTGGCGTTTTTTTGCGTATGCCCCGGCTTGAAACTCCACACGCTTCTGCATGACCAACTGGCAGCTCCATGACCAACGCATCTTCATCCTCCCTTCCCTCCGATCATCAGGCTTCCCTGATTGATGGCAAAGGCTTTGCCGCCAAAATGCGCCAGAATATCCGAGAGGATGTTCTGGCGTTTCACGAGAAACATGGCGTAACACCCGGTCTGGCGGTGATTCTTGTCGGGAATGATCCTGCCAGCGAAGTGTATGTGCGCAACAAAGCTGTGCAAACCCACCATGCCGGCATGCGCTCCTTTATGCACATGCTGCCCGAAAATACATCGGAAGCTGAACTTCTGGCGCTGATAGACCGCCTGAACAAAGACCCCGAAATTCACGGCATTCTGGTGCAGCTTCCCCTGCCAAACGGGCTGGATGGACGCCGCGTCACCAATGCCATTCTGCCTGAAAAGGATGTGGATGGGTTGGGGGAAATCAACGCTGGCCGTCTGGCGGTGGGCCTGCCCTCCCTTATTCCCTGTACACCACTGGGCTGCCTGTTCCTGCTGCGTGATCAGCTCGGGGATATGAAAGGCCAGCACGCCGTAGTTATCGGGGCTTCCAATTTGGTTGGCAAACCCATGGCCCTGTTGCTGCTGGCAGAAGGTTGCACGGTTTCTATTGCACATATCCACACGCGCGATACGGCGGCACTGGCGCGGGAAGCTGATATTCTGGTGGTGGCCACTGGCTGCCGTGAACTGGTGCGTGGGGATTGGATTAAACCCGGCGCTACCGTGATTGATGTTGGTATCACCCGTATCAAAACCGATGATGGCAAAACCCGCCTTGTAGGCGATGTAGCGTTTGATGAAGCAGTTAAAGTGGCTGGCCGCATTACCCCGGTGCCGGGTGGCGTTGGCCCCATGACAATTGCCTGCCTGCTGAAAAACACGCTCACCGCAGCCAAATTGCAGCTTGAGGGGAGTGCAGAATGAGTCTTTCTCGCCTTTCGGTTGAGCTAATTCCGCGTTCTGCTGAGGCTCTGGCGGCAGATGTAGCCACAGTTAAAACCACTTTTCCCGCAGCAGATACGCTAAATATTCCTGACCTAATGCGCTTTCCCCTTCGCAGTTGGGATGCCGCAGCACTTGTGCGCCCACAGTTTAGAAACGTTATTCCGCATATCCGGGCCATAGATATTGCGCCGGATGCGCCTCTGCCCGGAGCAGATCAATCAGGGTTGGAAGAAATTCTGGTTGTGCATGGTGACCCACCGGCAGATCTCAGCCACCGCACATACCCCAACAGCACGGAAAGCATTATCCGCCGCTACCGGCGTGAAGCTCCGCACCTCAAAGTCTATGCAGCGTTTGACCCATACCGCCGCGCCCCATGGAAAGAGCTGGAAGATGTGGCCCGTAAAAAAGAAGCCGGAGCTATTGGCTTTTTCACGCAGCCCGTATTTGACCTGAAGCTGTTTGATCTGTGCCGGGAATGGATGCAGGGCGAATGCGTATTTTGGGGCCTTTCCCCAGTTATTGGCCCCAAATCACGCTCTTACTGGGAAACAACAAATCACATTGTTTTCCCGCGTGATTTTTCCCCCACGCTGGAAGCCAACATCCTGTTTGCACAAACGGTACTTAAAGAACTAGCGCAGGAAAAAGGCAAAGCCTACCTTATGCCCGTACGCATCAAGCTAGAACAGTATCTTCCTGCCCTGCTTGATGCCTTGGCATAAAAGCCGTGCAATTTTCCTGTATTATTCCCACTTACCCGATCGTTTTATAGGATCAGCCCATGCCGTTCTATCTTCTCTCCTGGCATGGCGCACTGGTGGGGTATACGGGCTTGCGGCTGCATCCTGTTTCCTTTGCACAATCCTTTATGCGTGGCACAACTCCAGCCACGTTAGATGAGCAATCTGCGGCGTTAAATCCTGGTGGAACGTTTACCAAAGCAGAAGCTATAGAAAATTTTGCAGGCCGCCCGCTTATGTCTATCCGGGCAGGCAAGGGCTATCTTTCTAGCCGAGACCAGAATGTGTTCGATGTTGTGCCGCTTTGCGCTACATGGGAGCACTTTCTGCTTTTGCCGCCAGAGCTGCTTTCCGTCCTGCGCGATCTTACGGAACAGGAATGGTATAATGGTACACGCTTTGTTGGGCGCGCCACCTGTGCAGAGCATCATTTGCAACTGGATGGGCGCAAATGGCCTGCAGAGCAACTTCAGGCCGAACGCACAAAAGACGCCATAACACTCTGGAGCGATACCACCCCAGAGAAGGTAACATTTACTATCTGCCCCTCCCACGCTCTATCTGGGTTAATGGAAGATGCCCTGCATCTTTTACAAACAAACACTCTACGCCCCACCACAACACCGTGGGCCACATTGGATGATCTGCGCGAACAGATTTTACGCTTAAGCGTTACTCCGCGTGATACGGCCACATGCGTACAATTGGCGCGTTTGTGCGCTCTTTTTGGACAATGGGAACTGGCAGACGGGTTTTTAACCATTGCGCGCCAGCATGATGCACGCCCCGAACTGCAATGGATGGCCGCCATTCTGGCCTTACGCACCAAAAACTACGATACCGCCGCCACGTTAATGGAGCAGTCTCTTGCCACGCGTTATCCTGATCGCGACATAGGCACGCTACTCGCCCCATTAGTGGCACGGCAACAGGCCGGAGAATGTGCTCTTTTGCTGGTGCCTAGTGCTTTAAGCAATATGGGGCTACCAGCTTTTGAAACACCATTTGAGGCGCTTTTGGTGCCTATGCGCCTTTCATCCAACAATGGCCCGGACATCCGGCGCATCTATAGCGCCCTGTTTGAACAAGCGTTCCAGAAACTGGATACAGAAAGCCGTTTGCGCCTTTTAACGGCGGAAGCCCGGTTAAATGGTCTGAGTTGGTGGGAAGAACTGGGCATGGGCCATACAAGCTGGTTGGCTGGCCTACAGGCAGAAGCAGATACGCATTATGCCATTGCCCGCAAACTGGCCTTGCAGGATAACATGGCCCCGGCTCTGTATGATCAAGGGGTGTTTTCATGGTTAAGCACGCAGGAATGCGGGCGCTTGGCCAGCCGCGCTATACCGGATGTAACGGGTGTAGCAAACTGGCAATGGCACTTTAGTATACCAGAAGAACGGCCTTCTACCTGCTTAGCCTTTGCCTGTACAGCGCAACATTTTGATCTGGTTCCGGGGCTTGTGCTTTCCCTTATCCATGCCTGCCGAGAAGACCGTTCCGCGGGCCAAATCCAGATCTGCCTTGGTGTTGCAAACCCAACTGTGGATCAGCTTACCTTTCTCTCCACTCTTTCAGAATGGTTGGAAAAACATTCCACAACATTGCGACTCAGCTTTGGGCATGGTGAAACAAAATCGGATGCCGCTATGCTGGAACCCGCATTACGGTATCTGATCCTACCTGATATTGCCGCCCAGTTTAGGGTGCCCGTTTTGATAGGAGATTGCGCAGGCTATTTTCCTGCCAATTTTGTCAGCCTGCTGCGAGATATGAAAGCCCATGCAACATATGGCTTTGATCTGACCCAGTTTGATGACAACGGCCACCAACAATATGGCGCACCGTGGAGCATGAATACGGCTTTGGCCTATTTTGGCGAAGCCGAACTTGTGCCCGCTATTGCCGCCTTTATGAGCGATTACTTGAATACAGTATGCTCACCAAGCAACCCGTATCATACAGACATGGATCGCTGCGTATTAGCTCAGACATTTCGCCGCTTTGTGGCTTCTCGCTGGGCGCAACTTTCCATCCGATTCTTAAATGATGGGCCACCCCTTCTGGTTATGCCGCAGCATGAACACACAGGGCTTGTAACGCCGGATGATGTTTTAAACGATCTTAAAGCCTATGCGCGCTAGGCAATTCCAGCCATTACCATGCTCTTTCCCTGAACCTTTATATAAAGGTTCAGGGAAGAAACGCTTAATCGCGGGAACCACTACTACCATATAAAGCCGTCAGGCTGGCAGAAGCCAACTTGTGGTGGTTCACCATAAAACCAACCAATGCCGGGCTGGAATCTGCCTGCACATCCAGCGTAGGAAGGTCCAGCGCATAAACTGTAAAAACATAACGGTGCACGCGCCCTGGTGGCGGAGCAGCGCCACCATAACCGGGCACGCCAAAATCTGTACGCACCTGTAAAGCGCCTTTGGGCAGCTTATCTCCGGCAGAACCTGCGCCTGTTGGCAGTTCTGTAATAGTGGCGGGAATATTCGCCACCACCCAGTGCCACCAGCCCGAACCGGTTGGGGCATCTGGGTCATACACCGTTACCACAAAGCTTTTGGTGCCTGCTGGGGCATTTTTCCATTCCAGCGCGGGGGAAAGATTCTGCCCGTGCTGCCCCATACCGTTATAAACCTGCGCCTGTGGCAGCGTATCACCATTTACAAAGGCAGGGCTTGTAAGAACAAATGCCATAAAAGCAGCTCCCGTGCTGTTACCAGTTACGGCTGATCAACCAGAATTCTTCGGATGTCAGCGTAACGCCTGCTTTGGATTCTGCTGCTGCTTTGGCCAGAGCTTCAATCCGTTCAATCATAATAACCTTACGCTGGTGCGCTTCTGTGGTTTCATCACTGGTTTTCAACACACCCAAAGAAACTTCAGCGGCCTTGGCAACACGTGCGGCATCCAAAAGAGCGTAAGACATAAATTGTCATCCTTTAAATATCTGTTCACCGGAATACCCTCCGGCATGACTGCAAAAGGAATCTGGCCCCTAAGCTTCCTCTCTTCAACCCCCACAGGCTGCATGCCACCTGCAGAACTGCACCTTTACCTCTGGTCTTGGCCCAGCCTATTGCGTAAACGGTGCCATCATGAGCAGTGACCGCACCGAAGATTTTGATTTTCACCTTCCAGAAAGCCTGATCGCGCAGGAACCCGCCCGCCCGCGAGAAGCCGCGCGCCTTCTGGATGCCACACAGCCTGGCATATTTGCTGACCGGCATATCCGTGATCTGCCCTCGCTTTTGAAGCGGGGAGATTTGCTGGTGGCAAACAATACGGCCGTTATTCGTGCCCAGTTGCATGGCCTGCGCGGAGAAGCCAAAATTGGTATTACGCTGGATCAGATTCAGCCAGATGGCAGTTGGCATGTGTTGGTGCGCAATGCCCGCAGGCTCAAGGTTGGTGACACTATTGCATTCCCCGGTGTGCAGGACATAGCACGCGTGTTGGCGTTAGAGCCCGGCGGGGGGGCAATGCTCCGCTTTAGTGCGGAAGGGGATGCTTTTGATGTATTCCTGCAAAAAGCCGGTGCATTGGCACTCCCCCCCTATATTCATCGCCCCGAAGGGCCGACTGCGCAGGACACCAGCGATTACGCCACGATTTTTGAGTGTAACAAAGGTGCTGTGGCTGCTCCCACCGCTGGGCTGCATTTTACGCCAGCCCTGTTGAAAGCTGTAGATGCCACAGGTGCTCAGCGCTGTACGCTCACCTTGCATGTAGGAGCTGGCACCTTTTTGCCAGTGCGGGAAGCCGAGATTTCTGAGCACAAAATGCATTCAGAACGCGGGATCATCACCCCGGAAACAGCAGAACGTATTAACGCCACCCGTAAGGCTGGCGGGCGCATTATTGCCATTGGCACCACCAGCCTGCGCCTGCTGGAAACCGCAACCGATGAAAACGGCATTGTGCATCCATTTGATGGCACAACCTCCATTTTCATTCGGCCCGGCTATCAATTCCGCGCAGTGGATATGCTGCTCACCAACTTCCACCTGCCACGCTCTACGCTGTTCATGTTGGTTTCCGCCTTTGCGGGCGTCGAACGCGCGCGGCAGATTTATGCCCATGCTGTTGCCAGCGGTTACCGCTTTTATTCCTACGGCGATGCCTGCCTGCTGCGCTGCGCCCATTCCATCCACGCCCCCACCTCGGAACAGTAAAATGACCCGCTTTAACTGGACGTGTGAAAGCACAGATGGCGCTGCCCGTGCTGGTATGCTGCACACAGCCCACGGCCCTGTAGCCACCCCTACCTTCATGCCGGTTGGCACAGTGGGCACGGTAAAGGCCATGACTATGGATGCCGTGCGCTCTACAGGTGCAGGCATTGTTCTGGGCAACACCTATCACCTCATGTTGCGGCCAGGGGCAGAACGCATACGCGCTTTGGGTGGGCTCCATAAATTCATGGATTGGTCCGGCCCGATTCTAACAGATTCCGGGGGATTTCAGGTGATGTCCTTGGGTGCGCTGCGGCGGCTGGATCAGGATGGCGTCACCTTCCGCTCTCACATCGATGGTTCTGAACATCGGCTCACGCCGGAAAGTTCAACAGACATCCAGCACGCACTGGATGCCACCATCACCATGTGTTTTGATGAATGCCCCGCCCTGCCCGCACCGCCAGAAGCCATTGCAGCTTCCATGCGGCTTTCCATGCGCTGGGCTGCACGCTCCCGCCAAGCCTATGTACAGCGTGAAGGGTATGGTCAGTTCGGTATTGTACAAGGTGGTACAGAAGCGGATCTACGAGCGGAAAGCGTAAAAGCGCTCACCGATATCGGGTTCGAAGGCTACGCCATTGGTGGCCTAGCGGTAGGCGAAGGGCAAGAACTCATGTTCGCCACGCTGGACACCACCACCCCCATCATGCCGCAGGACAAACCACGTTACCTTATGGGCGTAGGAACCCCCGATGATCTGCTTGGCAGCGTGCAACGTGGCGTGGATATGTTTGACTGCGTGATGCCTACCCGCGCAGGCCGCACTGCCCGCGCCTATACCGAGCGCGGCACGCTAAACCTGCGTAATGCCCGCCATGCCACAGATGCACGCCCTATTTCTCCACACTGTGACTGTCTGGCATGTTCACGCCATAGCCGCGCTTATCTGCACCATTTGTTCCGCGCCAATGAAATACTCGGCCCCATGCTGCTAACATGGCATAATATTGCCTATTATCAG
The DNA here is from genome assembly GCF_001628715.1 of Acetobacter oryzifermentans. Taxonomy (NCBI): domain Bacteria; kingdom Pseudomonadati; phylum Pseudomonadota; class Alphaproteobacteria; order Acetobacterales; family Acetobacteraceae; genus Acetobacter; species Acetobacter oryzifermentans. The sequence continues at coordinate 244,281 of NZ_CP011120.1, read as the reverse complement.
CGCCTGATGCGCCAGATTCGGCAGGCTATTGTTGAAAAACGGCTGGATGCACTGGCCACCGCTTTACGTGCAGAATGGGCAGCAGAGGATTGGACGGAAGATGAAATGCCGCAACCCGCTATTCCACCTGTTCCCTGAATAAGTCTTTCTATGATCACCCCTTCCGCGCCTGCGCTACAACCTGTTGCACCAGCAGCAAGACTGGCGGAAAAAATACGCATAAAGGCGCTGGAACTTGGGTTTGATGCCATAGGCTTCTGTCCCGCCCATCTGGGGCCAGAAGTGCGCGCACGGCTGAAAGATTTTTTAGCCGAAGGGTATCATGGTGAAATGGGTTGGTTGGCAGACCGCACGGAACAGCGCAGCCAACCCACGGCCTTATGGCCAGAAGCCCGCAGCGTTATTGCGTTAGGCCTGAACTACACACCGGCAGAGAATCCGCTAAGCACACTCCACAATCGCACATGCGGAAATATTTCCGTGTATGCACGCCACCGTGATTATCACGATGTTGTTAAGGGTATGCTAAAGCATCTGGCCCAGTTTATCGTGCGCGAAGCCCGCATGGTGCTGGATACAGCCCCAGATGTGAAAGTGTTTGTTGATACAGCCCCGGTGGCGGAAAAACCTCTGGCCACACAGGCCGGGCTAGGCTGGCAAGGCAAGCACACCAATCTGGTGTCTCGCCAGCACGGAAGCTGGCTCTTTCTGGGCGAAATCTACACAACGCTGGAACTTCCAGCCTCTGCCCATTCTGGGGGCAGTTGTGGAAGCTGCACCCGTTGCCTGAACGCATGCCCTACGCAGGCTTTTCCGGCCCCTTATCAAATGGATGCACGCAAGTGCATTTCCTACCTGACCATTGAACATGCAGGGCCTATTCCACTGCCACTCCGCAAAGCCATTGGCACACATATTTATGGTTGCGATGATTGCTTGGCCGTATGCCCGTGGAACCGCTTTGCCCAGATATCTCGCCACATCAAGCTGCAACCAAGGCCAGATTTGATAGCACCAGAACTGGCCACACTCAGCCAACTGGATGATGCGGCTTTCCGTGCCATGTTTTCTGGCTCTCCTATCAAACGTATCGGACGCAACCGGTTCATCCGCAACGTGCTGATAGCCATTGGCAATTCTGGCCATCCGGATTTGCTGCCTTATGCACAAGCATTGCGGCAAGACCCAGATGCGGTTGTGGCGGAAGCAGCAGATTGGGCCACGCAGCGCCTGACGGGAGATGCAGCTTGAGCCGCCATTTACGCAAACGCAGCCTGATTCTGGCAGGCCATGATACCAGCGTGGCGTTAGAACCCACCTTTTGGGATGTGCTGGAAGATATAGCCAACCAACAGGCACAAACACTGCCGCAGATGGTTACCAAAGTGGATGCCGCACGCTCACCCGAGCAATCACTAGCCTCTGCCTTACGGGTTTATGCACTGGAATGGCTGAAACAGCAGCTTACCACTCATGCAATTCCCTCTGCCTGAAAGCAACGCAGAACTGCTGTGTCCGCTTAAAGCATCAGGGATGTTTGGGCAGGCTGCCAGAACGTGATAAACTATTGCTATGGCGATCTGGGGTAAAATTTTTGGTGGCGTAGCCGGTTTTGCCGTAGGCGGGCCGGTTGGCGCAGCGGTTGGCACAGCACTCGGCCACGCAGCAGATACAGGTGCGATTCTCCAGCCTCCAACAGGTGGCTGGAGCGATAAATGGGCTGCGCGCGCAAGGCCAGACCCTAACGGGGCTGCTACCTTTGTGGCTGCCAAACTGGCTGCGGCCCTTGGCAAGAAGGAACAGCTTTACGGGCTTTCCTGCGTTATCCTTAGCGCCAAACTGGCTAAGTGTGATGCGCCCGTTAACCGGCGAGAAATCAACGCCTTTAAATCTCGTTTTCGCGTGCCAGATGAAAACATGCGTGAAGTTGGACGCCTGTTTGATATGGCACGCCAACGCACGGATGATTACGAAGCCTTCGCGCGTGAACTGGGGCAAGTTTACGCAACAGATAAACGCCCGTTGGAAGACCTGATGGGAATTCTGTTTACCATTGCGCGCGCCGATCTGGCTGCGGATGAACCCTTGGCTCCTGAAGAAGAGCGTTTTCTCAAACGGGTACATGCCCTGTTTGGTTTAAGCCGTGGCGCGTGGGAACGTGCAGCCCACGGGCGTTCCACCCCAGCCATGGCCGAAGATGATGCCTATACTGTTATGGGTGCCTCGCCAGATCTTTCAAATGAAGAACTGCGTGCCTTGTGGAAGAAACTGGTGCGGCAGTACCACCCGGATATTCTGTTGGCCCGCAATGCAAGCGCCGTTGAAATTGAAGCCGCATCCGTCAAAATTTCACGCATTAACGCTGCGTGGGATATCATCAAGCGGGATCGTGGCCTCTGATTTCAGGATTCTCTTTTCTTTTTGAAGCAAGATAGGAAGTGCGACTTTCTGGCAACAGATTGCACAAAAATCTCTCACTCTCCTGTCAAAGATCGCACACACAGGTCTATTTTACGCCCCTGTTTGTTATGCAAGTAAGCCCTGCCATTGCGCCGCTGGTTTCTCGTGGTAGAGAAAGCGACAGCAATTGGCCTGCATTCAGCATGGGCCAGACGGTCGTCACAGAGCAAAGGTAAAGGTGGCAATGATTTCAGGACGGAACGGCTCAAGGCTCCGCCCTCGCGCGCAGGCAAAAAAAAGTCAGACGCGGGAAGGTTCCTCGGCACAGCGCCGTTTTCGTTTGGGCACATTCTGCCTGGCCGCCACTTTGCTGGGTACGGCAGGATGCAGTGCTATTAAGGCACCCGTACCCAAAGACCCGGATGCTCTGGCTGAATACAAGGCGGCGAACGACCCCTACGAACCGTTGAACCGCAAGATGTTCAACTTAACCATGAAGTTCGATAAATGGGGCCTGCGCCCCATGGCCAAAGCTTACGTGTGGGCCGTGCCACGCCCGGTACGTAATTCATTGGGCAACCTTGTCAGAACCATGAACGAACCCTCCGTTTTCTTTAACGATGTGGGGGCAGGCAAGCCACGCCGCGCAGGTGATATGTTTGTGCGCTGGTGCGTGAACATGACAGTGGGCTTGGGCGGTTTGATTGACGTGGCCAAAATGGCCGGATTCCCGCACCATGATAACGATGCCGGTATGACACTGGCTAACTGGGGCATTCCTGCGGGGCCATATCTGTTCCTGCCAATGGGGCCATCTTCTATCCGTGATGGTATTGGCTACGCCATTGACCAAGGCCTTTCCCCATGGGACTATGTGCCACGCGGGTACGGGTTGGTTAGCTTTAACTGGGCTTATAACCTGTTTGGGGTTGTGCATGCCCGTTCTGAGCATTTGGATGAACTAGACGCGTTGGAGCGTGACGCGCTGGATCCTTATGCTACGATTCGTAGCGCCTATCAGCAGCAGCGTCGGGCGCAGGCTGAAGCCATCAAGAATGATAACCGCGCGACCGTGCCAGACTGGTACCATTAAGAAAAACAGCCAAAAGGGTACACAGACATGAAATTTCTTTCAAGCCGCCGTGTTATTCTGGGTGCCTTTGCCCTGCTTTGCGCTGGTGGCCTTTTTTCCGCTCCCGCTCGTGCTGCGGAAAACGCAAAACAATTTATTCAGGTATTTGGCAACCAGCTTGTCGCTATCGTCAACAGCCCTATTCCGCTGAGCGAAAAGAAAGAGAAAGTTCTGCCGCTGGTGCAGAAAAACGTCGATATTGATGGAATCGGCCGCTACTGCCTGGGCCGTTACTGGAAAACAGCCTCACCAGACCAGCAACAGCGTTATCTGGGCCTGTTCCATCAGGTTCTGGTGAACGCCATTACGGACAAGCTGGGTGAATACCGTGGCGTAAACTTTACGCTGGGGAATGTAACCAGCTCTGGCCCAGATGAATACGCCGTGGACAGCACGCTGATGCGCCCACAACAGCCTGCGGCCGCCATGCAGTGGATTGTTAGCGAAGCCTCTGGCAGCCCCAAAGTGGTGGACGTAATTGGTGAAGGTGCAAGCCTGCGCCTAACGCAGCGGAATGACTATTCCTCCTACATCGCACGTAATGGCGGTAACGTAGGTGCCCTTCTGGATGCATTGCAGCGCCAGTTAAGCCACCACACAGCGGCCAACTAACGCACAAATAGAGTTTTTGGTTTGTAGAAAAAGGCGTTCCCTCTGGGAGCGCCTTTTTTATGGCTTGGGCCAAACACTTTCATAAACCAGCATTGTTTGGCCATCTCTTTGAAACGTTTCTTCCACCCGCATACCAATACCACCCAAAATGGTGCGGGACGCCACGTTGCTTTCTGCTGCAACGGCTATCACTTTATTAATTCCGGCATCATGCGCAAAGTTAAGCGCGGCACTTGCGGCTTCTCGCGCAATACCTCGACCGCTGGCCCACGGAAAAAGCGCAAAGCGTAAGGCAAAGCCACGCCCATCGGGCCGATCATGAATACCGGTCATGCCGACAAAGCGGCCTTTTTCATGAATGGTAAAAATACCTACCCGATGGCAGGCCCAGAAAGCGATATCATCCGCCATTTCCAGTTCCGCCTGCTGGCGGCTACGCACGCCACCCAACATGCGTCCAAAGGCACCGCCATCTGCTTTTAGACGCACCATATCTTCCATATCCCGCCATGTTACGGGCTTAAGCAGCAGGCGCGGAGTTCTAACAGAACGCGAATCCACAATTCACGCCTTGCAGCAAAGGAAAGGCAAAAGCCCTTCCTCTAATTCCGCATGCTGCCGGTAATACATGGTGCCTTCATCAAGATAGGAGCCCAATAAATTAAGGGCTCCTATTAACCCTACTTAGCGGGCCAGAGGTTTGTACTGGATACGGCCAGGTTCTGTCGCATCTGGCCCCAGACGGCGGCGTTTGTCTTCTTCATATGCCTGGAAGTTCCCTTCAAACCATTCCACGTGGGAATCGCCCTCAAAGGCCAGAATATGCGTTGCCAGACGGTCCAGGAACCAGCGATCATGCGAGATCACCACTGCGCAACCGGGGAATTCTGCCAGCGCATCTTCCAGCGCACGCAGGGTGTCCACGTCCAAATCGTTGGTAGGCTCATCCAACAGGATCACATTGCTTTCCTGCCGTAGCATCTTGGCCAGATGCACGCGGTTGCGTTCACCACCAGAAAGCACGCCAACCTTTTTCTGCTGATCAGAACCTTTAAAGTTAAAGGCCCCAACATAAGCGCGTGAAGGCACAGCCCGCTTGCCCAGATAGATAACATCCGTGCCGCCGGAAATTTCTTCCCATACGGTTTTATCTGCATCAAGATCATCACGAGACTGATCTACGTAACCAAGCTTTACGGTTTCACCAATTTTCAGCGCACCCGCATCCGGCTTTTCCTGCCCGATAATCATTTTGAACAGGGTAGATTTACCAGCACCGTTCGGCCCAATAACACCCACAATACCACCCGGCGGCAGCTTGAAGTTAAGGTTATCAATCAGCAGGCGTTCACCAAAGCCTTTGGTGAGGTTTTCGGCCTCAATAACAGTGCCACCAAGGCGTGGGCCAGGTGGAATAACAATGTCCGCAACGCCGCTAACTTTTTCAGCACTGGCCGCCAACATTTCCTCATATTTGGTAATACGGGCCTTGCTTTTGGTCTGGCGTGCTTTGGGGCTAGCGTTAATCCATTCCTGTTCCGCAGCCAGTGCACGCTGGCGGGAACTTTCTTCCTTTTCTTCCTGTGCCAGACGCTTGCGCTTCTGCTCCAGCCAAGAGGAATAGTTGCCTTCGAACGGAATACCGCGGCCACGCTCGATTTCCAGAATCCAGTTGGTCACGTTGTCCAGGAAGTAACGGTCATGGGTAATAACCATAACGGTGCCATCGTAATCCTTCAGCGTGCGCTCAAGCCATGCAACACTTTCGGCATCCAGATGGTTGGTTGGTTCGTCCAACAGCAGCAGGTCGGGCTTTTCCAGCAGCAGACGGCACAGCGCCACGCGGCGGCGCTCACCACCAGAAAGCTTATCTACCGGGCTATCTGCGGGTGGGCAGCGCAGGGCATCCAGCGCAATATCTAGCTTGCGGTCCAGCTCCCAACCATCACCGGCATCAATCTTTTCCTGCAATTCGGCCTGTTCAGCCAGCAGGGCATTCATTTCCTCATCTTCCATGGGTTCGGCAAAGCGGGCGGAAATCTCGTTAAACCGATCTACGGCCTTTTTAAGATTACCAAAGCCCAGAGCCACGTTTTCGCCCACGGTCAGCTTAGGGTTTAGCTGCGGTTCCTGCTCCAGATAGCCAACACGCACCCCTTCTGCGGCCCATGCCTCACCACCGAATTCCTTATCGATGCCGGCCATGATTTTCAGCAGTGTGGACTTACCTGCACCGTTCACACCCAAGATACCAATTTTGGCACCCGGCATGAAGGATAGCGTGATGCCTTTAAACACTTCACGCCCGCCGGGATAGGACTTTGTCAGATCCTTCATGACATAAACGTATTGATAGGATGCCATGATAATGAACTCCCGTAATGCGGATGGGTAAGATTAAAGGGCGGGTGCGACCACATCGGCGCAGCAAGCTGTTATCGCCTGCGCCCGGCAGGACTTGAACCCGCAACCAAGCCGTTATGAGCGGCCCGCTCTAACCAATTGAGCTACGGGCGCGCAGGCGGGTTCCTGATTACGCAACCTGAGCGATTTGGCAAGGGTTTCTGTGCTGAAAACTGCCAGTTGGCATGAAAAACGCATTACTCTTGGCAAGCGGGCATCTGCCAGATAGGGTTTGCCGCCTTTAATTTTTCAGCTCTGGAGCAGTCTTCAATGGACGTTTCAAAACTTTCCCCCGGCAAAGATGTGCCGTTTGATATTAACGTCGTGATCGAAATTCCGCAGGGTTCTTCTGTCAAATACGAAATCGACAAGGAAAGCGGCGCCCTTGTGGTGGACCGTTTCCTGTTCACGCCCATGGCTTACCCTACGGCTTACGGCTTTATCCCCAACACGCTGGCCGCTGATGGCGACCCGACGGACGCTCTGGTGCTGACGCCGCACAATGTTGTGCCCGGTTGTGTGATTCGCGCCCGCCCAATTGGCGTTCTGAAGATGGAAGACGAATCCGGTCAGGACGAAAAAATCATCTGCGTGCCGCACGATAAAGTGCACCCACAGTTTACCAAGGTGCAGAGCGTGGACGATCTGCCGGAAATTACCGTGCAGGCCATTGAGCACTTTTTCACCCGCTACAAAGACCTTGAAAAAGGCAAATGGGTGAAAGTGACCGGTTGGGGCACAAAGGAAGAAGCAGGCGAGTTCATTGTGAAAGCTCTGGAAGCTGCAAAAGGCAAATAAACCGCCTTTGCACTCTGCTTACAAAAAGCTGCGGCGGCTTCTGCCCCGCAGCTTTTTTCTTGCCTCATACCCTATGCAAAAACAGTTTTCCTAGAATAACAGCTTATCAAGCACCCCCTTCGCCTCCAATATGAAGCACGGATATTGGAGAAAAATAGCATGCCCATTACGGGGTCTTCCCTTCCCTCGCGCCAACCCGTTCTCTTTCTTCCTCATGGTGGTGGCCCATGCTTTTTTATGGATTGGCCCAATACGTGGGATAAAATGGCGGCGTATCTCCGCAGCACGCAAAGCACCCTCCCCCGTAAACCCGATGCCATTGTGGTGGTTTCCGGCCATTGGGAAGAAGACATTCCCACCATTACGGCCGCGCCCAATCCATCCCTGATTTATGATTACTTTGGCTTTCCGCCACATACCTATCAGCTACAATACCCAGCGCCGGGCAGCCCTGAACTGGCTCAAAGTGTTTGCAACCTTTTGCACGCAGCCGGCATGCCATGCGCCACAGATGACAAACGCGGGTTTGACCACGGTGTCTTTATTCCCTTCATGCTGGCGTTTGAAAAAGCTGATATCCCGATTGTGGAACTCTCCCTGCTAAAAAGCATGGACCCTGCCGCCCACATTGCTCTAGGGGCCGCGCTGGAGCCTTTACGTGCCCAGAATGTGCTGATTATTGGCACAGGCATGAGCTATCATAACCTGCGCCACTTCATGAACGGTTCCCCAGCCACCAATCAGGCTGCACAAGAATTTGATACATGGCTGGAAAAAGCAGTTACAGCCCCGCCAGTTAAGCGCGATACCCAGCTTGTGCACTGGGCCGCTGCCCCCGGCGCACGTATTTGCCATCCGCGGGAGGAACATTTGCTGCCACTTATGGTGGCAGCAGGCGCTGCCGGGCAGGATGAAGGGATTCGCACTTATAGCGATACCGTTTTGGGTAAAGCGCTATCTGGTTTCCGCTTCGGTTAAAGGCCGTAAAAACTTACTGGCAACTTTCTGTTTGCTCAGGAGCTATCCCTCTCAAAGCCCTCGTTTTTAAAGGAACAAGCTTATGAGCACTTTTTTCTCGCGCCCTGTCCTTATGATTGCGGGATTAACTTTTGTTCTCTCCACGGCTCAAGCTGCTCCAGCCTTTTCCGCTGTTGAACAAGGAAACTACGCTGTAGATCCCAACCATACGCAGGTGGTGTTTTCTGTACTCCATCTGGGCTTTACCAATTATTCCGGCTTTTTCTCAAACGCATCGGGCACGCTTGCGCTTGATCCTGCTCAACCGGAAGCATCGCGGCTCAATGTCTCTATTCCCACTGACAGCGTCCTAACCCCCAGCACCAAGCTGACTAACGAGCTCAAAACCTCTGAATGGCTTGATGTGGCCCACTACCCCAAGGCTGAATTTGTTTCCTCCAAAATCACACCAACCGGAACAGACACGGCTGATATTGAAGGGCAATTTACGCTACATGGCATTACACAGCCACTTACCCTGCACGCACGTTTTATAGGCGCAGGGCAAAACCCCATGAACAAAACCTATACTGTGGGCTTTCAGGCTACGGGAGAACTGAAGCGCAGCGCCTATGGCATAAAAACCTATGAGCCCTTGGTGGCGGACAAGGTGTTGCTTTCTATTGCCGGAGCATTTGAAAAGGCCAAATAAGCCATTCCTTTCAAAAGAAATTGCCACTTTCTTTGCGCGTAGCACGAGAAATTCTTCCTGAAATGAATTTTTTTATGAAAACCCTGTTGCCAAACGCGAAAACATCGCTATAAAGCGCGACATACCAACGCACGAAAGCGCGTTGAAACTGCGGGTGTAGCTCAGTTGGTTAGAGCGCCGGCCTGTCACGCCGGAGGTCGCGGGTTCGAGCCCCGTCACTCGCGCCACTTTATTTCCTTAAAAACTTATTTCTTTTTGGAATACAAAGTGGTGCGGCCTGCTTTTGTCCGGCTGCCAAGCAGCCGGAAGCAAGGCTTTTCAGCTTCAATCACCTAAAGCACTGGAACCTTGTAGGGTAACTGCAACGGCATGCACAGTTGCGGCAATACGTGCTGCTGTTTGCACGGCAGATGCCCCTAATGCCTCGCGCACAATTTTTTCATGGCTGGTCACACACAGATCACATCCATTGATTACGGAAACAGCCAGACACCACAGCTCAAAATCAGCTTTTTCTACGCCCGGCTTGGCAATCACGCTCATGCGCAACTGCGCAGGCATCTGGGAATATTCACCACCTGCCATATGCACAAAGCGGTAGTAAATGTTGTTCATGGCCATAATAGCATTAGCAGATTTGGCTGCCGTAAGAGCTTCTGGTGAAAGTGTTGAAGCAAACTGCGCCACAATAGCTGATGTAACTTCATCATTCCGCGCGGCGAGTGCAGACGCCACAAATGTGCCAGCCAACTGCTGCGGTGTGAGTGTCACATCATTAACCAAAGAGCTGAGATTCAGCCGCAGATCCTTGGCATAATCGGGAATACGATCCTTGATTGCATCAATGGACATAGCATTTTCCAATATTCAGGTTGTTCGGAAAAATCAGACGCATAGCGCCCGCGCGGTTTTTGCCGCGTAAACTGCCCCACTATTTGGCGCAGTTGGTAACCACATCAAGGCTACCGCCTCCCCCTTTATGGAAGAAGGCAACGGGTGGCATATGCCACCCGCACCGCCTCATCCGCCCCGCAGGCCGGATGAAATTTTCAGGCTCAGACTTTAATAAAGTCGTCACCCTTCTTCCAGTTACATGGGCACAGTTCGTCGCTCTGCAGGCCATCCAGAATACGCAGGATTTCCTGTGGGTTACGACCAACGGACAGATCGTTGACGGATACGTGGCGAATCACGCCATGTGGGTCCACAACAAAAGTGGCGCGCAGGGCAACGCCGGCTTCTTTAGCCAGCACGCCTGTGCCTTCTGTCAGCTCACGTTTGATGTCAGCCAGCATCGGGATCGGCAGATCCTTCAGGTCATCATGATGCAGGCGCCAGTTAAGGTGCACGAACTGGCTGTCGATGGACACACCGTACACAACGGCATCGCGATCAGCGAAGTCTTTAGCCAGCTTACCGAAAGCCACAATTTCTGTCGGGCAGACGAACGTGAAGTCCATCGGCCAGAAGAATACGATCTTCCACTTACCGGCATCGCTCTTGTCAGAAATCTGAACGAATTCGCCCTTCAGGCCTTCCGGGCCACCAGGAACGGCGGTCAGATCAAAACTTGGAAATTTATCGCCAACTGTCAGCATAATCTTGCTCCTTATAGCTTGGCACACACCATGCAGCACCAACGTGCCACCGGCTGTGTTGTCCTGTATGGCGCGGCTTTTTCATTTAAGCCAATGAATATTTTATATCAAAATCATTGAACTATTCGATGAAATGCCGAAGATTTGCCCCTTAGATACATTGCATCAGGAAATCATACCGTGCTGCCGCTGCCTTCTGCCCAGCAATTACGCTATCTGATCACCCTTTCAGAACTGCGCCATTTTGGGCGGGCTGCCGCTGCTTGTGCAGTCACACAATCCACCCTTTCCGCCGGTATTATGGCGCTGGAACGCCAGCTTGATGCCCCTTTGCTAGACCGCACCGTGGGCAAAAAAGTGGTGTTCACCCCTTTGGGCCACGAAATTGCACTCAAGGCCCGGCAAGCACTGGCGGCACTGGAAGCCGTGCCGCAATTGGCTGCCGCTGCCCGCACACCGCTAACTGGGCCGCTACGAGTCGGCATTATTCCCACCATTGGGCCATTTCTGATTCCACAATTGGTGCTTAACTTGCGCGAGCACTTTCCGCGCCTTCTGTTGTCCATTACGGAAGACACGACCGAACACCTGCTGGAAAAACTCTCCCTCGGCCAGTTAGATACACTGGTGGTGGCCATGCCCTGCCTGTGCGATGGCACAGAAACACACCCATTATGGCAAGACCCCTTCCGGGTGATTATGCCACCAGACCACCCATTTTCTGCCCTACCTGCCGTACCAGCCTCTCAATTATCCGAACACAACATGATCATGATGGAGGATGGGCACTGCCTGCGCGATCAAACTCTGGCCATTTGCCGCCAAAGCCCAAGCCGGAGCGGATCTGAAGGGGAAAGCGACTCCACCTTTACCGCTATGTCTCTCCACTCCATGGCAGAAATGGTGGAACTGGGGTTGGGCATTGCCATTATGCCCGAACTGGCCATTCATGCAGGCATTCTGCGAGGCCGTAATCTTATAGCACGCCCCCTTACCAGCGATCTGGCGCGGCGCACCATTGGGCTAGCGTGGCGGCCAAGATCTCCCCGCGCAGCAGATTTTCAAACACTAGCCACAACTTTTGCGGCACTGGCCCCACCTGCAACATCCTCTCGCAAAGCAGAAAATCCACCTGAATGATGAGAAAATGCGCCCAGAAATGCGAGAAATATTGACTCTCACGCACGCACCCGGTATGTGCCGAGCCAACTTATTTTGTACGTCCATCAGCATCGGCGGAGAAAACGGGCCATGAAAATCAGAAACAGCCTGAAGTCGGCCAAAGTGCGCGATAAAGACTGCCGTGTAGTGCGTCGTCGCGGCCGGGTTTATGTTATCAACAAGAAGAACCCTCGCATGAAAGCTCGTCAGGGCTAATCTCATGCATCATCCGGCCCTTTTTGGCTGGTTGAACACGCATGTCATGCGTAAAACCCGTTCTTCCGCTTGCCGGAGGAGCGGGTTTTTGTTTGCCGGCATCTGCGCAATACATATGGGCCTTCCGGCTACAGGATGGACGCAAACCACCACACCACCAGCACATGCCACATCACAGCATTCCAGCAGCATTGCAGAACAAATAAAGCAGCTTTCCACGGCATTGGCTCACGCCAAAACACCAGAGGAAGCGCACACTCTGCAAGAACAACTGGAGGCCCTCCGTTCGGCCAAGCTTTCCCCCACCACACAACTTTTGGTTCGTCGGGCAGAAAAAGATCTGACAACCGATAAACCAGATGATGCGGTGGAAGACATAAGCGATGCACTGGCCCTACAGCCCGACCAAGCCATTCTGTGGCGCACACGCGCTCAAATGCGCCTTGTGGCGGGAGATCTTAAAGGAGCCATCGCTGATATAGGTGAAGCCTTGCAGCGCGATCCGCTAGATGCGGAAAGCTGGAGCCTTCTGACCAGTGTTGAAGAACACCGTAATGATGGCACAGCCGCACTGAAAGCCTGGCAGAAAGTGCTAGAACTCAGCCCCATGACAGACCGCAACCACAAACGGCTGGATGCGCTACACATCAAGGCCTACGGGCAGCCGACCTGATTTTTAAGCAAGCAGGTCTGGCCTTTAGGCCTGTTTGTTCTCGATCAGACTTTTGCGAATTTTGCGGCCCCGTTCAATCCGATCCACAATGTAATCGGAATCTTCCCATCGGATAGCGCGCGCCATAGCCTGCGCATCTTCCATAAACCGACCCAGCATTTCCAGCAGAGCTTCACGGTTGGAAAGAAAAATATCCCGCCACATAATGGGGTCTGAAGCTGCAATACGTGTAAAATCCCGAAAGCCGGATGCAGCAAAATCCAACACCTCAGACCGGGTTTCACTCGCCAGATCATCTGCCGTGCCGCAAATGGTAAAGGCCAGCAAATGCGGCAAATGGCTAACAATGGCGCAAACACGATCATGATGCGCGGGTGTCATTTCCCGCAAGCGGGCACCGCAGCGTTCCCACAAGGTGCGCATTTTTTCCAACGCCTCTGCCGTAGTGCAGTCTAATGGCGTCATCAGGCACCAGCGATTCTCAAATAAATCTGCCAGCCCGGCATCTGGGCCAGAAAACTCTGTGCCTGCCATAGGATGCGTGGGCACATATGGCACATCTGCCCGTAGTGAAGGCCTGATAGCCTCAATCACAGACACCTTGGTAGAGCCCACATCTGTCAATATTGCGCCGGGCTTCATGGCCGAAACAACCTGTGCAGCTACTGCGCCCATAGCGCCTACTGGCACACACAGCATCACGCAATCAGCCTGCGCGGCTGCGGCTGCGGCATCTGTTGTCACTTCATCCGCAATACCTAGATCTGCCACACGGGCACACACATCCGGGCTCTGATCCACTGCTATAAGTTTGCGGACCAGATTTCCCTCCGCCTGTGCACGCCGCAACACGGAAGATCCGATAAGCCCTGGCCCAATAACAGCCAGCGTATCAAAAACAGGCACAGTATCCTCAGCCAAGGTGAGTATCCTTCACCACCGAAGAAGCGGGAGGATACGCTGCCTTGTCCTCATCAGTTTTATTATTGTTCCGTAAACCGTGCATTTCCATGAACTGCCATGCCAACAGAACAGGAATGCCGATGATGATCTCACGCCCACGCCGCAGCAAAGAAAGCCCAAGTGAGACAGAAGGATCGATACCAAAAGCATGGCCTAGCGCCATATAGGCGCCTTCCTGCACACCCAAGCTACCGGGCACCAGAAACCCTAAAGACATAATGGCGCAGGTTACGCCTTCCACAGCAACGGCATTGGGGAAGGAAAGATGCGCACCCAGAAAACGCGCCGTTAGCCAAAGCATAGCTGCGCTGCCCAGCCACCCTATAAAATGGTACAGCGCAGAGCGGCAGATATGCCACGGGCGGCTCCATGCCGCTTCCATCTGCTCTTGCAGATCATCAGCGCCTTGAGTCAGGTTTTCGTGCCATTGGGAGGCAAGGCTGCGGGTAAATGTTCCACCAAATTTGCGGAATAGATTACCACCATGCCGCTGGGTCCAGATAAACCCGGCTGTACCTGCAATAAGGAACACCGCACCGCACACTACGGGCACAACAAACGGGCTGGAACGCTGATGCGCCACCAAAAAAGCAACGGCCAGCAGCACAAACGCTACCTGCCCCATCACTTCCGTGGTGATATCTACCAGATTGGCGCAAGCTGCCTCTGGCAACGCCACTTCCCGCTTATCGCCTTTATAAAAGCCATGCGATGAGCATGTGGCCCGAATCCCGATAACAATGCCACCGAGCTGGGAAAAAGGCAGGCACGTTGCTGCGGCATCGCGCACCATGCGGGCGGATAGCAGCCTAAAATAGCCCAGTTCGGGAAAAGCGGCATGCCAAGCCAGCCCCAGAACGCCATCTACCAGCAACTGGCAGCATACCATTACAAGAAAGCCGCCCAGACCTATACGCATAACGGCATGCAAAACGGAATCGAAACCGCTCCATGCCATTGCTGCCGTAACGGCCACAAGCCCGAGAAAAGTAAGAAAAACCGTAAGCTTCTTCAAGGCCCCAGCTCTGTTTGTCCAGCACACCCAAGGCCCTTTGCCATGTGGTAAAAAGCAAGCGGCGCATCAGTGTGTGTGTGTGTGATTGGTTCGTCCCCTTACACCACCACGGGGTCTGGCGCCACCTCGGACAGCAGGATAAAGAAACAGACCTGCCGTTCGGGATTAACGTCCTTACCACTTTTATTTACGTATCGTACCTCTGGGGGAGCGTATATTCTCATGACTGCCCATACCCTCGTAACCGGCGCAACAGGCTTTGTTGGTTCCGCCGTAGCCCGCACTTTGCTGGAACGGGGGCATTCCCTGCGGCTAATGGTGCGCGAAGGCAGCGATAGACGCAATATTGCGGATATTCCTGCCGATTTGGTGGACGGTGATCTTTCTCGCCCAGAAACCTTTGCGCGTGCGGTAGAAGGGTGCCGCTACGTATTCCACGTTGCTGCCGATTACCGGCTATGGGTGCCAGACCCTGCCCCTATGATGACAGCAAACGTAGAGGGCACCCGCCAGCTTATGCTGGCCGCAAAAGCGGCTGGTGTTGAAAAAATTGTGTATTGTTCCTCTGTTGCGGCATTGGGCCTGATTGGTGATGGTTCCATTGCCGATGAAAACACCCCCGTACAGGAACATGCCGTTATTGGCATTTACAAGCGCTCTAAATACCGGGCCGAACAGGAAGTGCTGCAATTAGTGCGTGATCAGGGGCTACCGGCGGTTATCGTAAACCCTTCCACACCCGTTGGCCCGCGAGACATCAAACCCACCCCCACCGGGCAGATGATTCTGGATTGCGCCGCAGGCCGCATGCCCGCCTATGTAGATACAGGCGTGAATATTGTACATGTAGATGACGTGGCTGAAGGCCATGCGCTAGCGCTGGAACGTGGCACCGTTGGCGAAAAATATATTCTGGGCGGAGAAAACTACCTGCTGGGCGATCTGTTCGCTATGGTTTCAGAAATTGCCCACGTGCCGCCACCAAAAATCAGGCTGCCGCAGGAAGTCATCTGGCCTGTGGCAATTGTGTCCGAATGGCTTTCCCGCTCCTTTGGCATCAACCCACGTGTAACGCGTGAGATGTTGGCCATGTCCCGCAAAAAAATGTTCTTCTCATCCGATAAAGCCAAACGTGCACTAGGGTATAACCCGCGTCCAGCACGCAAGGCGGTGGAAGATGCCATTACCTGGTTCCGCAATAATGGCATGCTGAAATAGGAGAGCAGCAGTGATACTGGCTCTGGCTATCTTATGCGCCATTATCTGGATTGGGCTGATATTTTTTCATGGAAAATTCTGGCAGGCTGGCCCCATTCTGCAACCCGCAGACGCAGGCCGGACGCGCATGGATATTGCGCCGGATGTTACGGTGGTTGTGCCTGCCCGGGATGAAGCTGAATCCATTCAGCCAGCCCTCTCTTCTTTGCTGGCGCAGGATTACATGGGCCGCCTTTCCGTTATTTTGGTAAATGATCGCAGTACGGATAACACAGGGGATCTCGCACGGGCTTTGCCCGACCCTCTCAACCGCCTGACCGTTGTAGATGGGGCAGAGCCTTCTGCTGGCTGGAGCGGTAAATTATGGGCCGTTGCCCAAGGGGTGGCAGAGGCGGAGCGCCAATGTGCAGATGGCAGCGGTTACATACTGTTTACAGATGCAGATATTCTGCATGCTCCGGCACATGTTTCTACCTTGGTGGCCAAGGCACAAACAGATCGTTTGCACATGGTTTCCGAAATGGTGGAACTTCAGTGCGAAAGCCTTGCTGAGCGCGCTTTGGTGCCAGCTTTTGTATTCTTTTTTACCCTGCTTTATCCGTTCGCCAAGGTAAATAACCCCAAAGATAAAACGGCCGGAGCCGCAGGGGGCACCATTTTACTGCGCCGCGATATGCTCCGCCAGATTGGCGGCATTGAAGCCCTGCGTGGCGCCCTGATAGATGATTGCACACTGGCAAGCTGCGTCAAACAAGCTGGCGGCCACTTGTATCTAGGCCATTCCTGCTTGGCCAAATCTGTTCGTCCCTATCCAACGGCTGGCGATATCTGGCGTATGATTGCGCGCACGGCTTACGTGCAGTTACGCTTTTCACCCGCGCTATTGGTGTTAACCGTATTAGCCATGATTTTGGTGTGGCTTGCCCCTGCTGCACTTGCTTTTCTGGCACATGGGCCTGCACAATGGGTTGGAGCAGCCACGTTTGCCATTTCTCTCTGCTCCTTTATACCTACGCTGCGGCGCTTTCGCCTTTCGCCTTTCTGGGCATTGGCGTTGCCGTTTATTGCGCTGTTTTATACAGCCGCCACTATCGGGTCCGCCCTTAACCACCACCGGGGTAAAGGTGTGGTCTGGAAAGACCGCGCCTATACCGAAGCCATACCCAATGATGGGCGCACGCTGGAACAAAAAAGCCGGCGCGCCTGAAATATATCTGAAGCCTCCCTCTGGGCAGGGCCGCAGTTAAGGGATAGGCATTCCCGGCAGCCTCATGTAAATCACGGGGCTGCCCTTATCGCGCAATCATATTGAGCCAGGCATGACCAACACAACCAGCGTATGGGGAACAGCAGACGTTTCATCCGGCAAGGGAGCTTCGGATGAAAACTTTCCCGTCGGTTCCCTGCTAATCAGCAAAAAGCTGCGCCCGCACGTGCATGCCTACTATGATTACGCGCGTGTTATTGATGACATTGCAGATAGTGAAACCCTTGCCCCCGATGACAAGATTACACGCCTGAATGCAATGGAAGATGTTTTGCTCGGCAAGCGGGACCCGATCAACCGGCCCGATGCCCAAAGTGCAGCAACGTTGCGCCGGTCTCTTCTGCAAACGCATGTTCCGTTTGAAACGGCAACGGATCTGCTGATTGCCTTCCGCAACGATTCGCGCGGGCATGTCTATCAGACATGGGATGATCTGCTGCAATACTGCCGGTATTCCGCCAACCCTGTGGGCCGTTATCTGATTGGCCTGCACGAAGAATCTTCCGCCGCCTTTGCGCCCTCCGATGCACTGTGCACATCACTACAGATTCTAAACCACCTTCAGGATTGCTCTGGTGATCTCAAGCGCCTGAAGCGCTGCTACATCCCCGCAGATATGATGCAACGTTGCGGCACATCGCAACAGGATCTGCTGGCTGGTAGCAGCTCTCCTGCTCTGCGGCGTGTTTTCAACACCATGCTGGACGGGGTAGATGCCCTCAACCAGCAGGCTTCCGCCTTAGCTGCCCATATCCGTGACCGCCGGTTCCGTATGGAATGTGCTGCTATTGTAGAACTGGCACACTGCCTTACCCGCCGCCTGCGGCGTGAAGACCCACTGGCAGGGCGTGTGGCCTTGCGTCGGGCAGACGGCATGCATGCAGCTATTGCGGCCCTGCGGGCATGGGCATGACCTTTCCGAATGGCAGAACTTCTGTAAAAAGAGCCTGACCAAATAACTTTGACAATCGAACAACAAGTGAGAAGCGCGTGACAACCCCAGACATCCAGATGCATGACGAGCCGACCCCCCTTGGGTGTGATCCTGCTGATCTTGCCTGGGTGGAAAGTACGGTCAAACAGGCGGGAACCTCCTTTGCTGCTGGCATGCGTATCCTGCCCCCCATGCGCCGCTACGGCATGTATGCCATTTACGCTTTCTGCCGTGTGGTGGACGATATTGCCGATGGCCTGGCCCCGTTGGCAGAACGCACACAGGCATTGGAGGAATGGCACAAAAAGATTGCCCACCTGTATCAGGACAGGCTTGAAACCCCGCACGAACCGCTGGAACGCGTTCTGCTAGCCGCCATTCCGTTCTTTGCGCTGCAACAGGCAGATTTTGATGCCATCATCGATGGCATGCTGATGGATACCGCCACCCCGATTGTGGCGCCGGATGAAAAAACGCTGGATCTTTACTGTGATCGCGTAGCCGCAGCCGTTGGCCGTTTGTCTGTGCGTATCTTTGGTGAGTGCTCTGATGAAGGCAATAAGGTTGCCTATCATCTGGGCCGTGCCCTGCAGTTAACCAACATCCTGCGTGATCTGCCCGAAGATGCCGCACGTGGCCGCCTGTATCTGCCATCCGATCTGCTAGATCGGTTTAACGTGCCGCATGATCCGGTAAAGGCACTTACCGCCCCCGGCTTGCAGGAAGTTACCAAAATTATAGCCGCTCGTGCGCAGGATCACTTCACAACGGCATTTGCCACCATGAAGCTTTGCCGCCCCCGCACCATGCTGCCAGCCCGCATTATGGGTGCCAGCTATGAAACGGTGCTGAAAAACCTGCGCAAACGTGGATGGGGGCCTGATGTACTGCGCCAGCGGCCCGAAAGCTCCACCGTAGGCAAGGTTTACGCGCTCGCCTGCTCTTATCTTCCCTGATCGCACGATAAGGAAACGGTGATGACAGGCACTTTGCATATTATTGGCGCGGGCATGGCCGGTTTGGCCGCTGCGGTAGAAGCGGCGGGCTCTGGCCCACGCATTATCGTGCACGAAGCAGGCCGCGCCTGTGGCGGGCGGGCGCGCTCTTATATGGATCGTCAGCTTGGTTGCCGCATTGATAACGGTAACCATCTGCTGCTTTCTGCCAACAAAACTGTTTTCCGTTATCTGGGGCTTACCGGCGCGCTGGACACCTTAACCGGCCCCCACGCGCCACTTTTCCCCTTTGTAGATCTGGCCGAAGATGCGCGCTGGACATTAAACCTTTCCCGCGGGCGTATGCCGTGGTGGGTATTTCAGCCACATCGGCGTGTGCCGGATATGCGCCTGCCTGATTTGCGCAGCCTGTACCGCTTGATGAACGCAGGTGAAAACGAAACAGTTGCAGATTGCCTATTGCCCGGTGCCTTCGCCCGGCGGCTTTTAGAGCCGTTTGCTATTTCCGCCCTTAATACGCTTACCGATACCGGAAGCGCCGCATTGCTGGGTGCTGTTATTCGCGAATCTCTTTCCTTGGGGGGGACGGCCTGTATGCCGTGGTTTGCCAAGGTTGGCCTTTCCGAAACCTTGGTGGATCCGGCCCTAAAGCATTTGCAGGACATGAACGTAGAAGTGCGCACCCAAAGCCGTATTACCGGTGTGGAAGAAGCGCGCGGCCGCATTACAACCCTGCATACACCCGAAGAAGACATTACCTTGGGGCCTGATGATTCCATCATCATGGCTGTACCTGCTCCTGTGGCGCAGAGTCTCTTAGCCAACAAGATTGCTGGCATAACCGCCCCAACGGAATTTGAAAGCATTCTAAACCTGCATTTCAAGCTGGATGAACGCCCCATTCCACAAGGCTCTTTTGCGCAATGTGGGTTTATGGGCGTTATTGGCGGCGTAACGGAATGGGTTTTCCTGCGCGAAAACATTCTGTCTGTTACCGTAAGCGCCGCCAACCGCTATGCAGACCAGAATCAGGATGATCTGGCCCGCACCATCTGGCAGGAAGTCTGCCAGGCTTGTGATGCCGTGCTGGAGCAACCTCTTCCGGCCACACCGGCGGCCCAACGTGTTGTGTGGGAAAAACGCGCAACCTTTGCAGCCACACCTGAACAAAACCGCCTACGCTGTGGCCCTGCTACACCTTTGGTAAATCTGGCTCTGGCCGGAGACTGGACAAACACCGGCTTGCCCGCAACCCTTGAAGGGGCCATGCGGTCTGGCGTGCAAGCTGTTCATACTTTGGGCCTCAAGCACCCTCGGTAATATCCCCTTAAAACGCACTGCGCTCTAAACAGCTTTACGCTTGCAAGCAGAAAGGATTTTCTGACATGGCCGCCGATGGGAGTGCTCTTTCCGAATCACGCCTTTCTTCAGATGTTCTGGATCGTGCGGTTCTGAGTGCGCATACCGCTCTCAGTCAGGCCCAGCAAAATGATGGGCATTGGGTTTATGAGCTGGAAGCCGATGCCACCATTCCTGCCGAATATATCCTGCTCGAACACTTCATGGACAGGATTGACGATGCGCTGGAGCAGAAAATTGCCATCTACCTGCGCCGTATCCAAAGTGAAGAGCACGGGGGCTGGCCCCTTTACCACAATGGCAAGTTTGACCTTTCCGCCACTGTAAAAGCTTACTTTGCGCTCAAAGCCGTGGGGGATGATGTGAATGCCCCCCATATGCAGCGTGCACGAGAAGCCATTCTGGATCATGGTGGGGCGGAACGCTCAAACGTGTTTACACGCTCCCAGCTTGCTTTGTTTGGTGAAGTGCCGTGGCGTGCAACTCCGATTATGCCCGTAGAGTTGATGCTGCTGCCTGCCAAGGCATTCTTTTCCGTGTGGAACATGTCTTACTGGTCCCGCACAGTTATTGCGCCGCTTCTGGTGCTGGCAGCCCTCCGCCCTGTGGCGGCAAATCCGCGCCAGATCCATGTGCGTGAGTTGTTTGTTACTCCGCCAGAAAAAGTGCAGGACTGGATTCGAGGCCCTTATCGCTCGGCATGGGGGTATGTTTTTAAAGGGCTGGATAGCGTTTTGCGGCCCATCGTACCGTTTATTCCCGAAAAAACGCACAAAAAAGCCATTCAAGCCGCCCTTGATTTTATCGAACCTCGCTTAAATGGCAAAGATGGCTTGGGGGCTATTTACCCTGCCATGGCCAACGTGGTGATGATGTATCGGGCCATGGGCGTGCCGGATAAAGACCCGCGTGCAAAAACGGCATGGGAAGCCGTGCAGACCCTTATCGTTGAAAAAGACGATGAAGCCTACTGTCAGCCCTGCGTTTCCCCTATTTGGGACACCGGACTTTCTGGCCATGCCATGATTGAGGCAGCCTCTGGCCCCAATGGAATTGCGCCAGAAAAAACGCTTGGCGAGTTGAAAAAAACCTCTGCATGGCTCCGCAGTAAGCAGATCCTGAATGTAAAGGGAGATTGGGCCGTTCGTAACCCCAATCTGGCCCCCGGTGGCTGGGCTTTCCAATACGGGAACGACTATTACCCCGATGTGGATGATACAGCCGTAGTGGGTATGCTGTTGCACCGTGAGGGCGACCCAGCAAATGCTGAAGCCATTGCGCGTGCACGCGCATGGATTGTGGGCATGCAAAGCACAGATGGTGGCTGGGGTGCTTTTGATATCGACAACAACAAGAATGTTCTCAACCACATTCCTTTTGCCGATCATGGTGCATTGCTCGACCCACCCACAGCAGATGTCACCGCACGCTGTATTTCCTTTCTGGCCCAATTGAAAAACCCAGAAGATGAGCCCGTTATCAAGCGTGGACTGGAATATCTGCGCAAGGAGCAGGAAAAAGACGGTTCCTGGTTTGGGCGGTGGGGCACAAACTACATTTACGGCACATGGTCTGCGCTGTGCGCCTTAAATGCTGCTGGCATTTCCCACGATGACCCAGCCGTGGTGAAAGCTGTGGAATGGCTCCGCTCTGTCCAGCGAACAGATGGCGGCTGGGGCGAGGGTTGCGAATCTTATGAAGGCGGCCCACACGGCACGTATGGTGAAAGCCTGCCATCACAAACAGCATGGGCTGTTCTGGGCCTGATGGCCGCAGGCCGGCGGGATGATCCAGCCGTAACGCGCGGCATTGCATGGCTGGCCGACCAGCAGGATGCGAACGGGGAATGGCATGAAGACCCCTATAATGCTGTTGGCTTCCCCAAGGTATTTTACCTGCGTTACCACGGCTACAAGCAGTTCTTCCCGCTTATGGCATTAGCCCGCTATCGCAATCTTGAAAGCAGCAATACCCGCCGCGTTTCCTTTGGGTTCTAAATCAATGACATCAGCCTCTGCCCAGCCTTCGCCATCTCGCCCCGGCATTCTGGTGGGGTTAAAAGCGGAAGCACGCCTTATCCGCTCTATTTTCCCGCATGCTGCCATTGCCGCTAGTGGCGCGACACATACCGGAGCAAAGCGCGAAGCTGCCAGATTGGTTGCCAGCGGGGCTGATTGTCTGCTCTCCTTTGGCTTGGCTGCGGGGCTGAACCCGGCATTATCTGCTGGCAGCATTGTTATTCCAGAAAAGGTTTCCTGCTGGGACACAAACGCCGTATGCGATGCCACTTTACGCCATATTTTAGGTGGAGATCAGGCGGGTGTGCAGGGCGGAACGCTGCTGCATAGTGATACCGTGGTAATGGATGCAGCCCATAAGGCGCAGCTTTTTGCACAGTCTCATTGCCCCGCATTAGATATGGAAAGCGGTTTTCTTGCAAAAGCAGCAGAAGAAGCCGGGCTGCCTTTTGCTGTTCTACGGGTTGTCTGCGATCCGGCAGACCGTTCCCTGCCCCCCATTGCAGGCTCTGTTCTTTCCCCTGAAGGGGGCCTGCAAATCGGTAAGTTAATGTGTGATATCGTGCGCCACCCAACGCAGATTGGTGGGCTTATTCACCTTGGGCAAGATGCAGCTTTGGCACGTAAAGCCATGATCTCGTTTCTAACGACACAAGCGCAAACCCCTGCCTTTAAACGACTTGCAGGCAACTAATTCTGCCTAGCGCCCATCCATATTGGATACGATTCCATCTGCATCCTCATCATCTGAGGATGCTTCAAATTCTTCCCATACATTGCCTACAGGACGGTTGAGAAGCACAAAGCTACCTCCAACCATCGCTGCACCTATAACAGGAAACAACCACCGGAAAACCAGCATACCCCAGCTATCTTGCGGATGGCTGTACGCCACAGCCCACCACCCCGTAAAACACATCAGCGTAAAGCCACCGGTCATCAATAGGGCAACCAGCAGAATACGCTTGACGTAAGGCGATGCTAACCCGCCCTGCTGCGGCTTATTGTTTGAAGGCGCGGGCAAGGAAGTTCTGCGTTTCAAGAGAAACGGGCAAAGTGGTGTTGGTAAGAGCAACACCTTTCCACCCGGCACCCAGCGCCGTGTATAGATTTACCGCATCACGCAGACGCTCCAACTTAGCAAGAGCCTCCATGTTCTGGGCATTCAAGGTGGTGCGTTCGGTTGTCAGCACTTCCAGAAACCCTACCAAACCAGCACCGTAGAGTTTACGCGCACGCTCACTGGCAGTTGCGCTATCTTCTGCGGCTTTATGCAACTGTTCGGCATATTCAATATCATCATGCCATGCCGCCATGGCATCTTCTACTTCCTTGAAGCCCTGCAAAACAGTCTGACGATACGTGAGACGCGCAGCTTCTGCCGCAGCCTGTGCTGCACGAACTTCTGCCGTCATCTTGCCGCCGTGCATCAATGGCATGCTGGCCATCAGCAGGAACTGCCAGCTCATGGCATTTGCCTGAAACGCCTGATACATGGCCGATGCATTCGGGTTGAATGTAAGCGGCACGACAAAATGTGGATACAGGTTGGCAACAGCCACACCAATCTGAGCCGTGGCTACGGCATATTGCCGCTCCGCCATACGGATATCTGGACGGTTAGCAATAACGATAGACGGCAGTGTAGCAGGAAATTCTGGAACAATTGGCAGAGGCCGCGGAATCTTCAATTCCTCTTCCAGTTCACCCGGCATTTTACCCAGCAGCACGGCAATGGCGTGTGTTACCTGCGAAACACGTGTTTTTAGCGGTTCACGCGCAGCAATCTGCGCATCCATTTCGGCCTGTGCCTGTGCAATCTGCAAGGTGTTACCCACACCTTCCAGATACAGCTTGTTAGTAAGATCCAACGCATCCTTAGCAACGCGAATGTTATCCGTGGCGATCTTGATCTGAAGCTGTGTTACGCGCAGCAACATATAGTCGGACGCAAGCTCGGATAGCAGACCCATCAGCAACGCGCGGCGGCCTTCAATATTGGCTTCAACCTGATGTTCATGCGCTTCCACATCTCGGCGGATACGCCCGAACATATCCAGCTCCCACGATGCCATCACACCATATGTCAACATAGAAGCTTCTGGCTGGTTAGCCGGATTACCCGGGCGAATTGGCCAGTTATCGATGTTGATGGAATAGCGCACATCACCACCGCCCATATTGGCATCCATTTGTGGATACCACTGTGCGGCAGACCGATCACGAATGGCCCGTTCGGCCAGAATACGCTGTCCGGCAATCTGCAGATCGTAGTTGCCCTTAATGGCATCATCCACCAAGCGTGTGAGAATGGGATCTTTGAACAAAGACCACCACTCTGTCATTTCCTTGTTGGTGCGTTCGATCTCTTCAGGCGTAGCCGGATGCTCTTCCTCCGTCTCCTTGAACGCTGCCGGAACCTTCATGCGGTCTGGCTGATAATTTGGCCCTACGGTACAGGCTGACAACAACATGGATGTTGCCAGAAACAGCCCAAGGCGACGACGACCCTTCATGTTCTGTCTCATGTCCTGCGCTTACAGATGATCTTGCAGCCAGGTCGTCAACTTTCCGCGGCGGCCTCTGGGTTCAGGGCCTACGCTCACAGTTGCCGTCATACCTGCTGCCAGCGTGACACTATCGGGCACGTGGTCAATGTGAATACGAACAGGAATACGCTGTGCCAGACGCACCCAGGTAAAGATTGGGTTCACATCCTGCAGCCCCAGCTTATCTGGTGTGCCGTTGGTATCGTTAATACCGCGCGCAATGCTGACAACATGGCCTGTAAGGATAGGCTTATAGCCCATCAGCTTAACGCGGGCTTCATCACCCACGTGTACGCCCCACATCTTTGTTTCTTCGAAATACCCGTAAACCCAGTAGGAGTCGGAATCGATAACGGCCATACGTGCCTGCCCGGCAGAGGCGTAATCGCCCACCCGCAGGTTCAGGTTGGTGATGTAACCATTTACCGGAGAATACAGAACCGAACGCTGCAAGTTCAGTTTGGCCACATCCAAAGCGGCACGCGCTGCATCCACAGATGCAATCTGTGTGGCCACATTAGAGTTAAAGACTTCCTGTTCTTCGGCCGACACAATGCCACCCAAGCCCATACGACGGCGGGCATCATTGCGTTTCAGCTTCAAATCTTCCAATGCGCCATCAAGCCGGGCCTGTGCCTCACGAATAGCAAGACGGAAACGCACCGGATCAAGCACAAACAGTGGGTCACCCTTATGCACAAACTGGTTATCCACGATGGGAATCTGCACCACTGTGCCAGAAACTTCGGGGGCCACGTCCACAACGTAAACACGCACACGGCCATCGCGGGTCCAGGGTGCAATCATATACACGTTCCACAGGGTAATCCCCAGAACGATGGCCAGTGAGACGACCGCAAGGGTCAGAACAACTCGTATCAGGGTGCGCAGAAGGGGCATTGCGGAGACTCAAAAGCCTTTTCGGGTCAGACGTAGAGGATCAGCAGGCAAAGAATACTGACGTATAACGATACTTCGAACAACGCGATATGCCAGAACCAGCCCAGAAGGCCGCTCCACCACAACACGAAGCGAACACACATTGTAATCGGCAGCGCCGCTAGGGCGTACACGACAATAGGTGCAATAAAAACACCAAATATATTGAATTCAGCTAGCATGGCACTGTTCTGGAAACTGGCATTACCGCATGCCTCTTTTATCACCACCAATGGTATCCCGGTGGTTTTGGGCGGCTTGCTCAACCCGGTCAAGAACGCCGCAGCATTCTTCCAGCTCCGTGGTGGAAACATCTTCCGTTAGGCGGGCTGTCACTTCATCCGCCACGCGGCTGACAAGAGCAGCAACACTGCGCCCTTCTTCCGTAATACTTACCAGTTTGGAGCGGCGATCTTCTTCATCCGTTTCACGCACCACGTAGCCACGCTTTTCCAGCACATCCAAAAGCCGCACCAGTGAAGGGGCTTCCAAGGAGAGGGAGCGGGCCAGATCTGTCTGGCGCATGGGTGTTTTGGAGAAGTTGAGGTAATAAATGGGCCGCCATGTGGCGTCTGTCAGGCCGAAGGCCCGCAGATCGGCATCAATCTCCCGCCGCCACACAGCAGCAAGACGCGCCAGCCGATATCCAAAGAAACGGCGGGGCTCATTGGCCATAACGGGATGATGATTCGGTTCCATTCCCTACCCACACTAGTGAGCGTGCAAACAATTTGCACACTCACGAAAGACAGCGCCATCATTTACAGAAAAAATCCTGCGCGCCAATGCAAATTTGGAATGGAACCTATGGTTTCGTCCAGACTGGACGATTTCAGTCCTTTTTCCGCCGCACAACGTCCCACACTTTGCGAGATCCACCACGGCCCATGGCTGTTGCAACGGTTGCCGTTACGGCTGCCATGGTCATGGAGTCGCGCATCATGGTGATATTGCGGTCACGGGCAATGCGGGCTTCCACTTCCTGCACTGTCAGGTAAGAACGACGGCCAAACAGCACACAAACCAGAGCCACAAACACATCCAGCCCGAATACTGTAAACGCCGCACCTACCGGGCCAAAATGCCCGACAAAAACCAGAAGCACCCAAAGGAGCCCATGCCCTGTAATCAGGGCAAATAGTCCAAATACTGCCGCCATTGCCAACAATACGGCTTGCTTGCCGTATCGTATGGCCATCTGTTGCATCAGATTAGACTGAGCATTCAGGGCGGATTTACCAAGATCAAAGATACGCATGGGCTCCGAGGCTACCTTTGTTCAGATGACGCACAAGCGTCAGCGTGACAGACGCCCAAGGATAAAGCCCACCACGCCGGAAATGGCAATGGACAACCAGGAAGACTGACCACGATTACGCTTAGCAAGATCGCTTTGTGCATGATCGGCCAGTTCGCGCGCATTGGCAACCGCCTGCTCCTTCAGCGTGCCGGCTTTATCCCCTGCACGGCCCAGCGCTGGCACCAGATGCTGGGTCACAAGGCGTTCAAGATGCGCTTTTACGGCTTCCAATTCGTCCCGCGCCGTGTCGGCTGCGGCTTCACCTGCTGCTTTTACTTCTTTGATTTTATCTGAAGACATGAAAGAAACCTCCGTTTACCTGCCTGAAATATAGTGCACTTTACTTCTAACCCACGGAAAGGGACATAGTTGCATGCATACCACGCATGGCTCATCCACAGCACTGGCGGTTCACAATCTAGCGTTCTTTCACAACGCAGAACCCCTCACGCTTTCTCTACCGGCGGGAAGTTGCACAGCCATACTGGGAATCGGGCAAGACAATGCGGATCTAACCTGTTTGGCAGAAACATTGGCTGGCAGACGCCCCTTTACGGTTGGGCAGATAGAAATTAACGGCACACCATATAACTTAAACACATCTGGCCATAAAAAACTGGCAACAATAGGCCCGCACGCGCCCTTGTTTCCGCACATTTCCGTTCTGGACAATATTTTCCTGCCCCTGCGCGCCAGTGGCACGTTTCACAAGTCTGAAATCGCACATCGCGGGGCTGAAATACTGGCCCTGACTGGCTTGGAAGCCCTGCGTGCCCAACCGGCCCGCATACTCAATGCAGAACAGATATTTCGGACGCAGCTAGCGCGCGCCCTGATCATGCAGC
This sequence comes from Acetobacter oryzifermentans, assembly GCF_001628715.1. NCBI lineage: Bacteria > Pseudomonadati > Pseudomonadota > Alphaproteobacteria > Acetobacterales > Acetobacteraceae > Acetobacter > Acetobacter oryzifermentans. Next base: position 216,256 of record NZ_CP011120.1, on the reverse strand, counting down.
CCGATGTTGTGGTTCTGAATCAGCCTTTCGAAAACATGGATCACCCCACCATCCGGCGTGCAATCACATTTTTGGATCGGTTACGCCATGCCATAGGACTGAGCATTCTGCTGCTTTCACGCCAGAAGCAGGACTGTATGATAGCGGCAGATCAGATTGGCGTTATGCAAAATGGCACCCTGTTACAGATAGGAGATGTTGCCACCCTACTAAACCGCCCTACTTGCCTAAGCGTGGCAGCACAGTTTGGGGATGCCAATGTTATCAGCGGCAAGGTATTACTTATAGAGGATGACATTGCCGAATTGCGCCTGCCATCGGGCGAGACAGTGGAAGCTGTGGCCGATTACAATCTAGAAGAAAATGATCTGGCCAGCATTTGCATTCTGCCTGACCGCCTTTCCGTTCTGTTTCCTCGCTCCGGTGGCATGGAGATAGAAGATAAAACAGATATTGCCTGCACTCTTGTTTCCGCCCATCACATTGGCCACGCCATTGCCATGCGGTTTCGCACCTTGGATGGCACGGAAATTATAGCTCACCGCCCCCTGGTCCATTTGCCGCGTGAACTCCGCCCCGGCAACAAGGCCATATTGGCTTGGCAACCACAGAACGCTATCGCCTTTCCGATGGATGCAAAATAAGGCTAAACTCATCTGCCTTCATTTGGCGGCACTATATGCGCGAGGTCACCCTGTTTTCTTTTTCTTTCCTGCACGGTCGCTCCAGCGGGACACCGTCCCCCCACCCTCAGAAACAAGCGCCTTCTGCCGGGACCATTTCCCGACGGAAAGCCCTGCTGGCTGGGTTGGGCGGCGGCGTAATCTCTCTTGCCCCTCAAATGGTTCAGGCGCGTCCTGCGCATAAACACACAATTGCACATGCAGACGCCGCCTTACGGGTTCTGACATTCTCGGGCAGGATTTGTGACATACAGAAAAAAATCCTTTTTGCCGGATACACACGTCAGACACATCACCGCATCATCACCTCTGGATGGGACGGATCTCTAACCGCTCTCCAGCAACAGGAAAAAAACAGCCCCAAACATTGGGCTGCGGTCATGATGGAAAATAGCAGTCTGGCGATAGGAGGCAGCGCTGGCCTGCTTGCTCCTTTGCCTGAAGATGCAGCACAACCCAATTATTCCACCAGCATTGATTACGCTATTGCGTGGGATAGCTCACGTTTTGACACCGCCCCCAACTGGGCGGACTTTTGGGACGTTGCCCGCCATCCGGGACGGCGCAGCCTACGGCGTGACCCACGCACCACGCTAGAAATTGCCCTACTGGCTGATGGCGTACCATCCGAAATGGTTTACCGCACACTCAACACCCAAGATGGGTTAATACGGGCCTTCCGGAAACTGGATCAGCTACGGCCTTATATTGTCTGGTGGTCCACCCCGGAAGAAGCCGGGCAGATTTTAAAAAGCGGTGGCGCCCTTATGGGGCTTGCGCCTACCGGGGAAATGCTGAACACAGCCGATGGAGATACCAAGCGTTTTGGCATCTGTTGGCAACAACGCTTACAGGTGCGTTACGGCTGGGGAGTGCCACATAGTTCTGCCACCACTGCTACCGCGCTCAGTTTTGTATCATGGCTTGATCAGGCACAGCAGCAGCAAGCATTTTCTAACGCATGGCCATCTCTACCATCCATGAGAGATATGGCCGTGGATACCACCTTACGCCACTTGGCTGCGCCCCTTGTTGTTGATGATATCTTCTGGATAAATCATTTAAACATCATTGCAGAACACTTTGAACAATGGGCGCTCCGCAAGTGATTCCTTCTCTGATGCAAATCCCATTGCCTTATTCTTTTTTATGGGGATTTGTCTGCATAAGTATAACAAGCATATTTCTTGTGTTTGTTCTGCTTATGCTGGCATTTGCCATACATGCTGGGCGCATTTTTTATATCTCATTCTTTATGTTGTTTATTCCAGCATCGGTTCTTAGTATTTTTTTGCCTGTTGTCATCAACACACCTTATACTCCTTTTTTACAGGGTGCCTTAAGCTTACCTTTGCTTGCACTATGGCCGCTTGCCAAACTTGAAACCCTACCAGAAGCATGGGGACCTACAGCACGTGAACTGGGGGCAAACCAAAGCGCATGCCTACAGCTCATCATCTGGCCTCTTCTTAAGAAACCTTTAATCGTAAGCTTCTTCCTCTCCCTCTTTTTTGGCATTGCACAATGACGGCACCTTTTTGGGAAACAACCCCACTTACAGAAATGACCACAGAGCAATGGGAAAGCCTGTGTGATGGATGCGGACGCTGCTGCTTGCACAAACTGCGTGATGATGACACGGAAGAACTGCATTACACATCTGTTGCGTGCCGTCTTTTGGATGTTAAAACATGCCAATGCACAGATTACGCGCAACGCCATCGCAAAGTGCAAGACTGCATTACTCTAACACCAGAGATGATTCCTGAACTTGATTGGTTACCGCCTGATTGTGCATATCGCCGCCTTTCGGAAGGGCGTGGCCTACCACAGTGGCACCCATTGCTAACGCATACTGCCCAATCTGTTATCATCGCGGGTGAATCTGCTGCAGGACGCTGTATAAGTGAAAGACGCGCAGGGGCACTGGAAGATTACATTGTCCGTTGGCCCGGCCTTCCTGCTGAGGAATCTCTCTAAAAAACCTTTACCCGGAAAGATGTTTTCTTGAATTGCAAAGAACATTCATCTTGGCCAGAGCATGTTATGCTGCAAGGATATGGTTCTGCAAAAATAATTTGGCGCGTTTCAACAAAAGCCAAACGCTGTATCTTACGAATTTCTGCAAAAGAACAGGCTATTCTTGTTACTTTGCCTAAAGGGTTCCCTTACACACAGGCCTTGGATTTTGTACATAAACAAGCGCAATGGATTACAATACGCCTTGAAAAATTAGTGCAAACACCACATTTTGCTATTGGTTCCCATATTCCTATTCAAGATAAATACTACACAATTTGCCATGCCCTTCATCGCAAAGGTGGTGCGTGGCTAGAAAATGATTGCCTTTTTGTAAGCGGAGATCCGTCTTTTCTTGCGCGACGCGTGGAAGACTTTCTTAAGCAACATGCAACCAAAATTCTTACTCAAGAAATGCACTGCGTGGCCCAAGCTGTTGGATTACGTCCTACACGGTTAGATATTCGTGACACATCGAGCCGTTGGGGAAGTTGTTCATCTTCTGGACGTATAATGTTGTCATGGCGTTTAATAATGGCACCATTTTTTGTACGCCATTATTTGATTGCCCATGAATTAAGCCATCTACAACATATGAACCATAGTGCCCAGTTCTGGAAAATGGTTGACACATTCACCCCTCACAGACAGCAAGCCGAAAATTGGCTACAACACTTTGGACCAATTTTACACGCTGCTCGATAAAACATACTGTTGCAGTTCTCTCCGACCATGCTAAAACGCTTTCAATCATCAGAGATGCATCATTGCATCTGCGCGAACTTGGCGGAATGGTAGACGCAGGAGACTTAAAATCTCCAGCCTGTAAAAGGCGTGCGGGTTCGAGTCCCGCAGTTCGCACCACCATAACTCATTGTTTTTGTTCATTATTCTGGATTTCCAGAAACATAGACCCCGCAAACTCTTACACAAGGTCTTACACAGGCTTTGGCGGGGGACGATGAACAAGGCAGAAACATGCTCCAGTGCCGGGCAACAGGTTTCTATTTCAGGACACGAGTTCCATCACGATTCCGTGATACTCTTAAAAAGAATGAAATCTGCTTTTCGCTGTTCACCAGATCAAGGAAAATCGCACTAATCCGTGCTGGAACAGCATACGAACGAACACAGGCACTTTTTGCAAAGATCGAACACGCGATGGCTCATGAACCGTGGATTATATCGGATGAGGAAAAGCAGGATTATGCTGACCTTCTCAGACGCTCCATCCTTCCCCGGAAACCAGCGGAGCTCAGGAAACAAGAGACAGCCTGACAGAATGCGTACGGTCATATCTTGACAATGATAATGCCAGGAATTTCCTAGAGGCCATAATCCGGTCATATGAGCTCGAAATTGCGTCGCTGATCTCCCAATACAAGACCATCAACGCTGAACATCTCCTGTCCCATGTCAGAGAGACAGACCGCATGACCGCGCTCACCGGCTATCTCAAGGATACAGCCGAACCCGCAATGGAAAAGCTGATCCGTTCAGGTGAAATCCTTGCGTCCAGAGTCCAAGGCCATCAGGAAACCATCAAGGTCTTTGAAAATCAGTCTGCACTGTTACGGGAAACATTGGCTCCTGTCTTCCAACAACTGGAAGTGAAACCCTCTCCCCTGTTCTCGGAAGCAGTCTCTACCTTCATGACGTCACCAGAGATTAAAACCAAGCCAAACAGCGAACTGGCTATGATGACTAACGTCTATCGCAGATGGATTGAAATCAATGGCGATGAACCTATCCGCACTTATTCCAGTAAGCACGCCAATAAATATATCGAAATGATGACCCAGATTCCCGGTACCTATGGAAAGGGTAAAACCAAGGAACTTACGGTTGATGAACTTATTAAATATGCAAAGCGGAACCGCATAAAAGCCCTTCTCAAAACCAAAACCATCAAAAACCATTTCTCCAAGATGTCGATCCTATGGACCTTTCATGAAAAAAAGGAACTGGTGAACCGAGGCTCCAATGTCTTCAAAGACTGGTCTTTTGGCCGAAAACTGAAGGGCGATGGCTATAAAGCGTGGCCTGAGGACGACCTGCGGAAACTCATCGACACCCCATGGCCTCCCGGCCAGATTTCCCAAAGAACATTTGGTATGATTGTCGGCATTGGGTCGTATACAGGGATGAGGCTGGAAGAAATATGTCGGTTGCGGAAGCTGGATGTCATCAACATCAAAGGCGTCTGGTGTTTCAATATCTGTGAGCATCTGCCACGACGTAACAGACCAGCGGAGGCGTGGAACCCCAAGACTGAGGCCGGTGAAAGGGTTATTCCTATCCACCACAAACTGATTGAAGCTGGGATTCTGGAATGGGCCAAGAGTGCCAATTATTACCTCTTTAACGAACTGACATTCAGCGGAAGGGATAAAAAACGAAGCGTGGGCTTTGGAGGAAAATTCTCAACATTCAAAAACCGGCTTGGCATTAAGTCCTCTACTATTGTTTTTCACAGCTTTCGTCATAATGTCTCCACCAAGCTCAGAAATACGCCAGGAGGCGACACCGGCATCAGAGAACTCTGGATTGATGATTTTCTCGGCCATGAATACGGACATCACTCAGAAGGCGTAAAGCGATATCTGGATGGTATCGATCTTGAAAATATCGTTCAGGTGGCTGAGTCCATGCAGTATCCGGATTTCTGGGATATCAGGACACTTATGGGAGAGGCTTAAAATTCATTTCCATAGGGTTTTAAGTGCCATCTCACCCACAACAATCATAATGCCAATAATCCACAGGATTTGAGCTGTAAGATGACGATAAGATTCAGGGATAAACTTTTTTATTTTTTATAATTTTTTCTCATGTGAGTTGCCGGCATCTTATCCATGGGAGAAGCAGGAAGGGGCATCCTGGACCTACCCCCTCCCTTTCTCTTCTCCCTTAATTTCTGAATTCTGAAGATCAATAAATTGGAAACATGATAACAAATCTTTGGTCTATGAAAACTTATCCCCCTACACCCCCACCTACGAACCTATATATTATTTGCGATGGACTTGCGACACATGAAAACAGAATAAGAACCTATAGCAAATCATGGTGAGAAAATTTCAGTCATCCAACATTTGCCAGAAGGTTTGATTCAGAGCTTTTAACGTCACTATCAACAGAAGCTCTCTGGGATTTCTTTTGTCGTCTTTCCCATGTCCTGCGACATATTCCAAGTTTTTCCCATGGTTTTGTTTTGGACAATACCTCCCCTTCATAGTGTTCTCTTCTGACAGACCCTGCATTCCTGCGCTTTTTGGCTTGATAAACCTTGTCAGTCTGTTTCCGCCTTTCTTTCTTGATGCTCTTGGAAACCAGACAATCCAGATGCTTCATTTCATCTTCGGTGATCGCAAGTTTTTCAATGATCCGATCAATGCTGTAGGCATAACGCCATGAACAGAAACCCGGCTTCACATCAGACACATCACATGCAGTCATCAGTTTATTCAGGCTCGTGATATTATCGCTTTCAAAATGCTGAGCCAGATAATCAGAGGGAATAATATCTTCCATCTGGGCTTTCACATAGGGCAACAGCTCATTAGGATTATTCTGGAAATGTGCTGACGCCATGGAAACAGCGATATGACAGAACATATCCCTGTAGCCTTCCATGACACTTCCACCCCATCTCAGCTTTGCCAGTTCCTTCAGATCACCAATGATACGCCTTGATTGCTTATAGGGTGAGTTTTTAGAGGCTTTAACAGGAAACTGGACGATATTCCCATTATCAGGATTGTCAGCCTTCAGAGATGCCTTCTGGCTCCATTTCTGGGCATTGTCCCTGTAGCTCTTCTCTCCCTGCTTTCTTGCCTTTGCACGAATAGCATCAATCTCTTTTGCCTGCTGATATCGTTCAGTTCCTGCATAAGGTGCAATACCCAGCACACGCTGTTTGAAATCATCCGAGCTATAACGATTATCTACGTTAAACCACACTGACCTGCATGAATGTCCCAAAGGAGAATATTTATAATTGATTGACCCCGGAATCCTCAAAACAGTCTGAGCAGAACACGGTGTGATATCTGCCATCAGATAATCCAGACGATTACGCAGATTCCTGTGAATGTCCTCAATGACATCAATATAAGAGCAAGGTGAATTTTTCTGCCCGGCCTTCCTGCGTCGCCTTCTGATAAACACGGTATCTGTGAATTGCCATAACAGGTAGGCACCACCACCAGACAACACAACTTCCGTAGGCTCCGGTATTTCGTTATTCACACAATGAGAAATAAGCCATTCAGCTTTTCCTGCATCATCCAGAGATTGCCATTCCTGAAAGAGTTCAGAACGATAGTGATCATTATCAACCCACCTGTCAAAAATACCTTTTGCCCTGTCTCCCCTGATAAGCTTACGTCTTTCACCAAGCTTATTGATATCCAGATCAAGCCATGCATGAGATATGGCTGAAATATCCTCTTTCCTCTGGGTCTTTCTAATCTTCGGAAAGAATGCCTGAGAACGATACAAAGCCTCAAATTTATTGCTCTCTATCAAGCCCCTGATTCCCTGCATTCCTTCTTCTGTCGCAGGAAAATACCTTCTGAAGATTCTGTTACCTGGCTTTTGTTCCTGAGTGGCCGGATCATAATATTTTGGACGCCAGAAATCTTTCCAGAATCCTAAAATGCTTACATAGCACTGAGAACCATCCCGATTTTTCGGGAATCTTGAAACATCCCAAAATGTTGAAATGTCAGGGGGTAGAAAGCTTTCAGATAGAAACTTTTCCTCATCTGGCCCTTCGTTTTCGTCAGGAATATCATTTTCTTTAATAACTTTTTTACATGTCTGTTCCATCTTCTGTTTCCCAAAAATTAGGATCACAGAAAGTCTTCATTTGAAAACCATGAGAAGGAAAAGAAAGAAATTCTATTTTTATTGTTGACTTTGTGCTATAATTACTCTATCTACAATCTAACCTAATAAAACCTCTTGCGGGGGCGTTCTTTTCCTCCTCCCTGCAATCCCGCCCTTTAGAGACGCCAATCTCTCAAGGGCTTTTTTATATCTACCATTATTATATATTAAAATCAAGAATAAATTAAAAACTCTATGTATATACATATATAATACCATTATTAACAATTTTCTTTTTCCCCATTGATATGATTTTCTCTTTGCTTATACCTCTCTCCATTGTGGTCTCCTTAATTTTTTTTGCATCCCGAATTTTTTGCAATGCATGAACAGGATTTCTGAGAGCGTCCCTAAGGAGTTCTACATTTCCTGTTTTTTGAATGTAGACATATAGCTCATCAAAATCCTTCTTTGCCTTCAGGTAGCTTTTAACAGAGTTATCATCTTGCCATTCCTTATGCTTTCTTTCACGACCAGCTACGTAGAAATCTGCCATCCAGTTCAGAGAGTAATGAAAATGGTCGTCATTATTCAGAATATCTAATTCCTTGAAATCATCTCTGTCATATCTGAGCCTCTTCAAAGCGTCGTTGAATTCCTGCAAAGCCTTGCGTGTGGATGAGCCATTAAACCATTTCTGCTGTTCCGCATGATATCTGACTCTCAATGGCTTCAGGATGCTCTCATGCTTTTCTCTTATCAGCACAGAGTTTCGACTGTTTGGATCAGAAAAGGGCTCTTTGGGAACATGTTTCCATTTCTTATCAAAGTCAGACATCATCTGTAACAGATCATCTGCAAACTTTTTCTGGTTCGCGAGTGCCTCTTTTTCGACAGATGCTTTCCGGTTAGCTTCTTCATTCTGGAAAGCAATGGAAGCCTTCTGTTCACGCGACATGCCATCAGTCATCGCAAAATGATCGGCCCTGATGTCAGAAGCTCCACTTCTGGATGGAATGCCCTTATTAGCCACAGACGGCATTGGCGCAATCTAATAGCCGGAGTTACAGGAGAGAAATCCTCATCACCACTCATCTCTGAAGCTTTTACAGGCCTCTCATCTTCAGAAAGCGCAAAGCTCGTATCCTTTCCCTGTTGTAAGGCTTCATACTGGTTGGCAAACTCCCCTTTCTTCATTTCAAACAGACGATTGGCAGAACCAAGAAACTTATTATTTTTGTTATTCACGATAATGTAGGTATTGGCTTTTTCTCCTTTCTGGATACTCACGCCCAGAGAACTTAATCCCTCAACCATTTTCGAAAATGATTCTGAGGTTATACGTAGGTCTCTGATGGACCGTCTCAGCTTTCCAAGATTAACCCCCTGACGCAAGGCTGATTGATGCTGGATGGCTGTAAAAGCAGATTGCACTGGTTCATACAGGTCTGGTGTGTGAGCCTCTATATGATCCGCAATATCAGCCTTACCTTCGTCTCGGAGCTGGCGAATGACTGCAACCTGATGGCGTCCCTTTACGATGTCATGACCAAACAGGAATTCAGACGTACGTGAAATCTTTTCCTGCCTGACTCTCATGTAACTACTGTCCAGGCATTTGCCATTACTATTCCGCCATGACGCATAGAGATGATAGTGCTCATCCGCATCAGGTTCACCCGCCTTGACCTTCCTATGTCTGACTATTGTGCAGGTATCCGGCTCAAAGCCAAATTCCACAGCCAACATACTGACACTTTGTAACATCTGCTCATGCGTAATATTTCGCTTGGGATTGATCTTGAAATGGCACACCGCATATTTGTCGTGGTTGTCTCTGGCTTCATCAAAAGTCTGCATAACATCAAACTCTGATCCCTGAATCACGTCTATGGACTCATTTCCAGAGCCACGAAAAACATGATCACAGGTCTCCCCACCCCCACGAGAGGCAATAAGAGGCTCTGAGCTGATAATCATCTTCGAATATCCATGATAATACGCTTCATGGTCTTGATAATGTCACGACATTCAGAAACTGCTCGTGATGCGTCCTCATGTCCACCAGCGTTCAGATGATAGGCTATCTGGTTCAGGTTATTCCCACATCGTGCAACCTGATTGGTGGCTTCATTCAACTCTGCCAAAAGATGTTTTTTTTCGTCATTCACAAAATATCTGGAAGACATCAAAGACCGGAAATAACTGGCGAGATTATGAAACCCGGCTTCACGTCCAGTTTGCTTCCATGCCTCCAGCTCTTCACGGTTCGCACGAATGGACAAGCGTGTTTCCATTCGTCTCATATTGGGTCTTCCTGCTTTTCCTTTATTTAATATTTTATTTTTCATTGTGTAAAATTCCTGCATTCAAATGGGGTCAACGGGGCAGAGCCCCTTGCCAGTCTGGACGGAGTGAACCGTGGAACGGGTCAACGTAGTCCACGCCTGGCAATACTATTATAATACAGGTTTCATATTATAACAGATTTCAGGAATTCGTATTATTCAATAACTTAACACACCAGGGTTATACCGATATGAATTTAATATATTATTATCGGCATCCTTCTTATTCTCTACCAGCTCAATTCCGGAGATATTCTTTTTGGCCCGTGATTTCAACTTATCCAGATAATGCCTGTTACGTTCTACCTGTGTCATGGGTTTCTCAAATATGGGTTTACGTCCCATTAAAATCTTCCATTCTCGCTAATCCAGCGGGAAAGAAATTCCATAGGGTCTTCATTCGTAATAATCAGGTTAGGAGAAGCTTTGGGACGATCAGAAAAAATATATCCATATTCTGGATTTGGAAGTTTTCTTAATGAATCATCATAACCGACGATAATGCCAGATAACTTTTTCATACGTATCTGGAGGCTCTTGGCTTTTGATATTTTTTCTGAGTCAGCCTCCGTTCTTGGACAGAATTCTATATATTTTTGTCCTGTGGATGTTGATCGAACCTGATACCGTCCACGCTCCATCAAATCCTTAACCAGAATAGAACAATCATCATCAAGCTTGTTCAATTCATATAAAACATTACGTAAATGCGCCTGCACTTCTGCCGGAAATACTGTCCAGCCAACAATATGTGTCAGACAGTTCAGAGTGGCTTTTGTTGGTTGATCTTTTTTTTCATAAATTGCCTTGTCCCGAAGTGATCGAAGAATCTCAACTGCTTCTGGAAGAGGACATATTTCGCTAATTTCTTTAATATAATTATCAGACTTTGACAGATCAAAATCAGGAGCTTTAATCCGGTCAATCATTGACTGAATGCGTGTAACATTTTCCTTTTTCATAAATTCCAAATATTCCCGGTCTCTTGTGCCGGTAAAAATTCTTATACTATATTTTTTGTAATATTACAATGTTTTTATTTAGTTTTTTGTGATTATTTTTTGATCACCTGTAAATACAATATGTAGTGCCTCAGATGGATTCCATCATACAATATCCGGCATTTGCTTCTGAGTTATATAAATTTTCCATGTTTTCACTACAAAATTGACCATATGTAGTCCCTGAGTGTTGATACGCACTACACGAAATCATACAAAAAATATGAAATCATGTTTTGTATTTTATAATTCTCTTTAAGAAAATTTATAGGATAAAAACATACAAGGCATTCAAATACAAAAAGATTCAAAACAGGACAAAGAAGCCTTAGACAAAACTTCTCATACTCCATGGATTATAAGAGGTGTTTCCCAAGATGTCAGGGCTGGTGCATCAAGCCATGCAAAAAATCTGGAATAACCATTGGTGAGTGGTTGGAACTGGCTATCCGTGAAAAGATTAAAAATGACAGGAACAGCGAGAAATCCATTGTTGCCATGAAAACTGGAAAACAATCTATGGATATGCATTCCGTGAATCACTTTATTGATCTTATCACCAAGATAAAGAATGCGGAGATAAACATTCCTGACAGACTGTCAGTTCAAACAAGTGCGATGCTTAACAAAATGGCCGAAGATATCAGGAAAGGCACGATTACAGCATCTTCTCATGATGAATCCCTACCTTCTGATTAAAATCACAGGATAAAATTTTTATCCTGTGACTTTATAAAAATATCTCTATAGCGTTACTCTTGCCCGTGTATTTTTCCGCTTTCATCACGATTGAAACGAACAGTGGCGGTTTGGGGCTGGTTTTCGGCCATGATGTTTATTTTACAATCCCAGACTTTCTGAAACCCTTCAACAGCCTTACAGTCGTAGCTTTGTATATCTAACTCTTTCTTTATTTGTTCAATAAATTTAGCGCGTTGTTCAGTCGATGGGTGTTGAAACATAAACGCCAGATTCAGATTTTTTTGAATAAAATAATCCGCGATCTCATCTTTGGATGGCTCCCCACCGCTACAAGCCGTCAGCAAACTTAATGCACATACAAAACCTGAGTATTTTATATACTTTATCATCTTATTGCCTGAAAATTCCGGTTCCAACTGTTTTCTTTGCGTCGTTAAAGGTGTGCTTAACAACTATTCCGTTCTTGATAAGCAGGATCAGTGATCTATTGTGACTCTTGCTTTTACTACCAAGGAATGTGGATATCCCGGTAGGGTCTAACAAAGACGCATCAGCAATCTTGTTGCCTGTCTGCTCATACAGGTAATGCCAGACCTCACTTCCGTTATCCGTGTAGCTGACATCTTCAGGTGCGCCATACAGAGCCTTTATCTGGTCAGAAGTCGTGACCCCATCATGAATGGTCTGATTGAGACTTTCTGGCGTGGCTGTCTTGAGAGCCTGTGTGCCTCCTGATGCAGTCGAACAGGCACACAACAGCAAAGGCATGGCAATAAGAGCCATGGGCATGATTTTCTTCATTAGGCTTCCAATGATTTAACGAATTGAGGATTTTTGTCGATTACATTGAGAATTTCGCTCAATGCTTTTTTCTGATTTGCTCTAATTTTACGAACTAAATGGAAAAATCCGATAACCATCATAAATAGAATCCACATGATGCAAGGTACAACAATGTCCCCCACATACATTGCTCCATCATGATAATATCTGGGGTGACTTGTAATCGTGATGAATAAGACCCCAATCACCATGGCTATCAAATAGCGAAATGTGAGATTTCCAGTACCAGAGCGATTGATTTTTCCATGAAGACTATCCGCGTTAGTCCACGTGCTCCCTGTAGTATCATTCTTAATTACGAGATTATACCCGCTGTTATTCCCCTTAATGTTTCCCCAGATCACAAAGGCAGTCTGTCCTGCCCTGACATCATAATTACCTGCAACCTTCCACTCTCGCCCACTTGCCGAAACAATCCAGAACTCCTGATGTTGATTCGTCGTGCTGGAAATCTGTGGAGCGTTCATATGATAAACGCCGTCAGCTACTCTCTGAAGGGAGCCACCGCTGGACTGTACAGACGTTGAAGTCCATTTTTGGACATCTTTTACAGTTCCCCGGATTCCGTAGAGCCAGTATTTCTGGCCTATGACTTCAATATCCATAAGAAGCTACCAAACAGGCGGAAACTGGCGGGATTTCATCGTCATTGTCATGTCTCCATCCTATGAACACCCCCGGAAATCCCGGAAAAATCCACCGGATGTTATCCCTTAAACACCTGTTTTTGTTACACTTCTCCCTAAGCATCCAAACACGAGAACGGATACCAAAATCATGTATCAATAAGGGAGAGGAACAATGACACGATATGGATATGCCAGAGTCAGCACGACAAAACAGAGCACCGACAGCCAGACCATCGATCTCCAGAAGGAAGGGATACCATCCAACCTCATCATTACGGAGACGCTTTCAGGCGCAACATCGTGGAAGCAGAGACCAGAACTCAGCCGTTTGGTTCATCGACAGAAGGCAGGTGACACGCTGACGGTTGCGAAACTCGACAGGCTTGGCCGTAATGCCGTGGATGTTCTTTCTTTAATAGACATACTGAAAAAACGGCAGATTGCTGTGCGTATTCTTAACCTCGGGATTGATACCTCAGGCGCTGGTGGTCGCCTGTTCCTTCTGCTTCTCGCTGGTTTCGCGGAGTTTGAACGCAACATTATTCGTGAGCGGATCATGGCTGGCCTGGATGTCGCCAGAGCCAAGGGAAAACGCCCCGGAAGACGTTCCACTCTATCGCCTGAAAAAACGGCTCTGGCACGCGCCATGAAGCAAAGAGGACTCTCCTCGCGTGAAGTCAGTGAACTGCTTCAGGTATCACGTATGACAGCATGGAGAGCCATGAACAGCCTGAAAGCCGTCCCATAACCTCTGTATCAGCTATGCATTATTAAACACATGACATGCAAATAATGCATATTCCAAAAACAGGTGATTTTGGGACAAAATATTTTCCATTACCTGATGAAATTGTAGCTAAAATCATGATATTGTGTATTTCTAGAAAATAATTTATATCTTATTAGGATTTTTTATGTATTACGTTATAGGTCTTGCTTGGATTTATGAAATAATAAACGTACTTTTTTTCAGCATCGATTATTTTATTATATCAAAAAACATTCCAATAGTATCTGGCGCCTTTGAGTATAAATTTATATTTCTAGTTTTTATTTCCGTTTTTTATAGCCTAAAATATGGAACGATAGAACTATCTTTACTTGTGTTGAAGTTTTTATTTTTCCCATTTATTTTTATTTTTAATATACTAAAAATAATACATAAAAATGATTGGTATTTTTTCCTTTTTTCAGCATTTGGTGGCATTGTATCATTTTTAGATGGCCTAAAATATAGAATTATTAACTGTTTGTTTTTCTGTTTATCTATAGCTTTCGCATTTACTCACAATAATAAATATACATCTATTATATCCATGGTTTTTGCTTTTTTGTTCCTGGCCGTTTCATACATTAGAGCAATTATAGATTCGATAAAAACCCCGTTCTTTTATAAAACCTTTGATCGACTTCTTTCTTTCTGGACCAATAGGTTGGAAGGTACAAAAATGTTCGAAGACGAGTATAAAGAAACAGAAGGCGAAATAATAATAATTAACCATAAAAAAATAGTTAGCTCTACCTTTGGTGGAGCAATTATGACCAGTGGAGTTTATTCATTTCTCTCAAATGTCATTAACAAATATAAGGATCAGAATATTAGACTGATATTTAACATATCTATATTTATTTATCTTCTGTTCTGCATTATATTTTCTATGTCAATAATGAACTACGACCTTTGGAAGGCTTCTCCTCAAGAATTCCAAGTGACCGGAGATATAAGCTTTTTTGATTTCGTATTTTATTCCTGCCGTGAGATGGCTTTTGCTGACGTTGATAATTTGAAGGCGTCTATGGTGTGCTCTAAATCTATCCAAATAATAGATAATTTTACATTTGTTTTTCTTGGAGCAGTAATCTGTATAGCTATTTTCACAAACAAAAATGATAAATTTACCAAGGAAAATGAAAAATTGCTGACGAATATTAATCGATACAGAGATTCATTAAATAGTAAAATTTGTTCAGCCTGCGATGTTTCTGATATATCGACAGTTAAAGAGGAATTAAATAATGTGAATGAAAGCCTTTATAAAATTTTTCAGTTTTTAACTAAAAGTATTTAAGGAAATTATTTTATATGTTTCTTTTAGGTAGTCCCTAAAGGGACATAGCCCCCTACCCCGGTATTATGTGCCTTTAGGATCTATAATGGAATTAGGGAACGGTTAGTCCCGCCATCCCTATAACCCATAAGGAACGAAAGGTATGAAATACGGATACGCACGAGTAAGCACATCTGACCAAAACCTGACCATACAGGAAACAGCACTCCAAAAAGCAGGATGTGAAATTATCCGGGGCGAAAAGGTCTCTGGAACCAGCCGGGAAGGAAGGCAAGAACTGGATACTTTGCTTCAGTTTTTAAGGGCCGGTGATTCCTTGGTTGTTACTCGTATCGACAGGCTCGCCAGATCAATCAGCGATTTGCAGGACATTGTCAGATACCTGGAAGATAAAAAAATATCATTGATTTGCACTCAGCAACCCATAGATAGTAAGCGGCCGCTTGAGACCGCCTTATGAGTGAGGATTGTGACTGGTAAGTTACCGTCGTTAACGACGTCGTTATTGACGTTGTTTGGGAGGTAGCTATGGCTCAAGAAATCCTGATTGGCGTTGAACGCCGTCGCCGCTGGTCGGATGAACGCAAGCTTGCGATACTGGCTGAAGTTGGTGTGGACGGGGCAAGTGTATCGGATGTGGCCCGTCGGCATGACCTGACCCGTCAACATCTTTACCAATGGCGGACGTCTTTCCGCCACAGACTGTCTTCCCCGGATCAGTCTGTGGCGTTTGTTCCTGTCGCTGCAGTGAAGACACCTGCTCTGGTCTCTGGCGATGATAATGAAGGGCTGGCCATTATGCTGCGTAATGGCCGCAGTATCAGGGTGAGTGGACATCCTGCAGAAGAGTTTCTGGCGAAGATCATCCGGATTGCCGAGACAGCATGATTGGCGTGGGCAACGGTGTGCGCGTCTATCTGGCCTGCGGGGTTACGGATATGCGCAAGGGGATATCGGGTCTGGCTGCACTGGCACAGGACGTGCTGCGTCAGAACCCGACATCGGGAGCGCTCTTTGCCTTTCGTGGTCGCCGTGGGGACAGGATCAAGCTTCTGATGTGGGACGGTCAGGGGTTCTGCCTTTATTACAAGGTGCTTGAGAAAGGACGTTTTCCATGGCCCTCGCCGGCAGATGGCGTTGCACGCCTGACAGCCGCACAGATGGCCATGCTGTGGGAAGGCATGGAGTGGAGACGACCTTCCTGGTCTGCGCCACCGTCTCGCGTGGCCTGATTTTTATGGCGTGATCGTGCAGAACCTTTTGTCTTTTATTGGGTTTTCTGCTATTTTTTCATAATGACGCATGCGCCCGCGGTCCTGCCTGATGATCCAGATATCCTGAGGGAAATGATTGTTTCCCTTCAGACTGAAGTGGCTCGGCTTTCCGCTTCAGCCCGTGCGTATGAAGCTCTTGTCCAGTCTCTCAAAATCCGGATCGCGCGTCTTCAGAAACAGAAATTCGGGGCCAGTTCAGAAAAGATAGACCGTGAGATTGAACAGCTCGAACTGCTTCTTGAAGATGTGAAAATCGCCATCGCGGCAGCCGATCCTTCTCCTGACATCAGGGAGCACGATGACAGCGATGGTGTGGTCTCTTCCCCCAGACGGCGCGGCAAACCAAAGGTTTCCGACACGACACCACGGGAGCGTATTGTTCTCGACCCGGGCGAGGCCTGTCCCACCTGTGGCGGTCGCCTACGCCTCGTTGGCGAAGATGTCACCGAAATACTGGACTTTATTGCGGCAAAACTGAAAGTTGTCGAAACGGCACGGCTGAAGAAATCCTGCCGTCATTGCGAAACAATGGTACAGCCTGAAGCACCGTCGCGCCCTGTCCCACGGGGCATGGCTGGCCCCGGGCTGCTGGCCCATATCCTGGTCTCAAAATTCGATGATCACATTCCGCTTTATCGTCAGAATGAGATCTTTTCCCGTCAGGGTGTGGACATTCCCCGTTCAACCCTGATCGACTGGTGTGGTCAGGCCGTTGCCGTTCTGCGTCCTCTCACAGATCTGATCCGTCAGGATGTCGTTGGGGCAGACCTGCTGCATGCCGATGATACACCCATCCAGGTTCTTGATTCCCGTCTGCGCCAGGCTGGTAAACCACGTGGTGTGAAGGAAGGGCGGATCTGGACCTATCTGCGCGATCCCCGCCCCTGGGGCGGGAGTGATCCGCCCGCCGTGGCCTACTGGTTCTCTCCCGATCGCAAGGGGATCAATCCCCAGACCCATCTGGCACAGTTCCGGGGCATTCTGCAGGCTGACGCCTACGCGGGGTTCAGGGATCTGTATAAACCCGATGCAACGGGAACCGTGCATGTGCGCGAAGCGGCCTGCTGGGCTCATCTCCGCAGGGCCTTCCATGATGTCTGGAAGGGCAGTGATTCGACAATCGCAAGGGAAGCACTCGAGCAGATCGGGGAACTCTACGATATCGAGCGGCAGCTCACCGGGTCTCCTGCTCCGTATCGTCTGGCTGTCCGACAGGAAAAAAGCCGCCCTCGTGTCACAGCATTCCACGCATGGTGCGAAACACAGCTCGCCCGTATCCCAGGCAAGGGGGAACTGGCAAAAGCAATCCGTTATGCGCTCAACCGGTGGGCAGCCTTTACCCTCTTCCTCGAAGATGGTCGTGTTGCCATCGACAACAATCCTGCCGAACGGGCCATACGACCGGTATGCATCGGGCGGAAAAACTATCTGTTTGCCGGTTCAGACGCCGGGGGCGACAACATCGCTGATGCCATGACGCTTATCGAAAGCGCAAAACTCTCAGGCATCAACCCGCACGATTACCTCGCCGACGTCCTGGCCCGTATCAACGAGCACAAGATCAATCGGCTCCACGAACTATTGCCATGGAATTGGCAACCCCTGAATACACCGCACAGACAGGCCGCATAATCAAGGCGGCCCAGAACGGCCCGTTACCATAGATACATCCAACGCTGTAGGAAAAATGTTCCTGAATCTGCTTGGTGTCTTTGCTCAATTTGAGACTGAATTGAGAAGGGAGCGACAGCTTGAAGGTATCGCCAAAGCCAAGGCGGAAGGTGTCTATAAGGGCCGTAAACAATCTTATGACCATGATCGAGTGAGAGACCTGAAGGCTCAGGGTCTTGGTGTCGCTGAAATCATGCGACAAACGGGGATTTCAAAAACTCACATTTACCGTATTCTTAATGAGAACTCTGTCAAATCAGAACATACCTGAGTGTATGCAGTCGCAAAGACACTGACCAGCCAACTTAAGATTTTGTATTAATGAATAAAAGCTTACAATGACCTCTCCTGAAGGCTCGTCCAAGATTACTCAAACAGCCCGCAGGCTCGGAATTTTTGACTAAAAAGTTCTTGTTGTGTTCCTATTTTGCATCTATGCATGATTGCCGGTAAATGTGTAAGATTCATAGGGCTAATACCCCCATATAAGACCGGGATGAAGTGACGCTATGCGTGGGACAGTAATTGATCTCTTTTGTGGAGCCGGGGGGCTAAGTGAGGGCTTCCGACAGGCGGGCTTTAGGGTGCTTGCTGGCCAGGATATCGATATAAAGGCCGGGGAGACATTTGTCCGGACACACCCTGAAGCTATTTTTCTGGGCGGTCCGATCCAAGATGTAAGTGCAGAGACTCTACTCTTCCGCACAGGCCTGCGCCCTGGTGAACTTGATGTTCTGGTGGGAGGTCCTCCCTGCCAAGGATATTCCGTCTATAACCATCAAAGGGGAGTCCACGATCCCAGAGCCGGTCTGTTTCGGGAATATCTGCGAATTGTTTCTGGTCTAAAACCTAAGTGGTTGGTGATGGAGAATGTATCCGGCATCACCAGTATCGCAAACGGTGCCATTGTCGAAGAAATACGACGTGGGATGGGTAAACTTGGTTATCGGGTAGAGATGCAAGTGCTTAAAGCGGAAGACTATGGGGTTCCGCAAGCACGCCGTCGAATGGTGTTTATAGCCACCCGGACGGATCAGCTAATTCGATTTCCTAAGCCAACACATGGTCCAGACCTATTGCCGTATGTAACCATATGGGATGCGATTTCTGATCTTCCTGTCCTCGAAAATGGTGAATCCGCCGAAGGCCTCCGCTATCGGAGCAAGCCGAAAAATACCTACCAGAGCATTCTGAGAGGAAAAGTTGTGCGGGTGGCCAATCATTCCGCTCCAAGACTGTCGGCTGTTAATGTACAACGGATGATGCACATTCCTGAAGGCGGATCATGGAGAGATATTCCGTTTGAACTACTGCCAGCCGGAATGAAAAGAGCGAAGAGAAGCGATCATACGAAACGGTATGGACGCCCAAGGAAGGATGATCTTTCCTGCACCATTTTGACCAAATGCGATCTTCATTGGGGTGCCTACATTCATCCTGAGCAGAACCGTAGTTTCACCGTAAGGGAGGCCTCCAGACTGCAATCATTCCCGGATACATTTGTATTTAGTGGAAACCGGACGGAGCAATTTGTTCAGGTAGGAAACGCGGTTCCTCCATTGATGGGGAAAGCGATCGCTGAAGCACTCCCCTTCGAAGCTACAACGAAACGCATCACAAAAACCAAAAAACCAGAAAAGTTTCCGGAGTTACGTTTATTTGCGTAAGCTGGCATTGATCGCCTGTTCGTAAACAGACGCTGGTGGGAGATTTTGCGGTGAACTGAACGCAAGACAAACCTGATCCACCGTCGTCGTGAAGGTCTCTACTAAGGAAAGGGGATAAGGGCGATTGGGAATGGCATCTTCGTCAAGAGAATAACTGACAAAAGTGATAGTTCCAGATGATGGATGATACTCATGGAGCGAATTACCCAAGCGATCCCGGATACGCTCAAAAACAGCTCTTGGACAACAGAAGAAAAGACCTTTAGTGCATTTTGGCTCTCGTCTTAAAGCATGTCCCTTGTAAATAACCTGAGGAAGAATGCGCTTATTGACGTTTTCCCAGTTAAAGCCTGAATTACTGTATCCTGGGTTACGCCCTTGTGCGTCGACGAAGGGCAATCCTTGGAAAAAGGCCTCGGACTGAGCTGAATAATTTCCAGTTGTATCAATTGTCTGGACTTCTATGGCTGTAAGTTCGTTTACTGTTCCATCCGTGCTGACTTTCGCTAAAATCCAGTCCATATAATAGGAACCAGAGACCTTTTTTGTGTCACTTTTGCTTCCTTTGGGAAGAGGAAGTTCGCCCCCCCAGTATTTTCCAAATGCCACCACTTCGTGTCCGGTCATCGCCCCTGAAGCTAGTCGGATTTTAACTTCTTTTGCAGTTATGATCTGGATGTCTTCGCCAAAAGCTATTTGGCCAATATCGTTCAGAAGACGAAATTTGTTCGCGTAAAGTCTGTTCGGACAACAAATAACCGCTTCGACATCTTTAAGAGCCTGAAGAGTACACGCTCCATGTCTAGGCTTTAGGCAAGAATCATCAACGAAGGGACAGTGCTTGCGATCAGCGAACGCTTTCCCTGCGGAACTCCCTGGAGTGTAACCAAAAAACTCAACGATTCGAATAGCCATGCATTCGATAGAGCACACACTGTAACAATTGGCCACCCAGAAAGAAGACCTTGTATTACTACATGTGCGTGCAACGCAGGTCTAAAAGTAAATTGCTATTTTCTAGCCAGATACGCCACATCGAAGGGTGGCATATTGCCACATTCAACGCTTGATATCGCTCCTCGTTAGTCACAATCAAAAGCCTTGACCGATTCCACACAAAGTCTTACACACACTTTCACACAAGCGTTCAGAATGTTGTTTTAAAACAATACGTTATGGATTGTACGATTTACTTCAGTGGGTTCGAGTCCCGCAGTTCGCATACCTTAACATGTTGATTTTATTGAGAAACACTGAAAGCGGTGAAGTGTAAACCCGCTTCTCCACAGTCCTTCTCCAAACTGGAGAAGTTCTCAATGCTGGCTCTCGTAGGCACCCACTATCATTTCCGTCGCGTCGTTCCCGTTGCCTTGCGCCCCCTCTTCGGCAAAACTGAATTCTGGATTTCCCTCAAAACAGGGAACAAATCAGAAGCCCGCCTCTCGGCCATGGCCCTCCATGCCCAGACCAGCGCGCTTTTCAGGACGGCCCGCACTATGACTGACTCAGCTCAGGACAAGCCCATCACCAAAGACGACCTTCTGGCGCTGTATGAAGACATCATCAAAAGACAGGAAGAGGTGATCGAGACCACCGAACGGAATACCACAGAACAGCTCAAGATTGAGCGTTACACAGCCAGCATGACCCGTTATGAAGACCTGCTCAAAACCAGAGCCTTCCTCACTTACTCTACAGACGCTTTGGAACGGCTGAAACAGCATATCATCACGCTGCGTCAGGACATGATCACCGGAAAAATGCAGGACAAGGCCAGTCTTGCCAGCAAGATCGAAAAAATCGAACGGTTGCATGACACACTGGTCAAACTGTTTCAGACTGGCCCAGCTTTGTCTCAGGCCCCGGGTGCAGTACCACCTTCCCATCAATTGGCATCTCCTACACCGTCTCCTGTTGTCCCAACCTCTCCGCGCCTGACGGAAGCCTTTCAGCTTGCCGTGCTGGCAGACAACCAGAAGAGTGAGGCCACCAAGAAAGAAACCACCCGCACCGTGTCGCTATTTATTCAGGCTTTTGGCGATAAACCCGTTCAGGAGATTACCGGACGTCTTGCCGGGGAGTTTCGGGACCTGCTCTTCTCCCTCCCCGCCTCCTACGCCAAAGGCAAGCAGGAGATGGATTTAAACGCTGAAGTCGAGCGGGCGCAGGAATTTGACCTGCCGACATTGAGCGGCAAGAGCGTGAAGAACCACTTCATGCGTCTTTCAGCCTTGTGGAACCAGCTTATCCGCCGCGAGATTGCTGAAAAGAACCCGTGGAGCAACTGGGACTTTGACCTGACCAAACGGAATCCTCGCAGAGCATGGACAGACGATGAACTCGCCCTTCTTTCGTCGTCGGCATGGACATGCAGCACCATTTCGCAGGCAACTTTTGCAGGGATTACACTGGTCGCCGCTTATAGCGGGATGAGGCTGGGAGAAATCTGTAATCTACGGAATGAGGATATTCAGGAGGTCGATGGCATTCCGTGTTTCCTTATCCGCCCGCACCCCGAAGATAAATGGACACCCAAGACAGAAGCAGGCACCCGTAATGTACCCATTCACAGCGCTTTGCTGGACTGGGGCATTCTGGACTTCAGGAAAGACGGCGAGAAATTCCTGTTCTCGGAACTGAAAACACCCCAAAGCGGGCCGCGTGGTACCGACTTTGGCCGGAATTTCTCGAAGTTCAAAACAACGATTGGCCTTCCCGCTGCCATTACGTTCCACAGTTTCCGACACACGGTATCCACCCGTCTGCGCAATCAGACCGGAGACCTCAGAGAACTCTGGATTGATGCTCTGCTCGGCCATGAATCCAGTCACAAAAGTCAGGGGGCTACGACTTACCTTTCAGGCATTGCGACCGAGAATCTCAGACAGACAGTGGAAGCCGTTAGGTATCCGACGCTCAATTTAAGACGTAGTCTATGACGGCTTGGGGGGTGGACTGTTGGTAAACGGTCGCGATAGGCAAAAAGTAGTTATTCAACTGACACTTGCGATTTCCGGAAAGCCGACATTGTTTATGGTGGAGCCGGGTGGAAAACCATAAGTGGTATGCAGTGGTTCGCGACCATTGATCATAAACATGCCTAAATTTTCCCACCCACACCCTTGAACTTTTCAACGAACGCAGAGATGCGCTGGAACACATCTCTTTTTTTGGTCAGGTATTGTGGATTAAGCGGGCTCATTTTGGGAAGGATCGAGTTCAACTCTGTGCCGTTTTCGCTCGCATATTCGCGCTTGATCGACGTCGCAATGTAGCGCTTGGCGGCCTCCGCGTTCAATTTTTCATCGGTTATCAGTTCTTCCGCTTCCCGGCATTGTTCGGCTTGTGCGAAAGCAAAAAAAGCCTCAATCACCCCCGCCTTGTCCCCCAGTTCATCTAGGTTTGTCTGATTGATGAAATCGACGATAAGGCTTTCTTTCGCGCGGTTACCAATGCTGGCGCGAATGACACGACGAACTTCGTCAACGAGTTCTGACTTGCTCTTCGTTTTTTTGTTGTACTCGAAGATTAGCTCAAGAATGTAATCCAGATTTATTTCCTGAGATTTCAAAAGGTCGACCTCAAAGACGACATCATCCCAGTCGATCGTTGACTCAACCTGCTCGGCACTAGCCTTTTCGCGGCGAAGCCAATCCCGAATGTCATTGTAGGTCGAACGGTAGTCCTGGACCTTTCGGTCAGCAGGCATTTCGATGCTCTTGAGCTCGTCAACGTCATCATCACTCAAATGATGCTGCTCCTTGAACGCTCTCACCGCTTCGGGGTCACTCTCGTCGATCTCCTGAAACTCTCGCAGGTTGGAGAACTCATCATAATTCTGAAGGATATTCTCAACACGGAGATACTCGCCGAACAGCTTTGCAAAGGCCTTTTTGTCCGCTTCCTTCTCGATGGCGGTGGGATCCGGGAAACGCTCTTTCAACTCACGGACGACATCGATAAAGCCTCGCCGCGCTTCGCCTGTCGTCTGGTCCGTAAAACCTTCCATGTATTCTGAGTAGCTCTTCTCCAGAACGACATTCTTGGTATTGGCGTTGCCAAAGAGTGTGATTGCCTTGACGGTCGCCTCTTCCAGGTCGCGGAAGGTAACAATATTGCCAAAGGACTTGGTCGCATCATAAATGCGGTTGGTACGGGAGTAGGCTTGTATAAGGCCGTGAAAACGCAGATTTTTGTCTACGAATAGTGTATTCAGGGTTGGCGCGTCGAAGCCGGTCAGGAACATACCAACCACAATGAGTAGGTCGACTTCCTTGGACTTCACCCGTTTTGCCAGATCCCGGTAATAATTCTGGAAGCCCTTACTATCGACGCTGAAATTCGTTCGGAAACAGGCGTTGTAGTCCGCAATTGCAGTGTTAAGAAATTCCTTGGCGCTGCTATTCAGCGCCGAAACTTCAAAACTCTCGTCAGGAATATCGCCAATGGCATCCTGTTCTTCGTTGGCGGCGAATGAAAAGATGGTCGCGATCTTCAACGGCTTATCGCTACCGTCCTGCAGCGCATTCAGCTTTTCATAATAGAGCTTGGCAGCATCAACGCTACTCACCGCGAACATGGCGTTGAAGCCTTTATTGTCTCCATAGAGACGATGCGTCTTGCGGCGGAAGTTATCAAGAATGTACTGGGAGATTTCAGCGATTCGTTTGGGATGCTGAAGAGCTTGCCGGTTTTCGGCGGCGGTCAGCTTCTTTTCATCCTGTTCGGTTTCGATCGCTTTAAACTGAGGGCGCACATTGTTGTAGTCGACCTTGAATTTCAGCACCTTCTCGTCGCGGATCGCGTCGGTGATCACATAGGAATGAAGTTCGCTCCCGAATACGCTGGCCGTCGTCTCCGCACCCGAAGCATTTTCCGGAAAGATCGGCGTGCCGGTGAAGCCGAACTGGCAGAAATGTTTGAACTTCCGCTTGAGGTTCTTCTGTGCCTCACCAAACTGGCTGCGATGGCACTCGTCGAAAATGAAGACGACGCGCTGGGTATAGACCGGCAGGTCGCCCTCGCTCTTCATCAGATTGTTAAGCTTCTGGATAGTCGTGACGATGATCTTGTTGTCATCCTTGGAGAGGTTCCGCTTCAATCCGGCGGTGCTGTCCGATCCATTGACGCTATCCGGGGAGAAACGCTGATACTCCTTCATCGTCTGGTAATCGAGGTCCTTGCGGTCGACCACGAAAAAGACCTTGTCGATGAAGTCGAGCTGCGTGGCAAGGCGGGCCGCCTTGAAGCTGGTCAGCGTTTTGCCTGAGCCCGTAGTGTGCCAGATGTATCCGCCGCTTTCCGGTTTACTAAGCGTCGTGCCTTCGAACGAGCTTTTAATCTTTCGTAAGATTCGCTCAGTCGCCGCGATCTGATAGGGGCGCATCACCAGCAGCGTGTCACTGACGTCGAAAACGGAATAGTTCAGCAACACGTTCAACAACGTGCGCTTTTCAAAGAAGGTCGCCGTAAAATCCTTCAGGTCCCGGATCAGGCTGTTATCGGCCTGCGCCCAATTCATCGTGAAGTCAAAGCTGTTCTTGTCGCGCTTGGTCGTGTTGGCGAAATAGCGCGTATCCGTACCGTTCGAGATTACGAAGATCTGAAGGTATTTAAAGAGCGAATTGTCCGAGTTGAAGCTTTCTTTGCTGTAGCGGTGGATCTGGTTGAACGCTTCCCGAATGGCAACGCCACGCTTTTTCAGCTCGACTTGCACCAACGGCAGCCCGTTTACCAGAATGGTCACATCGTAGCGGTTCGCATGAGTGCCCGCTTGCTCGAACTGCTTGATGACCTGAACCTTGTTGCGGCAAACATTGGCCTTATTGACCAGATAGATGTTCTGTATACGGCCATCATCAAAAACGAAGTCAAAGATGTAGTCGTCGTGGATCTTGCGAGTCTTGTCAGTGGCAGTGTCGCTGGGTCGATCCAGATAGGTCTCAACGAAGCGCGCCCATTCCTTATCTGTAAATTGAACATCGTTGAGAGCTTGCAGCTGAACGCGAGCATTCACCAGCAGGGCTTTGGTTAATTTCAGGTCAGGCCGATACTCATAACCCTGATTTTGCAGGTCCTGAACAAGCTCGCACTCTAGGTCGGTCTCAGACTGATAGCTGTCAGCCGCCTCCCAGGCGCGCACATATTTATCGAGAACGATAAAGCGATTGGTCTCAGCAATGGGCGTCGTCTGCTCAGGCATTTTGGGCCTCTTTCTGATAGTATTTGTAATTTTTGCTCAAATGCTCCAGCAGGAGCTTCACCGTCTGCTTTTCTGGCGATGTTAGCTCGGCGATGACTTCGTTGGAGAGCGAGCTATGACTCGTAAAATTAATGATGCGCTGCAGGTAAAGCTTCTGGTCGCCTGGCAGCAGGTCGGACCATTTTTCATAGCCCAGAAAATTCGATGTCTTTTCATAGAGATTGCGTAGCAGGGTGAAGTGGTAGCGCTCAATCTTGTCCGCTTCGATTGCCTCCTCCAGCGTTTTCTTCAGGTAAAGATGATAAGAAAAGCTCTTGTTTGAATCGCCGTCCGTCTTTTCTAGCTCGAACGTTTCATCATCAAACCGTTTCAGCATGTAACTCGCTGGTTTCTTTAACTCGTTGTACAGCACGTTGAAAAAAAGTGGGCTGTGCGTTGTGATGATGAATTTCAGGCCATTCGTGTTGTCACTTCTCCTGATCAGAACCGCGATATCGACGGCAAGCTGAATGAGGTGGTTTTCGTCGAGTGAGCTCACCGGATCATCGATGAAGATATATTTCAGATCATTGAACTGGTCCGTCTCGCGATCCTCAACTTCGAGTATGTTGCGCGTGCTGATCACCTGATCCAAGAGGCAGTAGAAAATGCTCCAGATGAAGTTACTCTCTTCGCCCTTGGAGATTTTCAGATTGCCAGTGCTCGTATCGGTGCCACGTTCGAGCGAGAAGGTCACTTCGGAAAATGCCGGAATGGTAACCTCTTTACCGTCCTTGCCATTAATCATGTACTCCTGATTGAAGTGAGGCATCAGGTTTCGTTGAGTATACTGCTGAAAAACGGTGATGACATTGAAGTCGAGCCCGAGATCTTCAAAGGCTGACTTGGTAAAGGCGTTCGGCTGGATGCGGAGTTTCCGGTTAATGTCGCCATCGAGATCATTATCCCAATAGAACAGGTCTTCGGTGAAGGCGTTATAATATAATACCTTGGGGCGACGACCGTCGTCCTGCTCCTCGATCTTCGGGTCGATCAGCTTTCTGAACTCGCGCGAAAGGCGCGTTTTGCCGGTGGCATTGAACGCATAAATCAACTGCACCTTTTTGGAGGCGTCTCGCAGCGTTTCAGCGATTTTGGTTAGCGTCTGTCCCAATTACGCCGACTCTACATCAGGCTTGGGAAAGCTCAGCAGCTGATCGCGGTACCAAGCATATTGCTTTTCGCGCAGCTCGATTTCGCGGGGCAAGCCTTCGCTGATCGAAGTTGTCAAAGTGTCGAACTTATCAAGGATTGCGGAAACTCGAACTTGTTCGCGCAAAGGTGGAACTGGAATAGCCAGCTTTTTAATGTTTCCTACGGCAAGCCCCGGAATGCCCGATGTAGAGGCGTATTGATTAAGGTTCATAAATGAAAGCATGTGAAAAGCCCAATCCACATCCATACCTTTATCAGCGGTGACAACAATAGCGTGCTCGGTTGCATAGAACTGCCCCTTTTCCCGCTGAACATTTCCACACCACGCACCTTGGCGACCTATTAAGAGGTGATCGCCATCATGGCTTTTCTCTTGGACGTAACCACGAATACCATTTCCCCCGTAACATCTAATTTGATGCTGATCGTCGGGCTCACTTTGAATATCTTTTGCATTGATGTGCCTGCCTGCACGCATATCAAAAACTTCACCTATTGTCTTCCACTTTACCTCATCTTCATCGAAGGTCAGAAGTTGTTCGCGGTAGTGGTTGTATTGCTTTTTACGCTGGGTAAGCTCGGTGGTAAGCTCGGTGGTAAGCTCGGTGAAGCTGTCGAGAATCCGGACAATTTCCCCCTGTATCGCCAGCGATTTTTCTGGATTATTCGGGCATGGGATGGGGATAAGCAAAGATTGAATAAGCTTAGAATTTAGATTGCTTACGGACCCGCTGTTGATTTTCGTGAGCCAATAATTCTGAACAGAATGAGATGATAGATAATGGTACAAGAAATCTGAGTTTAGTTTGCTTTTAAATTCGCTGACAGAGGCCCAGCCATCGTGGATTGCTCCATCGATACCCAGAATGTAAGGCCGTCCAAAACTCATAGAATTGGAGATAATAAAATCGCCTTTACTGAGAAGTCGTGACTTCTTCGCTCCATCTGGCGTAATTTTTTCGGCAGTTTTAGTAACATACTTTGACTTTGGCGCAGTGTCGCCGATTTTAATCCACGGGACACCATTTTCATCGCTCGTTATAAATTTTGAAATTGGCCGGGGTGAGGCTCCTCTTTGTACTGAAGCGATTTCCCCCAAAGGCTCCCAAGCCACCTCAGCCCCACCGAGCAGCTTCTCCAGAAAGCCCGCCGCGCTCATGCGTTGATCTCCGCAATGATGGCGTCGATATCGGCGCGCAGTCGGTCAATCTTCTCAACAGTGGCGCTTATTTCTTCATTTAGCTCATCAATGTTCACAACCTCGCGCGTGTCGCGCGGCTCGACATAGGAGCTGACCGAGAGGTTATAGCCGCGCTCCACGATGGTCTCATACGGCACCGAGGCGGCGACATGATCAACATCTTCCTTACGATCAAAAATCTCCATCACCCGCGCGATGTGATGGTCCGTCATCAGATTGGTGTTGGTAGCCTTCTTGAAAAACTCTTCGCCACTTGCGTCGATAAATTGGATGGCCGTGTCGGTTTTATTTTTAGCGAGGACCAGGATCGTCACCGCGATGGTCGTGCCGTAGAAAAGGTTGGAGGCGAGCGCGATCACCGTTTCGACATAGTTGTTATCAACCAGATATTGCCGGATCTTCTTCTCCGCACCGTCGCGATAGAAGATCCCAGGGAAGCATACAATCGCCGCGCGGCCCTTGGCCGAGAGATAGCTGAGCGCATGGAGTACAAAGGCGAAATCGGCCTTTGATTTGGGTGCCAGCACGCCCGCCGGAGCAAAGCGGTCATCGTTGATCAGGGTCGGATCGTCCGAACCGATCCACTTCACCGAATAGGGTGGGTTGGAAACGATGGCATCAAAGGGCTTGTCGTCCTGAAAATGCGGCTGGGTAAGCGTATCACCGCGCTGTATATTGAACTTGTCATAATTAATGTTGTGCAGGAACATGTTCATGCGGGCGAGGTTATAGGTCGTGTGGTTGATCTCCTGCCCGAAAAAACCCTCTTCAATGATGTGTTCATCGAACTGCTTCTTGGCTTGCAGCAGCAATGAGCCGGACCCACAGGCCGGGTCGTAAATCTTGTTGACCTTTTTCTGCCCGTGCATGGCAAGCTGCGCGATGAGCTTTGAGACATGCTGCGGTGTGAAGAACTCTCCACCAGACTTGCCCGCATTGGCGGCATAATTCGAGATCAGGAACTCATAGGCATCGCCGAACAGGTCAATCTGGCTGTTGTGGAAATCTCCGAAATCCAGTTCCGCAACGCGCTTAAGCACCTTGGCTAATCGGCTATTTTTTTCCGTGACGGTATTGCCTAGGCGCGTGCTGGTCGTGTCGAAATCGGCGAACAGGCCCCTGATGTCCTGCTCAGACGGATAGCCATTGGCCGAGGATTCAATAGCCGCAAAGATCTGCGCCAGATCAGTGTTCAGGCTGTCATTCGTGTTGGCGTCGTCCGCCACATTGGCGAACAGCTGGCTGGGGTAAATGAAATAGCCCTTGGTCTTGATAGCGTCGTCCTTAATGTCATCAGTGATGACATCATCGGATAAAGCAGCATAGTCGATGCTCTCGTCATCCGCCTCGATATATGCGGCGAAATTCTCGCTGATGAACCGATAGAAGAGCGTGCCAAGGACATACTGTTTGAAGTCCCAGCCATCAACCGAACCGCGCACATCGTTCGCGATGTCCCAGATTTTCCGTTGTAGCGCTGCACGTTGTTCCTGGCCGGTCATCTCTCTTTATCCTTCTTCGGACTGGCTTCACGCTCGATCCAGCCCTCAATATCCATGCGCCGAAACCGCTAGGTGCCGCCAACCCTGGAGCCGGGCAACTCGCTGTCGGCAGCAAAACGGTAAGCGGTTTTCCTGTTGATTCTAAGATAGTCGGCGACTTCATCAATGGTCATGATGTCAGCTGCCATGCGAATTATTTTCTCAAAATCATCCCTTTTGAGATTTTTATGGAAAATTGCGAATTCCTACAAGGCGGGAATTCCGAGCAATTTCAGAGTTCTGATGAGATCGCACTAGCTTTGGGCGTGTCGCTCCTTGTATTCGGGCTGTTGTGTCACTGCCTTCGATGTCCGGGCACCTGAGCCGAGACAGCGCCCCAGCCCTCTACTCACGGTCCAGCAGATACTGCCTGTGCGCGCTTTGACGATTAAAGACAGAAGCAATCAGCCAGAAAGTTGGCGCATGAAACTTGACCTACACACGGCCCGGTGAGTGTCCGTTATCAACAGTTTTCGCTTCATATCCGGCCAGTCCGTTTAAGGCCCCAAGCAGTAACAGAGATTTGCAATGATCATGTCTGCTATGCAGAAAGCGATCTGGATAGCTGTATGTCCGACATGAGGTGGAAGCAAATATTCTATAGCCTTCCATTCACATTGGACCAGAAGGCTTCTCAATTTTAATCGTTAATATTTTATTCTTTTATCGTTCCTTGCATAAAAACAAAAACGGGAAATCGGGTATCTGACTAGGTTATCTTTAAAAGGAGCCAGCAGTGTCAAATGGCTACCCGTTCCGGGTGCATTCGACAGCTGGCAAGGGAGAGAAATCTCCCCCGTTGACCCCCTCTTAAGCAAGGAGACCAAGTATGCCTACACCTCGCACTTCCCGCCTTTCCGTCAGAGCATTCCCAGATGAGCTGGTGCGCTGGAACCATATCGCTCGTTCTCGGGGCCATGCCACAACAGCCCACTGGATACGTTCTCTGCTCACCCATGCAGAGCTGTCTAATCATGACGGCCACCCCGTTCCCGAGGAACTGCGTGGAATACGTCACCAGCTTTCCCGCGTTGGCAACAACCTCAATCAATTGGCTCACTCGGCAAATTGTGGTGACGCCATCCAGTGCGAATGTGTGCTGGACGAGATTGGCATGCTGATTGGTCAGCTTGACCAGATGCTGTCACGATCACGCAAAAGCCCTTCCTTCAGGTCAGCCCCTCGCACGTGCGACGACGCTGACATGACGCGTCATTGAAAGTCCTGTGAGAGCATGACCAATGATCGTCAAGGAAAGCAGGATCAGAACAAAGAGTGGAGCGGGTGCCATTGCCCGCCATGTTCTGCATGGTGCGAAGAATGAAGCTATCAGAGTTCTGTCAGGGTCTGAATGGCTCCTGCATGACCATATGCGCGAAGCCCATCGCGAAAGACTAAAATACGGTCTCCGTCATATCGCCTTCAATCCAGATGAAGCGATGACCGATGAACAGCTTTCAGCCTTTGCCCGTCGTCTGTATGACGAACTCCATGCAGACCCTGAATACCTCACCCTTGTTATTCACCAGAAAGACGGAAGCACACACGGCCATCTCATCCTGCCAGAGTGGCAACGGGATCATGTTCTGGAAAGCCGGTTCACATGGATGCGCATGGAAAAAGTCGCGCGCCTTGAAGAAATCCGACTTGGGCACAAACTGGTGGCCGGTCGGCATGACAGGGCTATTGCCAAAGCCTTGCGTAAAGAAGGTCATCACAGTGAAGCGGAACAGGTAGATGTGCTCGTTCCTGTTGCTGATGATGCAAAACCCCGCGCGGCCTATACATCAGAGGCACGACGTATCACCGAACGACAGGGACTTGATCTTCCAGCCCTGAAAAAGCTGGTCACGTCTCTCTGGTCGCAATCAGACGGGTTAAAAACTTTCCGGGCCGCCTTGCAAGACCACTCTCTGACGCTGCGTGAAGGGGACCGTAAAGAGACACGACCGGGCGCTCATATTATTGAAACCAGTGATGGCCTTCTTGTGGGAAGCTTTACCCGTCTGGCAAAAGTCAAAGCAGCAGACTTTCGAAAACTGCTTTCCGAAGAGCAGAGCCAAATCGAAAATGAACGAGAACTCAAAATCAAGAGCACGCGCCTAACGATCCGCCGAACAACCGCAGACCTTTATAACGAATACGCTATTCCCAAACTATCTGACACTCAGCCAGTACCCAGAAAAGCCCCGGTTATAAAACGCCCGAAAATCCCTGCATGGCGAAAAGAACTTTGGCTCAAACGAATGACTGACGTTGATGCTCTCACGACAGAGCCACTCCCCTCCTCCTCTTCCGTGCACATCATAAGCGCAGAGGAGGCCCTTTTTCGGAAAGAAATCAGGCAAGCCATCGCACAGCAATACGCTATTCTTGCCCAGCAGGCACCAGAGGTAAGCTGGAAACCTCTTGATCGAGACAAGATAATAGCGACATGGCGCAAGCAGCTTATTCCCTACCAGAAGCAGCTCAGAAAAAGCTTTGACCATTATATCGTCGCAAAACGAGAGTGGCAGGACGCTGAGAAAAGTCGCTGGCAGCGTCTCACTGGAAAAGCCACAAAACTTGAAAGAAGAGCGGATCAGCTCTTTTTCGAATTTCTGGAGGTTCTGCGTTTTGTCGTGCAAGCCTTACTCCATATCGTGGGGCTACGTGCAGAGCCGCCCAATCCGATCCGCTCCATCCTGAGTGAAAAGAACAAACCGGCTCTGGAACACTTCAGGAAAACCTATGATGCCGAATTTTCAGCCATGGCCGACATACAGATGCTGGAACCATGGCTTAACCAGCGTTTTGACCGTATCGTACAAGCGCGCCAGAAGCGCATTATGGATTGGAACAGAGCGCACAGAGACAAGAAAGATGCTGCTCAGCGTGAGATCAAACGTCTTTCTGATTTGCTCAACATGAAAAACCATAAAGTGAAACATCAGGTGCTTATCAGCCTGTCTCGTTCCCGCAGTCCGGCGTCGTTTCCCGCCCCGAACCCGCACACCCGACACCCACCCCCTGGCACACCTTCACCATTTTGAAGACTTTAGAAAATCTCTTGACGAGAACTCACTTCTTCTCCAAAGTGTTTCTCGTAAATCGTTACCAAGAAGGACGTCTTTTAGCGTTTTCCTTGATGAAATCATGAAGGTTTCGAACGCAACTCACCCCATTCTCCGGGTTCGAGTCCCTCAGAAGCTGTTTTAAAACAAGTTCTTGGTAAGAAATGATAAAAGTTTTTGGGTATTGCCTTTTTTCAAAAAGGTGACGGTCTTTGAAGCTTTTCGGAAAAAGCTTCACCAAAGACTTTTATTAATTTTCAGAGCCTTATGTAGGCCGGCTTTTGAAACACCCTCCAAGCAACTGCCGAGCATTCTCTTGATCCTATTGTGATCACAGTCTCGACGAGAATTGCAAGGGATGTGCTGCGTGCGGTTTGAACTTACGGAATAACAGGCAGTATCCCGTGGAAAAGCAGGTTTTCACGGATGCCGTTGCTATCATACCCCTGTCGACCAGAAAACCGCGTGGCGTTGCGACCAGCACCATTAAGGCATCCCAGACATCTGGCTCAGTTCACAGGCGGAACCGAACATAGACCGCGTGCCATTTCCCATGGCGTTATGCATGCAATGTTATGGGCAACACCGTCACCATACCGTTAAGAAACCAACGGATCTCTGGCGGAACAAGTCCAGCAGCCACGCATCTACCGTTTTCCGCAAAAACCGACTTCGAAACACAGGAAAAACAAACTGATAAAAATTTTTGTCAACAGAACACAATCACGCGGGATCAATGATTCTTTAGCAACAAACATCAATTCATCACAAAATTACCATCAAGGATAAAAATAATGGGAAATCTCTATACAGATGGGATACATAAAAAACCTTATACCAGCAGAGCTATTTGTTTATATCGCAATCGATGAAATAGGAAAAGGACTTGGAATTCATGATGTCGACGCAATAACTGCTATCTTTCTCGGTCAAAACAACATAACAGTTCGAAGTAAATTTAACAAAACTACAAAAGGAACTTCCATTGCATCTATTATGGCACGAAGCGCTTTGCCTTATAGCATAAAATATAGAATTCTTCCCGCATTTACTGGTGTTCGATTTATAAACTGGAAGTACATACTTACAAAAAAAAATTGGCGTTTCTGTTGGGCGATCTGTATCTTATGTAGGTGCTGCTATCATTTTTTACGACGTATCAAAAATTGTTTATAATACTATTCACCAGTATAACCGCCTAGTTAAACTTGAAGGCAGGATTTTTTAGATGCATATTCTCTCAGAAAAATTCAAGAATTTCTTAATGTCCGAAGAAAAAATTTCTGAAAATGAAATTCAACTGTCAACAAGAATTGTAGAAGATCTTGGTCTGGATGGAATTGATGCTCATTACTTCATAGAGGCCTATGCAGAAACGTTCTTAATCGAGGTTGGGGATTTTGATTTTCATCGATATTTTAATGATGAAACACAAGTTTTATTAATTATCCCCGCTATCCTTTTTGTTTTTTCCGATTTCTGATCTGGAAACTTTTGCTGGGCAAACCAGTCCGCAAACTGACAACAGTGCCCGTCACATTGGCCATGCTCCAACAAGCAATAGACGATGGTGTCTGGAATTGTGCACGCATTGAATCGCTCGCTAGCACACAGGTCTATCCACCCCCTTCAAAAAACCAGGATGGCTTTCGCGCATTCGTAACAGGACATGAGCAGACATACTTTAGAAGTATCGCATTCAATCTGACATGCGAATAAAGTAAACTCCACGAATTTATTGGTCCCGTGGGCTTTTCTGAACGTTGTATGGTTGCAAGCCAACACTATCAATGACACTTGTGACTGAGGGATCACAAGGCACTTTGGCTTCATCGCAGAATCGGGTTCTGTTGACAAAAGATCGTGTCAGTTTTTTCTTACGTTTCAAACCCGGTCTTTGCGGAAATCGGTGGATGCGTGGCTGCTGAGCCTGTCCCACCAGAGATCCGTTTGTTGCTCAACGGTATGGTGGCGGTGCTGCCCATGACGTGACATGCATAAATACTATGGAGATGATGAAGTAGTTTGATATGACGCAGAACAAGCCTCTGATAGACGTCTTGAAGGCATGAGCCGACATTAAACGATCACATCCCAATGCAACCGACATACTCTCAACAACGTTTAGTGTCCGAAAAACGGTCGTTTCTGGAACCTTGTCAAGCCACATCGACCTGACTACGTCGCTACTGTCCCGAAAGCCTGTTTTTTGGCACGCTATACCCCGCACTGGACCGTGCGCCAGATCGTGCTTCGACTGACCCGAAAAATTTTTGCAATTTCTGCCCGTGACCTCCCGGCTTCCTTCAACTCACAGACATGCTTTTTTTGACGGGACGTCAGGATAGGGCATCTCCCCAGTCGCTTTCCGGCCTGAGGCGCGGCTTCCAAGCCCGCTCGCGTCCGCTCCCGGATAATCTCCCGCTCAAACTGGGCAAAGCCTGCAAGGATGGTCAAAAAGAGCTGACCATCGGGCGTGCCCGTCTCAATCCCAATATTCAGTATTCGCACACGAATACCGTTCTCCGTAAGGCTCCTGACCAGCCCCATGACATCGACGGTATCACGTCCAAGCCGATCCAGACGTGCCACCACCATACTATCCCCCTGCCCCAGCCGGTTCAGTAGACCAGAAAGTCCAGGACGTTCCACCGCAGTAATCCAACCCGAAACAGTATCGGTGATGATCTCCTCAAGTCCCTCCCGCCTCAACTCAAGAAGCTGAGGATCATGGCTCTGTTCATCCGTTGAAATACGAGCATAACCATAACGCGCCATCGTTTGTGTCTCCTTGATGTAAGCGGGACATGTTTTTGAGACGCCACTTTACTCTATTCGTGCTTCGGAAGCCTTTTGTCCCAAAAACGACGGATTTTTACCACGATATCACGTAACTTCTTGGTTCAGAAAAATGCTCGAAAGTTCTCCTTCTCGTCTCTTACACATGGCTCTTCTGGCTTTACCTCTTATGCTCTCCGCCTGTTCCGGTGGAACGCCCAGTCAGGGCGAAATGGCTCAACTCGAAGCCGATCTACTCAGCCAGCCCAGTGGCTTCAACATGTTATTTGGCGGCAATCGTCGACAGGCCAGAGTAGATGTCGAAGCCATTAAAATTGTTAAGCAAAGCTGTGAAGCTCTAAAAAACTTCGATTCAGCTTTCGATTGCACCGTCAGCTTCACTCTTAATGATGAGCCTCATGAAAATAGCCAACGACAAAATTGCTTTTTACAAGGCCAATCTGGATGGCACTCACAAGCAATGGCTGTTCAATATTTTTCCGGATGGAGGCATATTTTCTGCTCATGCCATGGAAAACAAAAAGCGTAAAAAAGAACAGGCCAAGGCTCAGGAGCAGAAAACACAGCAGACTGGTGCTCAGAAGCCGGAACGCAGGACTTTGACGCTCCCCAAGGCTTCACATAAGAAAGCCCCTGTTGTTGTGGCAATCACAAAAAAGAAACGCTAATTTCTTTACCCTTCACCATTAAAACAGAAAAAATTCATAAGGAGTTTTTCATTTATTTTATAAGGAGAATTTTATCATGCAATTTCGATTATTAGAAAATAAAGCCAGACCCAAATGGGAAATCAGTCGTTGGACATACAGCCCTGAAAAGAAACGAGCCATCAAGGAAACCCTTGGTACTTTCCCCTGCTACTATTCCATGGTTTCCCGTGACATTCTGGATAAATGCACCACGCAGGAAAAAATCGAGGTTCTGGAATGGTGGCGTGTCACCAGTGAAGCCGTAAACAGGGAATGTATCAGAAGTCAGGTCATAAAGCTTCCTGTTATCTTCAGAAACCTTGAAACCCTGTTGGGCGTTATCCAGGATAGTCCTGAAGACCTCGCAGAACTCAAAAAACATGCCTATGCGTTCAAGGATGCTGTCAGCAAAGTTGTTCACAGGAAGTCACACCAACAGAAAAATCAGGAAACCGCCGCATTTCTAGAAGAGAAACTCACATCTTAATTACATAAAAAATAATCTATACTATCAATAAATTACTCAGTTATCCCTACAATCAGGCAGGTCAGTATACAGAGATGGGTCTACCTGGCAAATCTTCCAAACACTACTTTCACGGTGTAGCCTGACGCACACTGCAAGCGGTTCACCGGCCCCTTTTGGAAAATTCATGAGAAGTCGAATAACTGAATTATTTCTATCTACCTTTATTTCTGTGACGGACATAAAAGAGGCCCATCGTGCATCGAAATCCTGAGTATGGGTGAAATAATTCCTATCTCCAGTCAAATTACTGTAAGTTCCAGACTTATAAGCCGAAATTATTTTTTTGTGCAATTCTTTTGTAATATATTTCTCAATATTCATGTTACAAAATAAACCATCACGTTTTTTTTCCACACCATTACTAAACATATGATCGCAATTTATCATGTATTTCTGATAAAATTCCAGAACTTCCTGTGCTGGTGTTGTACTCTGGGCATATGCCCAGAGTGGGAAAAAGGTAAAAATACAGAGGGTTAATATTTTATATCCGTTACGGATGCCGGTAAATTTTATAGATTGGTTTCTCATTGCGATATGCTGGCCCAGAATATAAGGTTTTCTTTTTGAAATCTGATATCTTTAACATACTCGCACAAATGCGAATTGTTCTTACCTTCCCCCTATCTGCTCCAAAGCAAACTTTCAAGTAACCTTCTGTCTTCCGGCATGAAAGCCCAAGGATGAAGCAATCGTCATGTCACGGGAGCAACAGACAAACCTTAAGGACAGCACAAGATGATAGCTCAAAAATTAGGTTTATGATAAAAATCTTAAATATGGATCATACTATCCTCCCATGTTTAAGGTTTTCGCCGTGAACCGTCAGGATTTAATGGGAGACATCAGAGAGTGTCTGACCCGCCTGCCTCCCCCTTACGAGAGCCATTATGGCATCGTCCCACCACCTCCACCTGAAAGTGGGGTGTATCTGGACGACATCACAGCCTCGCACCCTCAGGCAATAGCCGCTCTGGGAGAAATTGCAGAATGGGCACGGACATCAACCGATCCCTATCTCATCAGCAGAACTCTCCGCAGCAGAGAGGCTGTCAGTAGTTCCGCGATGGAAGGTATCCTCGCGTATCAGGAGCAGATATGGGACAAGCAGAGACCATTCTTTGTTTGATACGCCAGAGTAATACGGTTTACGTGCAGGCATCACTCCTCATTACTGCACCAATCAGACGCAAAAGTTCGGAACGTCTTCCGGCACAAGAGGAAGCTCAGCCAAGGGTGTCTTCTTTCCTCAAGATTACCACTTCAAAACTACGACGTGCGCACCGTTTCTTGCAGCAAGACCAAAGATGAGAGGATTAATTTTCAAGCCGAACAAATATTTGACAAGTTATTTCTCTAGATTTTTATGTTACATTCCATGTGGTTTAAAAATTGTCTACACACACTATTGTCTACAAAATCTTTATCTGGAACATGAAAATTTTCACAAACATAATACCGAAGTATTTCCATGTCCTTGCTTCTATCTGTATGTTCTTATCAGGATGCGCAGATGACCACGGTAAAGGAGCAATGCATGCTTCTGTTTCAAGGTGTTTTTCAAAATATCCACTTGCAAAAGACACAGCCTACAAACGCTTTAGCTGCATCTATCAGGCACATTCTCAATACGGGCCTGTTGCTATGGGGGAGCATTATAACCTTCTTTTGCAGGTAGACTTGGCATCCTTGAGTGTAGGGCAGGAAATTGATGAGGGCATTTTGACCGTAAAGGACGGCGAAACAGCTCTCCACTGGGTAACCTCCAAAGCTTATTATCAAGCCTCTCAAAATATATTATCTATAAATCCATAAAATATTATAATATTACGGAAATAACAAAATAAAGAGGAAGCATTTCTAAAAATATTCTTCCTCTAAAAATACAACAGAAATACTTTTTAAACCTGCGCCTTATTGTGTTCTAGGAACAATAATTGGATCTGATGACTTTTTATTAGAATTCAAGACAACACCGCCAGATTGCGTAGAGTACGTTGCTGTTGTGGATTGCTGGGGCGTACGCGGCGGATGGAAAGCTGAAACCGGGCCCCAAATGCCACCAGCAGATTTTTGCATTGTGCCTTCAGGCTGGCGGGCGCAGCCACGTGTAATAATGGAACAGATACCATCTGTTCCAACCATTTCGTCATTATTGCCTGTATAATGCACATCCGAGACACGGTCATGATCCAGACGGATTACCGCAGAACAACTCGTTCCACCCCCGCCACCAAGCTGTGCAATTGTTGTTGCAATATCACCTATCGGAATAAGGGTGGAACCACCATAACTCGGCTGTGGCTGCGTTCCTGTGTAAACAAAAATCTGAGTTGTATCATTAATCTGTTTAGTTGCTGTTGGCAGACCCGCACAGGCTTGCAGATCATAGGAGGTCATCCCAATCATTGTGATTTGTGCTTTATGCGCAGCCCGTGAATCAAAATACCCGCACCCACTCAGACTCACAGAGAGTGAGGCAACCGCGAACAAACCCGCAATACGACACTTCATTTCTTTGATTATCCTCACACTTTACCTAAACACTTCCACAGAGAAGCGTAGCCATTTTAATTTACTGTGCTCTCCTCCACACAATGCACGATGTTAAATAAAGTGTGAACATTTCTTTTTTGATAAATTAAATCACAAATATTATCAATATATATTTCTTATTGTCACTTTATTTTATAATACTAGTCAGAAAATACTATCTTGCTTCCTTGATCTCTTCCTATCATCATAGACTTTCCCAAGCAGTGTATGACAATTTAAAACTGTCATACAAAACGGCCAGTGCGGCCAAAGGAGAATTTTCTGATCATGCTGGCCCTGTCTCGTTGTAAAGCGCTTACCTATTCGCCACTTCTTATTGGCCTTTTTGCGCTGAGCGCCTGTATCAGCCCCGGTCAGCCACCTGCACCTCCTTTGCCTGCCTTGGCACAAGCTGCACCATTTACGTCTGCTGACGCAAATTTTGTCCAACAACTGAATGAAATGGATCTCACCCATATTGCGTTAGCAAACCTTGCCAAAACCCATTCGGCTCGCAACGATATCGCTCTTCTCAGCCCGACTATCGTGAAAGATCTAACAGAAAACCATAACACACTCACCAAATTAGCAACAACTCATACTTTAACGCTGCCTGCAAAACCCTCTGCTCAAAACCAAAAATTAATTGATCGGTTGCAACATTTATATGGCTCAGCGTTTGACCGAAGCTACTCCCGTTATTTCATGAGCAGCACAGCCAAAATGAAATTAGTTCTTACGACAGAAATTACTACATCCAAAAATACAGATCTGATCAAAATCGCTACCGATATCATGACCAAAATCAAAACTTATCAGTCGCAAATCAAATAAAAATTTTACTCTATATAATTACGAAAATATATTTATATAGAATATATATTTTTTAATCGCCCTTCACAGAAGGTACCGTCAAAATGGAACCTTCTGTGAAAGCGATTTATTCGTGCCCCAGCCATTACACCAACCCCACATATCTAGACGTCTATCCAATATATACTTACAACCCTATTGTTTTAGACGTCCAACATTATGATAAATGATCTTTGGTTGATTACTTTTCTATCATGCATACTCAACACGACCTAATTTCATAAAATTCTTAGAAAAAATTTCTGATTTTATTTTTATTTCAAAAATATTTTTAAAATAATTTAAACAGATAGAAAACGTGTAAGTTTCTCAACATCAACATCTTCTTTTGTTGTCTGATACACAATATTGCCCCCTTCAATCACCAGAATACGGTCTGCAATATCCAAAGCAAAACTGAGCACCTGTTCAGACACCATAATACTTAAACCACTATCATCACGGATTTGTTTCAACGTCTGCGCCATCTCAAGTATAATAGATGGTTGTATGCCTTCTGTAGGTTCGTCCAACAAAAGAACTTTAGGGCGTGTTGCCAAAGCACGTGCTATTGCAAGCTGCTGTTGCTGTCCGCCAGATAAATTACCTCCCCTTCGTGATCCCATTTCTCGCAAAACCGGAAAAATTTTATAGAGATTTTCTGGAACATATTTTTCATTCCTCACAAATAAACCAGTCTCAATATTTTCGGTTACTGTCATGGCAGGGAATATCATACGCCCTTGAGGAACATAGGCCAGACCAGATTCAACACGCTTATAAGCTGGCAACTTTGTAATATCTTTACCATCAAGCCCGATACTTCCTGAACGAAGAGATAAATTGCCAATAAGCGATTTCATGAGTGTCGTCTTCCCCATACCATTACGCCCCATGAGAACGACAATTTCACCATGTCCAACTTGTAAATCAACGCCGTGCAGAACTTCACTAGCACCATAAGCCACATGTAAGTTTCGAACATCCAACAGCGATTTATCCAACGCAGCAACATTCGTAATTTTATTGTTATATTGAGTGTCCAAGATACACCTCCACAACTTTTGGGTCGTTTTTCACATGTTCCATCGAACCATCTGAAATAATACGCCCCTGATGAAGAACAGTAACCCGGTGGGCAATTTTTTCTACAAACCCCATATCATGCTCAATTACAAGAACTGAACGTGACTGTATAATACGCTGAAGTAGCTCTGCTGTACGTACGCGTTCATTAACTGTCATACCTGCGACAGGTTCATCCAGCATCAAAAGTGCAGGGTCCTGGATAAGCAACATTCCTATTTCCAGCCACTGTTTCTGGCCATGGCTAAGATCAGCAGCTTTACGATCAAGATGGTTATAAAGAAAAATCATTTCCGAAATTTCTTTGATACGATTTATAATTTTCTTATCTATCTTAAAAAAAAGTGCCTCAAAAACACTTCTTCCGGATGGGTATGATATTTCCAAATTTTCAAAAACCGTTAGATCTTCATAGACAGATGGCGTCTGAAACTTACGCCCTACCCCGGCCCGAACAATATCATACTCCTTAAGCCGAGTGAGCTCCCGCCCTTCGAACTGAATAGAGCCTGATGTGGCTTTTGTACGCCCACAAATGAGGTCTAGAACCGTTGTTTTACCCGCACCATTAGGCCCAATTATGACCCGAATTTCCCCTTTTGCAAGCTGAAACGATAAGTTATCAACCGCTTTAAACCCATCGAAAGATACACTAAGGTTTTCAACAGAAAGCAATGTTTCATTTTGCATTTTCATCTTGCTTTCTTTCTTATGCTGTTTCATCTACGGCATGTGAGGTCTGACTGCGGTTTCCGCCAAGAATACGAAGGACATATGGGTCAATATAATTCTCATAAAGACTGGCAAGGCCTCCAGGTAAAAAAACAACAATACCAATAAACAAGCCACCCATAGCAAAAGTCCAAAGCTCCGGGAGCGATTCCGAAAAGCTCGTGCGAGCCCAGTTTACCAAAAGCGTGCCATACACGGCCCCAACCAATGAATTACGTCCACCTACCGCACAGTAAATTACCATTTCAATAGAAGGTACAATCCCAACAAATGTGGGAGACATAAACCCCACTTCTAATGTAAAGAGAGCACCACCAACACCAGCCATAGCTGCCGCCAAAGCAAAAATAAATATTTTAAAATTTGCAACATTATAACCAGAAAATCTTACTCTATCTTCCTGATCCCGCATCGCACGCAAAATACGGCCGAGCTTGCTTTGCCGCACAAAACGCACCAGAAGCAAACAAGCCAAAAGTAAAAAAACGCCTGCGTAGTAAAGAACAAGTTTGGCATGATCAGTACGAATATCCCAACCATCAAGCGTACGAAGATCTGTAATACCATTGACTCCACCGGTATATCCCTGCTGACCTATGATAAGAATGGTCAAAACAGATGCTATAGCCTGTGTAATAATTGCAAAATATGTTCCTCCAACACGGCGTTTAAACATCGCTGCACCGATCACCATCGCAAGAAGCACTGGCACGGCTATAATTGCCACGAGTGAAAAAGAAAGGCTATGGAACGGCTTCCAGAACCAAGGTAAGGCCGTAATCTGGTTCCAATCCATAAAATCGGGAATACCTGGAGTAGACTGGCTTTTGGTAGCCTCCAAAGTAGAGGCCTGGAGCTTTAGAAACATGGCCATACAATATCCACCAAGCCCAAAAAATATTCCCTGACCAAGACTAAGAATTCCTGAATCTCCCCAGCATGCAACTAGCCCAATGGTTACAAAAGTATACGTAAGATATTTGCCGACAAGATTAAGGCGAAATGCATCCAATCCCAAAGGCAATACAATCAGGAGAAT
Organism: Acetobacter oryzifermentans; assembly: GCF_001628715.1. NCBI lineage: Bacteria > Pseudomonadati > Pseudomonadota > Alphaproteobacteria > Acetobacterales > Acetobacteraceae > Acetobacter > Acetobacter oryzifermentans. The sequence continues at coordinate 173,065 of NZ_CP011120.1, read as the reverse complement.
GACAGACAGAATTGAGAGGAATAAGATATCTTTGCGGCTTTGAAGCGAAAACATATTCCCTTCTCCTAACGACGGACTTTAAGGGCAAATAGACCCTGTGGACGCAGCATGAGAATACCTATGACAGTAAGCAGAACAAGCACTTGCGCCATGGAGCCATTAAGGAAAAACTCAAGGATAGAACGTGCTTGAGAAATACTGAATGAAGACGCAATTGTCCCCCCCAGACTTTCAGTACCTCCAAATGCAACAACCAAAAATGTATCCACAATATATTGCTGGCCTGCCGTAGGGCTTGTGGACCCAATCATGGTAAAAGCCGAACCCGCAACACCAGCAACTCCACAACCTAAACCAAAAGTAAAACGATCAACCCGTTCGGTATTAATGCCGACATTACTAGCCATTGTCCGATTTTGCATGACTGCACGTACCTGCTTGCCCCAGCCTGATTTATAAAGCAGAGCATAGATTGCACCGGTAATTAGAAATGTAATCGCAATGACAATCATACCATTGATAGGAATCTGAATAGTATCACTGAGATTCCATGACCCCATCATCCAGTCAGGAAGCGTTACCCCTACTTCACGGGCACCAAATGTTGACCGAAAGACTTGCTGCAAAATCAAACTAACGCCCCATGTGGCAAGAAGTGTATCCAGCGGTCTTTTATAAAGAAAACGTATTAATGACCATTCCAGAAACATCCCGGATATACCAGCAACAATAAATGCGAGAACCACGGCAACAAAAAAATATAGCCCAAACAGCGCTGGCGCCCATTGCGCAAAAATATAGGAACAGACGTAAGTTGTATAAGCCCCGAGGATCATGAATTCCCCATGAGCCATATTGATCACACCCATCTGACCAAAAACGATGGCCAGACCCAATGCCATCAGGAGAAAAACTGAAAACAAGATGAGCCCGGCAAAACTTTGCATAACAAAAATGGATGCCAGGTCATTAAATGAATATCCCGAAAGCATAATCAAGTATCTCCTGATGAGGGGAGAAAGAAAAACCGAATGAACGGTCAGTGCCCACGTAGTTTATTGATATCCAACGGGGAACGGATTTGGCTCCATGAGTTCTGGTGTTTCATAAATCACATCGAACTGACCATCTGTACGGGCACGACCAACCAGTGTTTTACTCCACAGATGATGATTCTTATGAATCCGCACATAACCTTCGGGAGCATTTTTGAATTCAATACCCGGAGATGCATCAATCACCTTACTGATATCGAAAGTTCCGGCCTTTTCTACTGTAAGTTTCCATAGCCATGGCCCCAGATAAGCTGCTTGTGTAACATCCCCAATTACACTTTTTTCACCCCACATTTTTTTGAAAGCCGCAACAAATTTTTTGTTGTCAGGAGTATCAATGCTCTGGAAGTACTTCATGCATGCGTAAGCGCCTGCTATGTTTTCGCCTCCAATGCCAAGTATTTCATCTTCTGTAACAGAAATGGTCATCAGATTGTGCTTGGATAGATCTAGCCCAGCGGCCTTAAGTTGCTTGTAAAAGGCCACATTTGAACCACCGACAATGATCGCATAGATCACATCTGGCTTCATGAGCTTAATTTTATTGATGACGGAGTTAAATTGAGAGTCCCCCAGCGGAAAGTATTCTTCGCCCACCACACGGGATCCCTTAAGGTGATTCTCAATATGCTTGCGTGCTATTTTATTCGCTGTTCGAGGCCAAATATAATCAGACCCAAGGAGATAGTATGTTTTCGCGTTCTTCTCCTTACTGATCCAGTCAAGGCCAGCAAGAATTTGCTGTGTAGCCTCCTGTCCGGTATAGATCACGTTACGTGACTGCTCGAGTCCTTCATAAAATGTCGGGTAATAAAGCAGCCCATTGTACTGTTCGAATACAGGCAACACAGCCTTGCGTGATGCAGATGTCCAACACCCAAAGACAGATGCACATTTGTCTTTTTCAAGAAGTTTACGCGCTTTTTCGGCAAACGTTGGCCAGTCACTGGCACCGTCTTCCTGAATGAAGTTGATTTTCCGGCCGAGAACGCCGCCACTTTCATTAATCTGCGCAATGGCCAACTTCTCTGCTTCAACAGACCCGATCTCGCTCAGCGCCATGGTACCTGTGATAGAATGTAGAATTCCAACTGTGACAGTATCATCGGTAACGGCTAGCCCCGTCGTATTCACTGCGGCAGTCGATGGAACATCTGCATATGCAAGACGAGATAGAAGAGGAGTGAGTGAAAGAGCTGAAAGACCAGCAAGCATCTGACGACGGCTGGCTTGTTGCTTCAAAAGATCAATTTTCTTGTCAGGCATAAGACCTACCACCTTGGCTGCGAGTGTCGATACACTCCGTGACAACAACCTGACTGTCGGAAAGTAGGCACGCGTTCGCCATACGTCGATTAACGTACAACAATGGGTCTAAAAGACTCTTTTCATTTCGGAATCGTTATTTACTATACATTCAACAGATTTTTGGTCCACACTCTAGCAGAAGCTCTCATAGTGTCGTGGGGAGACGCATGTTCCCACATCAGCGAATCATCAGATCACGCCGCACCTACAACCGCTGGGTCGCGGATGAAACAATGGAAGATTATGCCTTGCGCTTCACGCCCGAAGCAGCACGGCGATGGTCTCCTTTAAGTGTCGCGAATACAGCCTTTGGAGGTGTTTCTTTTCTTGCCCTCGAAATGATTGGAGGTATCGTCTTTTTAAAATATGGCTTTCCAAACGCCTGCCTAGCACTGCTGTTGGGTATTGCGCTGATTTTCCTATTAAGCCTCCCTATCAGCTACTATTCCTCACGCTATGGCATAGATCTTGATCTACTTACACGTGGTGCTGGCTTCGGTTACATTGGTTCAACTCTTACCTCTCTTATCTATGCGTCATTCACTTTTATATTTTTTGCCATAGAAGGCGCGATACTCTCCGACATACTCAAAATGTGCCTCGATATCCCCCTTTGGCTAGGTTACATATTTTCAGCACTCGTTATCATTCCAATAGTTGCAAAAGGTTTTACTCTTATAAGCCGCTTTCAGAGATGGACTGTTGCACCATGGCTTATTCTTCAGCTACTCCCTTTCTTGGTTATGGCCTGGAAGCAACCTGTACCTATAACAAATTGGATACATTACGCAGGCACGCGTGAACTTCCTGTTTTGGAATTGGCCGGAATTGGAGGAGCTCTGTCGATCATATTTTCTGTGATTACCCAAATAGGTGAACAAGTAGATTTTCTGCGCTTTCTTCCCGTGCCGAAACAGACGTACCAGAAATGGACATGGTGGGGCGTACTCCTTACATGCGGTGCGGGCTGGATATTCCCCGGTGGGTTGAAAATCCTTGCAGGTATGTTTCTAGCATGGATTGCTATTATCCATGGCGTGCTCCCAGTAGAAGCACAACAACCTACAACCATGTATCTCCTTGCCTTTCAGCAGGTAACATCGGTTCATGGCCTTGCGCTCGTATTGACCATTCTGTTCATTGTGCTGTCACAGCTAAAAATTAATATTACAAATGCCTACGCAGGATCTATTGCATGGTCCAATTTCTTTTCCCGCATGACTCATAGCCACCCCGGGCGCATTGTGTGGGTGGTATTCAATGTCGGGCTGGGCCTACTTTTGATGGAAATGGATGTATATAGCACCATTGTGCATATGCTGTTCCTCCATTCAACAATTGCAGCCTCGTGGATAGGTGCACTTACATCAGACCTCATCATCAATAAACCACTTGGTTTTAGCCCAGCAGGAATCGAATTTCGCCGCGCCTATCTTTACGACATCAACCCTGTAGGTATGGGAAGCATGACAGGCGGCCTTGTTACAGCCGCAACAAGTTACACGGGGCTATTTGGTGACACATTATCAACTTTTTCCCCATTTATCGGGTTAACAACCTCCTTTTGTCTGGCGCCTTTTATCGGATGGTTGACCGAAGGACGTTATTATCTGGCACGCCCTCCCCTCTCTCTTCAAGGCGACAAAGTTCATTGTGTGTGCGTGATTTGCAAAAACTCTTTTGAACAGGAAGATATAGCCTTCTGTCCTGTCTATACGGGGTTTATCTGCTCGTTGTGTTGCACGTTGGACTCCCGTTGTCGCGATGCATGCAAAGCAGAAACAGCACATCTTTCAGGGCAAATAAAAAAAGTAACCTACAGTATATTACCTAAATTTATTGCTACCCAAGTATCTGGTATTTTAGGTCGTTATTTTATCATTTTTTCGATACTTATTTTTTGCATGGGAATTATTTTATACAGCATTTATATAAATATTTTAAAAATTCTACACATTGTACCCAACCAGCTTTATATTATTTTCTGGAAAACATTCTTTTTGCTCAGTGCACCTTTAACCGTCATTGCATGGTTTCTGGTACTCAGCCAACGCAGTTATCGTGCCGCAGAAGATGAAAATAGATTTCAAACACGTCTTCTTATGAGAGAAATACATGCGCACAAACGCACGGATCAGGAATTAAAAAAAGCTAAAGAACGTGCTGAATCAGCTAATCTTTCAAAAAGTCGATTTATGGTAGGTGTTAGTCACGAAATCCGTACACCTCTCAACTCCATCATGGGTTATGCTTACCTTCTAGAAAATAAAATGCTCACGCCTGAAAAACAAAATGAAGGATTAAAAGTTATACAACGGAGCACAGAACATTTAAGTGGTCTGATTGAAGGTTTATTTGATATTTCAAAAATAGAAGCGGGTCGTATGGATATTTTGCGCGAAAAAATTAATTTTCGAGAATTTCTAAAACATCTTACTGAAATGCTTCGTTTTCAGGTCAATCAAAAAAAACTGCTGTTTATTGAGCATATTCCAGATGATCTGCCTGAATACGTTATGACAGATCAAAGAAGACTCCGACAAATTTTAATTAATCTTCTTTCCAATGCTATCAAATTTACACCAAGCGGATCTGTGTCATTTTCCGTCAGATGGAACATGGAAATTGCAACTTTTGAGATACAAGATACAGGGATAGGAATACCCGCAACTGACATAGAACGTATTCACGAACCCTTCCAGCGCAGTTCTCATCCTGCTTCACAAAGCATTCAGGGAACCGGGCTTGGTTTAACTATAACTCGCCTTCTTGTACAGATTTTAGGAGGTGAACTCACAATCAAAAGCCAGGTTGGACTGGGCACAACTTGCCGCGTGCGGCTAATGCTCGCACAAACAGAATCAAAGGAAAACCCGGCGCCTACATATAATGTTCAAATACATGAAGGTAGTAAGCGCCCATCTGTTTTTGTTGTTGATGATGATAGTATTCATCGCGGAATGATAAATGATGTTCTAGAGCCTTTTGGGTTTTTAGTTTACTCTGCAGCAAGTGCGCAAGAATGCCTTGATATTGCAAAACATGTTCGGATCGATATTTTCCTTATTGATATCAACATGCCCGAAATGAATGGATGGGAATTAGCACGTCATTTACGGAATAGTATAAACCATGATTCTACTATCTTTGTTATTTCTGCTGATGAACAAACGCGCTTAGGCAACAATCGAGAAGGACTTTGCAATAGCATTCTTTCCAAACCTGTTTCAATTCCAGATCTGCTTCTTCTTATAAACCAAGCACTCAGTGCTATAAAACCGTCTCCAAAGCCAACAAAACCCTCGGCTACATCTCTTCATAGATTACCGGATAACCATCTTGCAGAATTACGTCGCTTATCTCGAATTGGACATGTTGCCGGAATCATACGTCTTCTTAATAAAATAGATGATTCCGTTGATGCTCAGCTTATTCGTGATATGGCTTACCGATCGCAAATGAAAAAATTGCAAAAATTTCTAGAAGATTATAAGGAAATATCATGAACGGCATTGTTCTTGTTGTAGATGACAGCCCAGAAAATCTTTCTCTTATAATGAATATATTGGAAAATTCTGGCTTCACTACTCTTGTTTCGCAATCTGCCAAGAATGCCCTTTCCATACTTTTAGATGTAGATGTAGATCTGGTGCTTTTGGATGCTCTTATGCCAGAAACAAATGGTTTTGAAATGTGCACACAAATGAAACAGATGCCAGAGCTATGTGATATTCCTGTCATATTCATGACTGGTCTTTCTGAGCAAAAACATATTGTACAGGCTTTTGATGTTGGCAGCGTTGATTATATCATCAAACCTATACAACCGCCTGAACTTCTAGCTCGTGTTCAAACTCACCTTAAAAACGCTCGCACCACAAGATCTATCTACCGAGCAATTGATTTTTCCGGGCACCATTTTCTAGCTGTAAACAAACAGGGGAAAATCTTATGGTTCACGCCTCAAGTTCCCCTGATTCTGGACGATACCCTCATCGCAGAGAGCTCATATCTTCCTGAAGATATCTTACACTGGTATCAGCATTGCCAAATAGAGCCCACCATAGCAGAAGTATGCTATAAATATCCAAATAAAAGTAAGAATATAAATGTAAATCTTATTTTTATGGGACAACCAGAACCGGAAGAATTTCTTATACGTTTAACTGTTTCTAAAGAAGGGAATGAGATTGCTTCATTACAAAAACGCCTTAATCTAACAGCGCGAGAAGCAGAAGTTCTATTCTGGATTTCAAAAGGCAAAACCAATCGAGATATTGCAGAAATACTTTCTATCAGCCACAGAACAGTTAATAAACATCTTGAACAAGCTTACGTAAAAATAGGGGTTGAAAACCGTGCATCTGCAACCGCACGTGTTCTTCAAGCCCTTCTGGTGTAGATAAAAAACAACCACCTGCCTTATTTAACAGGTGGTTATTATCAAAAGCTATTTTGGCATTGGACCAAGTTTTACGCCATCAGGATAGTATTTCCACCCATCTCGAATACGAACCTTATTATCCCATGGAAGCTTATATTCTCCTGCAGCAAGATCTCTTACCCATGTAAGGTAATTTTCTTTCTCTCCTCCAGGTTTTCCAACATAAGCACGACATCCAAGATTAAATATATTGTTTTCTAGTGCCCAGTTTTCACGTGCTTTATCTACCAAACGAGGGAACAATTCCGCCGTGACAATTTCCCATGGGTTGCGATGCCCTTGTTGGATCACATTGCCATCATAATTACAGATTGTGCCTTCACCAAAATAATAAAATACGTTGTCATACCCAGCCAAATTGACAGACATGGTGTACATAAGATTCTGCCAGGCATTTGTTTTATTAGTCCAAACCCACTGATCATTGACCTGTGTCGAATATCCAGAAATGCGAATATAAACATTAGCTCCTTTATACGCAGCTTCACGCGCTAGTTCTGGAAACATACCATCGTGACAGATACATACAGCCAACCGCGATCCTTTAGGGCCTTCACACACAGGCATTCCCAAATTACCTGGAGACCAAGGCTCGATTGGTACCCATGGTTGTAGCTTACGATAATGTAAGGCAATTTCACCCTCAGCATTAATAATAATGGCTGTATTATAAGGAGGTAATGAAGGATTCTCGTTTTTCTCCATCAGAGAAAATACACCCCATACAGCGTTCCTACGGCATGCCTCTTTAAAACGAGTAATTTCTTCACTTTCGAGGGTCAGCAACATCTCATCATAAGTCCAGATTGCCGTATTGAGACCCTGCGTTGAATACTCAGGAAAAACTATAAGGTCGAGATCCGGATACCCTGCCTTGGTTGAATCAACCGCACGACAGATCTGGTCAACCTGTGTCTGAATATCTTCAGGACCTTTAATGACCGGGACCGGATATTGAATCAATGCAACAAGAAGGGCTTCTTCCCACGCACTCACACTGCCGGTGCTTCCCATGAATCTCTCCCATACTTTGTGTCGAAAACCTATTTAGGTTCGGTGGTATGTGGTTTGGAGGCATATATTCCTCAAACCCGCTTCATGATCGTCCGATATAATATGGCTTTTGGCCCATACGTTGTTTGACGTACAGAAAATGAAAATTTTATATTTAAAAACAAAACATACAAAATTTTTGCAAAATAAATTTAACAAAAATATTGATTGTATTTTGTTTTATAAGGAATTTTTAAATTTTATTACTTTACCGTCCGTTTTCCAGAAAATTTTCAAAACTGATTTACCTCATTGAAATAAGTCATTTCACGCATGCAAAAATTTAGGTTCGTTATCATAACGTTATAAACGTAACCCAACAGTGAACCTCGGATAAAGGAGGGAACGCATGATTACGGTCAGTTCAAGGTTTTCGAAAAATTGGACGATACATCTTTCTCGCTCTAGTCGCATCCTTTCTACCTGCTTCATTTTGGGAGCCATAACCTCACAATATACACATGCTGCAGTCACGGTAAATTTTGGCAAGGATCAGTTTTTTACGCTTGGAGTTGGCGTCAAAGCGCAGTACCTATCAAAAGATCCGAATGCAACACCAAGCAATTCAAGTGCCGCCAGCGCAAGCAACTTGCGTATTTATATGGGGGCGCAGTTCCATAAATATGTTAAAACAACCGTCAATCTTGAACGATTGCGTGACGGAAACTGGAACGTTCTTGATGGTATTTTGCAAATTGAACCCTGGAAAGCATTCAATGTTTGGGGTGGTCGTATGCTCACCCCAAGTGATCGCTCCAACCTTGATGGACCATACTTCCTTAGTACATATGCCTTCCCCATTGTTGCTCAATACCCTGGAGCCTGGTCTGGCCGTGATGATGGGCTGGCCGTTTGGGGCAGACTTCTAAAAAATCATTTTCGCTATGTGGCCGGTGTCTATCGCGGTCATAACTGGCAGCGCGATGCCTCCAACTATGGTGAGCATCCTTTGTTTGCCAGTCGCTTAGAATACAACTTCCTTGATCCCGAACCATCACCCGCCTACTACACAGCCAGTACTTATTATGGAAAAGCTGACATCCTTGCTATTGGCCTAGCAGGCCAGTACGAAACGGATGGTGTAGGTACAGCACAACAAAAAGGCGATTATAAAGCCTGGAATATTGATGGCCTATTTGAAAAACGAATTGGCCTCGATGCACGCTATGGTGTTTATACTTTAGAAGGCGCCTACTATCAGTATTATACGGATGGCGTAAAAGATATTGCCGCAGGTTATCACCAACGTTCTGCAGATTATGGGAATGTTGGAGGTATCAACAATGGTACGGCTTTTCTGGCCAGCACCGCTTACCTTATTCCTTACACACTAGGCTGGGGCCGGTTACAGCCTTTGGTAAGATACCAGCAATTTCGCTATAAAAAAGATATGTACGGCCCTGGCCATCCTAAAACCACCCAATTTGATGCTGGCGCAAACTATGTTCTGGATGGCCACAACCTTCGTTTTACCTTTGACTATGTCAGGTACAAACCCATGGGCACGCACGCGTCCAATGCTTTCTTACTGGGAATGCAATTTCAGTACTAATCACTGCGCCTAATAAAGGTAAATTATATAATGGATGGTTCAAAATGAACTTCTGGGAGATAGGAAAATGCTAAACCTAAAGCAACGAGTAGTAAGCGCTGCTGCTGCTCTAACTATCAGTATCATTGGGAATACTGCATGGGCCGTAGAGCCTGCGTTGGAAAGTCTAGATTGTCGGCACCTCTTTGTAGAAGATGTGAAACTTTCAGACAAAGTTGATGCGCTACAGCACAAGGAAGAAACCGATATAGAAAACGGAAATGCAGAAGAAGACAAAGGATTTTTTGTAAAACTTGATCCAATACCAGGTATAGGTGTTATGAAAGGTATGACCTTAACCCCAGCAGGTAAGCCTCTTCGAGAAGATTCTACCGAAATGGGACTAAACACTTTACAAACACGCCTGGCATCCGTACGCAGTATAGAACAGCGTAAGATGTGTCCTGAAATAGGAATCTCCCCTCAAAAGCGTACAACTATCCTTGATGATCAAGTACGTAGCGTCCAGTAAATTCAAAGTTAAATGTAATATTTTCAAATACTTATATATAATAAAATATATTTTTCTATATGCATTAATACACGTTGAAAAAATTGCACGCGCCATTTTTCTGGCGCGTGCTTTCTGAGTCAGCATGCAATCTTAATATCGAAGGCATATTCGCAAAGCTGAAAAACTAGCAACATGTTGCAACACGATATGATCACTGAGTTTATACATTCTTGTCTGCCATCCACTCGCAACAAGTTTTATCATTCCCTATCAAAGAATGAGTCCTGATCTTAAAAATACATGGGAGTTCTTTGTTTAACCCCTATCAATTGCGCAAAATTTTTATGAATATTTATGTTTCTATTGCGCTAACATAAATAAATGTTATAAGTTTGTCCCGTAATTAGTTAACAACTCAATAGGCAGGGTTTTATCCTCGCGTAATTCGATGGTTGAGAAAATGAAAACACATACGCATTTCCAAGACAAAGATAGTCAAACATTCTTTATTGGTGGTATAAAACATGACTGATCAGACAACGGCAACCAGCACTCAAGCTAATCAGTCCAAGACAATACAAGGGGCCCCATATCCCACAGCTGCCGCGCTTCCCACACAGCAAGCGCCAAAGAATATTCGGTTTGATTTTAACGAAGGGTGCCGCGTTCACCTCCCTTTGTTGGGAGAAACGGAAGGGACTTGGCGTATTGAACTCGCAGATCTGGATACCGGGAATATTTTGTTTGCACAGACGGGCTTGAGCCAAGCGCTCGTTCGTTCATCCAAGCGCTGGTACGTGCGGTTTGGCATCACTGTCTGGCAGGATGTTACAGCAGAAGACGGAAAAGTTACCAGCACGCAGGTTTTTTCCCACGCTTACGATTCAAAAAATAAGCAGGTTCTTATCATATTCCCTGTCGGAACATTGGGAGATACGTTGGCATGGGTACCCTATGCCGCACGTTTTGCGGAAACGCGGCAAGCGCAGGTAACATGCGCCATGTCCGAACTCCTGATTCCATTATTTCAAAATGCCTACCCACACATCAATTTTGTTACGCATGATGATGTACGAACAAAAAAACTTACAGAGCAGGCTTACGCAACTTATTATCTAGGCCTCTTTTTTGATGATGCCACTTGTGACTGGCAACCTTCCGACTTCCGTTTGGTGGGACTACATAAAACGGCAGCCTATATTCTTGGGGTTAGCCCCAAAGAAGAACCTGCAAAAATCAGCTTTCCAGATGAAGGACGCCCTATTGAGGAACCTTATGTCTGTATTGCCGCTCAAGCATCATCTCAATGCAAATACTGGAACAATCCGACGGGATGGGATGAAGTTATTAAATGGCTGAAAGCCCAAGGATACCGGGTGATCTGTATTGATCAGAAAACCGTACATGGTACTGGTATTGTCTGGAACCATATTCCGTATGAAGCAGAAGACCAAACCGGTAGCCGCCCTCTTACAGAACGTGCGCGCTGGCTGAAACATGCAGAGTTTTTTATCGGGCTTGGCTCTGGCTTATCTTGGCTGGCATGGTCTACCGGAACCCCTGTGGTCATGATTGCTGGCTTTAGCCACCCAACAACCGAATTTGAAACGCCTTTCCGTATCATCAACTGGCACACCTGTAATTCTTGCTGGAATGACCCGAAAGAGCGTTTTGATCACCATGATTTTTTATGGTGCCCACGGCATGCCAACACGCCGCGCCAGTTTGAATGCACGCGCCTTATTACGTCGAAACAAGTTATTGAAACAATAAAACCCATTGTTCATAAAAAATAACGATCATTTCATATATTTCTCAAAGTACTACCATTGGTGGTGACAGCAGCAACACTGAGCAGAACGGCAGCACTGCCAGCGGTGTTACTGCTGAGGCCGAGGGATATAACATGTTTATAGTAATGGGGCCGCCATTAGCGCACTCATATCTGGCGGCACGCTTGAAACTGTTGGATCAACCTCGTTTACATCAGCAACAACAGGTGAGAATATTCTCGTCTTCTCTGGCAGCACAAGTATATCTGCCACTTTAAAAGAACCTTATGTTACCTTGAATCTTTCTGGGTCTGCTTCGGATACAACTCTTTCTACCGGTGCTGTTAATGTTCATACAGACGGTGAACTGACTGATACAACAACCTAGAGCGGTCTCATTACCCTGTCTGGCGGCAATGTCACGGTTGTGAATGCAACACATGCCAGTGGTGGGATTATTGTTGATGATAGCGGCAACTTAACCTCCGCAACGCTAGCAAGTGGTGGTTATGTTGCTGCCGATACTAAAATTATAAACGGCTATGCGATAGTTTACGATGATGGAAAAGTCTTTAGTAGTGCTGCACTGCCTCTGGCAAGGTAACTTATCCCACTGCACTATTGGCATTCTGTCCATAAATATTCGCGCAGCAGAACCTTTTTTAGTTAATCATCAGAATAAGGCAAATACCAAACATTGTGCCTAATACGTCAATACAATACTTATTTTAAGCAGGCTCTACCTTTTGTAGGTAGAGCCTTTTTTCTAGCGTTACTCAATTATCTTTTGGCACTCACAGCACATCTTATCGCTCTGCAGTCCATTCAGCATAACTGTATTATTTTAGCATCACTCTCCATCCATATTCATTCATATACAGATTTATGTACCAATATATATAGACAAGCTGACATCCGGCCCGGCAAAAGAAACTCACCCTTTGTTTTTTACTTTAAACCCGGACCTGCCAGAATCTATGCACGATCGTTTTCATACTTTTTGCGCTGCTGGAACGTTTAGCGCCCTTTTGTTGACAACCTCGGCACTGGCTGCAACGCCTGATCCTACAAAGCCGCATGCAGGCAGCAAACAAGCTGCTATAAAAACAGCAGCACCAAAAAAACAAGCCACCGCCGCCCCTATTGCAGGGATACTGGATGGCTCCAATGGTGAGACTGTGAATGTTCATGGCCATCATGCCGCAGATGGCACAGCAGCCAAATATATGAACAAGATTGTTTATCTTGGCCCATTAGGTAACCGAGATACTTTGGATACGCCTTATTCTGTCATGGGTGTTCCGCACGATGTTGTGGTGAACCAACAGATCCGCAACCTCAATGACATGGCGCAATATCTCCCTTCCGTGCAGTTGGAAGTTCGTGGTGATCCCAACACGTCTCGCCCACAATCTCGTGGGTTTGAGGCCGATGTCATCTCCAACTCTCGTCTTGATGGGCTAAACGTTGTTGCCACCACACCTTATGCGGCAGAATGGGTAGACAACCTGCAAGTTCTGAACGGCTTGGCAGGCGCAATGTATGGGCCAGAAAACCCAGCCGGTGTTTTTGAATATACCCTCAAACGCCCAACAGATCGGCGTACAGAACGCCTTTCTGTTGGTGTAGATTCCATCGGCACACCAACAGTTAATGGTGATATTTCTGGTCGTTTGGGGCGGAATGGCTGGTTTGGTTACCGCCTGAACATGCTGCATGCCAACGGCACCGCTTATACGCAAGGCAGCATGGTTCGCCGCGAAATGGTCAGCGGTGATTTTGATATCCACCTTGATGACAAGACGGTTATCGAAATTGATGCCAGCCACTACACTTTTGACCAGCGCGGTACTGCACCCGGTTTTGGTATTCTAGCAACCGGAGTGGGCGGAGATAAACTGCCCGAAGCACCGGATCTGAGCAAACGGCTGGCTCCTGAATGGAGCGGCTACAATATGGAAACCAATACGTTTCTTGCCAAAATTAAGCACCAGATCAACAAAGATTGGAGCTTCACACTGGGTGGTTTGTATCAGGATGCCGCCAGACAATCCTTTGGTGTGGCTGATACATTGTGTGATGGCAGCAAAACCTGCGGTGGCCTAACTGGTAGCAATGGCTGGTTCAGTTCCAAAGCAACTGCCACAACCACGGCGAATGATTTCCGTGTTGGCAGTAACATGGCCTATTTTAACGGCCGTGTTCACACCGGGCCCTTGCAGCATGATCTGGTGATTGGCACCAACGGTTACATGATGGGGAATTATAACCCCACAGGTGCAGTTACAAGCGCACAGAACTTAGGGGTATATAATCTCTCCGGCCCCTCCCCTTCCAGCGGCACACAGCCTTATTATCATGGGCGTTATAAATCCAGCAGTGTCACTAGCCAGTCTTTTATTGTGGGTGACACCATGCGCATCAACAAACATTGGTCTGTTATGGGCACACTTGCCTGGAGCTGGATCAATCAGGAAAGTGCGCTTAACTCCAAAAGCCCTCTCAGAAAAACTTTTGATACATCAGCAGCTTTTAGCCCCACAGCCAGCGTGATGTACAAACCAACAGATAACCAGACCATCTATTTTACTTATGGTCGTTCTGTTGAAGCAGGGCCTGTTACCCCTAATAGTGCAAGCTACACCAACACAAACATGGCGCTGCCCATTGCCCATTCTGAAGAATATGAAGTGGGCTACAAACTGCGTTACAAAACAATGCAGTTTAACGTTGCCGGTTTCCGTATGACATCACCATACGCAATGTATGTGGCCGCAAAAAACCCGGATGCAGGTTGCGCAGCCATGACAAATTGCCAGACCTATCAATACGGCGGCACACAGCGCAACTATGGTGTGGAAGCCCAGATTTCTGGCGAAGTGCTGCCTAACCTTTCTGTCCTTGCTGGCATGACTTGGCTAGATGCAGAACTAGTGCATGCAGCATCTTCCTCACTTAATAATAAGGAAATTGTTGGCGCAGCACCTTTGCAGGCTAACATGTTGCTGGATTATCGCTTGCCGGCTTCCATGGGGTCATTTGCATCTGGCTGGGCCTTCAATGCCAATGTGCATTACATGGGCAATCGCGCAGCTAACGTTACCAACACACTCCATACCGGATCCTACACCACGTTGGATCTGGGTACGCGCTATGCATTTCATGTGGCACAATTTCCATGGGTTGTACGTTTTGGGGTGAGCAACGCTACTAATGAACGCTACTGGGCCTCGGTTTATACCGGCGCACCAAGTGGCACATCTGGCGCAGCATCCAGCTTGTATGCTGGCCTGCCGCGTGTTTATCACTTCACTTTCTCTGCGGAGTTCTGATACTCTTTTCCGTACAATCAAACGCACGGAAAATAGAACCAACATGCGTGTTACCAAAAGACTGATAGCTCCGCTGGTTCTATTTTCCGTATGTATCAGTTTTTTCACATTCAGAAATATAGAGGGCTTTGGCGGCCTGCCTTTCAGCGATGAATCTGGGCACTTTCTGGGTGTTCTCGCCATGCAACATGGTGATCGGCTTTATCGAGACTATATTGATGCGCATGGACCTCTGGTTTTCATGCTCTCATGGATACTGGGGCCTGTTGCTGGTGTTTCGCACCTTTGGGTTTTCCGGCTTGTTTCTACACTAATGGCCAGCCTTGCCGGGCTGGCCATTTTTTGTACACCTCTTTTTACTTTTAATTGGCAGCGTTATCTGGCAACCGCCATGTGGGTGGGAGGCATTGCGTCTGTCTGGACCGTGCAAGGCCTGCATCTGGATAGTTATTGGCCCATTGGCGGTGCATTAACTGTTATCAGCATGGCTACTTTTGTAGTGCCACTTTGCCTGAATAAACCTGTATCTGAGCCTCAGGCTTTTTGCGGAGGCTTTGCCACGGCACTTTTACCCTTCGCAGCCTATGCGTTTGGCCCACTCGCTGTTTTATTTTACGCTACCCCGTGCCTGATCTGGGCATTTAATCGCTCAGCTTACAAAGAAACTCTAAAATGGGTCACTCTGGGGTGCCTTTGTGCCTGTTTGGTCATGACATTATGGCTCGCCGTCTATGGCGATATAGGTGGCATGATTGCTTTTCATATTATCGCCAATCAGAGATGGTATGCACATTACATTCCCTTTGGCATGGATGCCTTTCTACACGGCATGGCACTTTCCTTTGCGCCTGACCGCGTTATAGAAACACTGGCTGTCATCACCATCGGTTTTGGTAGCTTTCTTCTTGTTTGGAAAAGCACCTATAAGGTTTGTGCCCTTCTGGCTATTTGTGGTCTGATGACGCTTCAGATCCGGGGAATGAATGGTTTTCAAAACGGGGCTTTTCTTATGGCTGCGTTTGGTTTGGCAAGCTTAATGGCCACAGCCTGTTTAAAAAACCGTCCTAATATTTTATCGTTCTTGGCATTCGGTAGCATTGGCGGAATATTCTTCTCCTCCCAACACGCCCTTTCCTCTCCTTGGGGGCAAACATTGGCACAAAGGCGTGCCACTGAGTGGCATCTGACGCAAGATGACTCTGTTGATTTTGCCAAAACCATTCGTGCTTATACACGTCCCGATGAACGAATTTTGGCTGTCCCTTATAATCCTGATGCGTATCTTCTGGCCCACAGGTTACCCATAAAGAAATATCATGCGTATCTCCCGTGGGAAGCCGATTACGCCGCCCACCCGTGGCACGGGTATGATCGTGATTTATGTGCTGATTTACCTAAAGATAAGCCTCCAGCCATTTATTTTGATAGCTGGGTTATCTGGGGCGTGCATGATCCCAAAAAGTTCATGCCCTGCGTGGTTGATATTCTGCACACAGACTATACACAAGTGCCTGCGGGATCTTCCGTTTATATCAGGAATGATCGCCTGCCCCATCTACCATCCTGAAACAATAAATAATCATCACCTTAATTTTTATGCAGCAGCTTTGTTTAACTTTATAAATTTAAAAATAAAAATACTGAAAAGTGTTATTCTACAGTGTGTTGGCATGGAAATAATGATTTAATTTTTGATGCTCATCAGTTTATCCTTGCATTCCTTTTGGTTTACGCACATTGATAGCGCAAGCGGATGCTTTTATCTGAGTCATCGGCGCATGTTGCGTCAGTTTTTCTCCTTAAAAGTTATGATTTCGTGTGTATTTTGTACACGACCGCTGTTGTGAAAAAGGAGCCTTGTTATGGCAACAGGCACCGTAAAATGGTTTAACCCTACAAAGGGTTTTGGTTTCATTCAGCCGGACAATGGGGGACAGGACGCGTTCGTTCATATCTCTGAGCTTGAGCGCGCCGGTATGCATACCCTTACCGAAGGCCAGCAGGTCTCTTACGAGCTCGAAGCCGGCCGTAACGGCAAGACATCAGCAGTCAGCATTAAAGCAATCTAATTGCTTTAAGCTGCATTTGATGCTGTAAAAAGCCGCCCTTTGGGGCGGCTTTTTATTTGCCATTTTTGCAAATATCCAATTACCCTTTTTCTTTCCAGCCACCACCAAGTGAACGATAAAGCGTGACCAGATTCTGATATCTGGATACATCTACCGAAATTTGATTTTGCTGTGCTTGCAAATAGGCCCTCTGCGATTCCAGCGTTGTTAAGTAGGAATCGATCCCTGCTTCATAACGCATCTTTGCAAGACGATATGCATCCCCAGAAGCATTTACCAAAGCATCTACTTCCTTCTGCTCATCCAGATACGCCTTTCTTCCAGCCAGCGCATCAGCAACTTCTCGGAATGCTGTCTGCACTGTTTTTTCGTAGGCTGTAATTTTGCTATCCCGGCGCGCTTTAGAGGCTTTCAGGTTCCCTGAATTTTGCCCCCACGTCCACAAAGGAATTTGAATGTTTGGGTTCACCCCCCAAGTGGTTGCCGCAGATGTAAACAGTTTATGAAACTGCAAGCTGGAAATACCATCACTGGCCGTAAGTGTAATACGCGGGAAAAACGCGGCACGCGCTGCACCAATATCTGCCTGCGCAGACAACAGATCATGTTCAGCCTGCACAATATCAGGTCGGCGGTTCAGCAAATCTGATGGTAAACCCGCAGGCACATCCGCCAGAACAGTTTGCTGCCCCAAATTGGAAGGCGGCGGCAAATCAGCAGGAATGGGCGCCCCTATCAGCAAGCTGATAAGGTTTTCATCCTGCTCCACCTTTCTTTGAGAATCAGCCAACAGGCCAGCACTTTGTGCAACCTGCGTTTCTGCCTGCCTGACAGTCAGCAGATCGGCTTCTCCGTGGTTATATTTATCTTGGATAAGCTGCAATGTGCCTTGCTGGCTTCCCAACGTATTTTGCGCAAGTATAACATCCTGCTTATCACCCAACCACGCAATATATGCGTTGGCAACCTGCGCAATAATGCTGATGGTCACCCCCCTAAAGTTTTCCTGCTGGGCCAGTGTTTCTTCTGCTGCTTCTCGGCTAAGGGAACGGATGCGGCCAAAAATATCAATTTCATAAGCCGAAAACCCAATACCACCCTGATAAAAACGGAACGGATTACGCGCCATACCCGTACCTGTTTGGGCTGAATCCAAACCAGGCGCAAAGCTCAAACCCGCGGCATCAGATGGAGCCTGATACATTGGCCCACCAGTTGCCCCAATGCTGGGAAACAAGCCTGCATGCTGGATATCATAACGCCCCTGCGCTTCTACAATGCTGGCCGCCGCCTGCCGGATATCTCTGTTTTCACGCAGGGCAATGGTAATCAACTGCTGCAAACGCGGGTCTATAAAGAAGTCTCGCCAGCCAATATCAGATGCGGCCTTTTGCAGCATGGCATTATCTGTGTGCTGATAATCTGCCCACGTTTGTGCAAGCGGCGGTTGTGGCCGCTTGTATTTGGGTATCATAGTGCAGCCACCCAAAAGCCCGGCTGCCACTGCAAGACATGCAACTTGACGATACAGGCGCGACTGACGGGATGCGGAAAAATGCGTCATAATTTTACTCGTGTCCGTCAGAATTCATAATCTGGGCATGCGGATCTGTGCGTTCGTTGATGCGCTTCACCTTGAAAAGCCGAAGAACAACCACAAAGAACACAGGCACAAAATAAACAGCCAGCAACGTTGCCGAAGCCATACCACCCACTACAGCCGTGCCAATAGCAACACGCGCGGCAGACCCTGCCCCTGATGCGATAGCCAATGGAAATACCCCCACCACAAAGGCAATGGATGTCATCAAAATGGGGCGCAAGCGTTCCCGCGCAGCCGTTAGAACAGCCTCTTCCAAGGTTTTGCCTTGCTCAAAGCCCATTTTGGCAAACTCAACAATCAGAATAGCGTTCTTAACTGCCAGCCCAACTGTTGTAAGCAGCCCCACCTGGAAATAGACGTCGTTCGCTAAGCCGCGCATTAATGTTGCAATAATTGCGCCAACAACCCCCAGCGGAATAACCAGCAAAACCGCCAGCGGAATGGCCCAACTTTCGTACAATGCTGCCAGACACAGCAGAATAACGATCATGGCCAGAGCATAAAGTGGCCCTGTAGAAGACCCAGACGCATTCTGCTCAAAAGATAGACCCGTCCATTCATACCCGATGCCTGCGGGCAGTTTTTTCAGGATATTGGTAATTGTCGCCAGCGCCTGGCCAGAGCTATAACCCGCAGCCGGTTGGCCCAGAATTTCAAAAGCGTTGAAGCTATTATAGTTTTCAACCTTCTGCGGACCAGAAATCCAGTGGGCGCTTACAAAAGCATTCAGCGGCACCAACGTGTTCGTGAAGTTTCGGATATACCATTTGTCCAGATCCTGCGGCTGCATGCGGGAACTGGCAACACCTTGGATATATACCTGCTTTACACGGTCATTGCGCGTAAACTGGTTGACGTAAATAGAGCCCAGTGCCCCTTCAATAGTGGTATTGATATCATCAATAGTCACACCAAGAGCGTTTGCTTTTTCCCGGTCAATATCCAGATGGTACTGGCCAGCATCTTCCATACCATTCGGGCGCACAGCCAACAGACTGGGGTCCTGGGCAGCCAGGCCCAGCACCATGTTACGGGCTTCCAGCAATTTTTGGTGGCCTAGATGCGCACGGTCTTCCAACTCAAGGTCAAACCCTGTTGCGTTCCCCAATTCCAGAACCGCTGGCGGGTTAAAGGCCAGAATCTGTGCTTTAGGGCTGCCCCAAAAGTGCATCATAATCCGCATGGCAATTGCCGCAGAAGATTGGGATGCTTTCGGGCGGACAGACCAATCCTTCAAACGGATAAAGAACGCGCCAGAGTTCTGGCCCTGCCCGGCAAAGTTAAACCCGTTTACAGAATAAACGGATTCAACAGAATCTGCTTCCGTCTTAAGAATATAGTCTGCAACAGCATGATTGATCTCGGCTGTTTTTTCCATGGGGGCATTGGGCGGCATGGTGATCTGCCCAAAAATGAGCCCCTGATCTTCATCCGGCAAAAAGCCACCGGGAACCCGGAGAAACAGAACAACCACAGCCGCTGTAATAAGAACAAAAGCCCCCATTGTGAGCATAAAATGCCGCAGAAGGTAGTTTACACCCCCAAGATAACCATTGGTCAGCCTTGTAAAATGGCGATTAAACCACCCAGCCAGACCTTTAGTTTTTTCATGCTGACCGGGTTTGAGCATAGTGGCGCACAGGGCTGGCGTAAGCACCATCGCCACCAGCACAGAAAGCCACATGGCCGCAACAATGGTGATAGAAAACTGCCGATAAATAACCCCGACAGAACCAGAAAATGCAGCCATAGGCAGGAAAACAGCCGACAGAACCAGCACAATACCTACAAGCGCGCCAGAGATTTCATCCATGGAAACACGGGCAGCCTCACGCGGGGAAAGCTGCTTTTCCGTCATCACACGTTCAACGTTTTCCACCACCACAATGGCATCATCCACCAGCAAGCCAACAGCCAACACCATAGCCAGCATGGTAAGTGTGTTGATGGAATAGCCCAAAAGATTCAGCAGGCCGAACGTACCCAGCAGCACAACAGGCACCGCAATGGTAGGAATAAGCGTGGCGCGGAAGTTCTGCAAAAACACCAGCATAACCAAAAAGACAAGGCCAATGGCTTCCAGCAGCGTTTCAACCACTTCCCCAATAGAAAGGGTAATAAACGGCTCGGTATCCAGCGGGTAAACGGTTTTCAAACCCGGCGGGAAAAACTGTTCCAGCTCATGCAACTGGGCACGCACTGCGGCTTCTGTTGCAATCTGGTTTGCACCCGGTGCCAGCTTAAGCGCCATGCCAGAAGCCGGCATGTTATTATAATAGGAGTTGGTGTTGTAGGTCTGCGGCCCAAGTTCAACCTTGGCAATATCCCGGATACGCACCTGAGAACCATCGGGCTGCACTTTCAGCAGAATTCTTTCAAACTCTTCTGGAGATGTCAGGCGCTGCGGGCCAATAATAGTGGCATCCAGCCGAATACCTTTGGTTGCAGGCAAACCACCAAGCTCACCCGATGAAAGCTGGATATTTTGGTTCTGAATGGCGGTTTCAACATCTCTTACGGTCAGGCCATAGTTGAACAGCTTGGCCGGATCCATCCAGATACGCATGGAGTATTCAGACCCAAACAGCGTATGATCACCCACACCGGAAACACGGCTGAGCGGGTCGGAAATATTAGACGCCACATAATCTGCAATATCGCCACCATTCATGCTGCCATCGGTGGAAATAAAGGCCACCACAAGCATGAAGTTCTTAACCGCCTTGGTAATGCTCAAACCCTGAGCAGTCACTTCTGTTGGCAGTTTTGGCTGGGCAAGCTGGAGCTTGTTCTGAACCTGCACCTGAGCAATGTCTGGATCTGTCCCCTGCGCAAAGGTCAGATCAATTTCCATCTGGCCCGATGCGTAAGACTGCGCAGAAATATATTCCAGATGATCCAGCCCGAACATCTGCTGCAAGATCGGGCGCACAACAGTATCGTTCACCGTATCAGCCGAAGCACCCGGATACGTTACACTGATGGCAATTTGCGGCGGCGCAATGCTAGGGTACTGGGAAATAGGCAGCCGAAAAATAGACAGCCCCCCAACCAGCATAATAATAAGACTGATCACCCACGCAAAAATTGGCCGATCAATAAAGAAGCGTGAAAGGCTCATGCTGGTTACTGGCTCTTTTGAGAGTTCTGATCTACGGGGCTAGTGGCTTTGGCTGCTGGCTGAGATGCCTCTTCGTGCGGATCAACCTTGGCTCCGGGCGTTACTTTCTGCAGCCCTTCCACAACAATACGTTCGCCTTCCTTTAGCCCGGATGTCACAATCCAATTGGCGCCAACGGTTTGCCCCGTGGTGATCTGGCGTAAATCGACCGTGTTATCGGGTTTCACCACCCACACCTGCGGGTCCCCATGTGTATTACGGGTTACGGCATCTTGCGGCACAACAAGCGCTGCGGGGTCCACACCCTCATCCAACTGGGCGTGTACGTACATACCGGGGAGCAACAGCTTATCTGGGTTGGGCATAATAGCGCGTACGATAACAGTGGCCGTAGCCGTATCCACGTTTACTTCAGAAAGCGCCATCTGACCGATGTGCTCATATGCAGAGCCATCTTCTAGCGTAACCTGTACCGGCACCTTACCATCTTCCTGCCGTTGAATACGCCCTTCCGCCAGTTCACGCTTAAGGCGCAACAGCGTGATGGCTGGCAGATTAACGTCAACATATATGGGGTCCAGCCGCGTGATAATGGCCGTATTATCTGTCTGGTTTGCGGTAACCAACGCACCAACGGTTATCAGCGTACGGCTGATCCGGCCAGAAATAGGCGCATACATTTTTGTATAGCCCAGATTTACCTGTGCGCTTTCTACCTGCCCCTGCGCGTTTAGGATACGCCCTTGGGCTTCCTTTTCCGCTGCCAGGGCATCATCATAGTCCTGCTGGCTAATAGCATGAGACTGCACAAGCCCACGGTAGCGGTTCAGCTTGGCGCGCGCTGTAACCTCGGCAGCCTGAGCTTCTGCCAACTGCCCACGAGCTGTGTCATACACCGCTTTATAACGTGAAGGATCAATCTGGTACAGTTGTTGGCCTGCAACAACATCAGCACCTTCGCGGAACAACCGTTTTTCAATAACACCTGTAACCTGCGGGCGAACCTGTGCAATTTCAAAAGCATCCGTACGACCGGGAAGAGAGGTATGCACCGCAACAGACTGCTTTTTCATAACCTGAATCTGCACACTTTGCGGCGGCATTTCAGGGGCAGATGCCTTTTGATCGCATCCTGACAGCCCTATAAGCACACCCACAACAGCAGCATGGGTTAAACTACTGACTTCCCGCTTCATCAGGGAATCCTTTTAAGAAATTTTGAAATAATCGTTGCTCCAACATCTGCAGATACTGTTTTAAAATAACATCTTACTCACCCTGCACCTGCAAAAAACCACATATTTTACCTGAACAATGCAAGCCATTCAGAATGCAATTCAAAACCGCATAAACAAGATCATTTTAGTCCTGTTTCTTGCACAAATTTGCGGCTTGTCAAACACTATATTCATATCTGGCTTGCCTGAAACGCAACAATCCTACCGAGGTCTAGGAACTTCCGGCATAGCAGTCTGTATCTTGTCGTGTCATGATCACTTTTTCGTGATTATATGCCTTTGCATGACACCACATGCAAGGCTTGAGATGCATTTACATTCTCAATTTACGCAAGGATAAAGTGATTAAAAATAAAATGTGTTATAACGCCTGAGCATACTCAAACGTTATAACACAACAGTAAAGGGCTAATAAAATCTAATCCAGCAATGCTTTATTATATAATCTCTAGCAGCATTAAATATCTGATTGTGATTTGCGCGAAAACGCCATGAAAAAACATGTAATAACCGCGATAAACCCAACATATATGAAAAATATCGTAAGATTATAATAAATAACCGCTACAAGCGAAATAATGGCACCAAGCAACGCGATAGCTGGCAAAACCGGATACAACGGCGCCCGATAGGGGCGAGACAAAGCAGGTTCTTTCAGGCGCAAACGAAACAAGCTGATCATACTCAGCAGATACATAGTCAAAGCGCCAAACACAGACATCGTAACCAATGTGGCCGTTAAAGACTGCCCATTGATAGAGATAATGTCATCCGAAAAGATAGCTGCAATCCCGATACTGCCACCAGCCAGCGTGGCCGTATAAGGCGTTTTGAAACGTGGATGCAACTTGCCCAACACAGCAGGCAAGAACCCTGCACGCGCCAATGCAAATATCTGCCGACCATACCCCATGATAATACCATGCAAGGAGGCAACCAAACCAAACAGCCCCAGCCACACCAACATGTGCAACCATCCGCTGTTGCTGCCCACAACGGCCTTCATGGCTTGTGGCAAAGGATCATTCAAATTGGCAAGCGTATGCCAATCCCCCACACCACCAGCAAAAAGCATGACACCAAATGCCAATGAAACAAGCGTAAGCACACCTGCAATATAAGCGATGGGAATGGAACGGCGCGGATCTTTTGCTTCTTCTGCTGCCATAGCCACGCCTTCAATGGCCAGAAAAAACCAGATAGCAAATGGAATGGCTGCAAAAATACCGCCCATAGCTGTCCAGCCAAAATGCGGTGCAACGCCCCAGCCATTCTGCAGAAAGTTATGCCATGAAAAGGCTGGTGCCACGACCCCCATAAACACAAGAAGCTCTATAATAGCAGCTATTGTTACAAACAGTTCAAATGTAGCAGCAATATGCACCCCCACAATATTTAGTGTCATGAACACCAAATACGCCCCCAACGCCGCAACTTTAGGGGAGAGGTTTGGAAACTGCACATTCAGGTACGCGCCAATAGCCAACGCAATGGCTGGGGGTGCAAAAATAAATTCAACCAGCGTGGCAAGCCCTGCTAACAAACCACCCCAACGCCCCAATGCACGAAAACTATAAGCAAATGGGCCACCAGCATGCGGGATGGCACAGGTAAGTTCTGTAAAACTGAAGATAAAAGCCGTGTACATAATCGCCACAAAAACTGTGGCTACCAAAAACCCTAAAGTTCCAGCGGTACCCCAGCCATAGCTCCAGCCAAAATACTCCCCGGAAATAACCAGACCAACAGCAATACCCCATAGATGGAACGTGCTTAGAGATTTGTTGAGATGCGTTGAACCCTCACCCATGCTTCAGTACATCCTTTTGTGTCAGAGAATTATCAAGAAATCTTCGGTGTATTTTCGATTATTCCATTCTCTGGGGAAGAATCTTTCAAACCAATTCCTGTTTCTTTCAAACGCATGGCTTCCTGCATCAACCAGGTGAGTTTGTCAGCCGCAGCAGACGTAGAAAGGCCATATGTATGAATATTTGAGAGACAGTTTCTGGAAGAATCTGGGCAGCCTACATAAGGCGCATATGTCAGATACACCCCCATACTGTCGGCAACACTTAAGCCGGGGCGCTCCCCAATCATCATGACAACAATTTTTGCGCCCATTGTCTGGGCAATTTCATCACCCAAAGCTACTCTGCTTTGCGTTGCCACAACCAAAGGTGCAATACGCCACCCCAGCAACCGTTTGCACATTGCCCGATACAGCGGCAGGGCTTCTTTCTGTATTGCAATAGAAGACAGTCCATCCGCCGCAACAAAGACAACATCCCAGTCTGCATGAGGCAAAACCTCAAGTGATGCGCCGTTCAGCTTGCGCCCCAGATCTGGACGGCGCAAATAAGTTTGCCGATCTGGTGCTTGACTGGAAACGCAGATAATTGGCGCATCTCCCATTTCTGCCTGTAAATAGGCAATATCCAAAGGAATATGCACAGCATCCCGAGCCTTGGAATGCGATTCCTGAAACGCCAAAACATCTTTTGTGCATTGTGCATTTCCTGAACGACTCAAGCCAATTCTAGCCCGCGTAAACTGGCGTAAATCTTGCCAGTCATCACGTTTTTCTGGCATGGATGGTCCCGTAGAAAGCAGTTTTTTATCTATCATACTGCACCAACCAACTGCCCAAGGCGGGTTTGCCCCGGCGCTAGTTCCCGCATGCGGTTGTGCTTGCCGTTATACAGTTCCATTTGCTCCAACCATGTCGCAAATTCTGGAGCGGGCTTTAGCCCTAGTAAGTTGCGTAATGTCAGAATGTCATGAAACGAAAGACTCTGATAATTCAGCATCACATCATCAGCGCCTGGCACGCCTATCAGAAAGGTAATACCCGCTGCGCCAAGCAGCACCATCAGGTTATCCATATCATCCTGATCCGCCTCAGCATGGTTAGTGTAACAGGCATCACACCCCATTGGCACACCTAACAGCTTGGCACAGAAATGGTCTTCCAAACCGGCACGGATAATCTGCTTACCATCATACAGATATTCAGGGCCAATAAATCCAACAACTGTGTTTACCAGTAAGGGATTATACGCACGTGCAACAGCATAAGCCCGCGCCTCTGCTGTTTGCTGATCCATACCATGATGCGCATTGGCTGAAAGAGCCGCCCCTTGGCCCGTCTCAAAATACATGACATTCTGGCCAACCGTGCCACGTTTAAGCCCTATCGCAGCATCTTGCGCTTCTGCCAGAATAGAAAGGTTAATTCCAAATCCTTCATTGGCCTTTTGTGTACCTGCAATAGATTGAAAAACCAGATCTACTGCTCCGCCCTTATTCATGATTTCCAATGTATTGGTTACATGCGTGAGCACACAGGTCTGTGTCGGAATATCATAACGCTGACGCGCATGATCCAACATATCCAGTAAAGCCATGCCATTTGCTACACTATCTGTAGCTGGGTTAATGCCAATAACAGCATCACCCATACCGTACAACAAACCATCCAGTGTTGACGCAGCAATTCCCTTAAGATCATCCGTAGGGTGATTAGGTTGCAAGCGAGATGATAAACATCCTTCTAAACCAATGGTATTTCTAAAACCCGTGATCACACGAATTTTGCGCGCTACGCTCATTAAATCCTGATTACGCATCAACTTGCTAACTGCCGCAGCCATTTCTGGCGTGATACCCGCTGCAACAGCAGCAAGTGTTGCGGTATCAGCTTCGTGCGAGAGCAGCCAATCCCGAAACTGACCGACTGTCATATGTGCAAGCGGTGCAAAGGCGGCCTTATCATGCGTATCCATAATAAGGCGCGTCACCTCATCTTCCTCATACGGAACGAGCGCAACGTCCAAAAATGTCTGCAATGGTAGATCCGCCAAGGCATAACGTGCAGCTATGCGCTGTACATCCGACTGCGCCGCAACACCGGCCAACTGGTCTCCCGAGCGTTCGGATGATGCAACTGCCAGCAACGTTTTCAGATCATCGAAGCTGTATGTCTCACCTCCCAGAATGCAACGATACACCATTGAAGGAACTCCTTAGCTACACACGAAAGAGATAGGACTCGCTTTCTGCATGCATTAAAATCATATCTACTTCGGAATGATATCATATGGAAATGATTTGCGACTTGACTGCTCGCTACATATTTTTAACATTTCATAACAAAGCAGGCTGCAGATCACACTCTCGCTTTAAACAAAGGATAGCAATGTCTCCCCTGCCCGCCTTTTCTGCCTCTGGTGTTATGGCCGCCGCTGCTTCTGGCGCAGAAGGCTTTATTACAAACCATGGGGGGGATATTGACCGCATTGCTGGCCGCGCTGGGTTGGCTCCGGGCAAATTAGCCTTGCCCACGGATATGCTAAACCTGAACGCATATTGCCGCCTGTTTACTGAAGCCGCGAAGGAAACCCAGAACGGTAATCTGGGGCTATGGTTTGGGCAGCAGTTTCAACCACAAACATTGGGGTTAATCGGGTTTGTGGCGCTTCTTTCACCCACGGTAAAAGACGCCATTCATAACCTTGCAACGCATTTCATCTACCATCAAAGCTGCACGCACACACGCCTTGTGCGCCAAGGCAACCTATTGCGGCTTGAATACGCTATTACAGACCCAACCATTACAGAACGACGGCAAGATGCAGAACTTACACTAGGCATGTTTTGCAATGTGCTACGCTATGCTTTAGGGCCTACGTGGCAACCAGAAGAAGTGCATTTTGCACATGCGCAACCTGAGCAGGCGCACGAGCACCAAGATGCCTTTCAGGCTACTATCCGCTTTGACCGCCCAACCAATGCTCTTATTTTCCGTGATGTTGGTTTGGAATGCGCGATGCCAGACGCACAACCGCATACGCTGGAAATTGTAAAAGCGTCTCTGATCTCACTCTCTCGCAACGGATACAGCACGCCTCACCCGCACATATCTTTTAAAGAGCATGTTTTGTTAGCACTTGAAGAAATTTTACCAGAAGGCGGCCATCTAACCCAATTATCTGCGCGCTTGAACATGCCGGTTTGGACTTTGCAGAGAAGACTTGCATATCTTGGAATATCTTATTCTGATCTGGTAGAAACCACGCGCTATAAACAGGCATGTGTGTTTCTACAACAACCAGAAAATGATATCAGCCAAATTGCCAGACTACTGGGATATTCAGAAACGAGTGCGTTCAGCAGAGCATTCCGCAAATGGAGCGGTGTTTCCCCACGAACATGGCGCCAGCAATACATGCCAGCGCCATCTTTCATCTAATATCAAAAAAATACTTTATAGATAGATATCTATCTATAAAGGCTGTCAAAAATACCACCGTTTGAGAAATGGTCTTTTTGTAGCTTTGTCCATCCCCCCAGACTAGCGACATCAAATGTTTCGACCTTTGGAAACACCTGCCCATAGTCCGCCAACACTGCCGGATCTACCGGACGAAAATAATGTTTGGCACCAATTTTTTGTCCTTCCGGACTAAACAAAAACTCTAAATATGCTTTGGCAACAGCTTCTGTACCATGTGCCTTCACATTTTTATCCACCAAAGAAACAGGAGGTTCTGCAAGAATAGTTTGTGAGGGTACGACAATATCAAACTGATCTGGCCCGATATCACGTGCTGCCATCAATGCTTCATCTTCCCACGCAAGCAAAACATCACCTAAATGGCGTTGTACGAAACTGTTTGTTGCGCCACGTGCTCCAGTATCCAAAACGGGAACATGCTTGAATAAGCTTTTGAGATAAGTTTTTGCTGCATCTTCTGAACCATTATTCTGATGCAACGCCCATCCCCATGCAGCCAGATAATTCCAACGTGCTCCCCCAGAAGTTTTAGGGTTGGGGGTAATAACCTGCACACCATCACGCACAAGATCTGGCCAATCCTTAATGTTTTTCGGATTTCCCTTGCGCACAAGAAAAACAATTGTGCTGGTATAAGGCGTAGAATTATGCGGCAAACGTGTTTGCCAATCTGTAGCAATCAGGCCTTTTTGTGCAAGCAAATCAATATCATAGGCTAAACCTAATGTGACCACATCTGCTGGCACACCTTCCAGAACAGAACGCGCCTGCGCGCCAGATCCCCCATGTGCTGTTTTTACAGTTACATTATCTTCTGGATGTGTCTGATGCCACGTATTTGCAAAAGCCTTGTCCACTTCAGCATATAATTCACGCGTTGGATCGTAGGATACATTCAGAAGGTTAAAAGAAGCAGCCTGCGCCTGTTTTGCATGTACACCCAAGAAGGCACCACCCCCTAAAGCAGCAGCCCCAACAAGCAAGTGACGACGAGAAAAAGAAAAGGTTGTATTTTTCATGATTATGAGACCTTCAAACCAGTTTTTCAGAATGCCGCCTGCACGCGGCCAACAACTGCATTTCCATCGCGCCCAAACAGATTAACGCCACCAGATACGCCCTTGGAGCGTGATACAATAAAGTGTGCGTAATCCAACATCACCTTGATATGCCTATTAGGGTACCAGTTAAATCCACCCTGCCAGACTGTTTGCTGGTTTCCGTTAATACCTGCTCCGCCTTGATTTTCCGTACCGTACAAGTCTGTTACACTCCAACGCCCGCTAACTTCCAGCGCGCCCCAGTGGCCGGTTGCCGGATCAAAGTCATACGTTACGCCGGGTGTAGTAAATGCTGCCGTTTTCTCACTATAAGATCTTGGTGTTCCCAAAATTGTATAGTTTGCCGCCACATACCAACCATCAAAACCCAAAGACGGTAAATGAACAGTTTGCGCCTGATGGTCACGCTGTACGCCAATATGATAATATTCACCTTTCAGCAAAAAGCGCTTCCAACGCAAAGCCAACTGTGGCCCAGCGGCCCAGATTTGCGCAACATCCGTAAGGGCTCCTGATGTTAGCAAACTGGTTTCCCCCAAAGGCACTTCCATGTTGTCTGACAATTTCAACTGGCGTCCACTGCTATTTTCATTAACCTTGAATACAGAAGTTGCTCCAGCTCCCACATGCACATCTATATCCTTTGAGACATAAGGACGACCCGCTGCACGGATAACTGCGCCTGTCTGACTATCAACAATTGTGGTATCCTTGGAGCGATCCCCAAACTTCTGCCCCGTGAAATAGCCCGAAACAAGCCAGCGTTTTTCGTAATGCTCACCACCAACACTAAAGCGTGCCACACCACCAGCAAGGTTACGTACCAGATCCACAATAGTTGGACGTTCCAAAAATTCGAAAGCGCCTGAACGCTCCGCACTTTCTTCTTCCATACGCGGCTGAAAATACCCAACTGTAAGCGTTGTGTTCCGCAATCCTGTGTAGTTTAGGTTTGCTTCAAACAAGCCCACTGTTCCATCAACACTGCTGGACCCAAAATCTGGCGTTACGTTCACAACCCAGTCTTTATACCGCCATGAAAGATAGAGCCGCAGACGACGCGCATTTTGTGTTAATGAATTGAAATTCCCTTTGGTTTCTCCATTTCGTGGAGACATTCCAAAAAACCCACCCACATCTTCCTGAGCTAACAAGCCAATGGAAAATGCGTAGGCTTTATCATCCGAAGCAATAGTTGGGCGTCCTTTTGGAAAACCAACTTGAATGCCACCAATATGGACCGTTTCTTCCTTTGCAGAAGCCGCCTTAAACTCCGCCCAAGAAGCAACTGGGCCTTCCGGCAAAGCAGGATGCGCTTCCGAACCTGTGCGGGGGCCATGATGCACAGGATGAGAAGGTTCTTCTGCAAATACTGGCTGGGGCTCTTCTGGCCCAGCCGCCACAAGATGTGGATGCGAAGCACCAGATGCCACCTTGGCGGTATTTCCCTTACCCTGCGCAACATGCTCATAGCGCGCAACACGCATTTGCAAGCGATGAATTTCACCCTGCATATCACGGCGCATCATGGCCATTTCACGCCGCAAGGCTGCAACTTCAGACTCCGATGTTTCTGCATGCAATACGCATGGAAAAAACAGACCAGATATGGCTGTTGTCAGCAAAAAACCAGAGCGAACGGAACCAGTCATTAAGCGCCCCCAACAACCTTTTGGTTGTTTTTATCCCACACGGGAAATACTTGTTACTTTACTTGAATAAAATTTTACGTATATTATTTCGAACCAAGAACTATTTAGCTTGCAGTATCCCTTCCTGTCAAAACATAAAACACTGTTTGGAAAGGTTTTTATTTCTGCATACACACAATAGATAGGCTTGGCTGTTGCAATACACGAAAACCTGTTTTTAGGCGCGCATTCCACCCCGCCCTTGGCCTACACGGCGAAACACACATGTAACAGACAATATTGGATTATCTGCCTGCGTAAATCTGCTGTTATGTAAAGATTTTACGCTTTCATGCGCCGCATAAAAACGACGCGTAGAACGGTCTGCTTCTAAAATAACAGTACCCAAAAAAGTACCGTTTACTTCGACAATCTGAGATTCCAGCATTTTAATGCCTCTGGATAAAGAAACACCCAGCCGGCAAACTGATTATCCGGCCAGATCAGAAAAAGAAAACAGGTGTATCTTCAGACACCTTGGCTGCACGACATCGAACCGCACAGCACATTCGTAAACAAACCGGATACATGCATATCACCCTTTGTGATTCTGCCGCGTTGTAGCTTGAAAAGACATTATGTGCAAACACACAACTACGCAATAATAAACCATAAAAAATGGTTATTTTTTTTAACAACAAAAAATTTTGCATGTTAATTTTTTCTTTTTAATCAATGCACTAATAAAATTTCTCTGCTTAGAAAAATTTTTAGCTCACTGAGCATTCCCCTAAAGAATCGCGGAAAATCCTTAGCACGTATATTTTTCGTATTTTGTTATTTCCTGCGATAGGATAGGTTTTAATAACATTCAGCGTAAGGAAAGGCTCTGAAGACCCAGCATGGTTTGACCCCTAGAGTATGCTGCATGGCATATTCCATTTTCAAAACAAATCATATGTATAACGCGCCTCCACGATGGATTTATCTGCTTGCCCATGTTTTTTCTGCGCCGCCATACTCTACCCGGCTTTCCGCTTACCTTTGGCATCACGCTTTTATGGGTAGGATTGCTTGTTATTCTGCCTTTGTTGGCCCTTATAGTACGCCCTTGGCAGGATGGTACAACGGCTATCTTGCAAACCCTGCATGATACCCGGGTATTTGCCGCCTTTCGTGTTAGCTTTGGTTGTGCGCTTTTTGCAGCTTTGCTTGATTTACCGTTAGGCATTCTGTTGGCGTGGACATTGGTGCGGCTTCGTCCGCCGGGTTATAAAATTATCAACGCCTGCATTGATCTGCCTTTTGCTATCCCCACAGCTGTAACTGGCATTACTCTTGCAACTTTGTACGGGCCTAATGGCTGGATGGGAAAGCTGCTAGCACATGCTGGTTTACAAGTGGCTTTTACACCAACTGGTATTGTTATTGCCCTGATGTTTGTGGGCCTACCATTTTTGGTACGCACCATTGAACCCGTATTACAAAATTTTCCATCAGAGATAGA
The DNA here is from genome assembly GCF_001628715.1 of Acetobacter oryzifermentans. Taxonomy (NCBI): domain Bacteria; kingdom Pseudomonadati; phylum Pseudomonadota; class Alphaproteobacteria; order Acetobacterales; family Acetobacteraceae; genus Acetobacter; species Acetobacter oryzifermentans. The sequence continues at coordinate 140,530 of NZ_CP011120.1, read as the reverse complement.
AGAAGCAGCCTTCTTGCTTGGGGCAACGCCTTTTCAGAAATTTTATCGTGTTATTCTGCCCGCCATTCTTCCTGCAACATTAAGCGGTTTTGGGTTGGCCTTTGCGCGCTGTATTGGTGAATATGGCTCCGTTATCTTTATTGCAGGCAATCAACCTTTCCGCAGTGAAATCGCCCCCCTGCTCATTGTAATGCGTCTACAGGAATTCGATTATTCTGGCGCAACAACTATTGCTGTTCTGCTTCTACTCACCGCTTTGGTTTGCTTGGGAGGTGTGAGTTTCTTACGCCTACGTGTTTCACGCGGACTTGTTATGGAAGAGGTAAAATGACAACCGCACGCTTTTCCATAAACCGCTTTATTCTTTGCGGGTGCAGTTACGCTGTTGTGCTGCTGATGCTTCTGCTGCCACTTGTGCTCATTTTTACAGAAGCACTCAGGCAAGGGTTTCATGCCGCCCTGTCTGCCTTGCTGGAACCGGATGCCCTCTCTGCTATTCGGTTAACCGTGTTTGTTACCGTAATTGTGACCGTAACAAACACACTTGGCGGCATTGCGGCAGCTTGGTGCCTGACAAAATATTCTTTTGTAGGCAAACGCTTTCTCATCATGTTGATAGAACTTCCTATCAGTGTATCCCCCGTCATTGCCGGCCTCATATGGCTATTGTTGTTTGGGCAGGAAGGTTGGTGGGGTAATTGGTTAGCTGCCCATAATATGCAAATTGCCTTTGCCGTGCCCGGCATCGTGCTGGCCACCCTGTTTGTAACGTTTCCTTACGTCACGCGTACTCTTATGCCCTATATGGAACAGCAAGGCCGCGATGCAGAAGAAGCCGCATTTTTGCTGGGTGCAAATTTCTGGCAAACCTTGTGGCAAGTCACCCTGCCAGATGCACGCTGGGCCCTGCTTTCTGGCATCCTGCTTACTACCGCCCGCGCCATTGGTGAATTTGGTGCTGTTTCCGTTGTTTCAGGCCATATCCCAGGTGTTACAGAAACCATGCCCTTACATATCGAAACACTTTACAATGGATATCAAACCGTAGCCGCCTTCAGCATGGCGGCACTTCTGGCCTTGTGTGCCATGAGCACAGTTTTGCTTCGCACAATATTTGAGCATTCTTTTAGGAAACAGCCTTCATGAGCGTTAACCTGCACTCTTTTACTCAATATGCTCCTGGTTCCACCCGTAAGATTTTGGATAATATCAATCTGACAGTTGAAGACGGCGCCTTTATTGCATTGGTTGGCCCTTCTGGCGCAGGCAAAACATCTTTACTACGCGCTATTGGTGGCCTGTCTCCGGTATATGAAGGGCAGTTGCTAATTGATAACCTCCCCATTGGTCATTCTGATCTTCCAAAACGCAAAACTGGCTTTGTTTTCCAGAACTATGCGTTGTTCAGGCATATGAGCGTGGCGCGCAATATTTCTTTTGGGCTTGATGTTCTGCCACGTAAGCAGCGCCCAGATCGCACAGCTATTGCGGCCCGCGTGCAAGACTTGCTTGAACTTATACAGCTCCCGCATTTGGCGGATGCCCGCTCAGATCAACTTTCTGGTGGACAGCGGCAACGTGTTGCTCTGGCGCGCGCCCTTGCAACAGAACCCAAGCTGCTTTTGTTAGATGAACCCTTTGGAGCGTTAGACCCGATTGTACGCCGTACCATCCGCCGATGGTTACGAGAACTCCATGATAAGCTGGGGCTTACAACTATTCTGGTTACGCATGATCATGAAGAGGCCTTGGATATCGCTGATAGACTTGTGGTTATGCAGGATGGCCGTATTGTGCAAGATGCTGACGCTGACACCCTGAATACCTCTCCGCAAACACCGTTTGTCATGCAGTTTCTAGGGGAAACACTCGAATTTGCAGGAAAAATACGCGAGGGAGAGTTTATCCCTGAAGATACAGATACTCTGCCATTTCCGGTAACTGCAAAAAACGGAAAAACAACCGTATTTATCCGCCCCTGCGATGTGCAGTTTATAAGCGGCCAAGGTGCTGCTCGCATCCTTTCTCGTAGCCGCAACCCCAATGGGCTGTATCATTATACCGTGCAGACCACCGAAAGAACACTTGATATTACAACACCAATGCCAACAGAAATTTCTGAAGGTGAACAGTTCGGGTTGGGCATTTCACACGGCAAAATCTTCTCAAACCTTCTGTAAGATCAAGCTCTACCCACAAGCTGGATTGACAGCACTTATTTTATATGTTGCGTTAAAATAACGGTTGATATGCAAGAACTTAGATAACCTTTTGCATTTCTGTATAAATTGATTCTGTATTTTCAATTTATTGTGAAAATACAGAATTTCTATCTGCATGGAATGTTTGTATGCCAGACAAAACATCTACTCCGCACGCAACACCATCACATACATCAGAAGGTTATCACCGCGCCCTTAACAAACGGCAGATCCAGATGATCTCCATTGGTGGCGCTATTGGTACTGGCCTGTTTTTAGGCGCAGGTGGACGCTTGCAGGCTGTGGGGCCTTCATTAGCTCTTATTTATCTGGTGTGCGGGATTTTTTGTTTTCTGATGCTGCGCGCTTTGGGTGAGTTGGTTATGTATCGCCCCACCAGCGGCAGCTTTGTTTCCTATACTTTAGAATTCCTGGGCCCCAAGGCGTCTTACATTGCTGGCGCCATGTCTTTTTTCAACTGGGCCATGACAGGCATTGTCGATATCACCGCCGTAGCACTTTACATGCATTTCTGGGGAACTTTTGCGCACATGCCCCAATGGGTATTTGCCATGCTGGCGCTCTTGCTCATAACCGGCATGAACCTGATTGGCGTGAAATGGTTTGGGGAAATGGAGTTCTGGTTTTCCCTTATCAAAATTGTCGCTCTGGTTCTCTTTCTTGTGATCGGAAGTGCCATTTTGGGCCTACGTGTGCCAGTAGATCACCACACAACAGGCTTGAACCTGATTACACAGCATGGCGGCTGGTTTCCCCATGGCATTCTGCCTGCGTTAGCACTCACGCAAGGGGTGATTTTTGCCTATTCAGGCATAGAAATGATCGGCACTGCCGCTGGTGAATGCCAAGATGTACGCACCGTTCTACCCACCGCCATCAATAACGTAATGTGGCGCATTGCCATTTTTTATGTTGGCACTGTTACTCTGCTGGTTCTTCTGCTGCCTTGGTCTGCCTATCAGGCTGGCACCAGCCCATTTGTAACATTTTTCTCACATCTGGGTATATCGGGCGTGGATACCATTATGAATATTGTGGTGCTTACGGCAGCACTTTCCAGCTTGAACTCTGGCTTGTATTCCACGGGCCGCGTTTTACGCGCTCTGGCACTTAATGGCTCCGCCCCGCGTTATCTGACGCATATGAGCAAGCAATCCGTTCCTTCGGCCGCCATTTTGACAACCGTGGGCATTTACCTTGTTGGCGTTTTTCTGAACTATCTGCTGCCTTCGCAAATCTTTGAAATTGTTCTTAATCTGGCCTCTCTGGGTATTATCAGCACCTGGTGCTTTATCCTGCTTAGCCAGATCAAGCTGCGGCAAGCCATTAATGCTGGCCGTATTGCCCCCACCGGATTTGCCATGCCAGGCGCACCCTTTACATCTTGGGCAACTATTTTGTTTTTTTGCAGCATCATTGTGCTTATGGCGTTTGATTACCCAACAGGATCATTCTCTGTAGCCTGTATTCCTATCTTGGCCATCATCCTGTTTGTGGGCTGGAAAACTTTTAGCCATAAACCCATTCATCCTGTTCCACCCACACAATCTTCCATCACGCTGACAGATGATTTACTGGGAACATCAGATATCCCAAGCAAGCCGGATTAACCCCCATACCCAACTTATTCTTGTGGTGTATCCTGTCTTGCAGGCTTTCTTCTTGAGATGAAACGGGCATCACCGTAATATATCCGCGACTGAAAGCGTGGTATTTTACCCGCGAACGATGCAATATTTATAGTAAGGTGGCCGTAAATGGAGTGGACCGAAGAAATTATCGCCCAGCTCAAGGCATTATGGGCGGAAGGTCTTTCAACGGCAGAAATTGGTAGGCGTCTTTCCATCACCAAAAATGCGGTTGTCGGAAAGGCGCATCGTTTGGGATTGCCACCACGGCCATCCCCCATTCGGCGCAATGCCAAACCCAAAACAGCAGAGAAAGCTGAAACCCCGGCAGCAGCCACTCCTGCTACGGCACAAACGGCAACGCCTGCCCAGCCTGTAAAACAGGCCGAAGCAGCCCCGGTAGGTGAAACAGAAAAACAGACAGCCACACCGCCTACGCCTGCCCGTTCAACTCCACCTGCTGCAACTGCCGCCCCTGTGGCAGAAGAAAAACCTGCAAAAAAGGAAAAGTCTGCGGCTTCCAGCAAAAGCAAGCCCAAGGCCCCTTTGCGCAGCATTTCTGATCCAGAACCCCAAAAGCGCCGCGGCCCATCTTGCTGCTGGCCGATCGGAGACCCCGGCACGCCGGGCTTCCATTTTTGTGGCGCCACCCCAATACCGGGCAAACCGTATTGTGAGGAACATGCGCAAATTGCCTATGTAAGGCTGCGTGACAGGCGCGATAACGTCGCCTAAACCTTGTTTTTCTAAAATAATAAACCCTATCCCCTGAAGGCCTTATACAACCGGCCTTCAGGGGCAAGTCAGGGGCGTTGTAATATCAGCCTTCGGCTGCTGCTGCGGGCTTTTCTGGAGCCGGCGTTGCAGAAGCTGGCTTGGAAGCGGAATCACCGCTCAGCATTTCCAGCTGACCAGTAATCTGGCCGCCATCTTCAACCTTCAGACGATGGCAGGCAGCCTTACCCAACAAACGGCCACTACCCTGCAATGTCAGGCTACCACGCGCCGTCAGCGTGCCATCAACGGTGCCTGCAATTTCTGCATTTTCCACTTCCACACCACCGCGGAATAGGCCACCGGGCTTAACCACCAGTTCCTTGGCTGTAATCATGCTGGATTCAACAGTACCTTCAACCACAAGGCGTTCTGCATCCTGCACGGTTCCCTGCACGCTAATGCCACGCCCAACCACCAAGGTGCGCTGTTCCGGCTCATCCTTTTTAGGCTGCTGAGGTTGCTGCGGCATACCACGCGCTGCGGTCGCACCAGGAAATGGCGGCAAGCCCGCACCGGAAGGAAGAGGGGAACCGGAAGGAAGAGGCGCACGACCCATGGATGAGGTCTCCTTTACTGTATCAGGGCGGGGCGCAGGTTTTGCTGGCGTTCCCGCTGGATTAGAAGAAAAAATGGAACCAAACCCGCCAGCGGAACGCTGCGCGCCCGCCTGACTGGCGGAACCGGACTGCTCAGATGGCCGATTATCTTCGGGCTTACGTCTTTTAAACAAGAAAATCCCCCGCCTTGCTGGCTGTTCACTATTGGACGGGCCCCACTGCTCAGGCACCCGCCCGCATCAAACCGTCTCGCCATGTGCTCATTTTCTTATACAGCCAGGCGGTTCTGCGGCAAGCATTCCATACGCCCTAGTGTTGCCCTTTTTATGGCAGCACTGTAGCGAAACAGTTGGTATGTGAAATTTTTCAGGAAAATCTTCCGCTATCATGACTGTTTCAGATGTAAAATATGACATCCTCGGCATTGGTAATGCCATTACGGATATTCTTGCCCGCGTAGAACCCACTTTTCTACAAAAACAAGGCCTAACCCCTGGCAGCATGACGCTGATTGATGCAGACCGGGCCAATACATTGCAGGCTCTCCTTACTCCAGAGCAAATTATGGGTGGCGGTTCTGTGGCAAATAGCTGCGTTGTGGCAGCCCAATTTGGCGCGCGCGTTGCTTATCTGGGTAAAGTTGCGCGGGATGATGCCGGTAAGCAGTTTACCGAAGATATGCGTGGCAATGGCATTACCTTTCCATCTGCGCCGTTGAACACCCAGGTTTTTGATAACCTGCCAACAGCACGTTGCATTGTTATGGTTACGCCAGATGGGCAGCGCACAATGGCAACCTATCTGGGCGCATGCACCTGCTTTACGCCAGAAGATGTGCTGCCAGACATGATTGCAGATTCCAGCATTGTGTATCTGGAAGGGTATCTGTTTGACCCACCGCATGCGCAGGAAGCATTCCGCCGCGCCGCAGCTCTGGCGCACGCAGCCGGGCGCAAAGTGGCTCTTTCTCTTTCAGACCCGTTCTGCGTTGGCCGTCACCGTCAGGCTTTTCTGGATCTTGTGAAGGGCCATGTAGACATTCTTTTTGCAAATGAGGATGAAATCTGCGCTCTGTACGAAACAGAAAACTTTGACGTTGCCGCACGCCATACCGCGCAAGACACAACCTTTGCAGCACTCACACGTTCCGGCTTAGGAAGTGTTGTGCTGCACGATGGACAGATGACCAAAGTTGCCCCCGTGCCAACCCAGGTTGTGGATACAACAGGTGCTGGAGATGCCTACGCCGCTGGCTTTATGGCGGGTCTGACATCTGGCCGCACATTGCCTGAATGTGGCCGTCTGGCTTCCGTTGCTGCTTCTGAAATTATCTCACACTACGGCGCGCGCCCACTTTCCAACCTGTGGGAAGAAATGGGCTTCTAAGCCTAACAGCTTTGTGCCTTCTGCTTTTATTTTAAGCGGAAGGCACATCCATATTCTGCGGAATAGCCACAACGCGGCCAGACTTTACGCATAAGGCTATTTTCCCTTCGCACAAAGCCTGCGCTGTTTCACCAAACACCTTGCGCCGCCACCCGGCCAACACGGCATGAGGCTGAGAAGGATCTAACGCCAAGGCGTCCAGATCATCAGCAGAGGCCACCAAACGCGGGGCGACATCGTGCTTTTCACAGCAAGATGTTAAAAGCACCTTCAACAATGCCACCAACGATGCAGAAGGCCGTGGCGTATCTTTGCTTTTGCCACGCGGAGAACGCGGCAGCTCCGAGTCTGGCAAAGCCTGTGCCTGCTTGATAGCTTGCAACAAGGCGTGCCCTGTACGCCCTTCTGCCAACCCGCGAGAAACACCCCGAACACGGGTTAAAGCTTCGGGAGTTGAAGGAGTCGTTGCAGCAATTTCCAGCAGACTCTCATCTTTCACAAGCCGTTGGCGCGGAACATTTACCCGTTGCGCTTCCCGCTCACGCAAAGCTGCAATGGCACGCAAAACAGCAAGCATACGCCGGTTATTGGTGCGGGCGCGTAAACGCTCCCACTGTTTTTCAGGATCGGGACGAAATGTGGCTGGATCTTCCAGCTCGGCCATTTCTGCCGCAACCCAATCCAAACGCTGTTCCTGCTCCAGTTTTTTAACAAGCCGTTCATAAACCAAGCGCAGCCACGTTACATCGCCTGCAGCATATGTAAGCTGAGCAGGAGACAGGGGGCGTACAGACCAATCTGTAAAACGGTGGCTTTTATCAATCATATGCCCAGTAAGAGAGCCAACCAGACTGTCATACCCAACCTGATCTCCAAACCCGGCCACCATTGCCGCCACTTGCGTATCAAAAAGCGGAGTCGGTAAGGCACCAAACAGATGCAGAAAAATTTCCAGATCCTGCCGGGCAGCATGAAACACCTTGAGCACCGCTGTATCTGCAAAAAGATTTTTCAGCGGGGTAAGGTCAATACCTTCAGCCAGCGCATCTATCAGCACGATATCATGAGTTGCGCCAATCTGAACCAGGCAGAGTTCCGGCCAGTATGTCTGCTCCCGCATAAACTCCGTATCAACCGTTACGAAGCTTTCATTATGGAAAGGTGCAAGAGCCGCCTCTAACTCCTGAGTAGAGGAAATAAGACGTGCGGGAGGAAATGCAGGTGTTGCTGATCTGGCCATGTTTTTCTTCATACATCCAGACCGTTAGAAAAAGAAGTGACCAAACGTTACACGTGAAACTTGACGAAAGAGCCGACTCACGGAACATCTGCAAAAAACCACATGTGCAGGAGCACAAAATGAACCCATCAGACGATGGCCGCAACCAGCTAACCCAACTTGGCAAGCAAGTTGCTGCCCCACAAAGTCCAGAAGAAGCCATTCTGGAACGTGTGCCAGCTCCTTATCCAGACAAACACTATCTGGTGCGATTCACTGCACCAGAATTCACTTCGCTTTGCCCCATTACCGGCCAGCCTGATTTTGCACACATTGTGATTGATTATGTGCCGAATCAATGGATTGTAGAAAGCAAATCACTCAAACTGTACCTGACTAGCTTTCGTAACCATGGTGCTTTCCATGAAGCCTGCTCAATCCAGATTGCGAATACCCTTGTTGAAAGATTAGCACCACGCTGGCTGAGAATAGGTGCCTACTGGTACCCTCGCGGCGGTATTCCCATTGATGTATTCTGGCAAACGGATGAACCACCCGCTGGTGTATGGGTACCTGCACAAGATGTACCTACTTATCGAGGCCGCGGCTAAAAGGCATAAAAAAAGCCACCATATAGGTGGCTTTTTTTATGATACTTGCACCAACCTCAGTTAGCTGGAGAGCCGGCTTCAATTTCAGCACGTACAGCCTGAATCTGATCCTGCAGAACGCTAAGGCGGGTTGTATCCGTCTTATCTGCCTGATCCCAAGCTTCAGACAATGCTTCTAGCTGAGCTGTTGCATTATCGATAGAAATTTCGCTTACCGGCACAGCCTTATCAGCCAGTACGGTACAACGTGTTGGGGTAATGTCTGCAAAGCCACCGCCAACAAAGTAGCGATCCTTCACTGTATCCCCGTCATACAGGGCAACAATACCACCACGCAGAAGAAGCATCATGGGTGCCCGTTCTGGCATGGCGGCAATATCACCTTCCATGCCAGGCAGGACAGCCATATCTACTTCACGCGACACCAGAACCTTTTCAGGACTGATTATCTCAATCTGGATCGGCATGAATGCGCTCCTTCCCAAAGCCGGCTGTTAGGCCGACTCCCTCAATTTTTCGGCCTTGGCAATAACATCTTCAATAGAACCCACCATGTAGAAGGCGGCTTCTGGCAGATCGTCATATTCACCAGCACAGATGGCTTTAAAGGAACGTACGGTATCAGCCACGGAAACCAGCTTACCCGGCGCACCCGTAAACACTTCTGCCACATGGAACGGCTGAGACAGGAAGCGCTGAATACGACGGGCACGTGCCACAATCAGTTTATCGTCTTCAGACAGTTCATCCATACCCAGAATGGCGATGATGTCCTGCAGAGATTTGTAGGTCTGCAGAATACGCTGCACTTCACAGGCCACATCATAATGTTCCTGACCAACAATCTGCGGATCTAGAGCACGTGATGTAGAATCCAGCGGATCCACTGCTGGGTAAATACCCATTTCTGCAATTGAACGGTTAAGAACCGTGGTTGCGTCCAAGTGGGCAAAGGTCGCGGCCGGAGCAGGGTCAGTCAAGTCATCCGCTGGCACGTACACGGCCTGCACAGATGTAATAGAGCCCTTTTTGGTGGACGTAATACGTTCCTGCAGGGCGCCCATTTCTGTAGCCAGCGTAGGCTGATAACCCACAGCAGAAGGAATACGGCCCAGCAGAGCGGACACTTCCGAACCAGCCTGTGTGAAGCGGAAGATGTTATCAACGAAGAACAGAACGTCCTGATTTTCTTCGTCACGGAAGTATTCAGCCAGTGTCAGACCGGTAAGAGCAACACGGGCACGGGCACCCGGCGGTTCGTTCATCTGCCCGAATACAAGCGCCACTTTGGAGCCTTCGGTAGAACCGTTTTCACCCAGCTTGATAACGCCAGCATCCTGCATTTCGTAATACAGGTCGTTCCCTTCACGGGTACGTTCACCAACACCAGCAAACACGGACACACCACCGTGCGCCTTTGCGATGTTATTGATCAATTCCTGAATAATAACGGTTTTGCCCACACCGGCACCACCGAACAGGCCAATCTTACCACCTTTAAGGTAAGGGCACAGCAGATCAACAACCTTAATACCGGTCATCAGAATTTCTGATGCGGCAGCCTGATCTTCGAAAGAAGGTGCCTGACGGTGAATAGGCGCACGACGAGAGGTCGGGATAGGACCTTTTTCGTCAATCGGCTCACCAATAACGTTCAGGATACGGCCGAGTGTTTCTGGGCCAACTGGCACAGTAATCTGTGCGCCTGTATCAGCCACTTCTGCACCACGGACCAAACCGTCTGTGCTGTCCATGGCAATGCAGCGCACTTCGTGCTCACCAATTTCCTGAGCAACTTCCAGCACCAGTGTCTGATCACCCAGCTTGACGTGCAAGGCATTCAGAATTTTAGGCAGTTCACCTTCGAACTGCACGTCAACAACCGGGCCCTTAATCTCGGTAATGCGGCCAACTGCATTGGTCTTCGTGGCCGCAGGGGCCTGGGTCTGGGTTGTGGTATCCGACATGGGTCAGCTCCTGCGGGGCAAACGAGCGGGCTCAGACAGCCTGTGCGCCCGAAATGATTTCGATCAATTCGTTAGTAATATTTGTCTGGCGGGTTCTGTTATAAACCTTGCTCAGACTATCAATGGAACGACCAGCATTACGCGTAGCGTTATCCATTGCCGTCATACGGGCACCGTTCTCGCCCGCTGCGGTTTCAAGCAGCGAAGCATAAATTTGAACCTGCAGATTACGCGGCAGCAGCATTTCCAGCAGCGTTGCTTCATCTGGTTCAAATTCATACAGAGCCACATCATTAGATGCCGCAGCAGGTTTTTCTTCTGCCTCATCCATAACCATGGGCACCAGCTGCTGACATGTCGGCACCTGTGTCATCGCGTTTTTAAACTTGTTGAACACTAGGGTACAAACATCAATTTCTCCTGCTTCCAGCAGGGTGTTGATTTTTTCACCCAGATTGCTAGCAGCAGAAAAAGGTACTTCCTTACCGCTGACACCGATAACCTTATCAATGATAAGATCAGCATAATCACGCGAGAAGAAGTTAAATGCACGACGGCCAACAGGGAGCAGTTTAACCGTTTTACCTTCAGACTGAAGGCGACGGATTGTCTGTACTGTTAAGCGATGTACATTGGAATTAAAACCGCCACAAAGCCCACGATCACTGGTCAGAGGTACTAACAAATGCACCTTATCCTGACCTGTGCCTACCAAAAGACGTGGACCACCGTCCTCACCTTTTGTAGCGGCTGCAAGCTCACCTAGCATACGGCGCATGGCCGCTGCATAGGGAGCTGCGGCTTCCGCACTGGCCTGAGCCCGCCGCAGCTTAGCCGCCGCCACCATTTTCATGGCGCTCGTGATCTTCCGTGTCGATTTGATACTTCCGATACGCGCGCGGAGTTCCTTCAGGGAAGCCATTGGACGATTCTACCCTCTTAGCCGGCAAAGTTGCGGTTGAAGGTTGTCAGGTATTCTGTCAGGCACGCTTCCAGATCTTTGGAAATGGCCTTTTCCTTTTTAATGGTATCCAGAATATCTTTACCTGCGCTACGCACATCGTTCAGCAGCGCACGCTCCCAACCCACAACCTTATCGACAGCAATACCATCAACAAAACCACGGGTTCCGGCAAAGAGCACAACAACCTGTTCTTCAACAGTAAGCGGAGAAGACTGGCTCTGCTTCAGCAACTCAACCAAACGGGCACCACGTGCCAGCATCTTCTGAGTTGCCGGATCAAGATCAGATGCAAACTGGGAGAACGCAGCCATTTCACGATACTGCGCCAGCTCTAGCTTAATCTTACCCGCAACCTGCTTCATGGCCTTAATCTGTGCGGCAGAACCCACACGAGACACTGAACCACCCACGTTTACCGCAGGACGAATGCCACGATAGAACAGGTCGGTTTCAAGGAAGATCTGACCATCTGTAATGGAAATAACATTTGTCGGAATATAGGCAGAAACGTCACCAGCCTGCGTTTCAATAACAGGCAGAGCCGTAAGAGAACCAGCGCCATATTCGTCAGACATCTTCGCAGCGCGTTCCAGCAAACGGGAATGCAGGAAGAACACGTCACCCGGATAAGCTTCACGGCCTGGCGGACGACGCAGCAGCAGGGACATCTGACGATAAGCCACAGCCTGCTTGGAAAGGTCATCGTAGCAGATCAGGGCATGCATACCGTTGTCACGGAAGTATTCACCCATTGCGCAAGCAGCATAAGGCGCCAGATACTGCAACGGAGCCGGGTCAGATGCGGTAGCCGCAACGACGATGGAATATTTCATCGCGCCTTTTTCTTCCAACAGACGCACAAGCTGCGCAACTGTGGAACGCTTCTGGCCGACGGCAACGTAAATGCAGTATAGTGACTTTTTATCGTCACCTTCATCATTCACTGTTTTCTGGGCAAGAATAGTGTCTGTCAGAATGGTAGTTTTACCAGTCTGACGGTCACCAATCACCAGTTCACGCTGACCGCGGCCAACTGGCACGAGAGCATCAATAGCCTTAATACCGGTCTGCATAGGTTCATGCACGGACTGACGCGGCATAATACCCGGCGCTTTTACTTCAGCGCGGCGCAACTCAACGTCCGTCAGCGGGCCTTTGCCGTCAATTGGGTTACCCAGACCATCAACAACACGGCCAAGAAGCCCCTTACCGACAGGGACACTCACCACCATACCGGAACGTGTGACCGTGTCACCTTCACGGATGTTGGTGTCATCACCAAAAATAACGATACCGACGTTATCGCTTTCCAGGTTCAGGGCCATGCCCTTCTGACCGGCGGTCGGAAAGTCCACCAGTTCGCCTGACATTACATTCTGCAGGCCGAACACACGGGCAATACCGTCTCCAACAGACAGAATCGTGCCGGTTTCGACAACATCAGATTCCTTGTCGAACGAGGCAATCTGCTGCTTGAGGATATCCGAAATCTCTGCGGGACGGATTTCCATCACGCGGCTCCCTTCATGGCGTAATGCAAACGAAACAGGCGAGTCTTAAGGCTGGCGTCATAAAGCTTTGCCCCCACCCGCACGACCAAACCGCCGAGGAGGGAGGAATCGACACGCTCGCGAATATTAATACGGGAGTATCCGGCTTCTGCCAGCCGTGCCTGCACTTGGGCACGCTGCTCAGGCGTAAGCGGATAAGCGCTGGCAACTTCTGCCACCACTTCACCCCGGCGGGAAACAGCTAACGCATCAAGCGCAGCCAGAATCCGGCGCAAAACAGGCAGGCGGCGGTTATCAGCCACAACGCCTACAAAATTACGAAGAGTCTGCCCGAACCCCTGTGCCTCAAGCACAGCCAAAACGGCTTTGCGAGATACAAGGACATCAAGACGCCTGTCTTCCAGGACTGTGCGCAAAGGCGCACTTTCATCAATCAGGCGCGCAAGTGCGGCACCTTCATCAAGCACTGCATCCAACTGGCGCTGTTCGGCTGCAAGATCATAAAGCGCCGTTGCATAACGGCCTTCAAGACCATTGGAAGCAAAAGCAACCGGTTGTGCTGTCGTTACGCCCGAGGCCACCACTCTTTTGGTTCTTTCCTTCTGTGCGCGCCGGCATTCCACACTAACAAACTCTGACGGTGCCGCAGCTTATCCGTTAAAGGCCTTACAGCACGCAACCATCGGCGCGGCCTCTAGCATGCTCATCAGCCCCACGCAACATCCCTGACGCGCCATTTTTATTTCCGCACCTGTTTACACCACCAAAAGCGTGCAAAAACAGGCTATAAACCACCACAAACCACGAAACACAAAAAGACGCCAGACACGTAATAAAAAACTCACCCTCAACATCTACGAGATGCCACGGCGAGAATTTTTGAACTGCCAAATTTTTGGGAAATGTAAGATGGAGCGGACAGAGGGAATCGAACCCTCCTCAGTAGCTTGGAAGGCTACTGCATTACCACTATGCTATGCCCGCATATTTCTTGTGTTTTTGCCACTAACCCCAAAGACAACATTTTGCAAGTTTGAAGAGAAAATTTTTGATCACACGCTAAAAAAGAACGGGCACTTGTTGTTTCCCTCTTGACTTTAAGCCCACAACATATTTTCTTCCGCCACCTGCAAAGGCTGCTGTTAAGTGGCTGGTCAGGCTGGCGGTTATCCGTTATAGCTTTGATCCAGCTACGGCAGACAGGCTGTAGGGGTGTAGCTCAATTGGCTAGAGCGCCGGTCTCCAAAACCGGAGGTTGTGGGTTCGAGACCCTCCACCCCTGCCAGGTTTAAGATTGCAGGTTCTGCGCCGTAGTTCCGCCTCGTTTTTCTAAGTTTCAACGCGGAAATCCTGTGTGGAATGTGTGGTGTATTCAGGACTGCCACCGGAAAAATATCCGGTTTTCGTGCAGTGTAGAAAGGGTGGTTCGTGTCGTTCAGTCCCGGTAAGTTCCTGCATGATGTGCGTGCCGAGGCGGAACGGGTCACATGGCCCACCCGCCGTGCTACCTTGGTTACCACGGGCGCCGTTCTGGCCATGGCAGGCATGGCATCCATTTTCTTCTTTTTTGTTGACCAGCTGATCGGTCTCGGTGTGCGTCAACTTTTCGGGCTGGGAGGCTAACGACATGGCCAAGCGCTGGTATGTGGTTCACGTCTATTCGGGCTTCGAAAAGAAAATTGCCCAGCACATTCGCGAAGAAGCAGAACAGAAGGGCCTGAGCGACCATATTGATGAAATTCTGGTGCCTTCCGAGGAAGTCATTGAAGTGCGTCGTGGTCAGAAGGTGAATACGGAACGCAAGTTCTTCCCCGGCTATGTGCTCGTCAAAATGGAAATGACTGACGAAACGTGGCACCTGGTAAAAGACACACCAAAGGTTACGGGCTTTCTGGGAACCAGAAATCGCCCTACCCCTATTTCTGCGGCCGAAGCTGAACGCATTATCAAGCAGACAGAAGAAGGTGTGCAGCATCCTCGTTCTGCCGTATCGTTTGAAGTGGGTGAGCAGATTCGTGTGGCAGATGGTCCGTTCACATCCTTCAATGGTGTAATTGAGGAAGTGGACGAAGAAAAAGGCCGCTTGAAAGTAAGTGTCTCCATTTTTGGGCGCTCCACACCGGTGGATCTGGAATACAATCAGGTGGAAAAGCTGTAAAATCAGCTTTCCCATTTGCAAGAACTCAAGGCGGCCTTGGTGCCGCCTTTTTTATTGTCTTAACCCAGACCTGCTGTTTTGCACCCTTCCCCTCTGCATAAAAAACCGCTGTAATCTTGCCCTTGGCCTCACAATTCATGGAGTTATCATGCCATCTGCTTCCACGCCCCAACTGCGAGGAATGGCCCTTCTTAATAATGCGCACCTGAACAAGGGCACGGCGTTTACCGAGGAAGAGCGCCGCCTTTATGGGCTGGAAGGACTGTTACCCACACAAGTTGAAAACCTAGACAGGCAGGTAGAGCGTATCCACCGCCACCTTGAGGCCAAACCCAGCAATCTGGAACGCTACATCTATCTGAGTGGCCTGCGCGACCAAAACGAAACCCTGTTTTACAAGGTTTTAATGTCTAACCCGGCCCGATTCGTACCAATTGTGTACGCACCCACGCTGGCCGCCGTATGCCAACAGTTCAGCCATATCTATCGCCGTCCGCGCGGCATGTATATCAGCTTGGATATGCGTGGCCGCATTAAAGACGTGCTGCGCAACTGGCCTATGGAAAATGTTCGCTTTATGTGCGTGACCACAGGTGGCCGTATTCTGGGGCTTGGAGATATTGGCGTAAACGGCATGGGTATCCCCATTGGCAAGTTGGATCTGTATACGGCTTGCGGTGCAGTACCTCCCGATTCGCTTTTGCCTGTGCAGCTTGATATTGGTACCACAAACAGTGCCCTAAGAGCCGATCCTCTGTATCTGGGCCTACGGCGTGAACCACCCCCGATAGAAGAGCTAGATTCTTTTGTGGAAGAATTCATTCAGGCCGTGCAGGAAGTTTTCCCGCAAAGCTGTATCCATTTTGAGGATTGGAAGGGCACAGATGCCCTACGCTACCTCAAAAAATATCATGATCGTGTGCTGTGCTATAATGATGATATTCAGGGCACAGCTGCCGTTACGCTGGCTGGCCTGATTACAGCCTTGAAAATCAAGAACGAATCGCTGGCCCAACAGCGCTTCTTGTTCTTGGGGGCTGGTTCCTCCGGCATCGGCACTGCCGATATGCTGGTTTCCGCCTTGAAACAGGAAGGGCTATCTGAACAGGAAGCCATTGACCGCATTACATTGATGGATGTGAACGGTCTTTTAGAAACATCCCGCTCTGATCTGCTGCCTGAGCAGGAACGTTTTGCCAAAAATCTTCCGCCATCACGTGATCTGCTGGGCACGATCAAAACTGTTAAACCCACAGTGCTGATTGGTGTTTCCACTGCTGGCGGTTCTTTCACCCAAGAGGTGGTGGAAGAAATGAGCAAACTGAATGAACGCCCCATTATTTTCCCGCTTTCTCTGCCACAGAAAAATGGGGAATGCACGGCTGAGCAAGCTTATGAATGGTCTAAAGGCCGCGCACTTTTTGCAGCAGGCCTACAGTATCCGGAAGTGACGTATAATGATCGTACGTTCTATCCGGGCCAGGCTAATAATTTCTACATCTTTCCGGCTTTAGGGCTGGCCGTATATGCTACGCGCCCCAAGCTGATTACAGATGAAATGGTGATTGAAGCCGCACAGGCTCTGGCAGATCAGGTAGATCCGGCAGCGCGTGAACGGGGCCGTTTGTTCCCGCCACAAAGCGATATTCTGGAAGTGTCCATCACCTCCGCCACACGTATTGCGGAGTTTATTTTTGATAAAGATGCAGCAACCGTTGAACGCCCCACAGACATTCGGGCGTGGATTGAAAACCTGACTTACAAACCACGCTATACAGACTGACCACGAACAATGGCTGAAGGAACAACCGTCCTTCAGCCATTTTCCATTTCTACAGGTTAGTTTTGCGTAGCAAATCCAAACACACGGGCATAAAAAGCCAACTCTTCCGCAAAAGCGGCACGAATAGTCGCCTCCTTACGGAAGCCATGCCCTTCTCCTTCAAATTCTCGTAAAGTTACCGGAGTGCCTGCTGCTTTTAAGGCATCCGCCATAGAATAGGCCTGTTCTGGCGGCACAACTTTATCGTCCATGCCCTGCAACAACAGCACCGGTGCGCGAATCTGATCGGCAACGAAGATTGGAGAGCGCTGTAGATAAAGTGCCTCAGCTTCTGGCCACGGGCCAATCAGACCATCTAGGTAGCGTGCTTCAAATTTATGTGTTTCCTGCGCCAAGGCTCGCAGATCGGTTACGCCATACAGGCTTACACCTGCTGCAAATATATCTGAAACAGCCAACGCTACCAGTACGGTCATGCCCCCTGCACTGGAACCACGAATAGCTATGCGATTCGGATCTACTCGCCCCGATTCCACAACGGCACGGCAAGCAGACAGACAATCTGCCACATCCACCACACCCCACTGGCCTTTCAGACGATTCCGCCATGCGCGCCCGAATCCGGTAGAGCCACCATAATTCACATCCAACACAGCAAAGCCGCGAGACGTCCACCACTGGATTTTAAAAGATAGTCCTTCCTGCGCCCGAGCTGTGGGGCCTCCGTGCACCTGCACAACCATGGGGGGTAACTCACCCTTTGGCACGGATGCATGCTGGTTGGTGGGAGGGTAAAAGAAGGCATGGCCACATAGGCCATTTTCTCCGTCCACCGAAAAACGAATCGATTCGGGAATGGAGATATCTGCCGCATCCAGCCGTTCTGTTGATGAACGCTGCAAAATAATCTCTGCCCCATTCTCTGGCATACCCACCACAACAGAAGGCAGCGCATCTGGCGGCGCTTGCAACCATGCAAAACGACCATCTGCCAAGGGAACGGGGCATTGATCGGGTTTGGCATGGAAGATACGGTAATCAGAGTCTCGATCCGGTTTTATCCAGCATGTTGCCTGCCCCTGCGTAACTGCCAAAACCAGACAGCCCTCATTTTTAAGCAGTTGATAGCTACTCTGCCCAAATACCCATGCAGGCTGCCCTATCTCTCCTTCTGGAGCAGGATAACGGGATAAAGTTGGGTTGTTTTCCTGCCAATGGACGTTCCATACAGTCCAGCTTCCTGAACGATCAGACAGAACCAATAATCGCCCATCAGATGCCCATCGCGGCTCTATAAGCGATTCGCTTGTTTGTTCACCTGCCAACACACGGGCATCTGCAATGCCGCAGATTTCGCCTGAAGCATTTCGCTGAACACGGGCGAGACACAGGCGCGTAGCATCCCACGGCATGTTGGGGTGATCCCACTCAACCCACGTCACCCATTTCCCATCTGGTGAAAAAGCCGGGGCCGCATAAAAATCTGCTCCAGCTTTAAGCACGACACCGGCTTTGTTGCCCTGCACGTGTAACGCCACCAGTGCCGTTTTGGCTTCTCCCGCTTTTTGGTGATCTTCCCGCACGGCCAGCACTGCTTCAGAATTCACATCAAACCGCAGATCTGCAAACCGAAGCCCTGCCTCTCCGGCCATAAAAACCGCTTCTGTTTCTGATTCCCTACGCAGCCACACATTTCCTGTGCGTTTATCAGAATAGGCAATGCTCCCGCTTTTAACTGCATAAGCTCCGCCACCATACTCGTGCACGCGGGTTGCTACATCTGTATCTGGCGCCAGTGCTTCAGAGGCCCCTTCTGCCTGAGTCCACCGCATCAGCACAGAGCGACCTGCCTCTGCAGGCCGCCGTTCCAGCCAGAAAACTGTATTTTCTACGGCCCGAACCTCGGAAAAGGACAGTGTCTTTCCTGCCACCAGATCCGGCGTAACAGGAGAAGGCCATGTGCCACACGGCATTGGCTGTACAGAAGAAGAAAAAGGAGGTGTGTTATTCATGCAGATATTTTTACCATTCCGACTGTTGCATCCAGAAAAACATGCGCCCAGACACTGCACGTGTTAAGCATTCCGACATACACTCTTACGCAGAATGCTTGACATAACAGAACCTGAACGGTTTCTGCCGTGAGCAGTCTCGTGCTCTGTCTAAATTGGATGTTCTGTTCTGTTACACTCTTTGCACAATTTCTTTTCAGTAGATTACCTAAGCAGCCTTTTCGCCCATTACGGTTATGGGGTGGTCGGGGTTGTGGTAATGCTAGAAAGCATGGGCTTTCCGCTGCCAGCAGAAAGCCTGCTTATTACCGGAGCGCTGTTTTGTGCCACAACGCACAAACTGCATATTGAGGGCGTAGCACTGGCCGGAGTGCTGGGCGCCATTATGGGCGACAATTTTGGCTATCTGATTGGCCATCTTGTTGGGCTAAGAGTGTTACAAAAATACGGGCCTAAAATTGGCCTCACATCTCAGCGCCTTTTGCTAGGGCGCTACGTTTTTCTTAAACATGGCGGCCCGGTTGTATTTTTTGGGCGGTTTATTGCCGTGCTACGTATGTTTGTGGCCCTGTTGGCTGGGGCGAACCATATGCCGTGGCATACGTTTCTGCTCCATAACGCACTTGGTGGCATATTCTGGGCGGGAGGCTATACGCTTGTTGCCTATCTGCTGGGCAATGAGATCCTCCGGCTTTCCGGCCCTCTGGCTATCGCCTTTGGAGCGGTGGCCTGTATTGTGATTGGGTCTTTGTTCATATTCATCAAGCGCAATGAAAAACGTCTGACGGAGGAAGCCATGAAAGCAGCCGAGCAGGATGAACGCCTGAAAGTTCTTCCCTCATGACAGGGCGCAGAGCATGGCGCGTTAACCACAGCCAGCCTGACCTAAAAGGGCAGGTTGCTCTTGTAACCGGTGGCAATAGTGGGCTGGGGTTTCAGGTTGCTTTGGGACTCGCGCATAGGGGCGCACGTTTATTGTTGCCTGTAAGGCATGCAGAGCGTGGGCGTGAGGCCGTATCCCGCATCAAAGCAGAATGTCCAAATGCACAGATTATTCCATTGTCTCTGGATCTTTCTTCGCTCCAGTCTGTCGCAGAATGTGCAGCCGCTGTTACAAAATATACGGATAGGCTGAACCTGCTGGTCAACAATGCGGGCGTTATGGCCCCAACACGCCGTAGGGAAACCAAAAACGGGTTTGAGCTTCAGTTTGGGGTGAATCATTTAGGACATTTTGCCCTGACAGCCCATTTGCGACATTTGTTGGAAAGTGCTCCGGGCGGAGGTGTTGTTGTAAGTGTTGCCAGTTTGGCAGCCTGCAAAGGCCACATTCGCTTTGATGATCTGCAATCCCGTTATCGCTACAGCCCTTTTGGGGCATATCAGCAAAGCAAGCTGGCCAACCTACTTTTTGCCATGGAATTGGCACGCCGAGCAGGTGAGCAAGGGTGGAATGTGCATGCCCGCGCAGCTCATCCTGGCTGGGCCAGCACATCCATTATTGCCAATGGGCAAGCGGCTAGTCTGCCCGCCCCTCTCGGTCGTATTGAACAATTTCTGGGCAGCATCGTTCTGCGTGCTATGGGGCAATCCGCTGCGCATGGGGCTGAGCCTATTTTGTACGCAGCACTGTCCCCCACCGCACGAGATGGGGATTATTACGGCCCACAAGGATATCAGGAAAGACGCGGCCCACCCGGCCCGGCCCATATTCCTCCCACTGCGCGCAAAGGCAGCACAGCCGCACGCCTATGGGATGTTTCTGAAAGGCTGACCGGCACAAGCTGGTAATATCTTACAAAAAGGGTGGTGTCTCATGAAACCAGACACCACCCTTTTTGTATTCAAAATCGGGTCGAACGACGTGTGCGGCTCTGCTGCCGTAATACGCTTTCAATCCAATCATTCAACCTGCGCGTGGTATCCTCCGCTTCTTCCCGATCTGGGTAGATTTCGGGGAAGCGTAGCGCCAACCAACGCCATGCCACCAAACGCTTGTGCCGTTTTTCGGCCCGTTCCAGCTCTTCACGCCCTGCCCGCTCACTTGGGGGTAAACGGCCTGTGCCCGGTGGCAATACGCGCCGCCCTGCCGCATGATCTGCCGCCCAACCCACCAAACGGCGAATACCATTATCTCGGTCATCCACCGGGCACATGGCGTAAGACCAGCGCGTTGTCAGATCCAAGCCTTCTACCCCTTCCAGAGCAGATGCAATGGCAAAAGCCTGTTCCATATCTGACAAGCGATAATTCGGATCATCTTTACGCAACACGGCACGGTGAATCCGTGAGAGAACGCCATACAAGCTTTGAGAGCCAATTTCCGTTGCCACAGCTTTCACAATATCAGCATCGGGCTGTACATATGGTCTCAAATCATCGGGCTGTTCTGGGTCTGCTTCCAACTGCCGCCGAATAAAGGTTGGGCTGCCCGCACCAGCAAGAACCGCAACAACACCGGTTTCATGCTTGCCAAAACGGCCCGCGCGCCCGCCAATCTGCTTCACTTCCTGCACGGTTAAATCTCGCGTCTGGCGGCCATCGTATTTTTTCAGGGCCGCAAATACCACACGCTTGATAGAAAGATTAAGCCCCATGCCAATGGCATCTGTGGCCACCAGAATATCGGCCTCTCCATCATTAAAACGCTGTGCTTCGGCACGCCGCACCTCTGGGCTTAACGCTCCATACACCACGGCCACACGTTTGCCGTGCTGAAGCAGGGCTGCGCGTAAATCCAGAACTTCACGGCGGGAGAATGCAATCAGCGCATCCCCTGCCCCCAGATCCGCCAATCGCACAGGGTGCGATGCCGCACGCAGCGGGCTTTTGCGCTCCAGAGAAATTTCATCCAGCGGATCACCGCACAGTTCGGCAATACGCCGCACCATGGGAATACAATCTGGTGCCCCCAATACATAGAGATGGCGCGCGGGTGCCCCCATAATGGCGGCTGTCCATGCTGCACCGCGGTCTGTATCAAACAGCATCTGGGCTTCATCAATAACAGCTACATCTACGGGGCTGTAAAACGGGCACATTTCTACGGTTGCAGCCAGATGCTTGCTGCCCGGCACCACAATCCGTTCTTCACCCGTGGAAAGAGACGCCTCAACACCTCTAGAAGCCAGCGCTTCACGAAATTCATGAGCCAATAATCGCAACGGGGCTAAGGCCAGACCACTTTCGGCTTGTGCCAATGCGTTCAAAGCCGTGTAGGATTTACCGCTATTGGTTGGCCCTGTAACAAGCGTAATCTGCCGGTTGAGCGCACGTGCTGTACGAAAATGCGCAGCATAGCGATCTAACGCCGCCACGCGGGCAATAACGGAATTGGCCACCTTGCGGCCCATATCCGGTGCCGTTTTGGGGCCACCAATTTCTGCCCCACGGCCATTATCTTTCCGCCACTCTCCCACCTTACCACGCAAGGCGACCAAAGCAGCCGGATCAAACTCCCACCGTTCACGCCCGCCGGATTCGCGCACCTTTCTGGCAAACGGCAAACGGTTTTCTGCAATCCAGCGCAAAGCCTCACGTTGGGAGCAGCGCAGCAGGCGTGGCACTTCAGCAAACGGAACAAGACTTTCTTCCCATTCCCGCAACTGCGCTTCTTCCTTGTTGCGCTTTTGGCGGGCTGTCTGTTCTATTTTACTGGCGGCCTGCTGCCTGCGGGCTTCATCCCGCCGGGCCGTTTCAAGAAACGGGTCTCCCTCTGGCAGGCCAAATGCCACGGCAATAGCCATAAGCAGCAAATCTGTCTGATCTGGAGAGAGCACGCGCCCTGTATCCACCAGATCAGCCTGCACCGTTTCAAACACTGCTCTGGGTGTTGGTGCATACCCACGTAGGCGAGACTCGGCCACGGGCGCAAGCGCACGCTCTAGTGCCTTATCATCGGCCTGCGGGTCTGTAATACCAGAAACCGCTTCTTCTATTTCTTCCCGACTAATCCATATTCGCCCACTGCGGCGTGTTTTATCCAGCAAGCGGGAAATCCAGCGCTTGCGCCGCACCTGGCACAAAACCTGCAGGTAGGTTTCATTCGGCACCTCATGAGCACCCGGCTCAAGATTGCGGGCAAGGCGACGAAGAACTTCGTGTTCTTCCTTGGCCTCTGGGGCAATGGTGGTGTGGGCTACAGCGCAGGCAAGAGCCTGACGGGCTGGAGAAGCAGAGCTGTCTGACGTCATGCCTTCTCTCTTGCGTCATCCTGCGGGCCGGAACAATGCCTTGGCGGCATACTTCATACAAAATAAATCAAAAATCTGCCTTGCCCCCATGGCCTGATTTGGCCATTGTGGCGCCCCCAACCCACCCAGCAGACAGAAGCGGCAGGCGGTTTTCAGCCAGTTACGTGTTGCGCGAACACGTTGTGTGATGAATTTACACTGGCATTAGACGCCTCACCCTTCTAAAAACGCCGCCAGCAAGAAATTCACGGTGCTTTTGTATCTACTACGCAAAAGCACATTGTTCTGATCTGCTACAAGCGGAGTACATAGCGGTCCATGTCTGAAACCATGCTTGAAAACGATATCCTGCCACGGATGTCCGCCTCTGAAGTGCCCAGCGGCCTGCTGCCTGTTGATGGACAGGAAGGCGTGTGGCATCTCGCCCCGCCAACCAAAGAATACGGGCACCTTTACCCTGCCAAGGTTCTGACCGTTCATCACTGGACGGACCGCCTGTTCAGCTTCACCACCACCCGTGACCCCGGCCTGCGCTTTGAAAACGGCCAGTTTGCCATGATCGGGATTGAAGTAGACGGCAAGCCCCTGCTGCGTGCCTATTCCATTGCATCCCCCAACTATGCGGATGAAATGGAATTTCTTTCCATTGCTGTGCCCAACGGCCCGCTGACATCCCGCCTGCGCCACGTAAAGGTGGGTGATACGGTGCTGATCGGCCGCAAACCAACCGGCACATTGCTGCTAGATAACCTGCGCCCCGGCCGTAACCTGTATTTCCTTTCTACAGGCACAGGGCTGGCCCCGTTCATGAGCCTGATCAAAGATCCGGAATGCTACGAACGGTATGACCACGTTATTCTGACACACACTGTACGTCTGTCTGGTGAGCTGGCATATTCCAACCATATCCGCCACGAACTGCCACAGCACGAGTTCCTTGGAGAAGATATCAAGGAAAAGCTGCTATATTATCCAGCCGTTACGCGTGAAGACTTTGCCGTAACAGAACGCATCACCAAGCTGATTGAATCGGGCAAGATCTTCAAGGATCTGAACATTCCTGAGCTTGACCCGGAACATGACCGCGTCATGATCTGCGGTTCTCCAGAAATGCTGGCTGATACAGAAGCCCTGCTGCGTGCGCGTGGGTTTGATGAAGGCAACATGTCCACCCCAGGTGCATACGTGGTGGAAAAAGCGTTTGCTGAAAGATAAGGCACACGTTTTTATGCCCAATACCGCCGCTTAAAACACATTATTAAAGGAGCGCTCCCCATGAGCTATGATTTTGATCTTCTGGTTATTGGGGCGGGCTCCGGCGGCGTACGGTGCGCGCGCATTGCAGCCAGCCACGGTGCGCGCGTTGCCATTGCAGAAAGCCGACATTGGGGCGGCACCTGTGTAAATTTGGGCTGCGTGCCCAAAAAGCTGATGGTGCAGGCCAGTGAATACGGCGATATGGTAGAGGACAGCCACGGTTTTGGCTGGACATCCACCCGCGGCACGCATGACTGGGGCAAGCTCATGGCCGCCAAGGATCGGGAAATTACCCGCCTGAACGGCATTTACGTCTCCATGCTGGAAAAAGCCGGTATTACGCTCTTAACCGGCCATGCCCGGTTTGTAGATGGACACACCATCTGCATTGAACCTTCTTCCCTTGCGCCGAACGAAGCCCCCCGCACTGTTACGGCAGAACGCATTGTTATTGCCACTGGTTCCACCCCCGTAAAACCTGATATCCCCGGCAAGGAACTGGCAATTACCTCTGATGAGGCTTTCCACCTGCCTCAGCGGCCAGAACGAGTGGTTATTATTGGCAGTGGATATATCGGGATTGAATTTGCCGGTATCTTTGCAGGCTTGGGTTCTCAGGTAGATCTGGTGTACAGGCGTGATTTGCCCTTGCGCTGTTTTGATGAAGAAATGCGCAGCGCCATGGCAGAAGCCATTGATGCACGCGGCATTACCCAGCACCGCCACACCTGCCCCACCGCCATTACCAAAGATGGCACAGACCTTGTGGTTACGCTGGATAATGGCCAGCACCTGCGCGCAGATTGCGTTTTTATGGCAACAGGCCGTCGGCCCAAAATTGATGCGCTGGGACTGGAAAATACAGCCATCACCACAGCAGATAATGGGCGCATCAAAGTTGATACCAATAGTGAAACAGCCCAGCCGGATGTTTACGCCATTGGCGATGTAACAGACCGCATCAACCTGACCCCCGTTGCCATTGCAGAAGGCCATCATCTGGCTGACCACCTGTTTGGCAAAGGCCCTGCCCGCCAATGGTGCTACGCCACAACCCCCAAAGCTGTTTTCTTTTCTCCCCCATTGGCAACCGTTGGGCTGACAGAGCAGGAAGCCGCCCGTAATGGCGCGGTGGACATTTATTTCACTCGCTTTACCCCCATGCGGCACACCCTGACCGGCCGCACACGTAAAACAGTGATGAAACTGGTTGTGGACCAAAAAAGCCAAAAGGTTGTGGGGGTGCATATTCTGGGGGATGACGCACCAGAAATGCTGCAAGGTGTAGCCATTGCTGTAACGGCCGAACTGACAAAAACAGATTTTGACCGCACAATTGGTATTCACCCCACATCGGCTGAAGAGCTGGTGACCATGCGTACCCGCACGCGGGAAACCCCGAAAGCTGAAGGATAATTCCCTATGGCACCTTCTGCCCCTTTTATTGGCGACCAGCGCGGCCCTTTTGATCTGGCACTGAAGGGTGGCTCCGTTGTACTGCCTGATGGCACAGTGGAAACCACAGTTTACGTTAAAGGTGGCACCATTGCCGCCATTGGCGGACAAGCTGATGCCGCCCGCACCATAGACTGCACGGGCCTGACCATTCTGCCCGGCGTAATAGATACGCAGGTTCATTTCCGTGAACCCGGCGCCGAGGAAAATGAAAACCTCGAATCCGGCAGCCGTGCAGCCGTGCTGGGTGGGGTAACGGGCGTGTTTGAAATGCCCAACACAAAACCCACCACCTCTACGCCAGAAGCTGTGGCAGACAAGCTGGCCCGCGCAAAAGGCCGCATGTGGTGCGAACATGCCTTTTACGTAGGGGCCACGGTTGATAATGCCGACCAATGTGGTGAGCTTGAAAAATTGCCGGGCACTGCTGGCATTAAGGTGTTTATGGGCTCTTCCACCGGCAGCCTGCTGGTTTCAGAAGACAGTATGTTGGAACGTGTGCTGAAATCTGGACGCCGCCGCGTTGCAATTCATGCCGAAGATGAAACCCGCCTAAAAGAACGTATGGGGGAACGGGTTGAAGGCGACCCATCATCCCACCCTGTTTGGCGGGATGATGAAACAGCCCTACGGGCCACCACCCGTGTGCTGCATCTAGCGCGCAAAACCGGGCGGCGTGTGCATGTGCTGCATATTACCACCCCGGCAGAACTGGCCCTGATTGCCCAGCACCGCGATGTAGCAAGCTGTGAACTCACCCCTCAGCATCTCACACTTGCGGGGGAAGACGCTTACGCCCGCCTTGGCACATTCGCGCAGATGAACCCACCTATCCGCTCCGGCGCACACCGTGACGGCCTGTGGTATTGGGTTTCTCAGGGCTTGCCAGATGTCATTGGGTCTGACCACGCTCCCCACAGCAAGGAAGCAAAGGCCCGTACCTATCCTGCTTCTCCCTCCGGCATGCCGGGCGTGCAAACACTTCTGCCTTTAATGCTCAACCACGTTGCGCACCACCGGCTGACACTGCGCCGCTTGGTAGATCTCACATCCGCAGGGCCACAGCGTTTGTTCGGTTTGGTGCGTAAAGGGCGCATTGCCGTTGGGTATGATGCAGACTTTACAATTGTGGATCTGAAAGCCCAGTGGACGATCAAGGAAGAATGGCTGGCTTCACGCTGCGGGTGGTCTCCTTTTACCGGCAACACCATTACAGGCCGCCCTGTTGGCACCATTATCCGTGGTCATCAGGTTATGTGGGAAGGCACTCTGGCAGACAAAGCCATTGGCGAGCCTTTCCGTTTTGATGCAACAGACAGGCCTGCTGGCTAGCCCTCCGGCACAGCTATTCAGCTCATAGCAAAAAACCCCTTCCACCGCATAAGTGGAAGGGGTTTTGTTTTTGTGGCACTCTACACTTTTAAAAATCAGGGAAAGCTGGATCGTTTATAGGGGTAACGGTCAACCATCATCCGCAGAGGTGCAAATTCCTTGTTGGAAAACGATCTGTAATGCACCTGTGAGCCATCCGGGTTTTCAACAAACACGGTGGAGTTCCAATCTGCCGCACTAATACCTGTCCAGAGCGTAAGCACCAAGGCTTCTTTACCCTGAGCATCGTTCAGCACCATGCGGGCATCGCCTGATGATGGCGGCGTACGCGTTAACGGCCCCCAGCCACCTTTGTTATCCTTAAACCAGTCATTCACCGCCTTTACTTCATCCGGGCTTAAAGCGCGTGTGCGGTGCATGGGGCCAACATCCAAAGTACCACTTGCCACTTGCGGAAAGGAAACCGGCTTGAGGTTAGGCAGAGCCACTTTCCAGATCAGGGCTGCCGTACTGAGCGTAAAAATAAAAAAGCCAATAATAAAAGCCGTCTCTTTCCGCATTATCTGTATCTTTCTCTTACCCGCGCACCGCAGCAATAACGCGGGCTACTTCTTCATCTGTCAGTTCCGGATGGATTGGCAACGCCAGAATGCGTTGTGCCAAATCTTCTGAAACAGGCAACGCCGTACCATCATGATGATCCCGGTAGGCTGGTTGTTTATGCAGCGGCAGCGGGTAGTAAATTGCTGATGGCACACCCTGTTCTTTCAGGCGGGCCTGCATCTGCTCACGCTCGGCGCTGTTTTTCAGCAACACGGAATAAATGGCCCATGCGCTCTGGCTATCTGGCACGCGCGCAGGCACCTGCACCACATCTTTTAGGCCTGCATCATACTGGCAGGCAATTTCCTCACGCCGCGTCAGTTCTCGCGCAAAGTCATCCAACTTGGCGAGCAGTACAGCGGCTTGCAGAGTATCCAGCCGTCCGTTCATACCGGTGCGCAACACCTCATACCGGGTTGTGCCTTCGCCATGTGTACGCAAGGAACGATAAAGGGCTGCGCGCTCCGGGTCATCCGTCAGAATAGCACCGCCATCCCCATAACCACCCAAAGGCTTGGATGGAAAAAAGGATAGCGTTGTTGCTGTGGCTTCCCGCCCCAAAGGCGCACCATTCAGCTTTGCTCCAAAGGATTGTGCACAATCAGCCAGCAGAAAAAGGTCTTTTTCCTGCGCAATGGCCCGTAACTCTGCCCACGGCGCAGGCTGGCCAAACAGATCCACCCCAACAATGGCGCGTGGTTTCAGTTTGCCAGCTTCCCGCACGGCACGAATGCTCTTGCGCAGGTGCTCTGGGTCAATCTGGAAGGTCTGTGGGTCAACATCCACAAAAACAGGCGTGGCACCCAACACCAAGGGCACTTCTGCCGTGGCGGTATAGGTAAACGCGGGCAGGAACACAGCGTCATCCCGGCCAATCTGTTCCCCCATCATCACAATCTGCAAAGCATCTGTGCCAGAGGAAACACCCACGCACTCTTGCGCGCCACACCACTGGGCCAAACGCTGCTCCAGCTCCAGAACCTCTGGCCCCATTACAAAGCGACAATGCGCCAGAACGGCTTCCAACCGTTGCCGCAATGCGGGTTCCAGCCGTTTTTGCTGGACTGCGAGATCAAGAAAAGCGATAGGCCTGTTTTGTGAACCGTTCATAATGCCACCTGCTCATTGCCATCGGCCTGCGCCTGTCCGCTGTGTACAACACCCGCCGCCATAGCACCAGACGCCGCAGATTCTGGCGCCAGGGCACGCACCTCTCCTGCTGGGTTATGATCGAATTCCGGCACCAGCAATGCCAGAATACGCAAAGCAGCCTGCACATCACCTTCTCGCGCATAGGCCGTAATCTGATCCACCTCTTGGCGTATCTGCTCCAGATCAACCAGCCGGGGCGTTGCCATTAGCAGGCCGGGTTCATCGGTTGGCACTGGGGCTTCCCGGCCATGAAACAGTTCCTCATACAGTTTTTCACCGGGCCTTAAGCCCGTAAAATGGATAGTTACATCTTCATCAGGGCGCAAACCGGCCATACGGATCATCTGCCGGGCCAGATCTACAATGCGGACAGGTTCTCCCATATCCAGCACAAAAATACCGCCATGCCTCAGTAAGTCATCGGTGCCAGAGCCATCTGTATGACGCATGCCGCGCACACTGGCTTGCAGCACAAGCCCCACCGCTTCTGGCACTGTCATGAAATATCGGCGCATTTCAGGGTGCGTGACGGTAAGTGGGCCACCACGTTCCAACTGGCGGCGGAACAATGGCACAACAGAACCAGTAGACCCTAAAACATTCCCAAAGCGCACGGTAACACACCGCATGGCATTTGCCTTGCCCGATGCACGGGCACGCACGTCCAACGCCTGACAGTACATTTCTGCCGCTCGCTTGGATGCGCCCATCAGGCTGGAGGGATTCACCGCCTTGTCTGTTGAAATCACCACCATGGCCTGCGCCCCGTGGCGAGATGCCGTATCGGCTACAACACGCGTACCATGCACATTGGTTAACAATCCTTCAGCCGGGTTTGCCTCTACAATAGGCACATGCTTCAGCGCTGCGGCATGAAACACCAATTCCGGACGGAAACGCGCCATCACATCATCAAGCCGCGCTTCATCCCGCACATCGGCCACCACCACTTCTCGCGGCACATGAGGGGCACAATCTGCAAGTTCCACATCTATCTGCCACAGCTCGAACTCGCCATGGTCAAGCAGAATCAGGCGTTTAGGGCCAAGCAGAGCAATCTGCCGCACCAGTTCAGAACCAATAGTGCCCCCTGCCCCCGTAACCAGAACGGTGCGGTTGCCCACCAGCCGTTCCATACCTTCCCGATCCAGTGGCACCTGGGGGCGGTTGAGCAAGTCTTCCAATGGTACAGGCCGTAGTTGCACACGCTCTGCGGGGGTAAGATCTGTTAAAGCGGGCGTGCGCAATACTGAGATACCATGCACCGCTGCCGCATCCAGCACATTGGTAAGAGCACGACCTCGGAAGGAAGGATCTGTCACCACCAAGGATTCGGGCAGCATATTGTTTTTGGCCAACCGATCTAAAACGGCACCAATATCTTCCACATGCCCCAGAATGGGAACGTTGTGGATGCGTCGGCCTGCTTGATGCGTGCCCAAGGCCACAAGCCCTACAACACGAATCCCTGCCTCTGGGTTACGCTCCAGCGCACGCAGATACAGATCTGCAACCGTATCTGCCCCTATCAACACTACTCGCCGTAGGTTGGCCCGACGGAGGGCTATTCTGTGCGCCAGACGATATCCCACACGCAACCCGCCCAGCATAACCAGCAGAACCAACGCATAAATAATGGGAAAGGTCAGGCTAGGTAACGGAAAGCCCACTGCCACAAGCCCGCATGAAAACAGCACGGAACTGGCAATGGAGGCTCCAGCAATACCTAGAAGGTCTGAAACACCGGAAAACCGCCAATATTGCTGTGGCATACGGAATGGCAACCCGCTGACAAGCAGCGTGATAGCCCCCCCAGCCAGAAACCAGAGTGGATGCAGCAATCCATCTTGCGGGGCCGCCAGCCACCGCGCCAGAGGTGCAGCAAGTGCCGCCAATACGCCATCCAGCACGATATTTACGGCTATCCTGTTTACAGGGCGCAGACGCGGATTACGGTGTAGGGGCTGAGAGTGTTGTGATGCCATTATCTTGCACCTATAGCGTAGCACCTGCCATCCTAGAAGCGGCTCAACCGGACGACTGTCTTTTCATGTCTTTTTCTTTTTCCTGTGTGGCAATTTTCTGCCTTTTAGGTGCCTGCATTCTTTCCGCCTGCATTGTGCGGGGCATGATCGGGCTTGCCGTTATGGATACGCCGGGGCATCGCAGTGCCCACGATACCCCCACCCCCAAAGGAGGCGGCATAGGTGTAATGCTTGCTTTTGCGGCTGTTTTACCGGTGCTTATGTATGTTACCGGCCAGCGGTTTCTTTCCCTTCCCGCCTGCGCGCTGGCTACGGCTACCCTTTTGCTATGTGCCGTTTCATGGCTTGATGACATTTATCAGTGGCCCCCCACCATTAAGTTTGCAGCGCAATGCGCCGCTGCCTGCATCATTGTGGTCGGAGGCATTACTCTGCCTTGGCCCACACCGCTTTTTGGGGCCATTCTTTCCGTATTATGGCTGATATTTATAACGAACGCCGTTAATTTCATGGATGGATTAAACGGGCTGATTTCTGGCTGTTTATGTATTGCAGCACTATGTATAGCCGGCGCAGCTACTTATCTGGGCGTACCAACTTTACGTTGGCCAGCATTGCTTATGGCTTTTTGTTTGGCAGGTTTTCTGCCTTTTAATTTCCCCAATGCCCGCATTTTTCTGGGAGACGTAGGAAGCCAAGGATGTGGGCTACTGGCTGGTGCTGCCGCCCTGTATGTCGCAGCACATTCTGCGCTTCCCTCTGGGTGGGTTGTGGGGCCTGCGCTGCTGTTTCCGTTGATTTATGATGTTATTTTCACGCTGATTCGCCGCAAACTGGCCGGACATTCCTTGGTACAGGCGCATCGTGGGCATTTGTATCAGGTGCTCCACCGAAGCGGCATATATGCTCCCGCCATTTCTTGCATGGAATGGACCTTCACACTTTGGGGGATAATGGTAGCCTGTTTTGTGGCCCCTATGCCTGTAACAGCAGGAAGCATAACGGCTTTTATACTTGTATGCGTGCCGCAACTTATATGGACAGGCTTTGCAATTTTACGCACGCGCCAACACCCTGTTGGCACGTGGTAACTGCAATCTTTTATTTTTCCAGCGTCAAGGTCAGCCCCTGTGCAGAACCTGCAAGCCGTGCGCCCTGAGAAATGGTTTCAATCTTGATACGCACGCCATTCTTGTTTTCCAGAACAGCGCCACCCAAGCCTTGCCCCAGCGTTGCTTCACCATGAGCAGCGCCATAAGTACCATTAAAATCTGACAAACGATGCAGATTATAAACGGTGCCTTTTCCTTCAATTTTAGAATAACCAACAGCCGCAATTGTGCCGCCGGTAATAGAAAACTTGTACGTTTTACCGCCGTAACGCAGCCTGCCGCCACCCCATGTATAGCCTACTCCCAGATCGGCTGACCGCGCTGTAATAGTAACCGTAGCAGTGGGTGACCCCATGGCATCTTCAGCATGGGCGACAGGAATAAAACTGGCCGATGCCGCAAGCGCAGCTGCGGCAAAAAATGAAGAAAACCGCATGGAACGTTCCTTTCTTCTTGTTGGTCTGGCCGAAAAATCAGCCTGCTGCTTTAGAATACAAAACAGCAGGCTTTTCAGAAAACCGTGAAGAAAAAACGCTTACTTCCTACAAAAGTTTCAAACTGGTTGAACCAGCAAAAACTCAGGCAGCCATCACACGGCGCACACGCCGAGCTGCTGGCTCACGCTCTGCGGAACGTTGAGCCTTGCGTGCTGCATTTTCTACAGTTTCGCCCATAATGGTGCGAATTTCCTTTAGGTAAGCAGCCCCTTTAGGCGTACGCTGCACCAGTACGGAACGACGATCCAACGGATCTACCTTACGGCGGGCCAGATCCAGTTCACTCAACCGATCCAAAGCACGGGTAATAGCCGGTTTGGAAACGTTCAGGCTGGCAGCTAGACCACGTACGGTATGGCCGGTTTCATCCAGATAACATGTCAAAAACACTGCCAGTTGGCGAGCGGACAGATCTGGAGCATCTCCACGCACCAAGGATACAATCGTATCCCGCAGGGTTTTGGCCAGATCCTCTGTTTTTTCTGCTGCCTGAGGCATAAGCTTCACTTTCCTTTTGCTGCACGCTTTATCTTGGTCTCTCAAGATAAAGCGACATATTCCCGCTTCCTGTTACGGAACGAATCCCCTTGAGATTTCATATAGGAGGCGAAACGACTCTTTTAAAGTATTAAATAAGAACACATTCTCCCTTCTTTTATGACAGCTTTATGGCAGCGGTATCCTGCTCTTCACAAAAAAGCTGCGTAATAGCTTTAAAAACGGCCCGAACCCCAGGAGAATCGCCACCTTTTGGCCGTCCGGGGCGGGAACTGTCATTCCATGCATAACTGTCGATATGCACCCAACGCTGATCTGGATTTACAAATCGTTCAAGAAATAATCCGGCAGTAATCGCGCCCGCCGTAGGTCTTGATGAAATATTACTGATATCTGCAACAGAACTTCCCAACCATTCCCGGTACCCTTGCCACAAAGGCAAGCGCCACATGGGGTCTGCTTCCTGCTGCCCTGCTTCCAGAAATACCTTAGAAATGTCTTCATCATTACAGAACAAGGCGGGCAGATCTGGCCCCAGAGCCACACGGGCAGCCCCTGTTAAGGTTGCAACATCCAACAGCAGATCGGGGTTCTGCTCTCCTGCTTCATGCAGCAAATCACACAAAACCAGACGGCCTTCTGCATCTGTATTGCCAATCTCTACTGTAAGGCCAGAACGGCTACGCACCACATCCAACGGGCGCATGGCATGCCCGGAAACGCTGTTTTCCACACAGCCAAGCCGCAATTCCAGCCTTACAGGCAAATCCTGCGTCATAATCAGGCGGGCAAGCGCCAGAACTGTTGCGGCCCCACCCATATCCTTTTTCATGCGCAGCATACCGCTGGAGGGTTTAAGATCGTACCCGCCGCTATCAAAACACACACCTTTACCGACCAAAGAAATCAGCGGTGCTTTTTTATCTGCCGTGCTGCCATGCCATTGCGCTACCACCACACGTGGGCCGCGATCTGACCCATTGCCCACATGCGCCAGCAAAGGGTAGGCTTTATCCAGCGCAGCTCCTTTTATAACATCCACATCAGCACCAAATTCCTTAAGCACTGTTTTGGCTGCTCGTGCCAGATCAGACGGGCCCAACAGATTGGCTGGTGTATTAATCAGATCACGCGCAAGCCAGATGGAACGTGCCATTTCCGATGCCACGCTTGCACGTTCCTGCGCCGTGACCACCAATCGTGTTGTTGGTTTTTTGGCGGATGCAGATTTCAAACCATACTGATATGCTCCAAGGCAGAAGCCTAAAATCACATCATGCCGCGCAATGTCATCCGGCGCTTCCACCCGCCAGTCTCCGTCCGGCAATTCTTGCGCCAAAGCCCCAAAAATGAATGGGTCAACCACACCCTTTTCTGGCACGCCAAATAGCGCTGTTGGTGCCCCGTTTGTATCCGGCACCATAACCAGTTGGCCGGGAAGAGCTTTAAAGCCACAACTTTCTGCAAAAGCCGCCGCCTGTTCCCCTACCCATGTCTCTAAAACTGCCTGCTCCGATGGGCGAACAGCATGAACAGTGCGCACCTTACTTCCTCGGCGGGACACAACCAGACAATCGGCTTCACGAACAGGCATGATATTTCTCCCTTCGCTTTCAGGCGAATTACCCGTCAGCATATTTCCTTCTGCAAGGATAATGGCATCTGATGGCTTGCTTTTCCACACGCAGCAGCAGACGATGTTTGTATGATGGTTTCTTCCCGCCGTATGGCTGCTGCCGCTCATCACGCATCTACGCCGGACGATGCGCCCGTGCGGGCCATTTTGGGGCCCACCAACACCGGAAAAACACATCTGGCGCTAGAACGCATGCTAGCCCATTCCTCTGGCATGATCGGTTTTCCGCTCCGTTTGCTGGCGCGTGAAAATTACGAACGCATGGTTAAACTTAAAGGCGTGCGCTCCGTTGGGCTGATTACCGGTGAAGAAAAAATTATCCCACCTCAGGCACGCTGGTTTTCCTGCACGGTAGAGGCCATGCCATCTGACCGTAAGGTAGAGTTTGTAGCCGTAGATGAAATTCAGCTATGTGCTGACCCCGAACGCGGCCATGTTTTTACAGATCGGCTTTTAAATGCGCGCGGGCGATCTGAGACCCTTTTTTTGGGTGCAGAAACCATCGCACCTCTGCTCAAAACCTTGATTCGTGACATAGAAATAGACACACGCCCCCGCCTTTCCAACCTGACATATACGGGGCACATGCGCCTGTCCCGCCTGCCAGCGCGCACGGCCATTGTGGCTTTTTCCATAGCTGAAGTTTACGCCATTGCAGAACTTATCCGCCGTAAACGAGGGGGGTGTGCTGTGGTAATGGGCCAGCTTTCACCCCGCACCCGCAATGCGCAGGTTGCCCTCTACCAGAACCGGGAAGTGGATTATCTGGTTGCAACCGATGCTATCGGCATGGGGCTGAACATGGATATCCGGCACATTGCCTTTGCCAATATCTGCAAGTTTGATGGATACAGAAACCGACTGCTAACCCCAGCAGAAGCGGCACAAATTGCGGGCCGCGCAGGCCGAGGCACACAGGATGGCACTTTTGGCACAACCGGAGAATGTCCACCTTTTCCGGAAGGAATGGTAGAGGCCATTGAAACCCACCATTTCGAGCCGCTGCCGTTTTTGTGGTGGCGTAACAGCAAGCTCAATTTTACCTCTCCCAGCACGCTTTACGCCAGCTTATGCCAAAAGCCTCCTGACCGATGCCTGAAATCTGCCGCCCCGGCATCCGATTTACTGGCGCTGTCTGCACTGATGCAGAATGCTACAGTGCAAAAATTAGCCCATACGCCTGCCCGCACCCAGTTGTTGTGGGAGGTGTGCCAGATTCCGGATTTTCGCAAACTGGGGGAAGACAGCCATATCCGGCTGTGTGAGCAGATTTTCATCCTGCTTGCCCAAAAAGGACACCTGCCTTCCGCATGGATGAAATCTCGCCTTGCCAATCTGGAACAGTTGGAGGGGGATATTGATGTCCTGATGCAGCGCCTTATGGGTATTCGCACGTGGTCCTACGTTTCAGCCAGACCAGATTGGGTCGAAAACGCTGCGCACTGGCGGAACCATACCCTAAGGCTGGAAGATGCTCTTTCCGACGTATTACATGAACGCCTGACCACACGCTTTGTAGATAAACGCGCAGCTAGTTTGGCACGGCGCTTGGAAGAAGCAGGCACCACCCCTTTGCTTTCTGCCATTACCCGCACGGGTGAAGTAAGTGTAGAAGGGCATGCAGTAGGCCATATGCGGGGCTTTAGCTTTACCCCAGACCCTGAAGCCGCACAGTCTGACCAGAAACTTATTCTCAAAGCGGCACGTAGGGCGGCACGTAACCAGATACCCTATCGTGTTTCCCAGTTTTTGCAGGCACCAGACACGGAAATAACGCTGAACCTGCAAAATGGCGTACTCAGCTGGCAGAAAGATGCCATTGCGCGCTTGCAAGCCGGAGCAGATGTGCTGCACCCAGTTATTGAAGTGCGTGAGGCAGAATTTCTGGAACCTGGACAGAAAGAAAAAATCCGGCAACGACTGGCTGCCTTTGTTGATGCACATATCCGCAAAGAGTTGGCACCCTTATTTCATGCAGAAAAAGTAGTGGCTGATCAGCCATTGCTCCGCGGTATGGTGCATATGCTGGTCGAAAACGGAGGTGTGGCCGAGGTGTCGCACCTTTCCGCCTTGCCAGTGCGTGCCAGACACATGCTAAAGCGCCTTCATATTGCCCAACAAAAAAACACTGTTTTTTGTAGTAAAATAATGCGCCCTAGCTCCATGGCTTTGCGGGCCCTTTTGTTAAGCTTACATTCTGGCATTGTTTTACCAGAACTACCCCGCACAGGTGCTGTTTCGGCCCCTTTACCCGCTTTGCTCACACCGCCGCAGAAATCTCTCCTGATGCAGCTTGGATGGATTATTTCTGGGGGCACCTTGATCCGACTCGATATTGCTGCTGCACTATATGCTGAATCTATAGCTCTGATTTCACACGGATCACGGCAGATTCCGAATTTCTTTGCCTCTCGGCTAGGTGTGAAAAAGGCTATTCTTCCAAGCATTTTGCGTAGCCTTGGGCTGCATGTACAAAAACCCCAGATTTTACCGGATACACATGCTGGCCCACCTGCTCCTTTTCTGATTATCCCCCAGAAAACTGTAAAAAATCGGAAACACTCAAAAAAGCGTACAGGTAGAGTTCAGCCAGAAAAATATAATCACAACAGCCCCTTTGCTGTGCTGGCAACGCTTCGGCAACACTATCAACCTTAGCC
Organism: Acetobacter oryzifermentans; assembly: GCF_001628715.1. Taxonomy (NCBI): domain Bacteria; kingdom Pseudomonadati; phylum Pseudomonadota; class Alphaproteobacteria; order Acetobacterales; family Acetobacteraceae; genus Acetobacter; species Acetobacter oryzifermentans. Next base: position 103,355 of record NZ_CP011120.1, on the reverse strand, counting down.
TTGTTGTAAAAAGAAAGCTGCCCTCCTTACACAGGCGGGTTGCCATTAGGGCAAAAGCACCTCATATCTGCGCCATCCTTGGTGGCAGGCTTCTATATAAAGGTACTGCCATCTGACCCCACGCGGTGAGAGCCCCTCCTCCACCGCCAGATATTTTCGGAGATGGCAATGACCTACGTGGTCACTGAAAACTGCATCCGCTGCAAATTCATGGACTGTGTGGAAGTCTGCCCCGTTGACTGCTTCTACGCTGGTGAAAACTTTCTGGTCATCAACCCAGATGAATGCATTGACTGCGGCGTGTGTGAGCCTGAATGCCCCGCCGAAGCCATTTTCCCTGATAGCGACGACCGTGCAGCAGCGTGGGCAGAAATCAACGCAAAATATGCTACCCAGTGGCCAAACATTACGCGCAAGGGCACGCCCCCGGCTGATGCGGAAGAATGGAAAGACAAGCCTAACAAAACAGAGCTGCTTTCCCCCGATCCGCAGAAAGACTGAAAACCTTTATTTACCTAAGGTTTGGAGAAATGGTGTTAGCCTGAGGCTGGCACCATTTTTTTGTACCCAGCCCCCCTAACACCTCACCTTGGGTTGCCTCTGCTTTCCCCAGAGACTGCATAATGTGCTAGCGCGAGATGCTCCGCATGCCCTGCCAAAAAATACCCAATAAAAAAGCCCCTGTAGCCATAATAGCTACAGGGGCTTTTTCAGCTTGCTCTCTACCGCCACTTAACGCGGCGGTAGAAACATCACCATATTAGCGGGACATCATGTGCAGTGCGGTGTTGTTCATGATGAACACCGAACCAACAATCAGGATGGCCACAAAAGCAACGGTGAAAACAAAGCACATGTTGTTCCAGCGCTGTTCGGAATCTCCGCCCATGTGCAGGAAGTAGTGCAGATGCACCAGAACCTGAACCAGAGCGAGAGCTGAAACAGCAGCCAGAGTGCCTGCTGGCGAGAGGCTATGGCTCATCACCACACCAAACGACAGCACCGTTAGAACGACGGCAAGAACAAACCCGATAATGTAAGAAGATACGCTACCGTGGCTCTCGCCTGAGGAGGATGTATGCGGATTGCTCATCAGATCATGCTCGCCAGATAGACATAGGTGAAAACGCAGATCCAGACGATATCCAGAAAGTGCCAGAACAGGCTCAAGCAGGTGAGCTTATTCATCATACGTTCCGGAATTTCAGTCGTACCCATCAGCTGAACGATCAGGGTAACAATCCAGATCAGACCACACGTGACATGCAGACCGTGAGTAGACACCAGCGTAAAGAACGCAGACAGGAATGCACTGCGATCCGGACCGGCGCCTTCTGCGATCATGTGCGCAAATTCACGCAGTTCCAGCCCCACAAAGCCAAGGCCCAGCAGGAAGGTAACGCCAAGCCAAAGGATAACCTTGGAAACCTGGCTCTTATGGGCGGCAATCATGCCGAACCCATAAGTGATGGACGAAACCAGCAGGAGGGCTGTTTCCAGCCCAAGCCCACCAAATTCGAACAGTTCGTGGCCGGTTGGGCCACCGTTAAACTGGTTACGCAGAACTGCAAACACGGCAAAAAGCGTGCCGAAGATGATGCAGTCCGTCATCAGATAGACCCAGAACCCGAACACCACCGGAGATTCGTGGTGATGTTCGTCGTGGCCTGCGGTCTGAACAGTTGTGTTCTGTGCCATATTATTCAGCTGCCTGTGCCATCAGTTTACGGGTGTGCTCGTTTTCAATCCGGGCAACCTCATCGGCAGGGATATAGTAGTCGATATCCTTATCAGCGCTGCGGGCAATTACCGAACCGATAACACCAACAAGACCAATAGCAGCCAGCCACCAGATGTACCAAACCGCAGCAAAACCGAAGATCAGGGAGAAGATACCACAAGCCAGCCCCAAAGAGGTGTTCTTGGGCATGTGGATTGCTTCGTACTGAGCACCAGCCTGACGGGTATCAATACCATTTTCCTTATCATGCATGAACGCATCGAGTTCGTGCACATGAGGAACGATAGCAAAGTTGTATACCGGCGGCGGGGAAGACGTGGACCATTCCAGCGTACGGCCATTCCATGGGTCACCGGTCACGTCGCGGTTCTGCGGCAGGTTACGGTCACGGATGGAAACATACAGCTGTGTAAGCTGGCAAGCGATACCAAGCATAACCAGCACTGCACCAACTTCAGCAACCAGCAGCCACGGATGCCATGCCGGATTGTCGTAGTGGTTCAGACGACGGGTCATGCCTTCGAAACCGACAATGTAGAGCGGTACGAATGCACAATAGAAGCCAACAAACCAGAACCAGAAAGCGCGCTTGCCCCAGGTTTCATCCAGCTTGAAGCCCATCACCTTCGGGAACCAGAAGTTCATGCCACAGATGTAACCGAAATACACACCACCAATAATGGTATTATGGAAGTGAGCAATCAGGAACAGGGAGTTATGCAGAACAAAGTCAGCACCCGGGATAGCCAGCATAACGCCAGTCATACCACCGATGGTGAAGGTGATCATGAAGCCAACAGCCCAGTACATGCAGGCATGGAACTGGATGCGGCCCTTATACATGGTGAACAGCCAGTTAAACAGCTTAACACCAGTAGGAATGGAGATGATCATGGTCGCGATACCAAAGAAGGCATTCACGTCCGGACCAGCGCCCATTGTGAAGAAGTGATGAACCCATACCAGGAAGGACAGAACCATGATGGAGCAGGTTGCATAAACCATGGTGCTGTAACCAAACAGCGGCTTGCCGGAAAATGCAGGAACAACTTCCGAAAACACACCGAAGGCAGGAATAACAAGAATGTAAACTTCCGGATGGCCCCAAGCCCAGATCAGGTTCAGGTACAGCATCTGGTTGCCCCCACCATCATTGGTGAAGAAGTGCATCCCGAAGTAACGATCCAGACCCAGCAGAGCAACAGCAACCGTCAGAACAGGGAAGGCCACCATGATCAGGATGGAAGCGCAGAAAGCTGTCCATGTGAAAACAGGCATTTTCATCCAGGTCATGCCCGGAGCGCGCATCTTCACGATGGTTACAAAGAAGTTCACACCAGTCAGCAGCGTGCCAACACCGGAAATCTGAACGGCCCAGATGTAGTAATCAACACCAACGCCAGGGCTGAACTGATTTTCGGACAAAGGCGGATATGCCAGCCAGCCGCACTGCGAGAATTCACCAATGAACAGAGAAACGTTCACCAGGATAAACGCAACAGCCGTCATCCAGAAGCTCAGGTTGTTCAGGAACGGGAAAGCAACGTCACGCGCACCAATTTGCAGAGGCACGATGAAGTTGAACAGACCGGTCATGAACGCCATGGCCAGGAAGAAGATCATGATCGTTCCGTGAGCGGAGAAGATCTGATCATAGTGATGTGGTGGTAGGTAGCCTGGGTTACCTGCATACGCCAGCGCGAGCTGAGTACGCATCATGATAGCGTCAGCAAAACCACGGAAAAGAGCGACCAGTGCCAGGATGATGTACATCACGGCTAGACGCTTGTGATCGACAGAAGTGAACCACTCTTTCCAGAGGTAGCCCCACTTACCGTAATACGTAATAAGTCCCAGTACCGCGACACCGACAATGACAACGCCGATGAACGTCCCTACCAGGATCGGCACATCCAACGGGATGGCCGAGAGCGATAGTCTCCCTAGCATAGATCCTATTCCTTCATATTCATGTCGGACATCGCAGACTGCTGCACCTGGATCATCTTGCCAGTGCTTTTGTCCATGACCATGCCATTGTTGTACTTGGCAACGATCGTGTTGAACATGCCGGGTTCAACATGCGCGAAATACTCGACGGGGTTCGCTTCGCTTGGGGCAGCAAGTTTCGGATAGGTCTGGCTATCCAGCTGCTCGGAAGAAGACTTCACCTTTTCAACCCAGGCATTGAATTCATCACCGCTTACAGCAAGCGTGTGGAATTTCATGTCAGAAAAGCCACGGCCACTGTAGTTGGCAGACTCACCCAGATAGTCGCCTGGTTCGCTCGCCAGCAGATGAAGCTGGGTCTGCATGCCTGCCATTGCGTAGATCATGGAACCAAGACGCGGGATGAAGAAGGAGTTCATCACGGAATCAGAGGTGATGTTGAAGTCAATCGGGGTGTTGACCGGAATGGCCAGCTGATTGACCGTTGCAATACCCTGTTCTGGGTAGATGAACAGCCATTTCCAGTCCAGAGCCACCACTTCAACGTGCAGAGGCTTGGTATTTGCTTCTGCTTCAAGTGGCTTATACGGATCCAGAGAATGACAGGTCTGATAGGTAATCACTGCCAGGAAGAGGATAATCAGGGAAGGCACGCCCCAAATAATCACTTCAATTTTGTTGGAGTGGCACCACTTCGGCAGATACTCGGCGCTCGTGTTAGACTGGCGATACTGCCAGGCAAACAGAAGCGTCAGCAGGATGGTCGGAATCACAACAATCAGCATTGCGACTGTGGAGGTGGCAATTAGGGTTTTAACCCCTTCACCAACCGGGCCTTTCGGGTCGAGAACATCAAGTTCACACCCGGCAAGCAGCAATGCTGACGATAGGCCGCCCAATCGCGCCACTCTCGCCAGTAACTTGTTTTTCATCGCACGCCTCTTGGTTCTGACATCAAATTAGCCTCACTAAGACTCTTTGTTCTGCTGCCATAGAAGCCTGACAACAGCAAGAAAAACCGCGTTTCAACATTCCCCATCTACCACAAACACATATCAGACCGTTGTTTCCTTCATAAACACAAGGAACACGGCATATCGTGCTGGTGACAGAATGAACGGAGCGCGAAAACACCTTGCGCGCACTTTATTCCTAAAGCGCAGATTCTCAAATGTCGGAAAAGTTCCATCAGCCTTTCGTCATAATCAGGTTAGCTGATATGGCGGTGCGGCATGGGTACTCTGGTGCGATAAAAACAGAGGCAAACAACTTCACGAAATATTTCAAAATATTTCTGTATTTTTCTGGAAAATACAATTTCGCTTTCGATTTCATGCCGTTATGCGAAAATATTTTATCTCACATTTTCGTTACAAAATCTTGAATCAAGATAACGGCCTATTTTGGTACGCATTCCGGGCAAACATGCCGCCATTCATTCAGGGCATACCTTCCCATACAAAAAAACCCAGCCCTCTGAGAGGCTGGGTTTTCTTTTCGAGCATACCGGTGGAGCGCACGCCCCATGCCGACTCCTGTATAAATTAATCGTTGGAGTTTCTTACGCCCATAAACTGTAGAAGAAACTGAAAAAGGTTGATGAAGTTCAGGTACAGGCTCAACGCATCATATACGCTGCGCTTAGCTGTCATTTCCGGGCCTTCATACGCAGCAAGCTGCGGATAAGTAACCCGAATACGCTGCGCATCAAATGCACTGAACGCTGTAAAGATGAAAACACCTACAATGCTGTACACATAGTACAAAGCCGGGCTCTTCAGGAACAGGTTCACCAAGCCAGCAATCAGCAGCCCAAACAGCCCCATCATCAGGAAAGAACTAAAGCGCAATAGATTGGCTTTGGTAACGTATCCCCACAAAGACGTTGCAGCGAACATGCAGGCCGTTACCAGAAACACCCGGACAATAGATGTATCTGTATAAATAACGAATATATTGGCCATGCTAGCGCCCATGGTGGCACAAAACGCCCAAAACAGCGCTTGCGCCCCCTGTAGGGAAAGCCTGTTCAAACCAAAGGACATAACAAGCACAAATGCCAATGGCGAAAGCATAGCCACATCACCCAACAATGTTGGGCGCGGCACCAAGCCACCCGGTACCTGTACCACCTGAAAAAACAGATGGCTCAAACTTGTGTTGGCAATAACATATGCCACTATACCAGTAAGCAGCAGGCCAGATGCCATCCAGTTATAAACGCGTAGCATATAGGCCCGCAGCCCAGCATCCAGATTGGCTGCCTGAGCATTCCAGTCTGTGGGCGTAGCGGGGGATCGGTAGTCGTGACTAAACGACATGGTGTTTAACTCTCCTTGTCCGGACAGGCCGGCTTTGCTTAATACTTGTGGCTGCCCTGCCCTGTCGTCAAGGGTTGCAAAGAATCAGGTCAAAAACAGGGCGCTTTATTCCTGCCTGGTTTTTATCTCTTCATATAACGCGCTCCCCCACAAATCGGCCATCACAAGCCAAGGAATAAAGTACCAGCTATGTTTTTGATTGCCGGAATTCGCCTTCCCGCCCCCATGCTGGAATTCTTTCAGCAAATTCAGACCTTCTTCCCCAATAGGGAATGGGAGCCCGAACCCTTCCTGTTTCTTCCACTGGTGATCATGGGAGAAACCTCTGATCCAGACATCATGGAGAATCTGGATGCGAGGCTGCTCTCTATCCAGACATCAACTCCGGCAACACTTGTCCACTCCGGGTTGGACGTTGTGCAGCAAGGCGAGCGAATCATTCTTACGGCCAAGATTCTATCTGCCGTATGCGATCACCTTTCCGTGAAAATCAGGCGTCAGACTCAGCAAGCAGGCCTGAAGGTAAAGCGTATCTGCCACCCACTCAGCGTGCCACTAGGCACAATCTCAACTGTTCCACCAGAAGACGTCCATAACTGGTTGCGCATCCACCACAGTCTACGTGCCCCAGAGGACGAGGTTTATGAATTCACCCTGTTCAGTTCTTGGAAAAATCGTGAAACGACAGATATGGAACTTCTGGCCGATTATGCGTTTACATCAGGTTGCATAGAACCCACACACTTGTTATAACAAGATTTGTAAGCGCCTTTCATAACCTGAATGTGAGCATAATTTCCGGCTCTACAGGCCTGTAAGCACGGGAAATTATCCCGCAGAATGGAAGCTGCTATTCCTTCCCCGTGATTGACAGACAGCGTTCCCCTTGGCTGTTGTGTGAGAAACCGGCCTGCCGGCTATCTTTTTCCTCACCGTATATAATAGTCGAGGACATGAACGCATGACCCGCCCCGCCTCCGCCAAGAGACGTTCACTGCTAGGAATTCTCGCGGCCGGAACAATCTGTGCCGCTGCTTTGCCTTACGCGGCAGTCCCTGCCCGCGCTGACGGTCAGGGTAATACGGGGGAAGCTATCATCCATGCAGATGATCACCCCGAAAACTGGCTTTCTTATGGTCGCACTTACAGCGAACAGCGCTATAGCCCCCTAGATCAGATCAACCGCTCCAACGTGGGTGATCTTAAGCTGGCTTGGTACTACACGCTGGATACCAACCGCGGGCAGGAAGCAACCCCGCTGGTGGTAGATGGCATTATGTATGCCACAACCAACTGGTCTAAAATGGAAGCGCTGGACGCTGCCACAGGTAAGCTGCTTTGGCAGTATGACCCCAAAGTGCCCGGCAACATTGCTGATAAAGGCTGCTGTGATACGGTTAACCGTGGTGCAGGCTATTGGAACGGCAAGGTTTTCTGGGGCACGTTTGACGGCCGTCTGGTCGCTGCCGATGCAAAAACCGGTAAAAAGGTTTGGGAAGTTAACACCATCCCAGCCGATGCCTCCTTGGGCAAGCAGCGCTCCTACACAGTGGATGGCGCGGTACGCGTAGCAAAAGGCCTGGTGCTGATTGGTAACGGTGGTGCTGAATTTGGTGCCCGTGGCTTTGTTTCCGCTTTTGATGCCGAAACCGGCAAGCTGAAATGGCGCTTCTACACCGTTCCGAACAACAAGAACGAACCTGATCACGCGGCATCAGACAATATTCTGATGAGCAAAGCCTACAAAACCTGGGGCCCCAAAGGCGCTTGGGTACGTCAGGGCGGCGGCGGCACCGTATGGGATTCTCTGGTTTATGATCCGGTCAGTGACCTGATCTACCTGGCTGTTGGTAACGGCTCCCCCTGGAACTATAAATACCGTTCTGAAGGCATTGGTTCCAACCTGTTCCTGGGCAGCATTGTCGCCCTGAAGCCTGAAACGGGCGAATATGTCTGGCACTTCCAGGCAACACCAATGGATCAGTGGGATTACACCTCTGTTCAGCAGATCATGACACTGGACATGCCAGTGAATGGCGAAATGCGCCACGTGATCGTGCATGCTCCTAAAAATGGCTTCTTCTACGTTCTGGATGCCAAGACTGGTGAATTCTTGTCTGGCAAAAACTACGTTTACCAGAATTGGGCCAACGGTCTGGATCCGCTGACAGGTCGCCCGATCTACAACCCAGATGGTCTGTACACCCTGAACGGCAAGTTCTGGTACGGTATTCCTGGCCCACTGGGTGCACATAACTTTATGGGCATGGCTTACAGCCCCAAAACGCATCTGGTCTATATCCCAGCTCATCAGATTCCGTTTGGTTATAAAAACCAGGTTGGTGGCTTTAAGCCGCATGCGGATTCCTGGAACGTTGGTCTGGACATGACCAAGAATGGTCTGCCTGACACCCCAGAAGCACGTACCGCTTATATTAAGGATCTGCACGGCTGGCTGCTGGCATGGGATCCAGTCAAGATGGAAACGGTCTGGAAGATTGACCACAAAGGTCCGTGGAACGGCGGCGTTCTGGCCACCGGCGGTGATCTTTTGTTCCAGGGCTTGGCCAATGGTGAATTCCACGCCTATGACGCCACAAACGGTAGTGATCTTTACAAGTTTGACGCACAGAGCGGCATTATCGCTCCGCCTATGACCTATAGCGTCAACGGCAAGCAGTATGTTGCTGTTGAAGTGGGCTGGGGCGGCATCTACCCGATTTCCATGGGTGGCGTAGGCCGTACTTCTGGCTGGACAGTTAACCACTCCTACATTGCTGCGTTCTCTCTGGATGGCAAAGCCAAACTACCGGCTCTGAACAACCGTGGCTTCCTGCCCGTAAAACCACCTGCACAGTATGACCAGAAGGTCGTTGATAATGGTTACTTCCAGTATCAGACCTACTGCCAGACCTGTCATGGTGATAACGGTGAAGGCGCAGGTATGCTGCCTGATCTGCGTTGGGCCGGTGCTATCCGCCACCAGGATGCTTTCTACAACGTAGTTGGTCGCGGTGCGCTGACGGCTTACGGGATGGATCGCTTTGACACCAGCATGACGCCGGATGAAATTGAAGCTATCCGTCAGTATCTGATCAAACGAGCAAACGACACGTATCAGCGTGAAGTGGATGCTCGGAAGAATGACAAGAACATTCCCGAAAACCCGACACTTGGCATTAACCCCTAATGCCTCGGCAGAGTTACGACGTCATTCAGCACACAGGCGATAAGTGGTAAAAATGATGATTAACAGGCTAAAAGCTGCCCTGGGGGCAGTCGCTGTCGGGCTTCTTGCGGGAACGTCCCTAGCGCATGCACAGAACGCTGATGAAGATCTGATCAAGAAGGGCGAGTACGTTGCTCGTCTGGGGGATTGTGTGGCTTGCCACACATCCCTAAATGGTCAGAAATATGCTGGTGGTCTTTCCATCAAGACCCCCATCGGCACAATTTACTCCACCAACATCACGCCAGACCCTACTTACGGGATTGGCACCTACACATTTAAAGAGTTTGATGAAGCCGTGCGCCATGGCGTGCGTAAGGATGGCGCTACGCTGTATCCAGCAATGCCCTACCCATCCTTCGCCCGCATGACGCAGGATGACATGAAGGCTCTGTATGCATATTTCATGCATGGTGTGCAGCCGATTGCTCAGAAAAATCACGCAACTGATATTTCTTGGCCGATGTCCATGCGTTGGCCGCTATCCATCTGGCGCTCTGTATTTGCACCGGCTCCGAAGGATTTCACTCCGGCACCCGGCACAGATGCTGAAACAGCACGTGGTGAATACCTTGTAACCGGCCCTGGCCACTGTGGTGCATGTCATACACCGCGCGGCTTTGGTATGCAGGAAAAAGCGCTGGATGCATCTGGTGGGCCAGACTTCCTTGGCGGCGGTGGCGTAATCGACAACTGGATTGCCCCAAGCCTGCGCAACGATCCGGTTCTGGGCCTTGGTCGCTGGTCTGATGAAGATCTGTTCCTGTTCCTGAAATCCGGTCGTACTGATCACTCCGCAGCCTTTGGTGGCATGGCAGACGTGGTTGGCTGGAGCACCCAGTACTTCACCGATGCAGATCTGCACGCCATGGTGAAATACATTAAATCCCTGCCGCCGGTTCCGCCTGCACGTGGTGATTACAGCTACGATGCCTCTACGGCTCAGATGCTGGATTCCAACAACTTCTCCGGCAATGCTGGCGCCAAAACATATGTGGAACAGTGCGCTATCTGCCATCGTAATGATGGTGGTGGTGTAGCCCGTATGTTCCCGCCACTGGCTGGTAACCCGGTTGTTGTTTCCGACAACCCGACATCTGTTGCTCATATTGTTGTTGATGGTGGCGTTCTGCCCCCCACCAACTGGGCACCTTCCGCTGTAGCCATGCCGGATTACAAAAACATCCTGTCTGACCAGCAGATTGCAGATGTTGTAAACTTCATCCGTTCTGCATGGGGTAACCGCGCACCGGCTAACACGACAGCAGCAGATATCCAGAAACTCCGTCTGGATCATACGCCGCTGCCAACACCGGGTTGGGCTAATGCAACTGAAGAATCCGCTACATGGGGCCTCTTCATGCCGCAGCCTTACGGCGCTGGCTGGACCTTCGCACCGCAGACACATGCTGGTGTGGATGAAGCACAGTAAAGCTTCTGCTTAAATAACCGGCCCTACTTTTATGGGCTGGTTACAAAGCGCCGTAGTGGCAACACTACGGCGCTTTTTTATATTGTTTGCATTGTAAGCGAACGGATCATCCCCACATATTTCAACAGAATGATCCACACTCAAACAAAATTGAAATGGCACGCGCCAAGTTCTGCGGAAAGCAGTGATGTTGAAACACAACTGAACTGTTTGGTGCAAGAAATCCGGCAATGCACAGCCTGTGCGCGTAAGTTACCGCTAGGCCCTCGGCCTGTTTTGCATGTTTCCCCTCACGCACGGTTACTTATTGCCGGGCAAGCCCCGGGCACACGTGTGCATGAAACAGGTATTTCCTTTAACGATGCCTCGGGAGATCGGCTACGGGGATGGCTCGGAATGAGTCGAGATGTTTTTTATGATTCCAACCGTGTAGCCATTTTACCTATGGCGCTTTGTTACCCCGGCGTACTCCCTAAGGGTGGTGATCGTCCGCCACCACCGGAATGCGCCAACCTATGGCGAGAACGTATTCTGGCTTTGCTGCCCAACCTTCGGCTAACACTTCTGGTTGGGTCTTATGCCCAGAATTACGTTTTAGGAAAAGGCAAAGTATATGAACGGACAGAGCACTTTCAGGATTTTCTGCCGCAATATTTTCCTTTGCCCCACCCATCATGGCGCACCGGGGCATGGGAGCGCAAAACCCCCATGTTTCAGGAAAAGATTATTCCTGCCCTTCGGCGCGAAGTGGAGCGTGCACTTGATGATTAAACAGAACTAAAGCACCAAAAGCAGGCGCACGTCATTCACATTTGTTAACGTTGGGCCTGTTTTAATAAGGTCATCGAGTTTTTCAAAAAAACTGTAGCTGTCATGCTGTTTCAAAAAATCCTCGGCAGCTACATCATTTTGCAGACCACGGGCTAATGTATCCGGGGAAAATATGGCGCCAGCAGCATCTTCTGTGCCATCAATACCATCTGTATCCCCCGCCAAGCCCCATATGCCTGCCTGGCCATTTAAGGCCAGCGCGCAAGAGAGCAAAAATTCTGTATTCCGTCCGCCTTTTCCCGGCTTTGTGCCTGCGCGAATACTTACCGTTGTTTCCCCGCCACTTAGCAAAACAGCCGGAGCACGAACAGGCACAGCGTGTGCCTGAACAGAACGGGCAACGCCACTCATCACCACACCCATGACACAGCTTTCGCCTTCCAACGCATCCCCTAAAATTAAAGGGGTCACTCCTGCTGCACGCGCCACCTCGGCTGCGGCCTGTAGCGCCATAAAAGGAGTTGCTATCATTTCAACCCGATTATCTGCATTGGCAGAGTGCTGGGACGAAACTGCCGTGGTGGTGTTCTCCAAAACATGACGAACAGTATCGGGCACGTCTAAATTGTATTTATTGAGAATACGCAAAGCATCTTGAGGTGTTGTTGCATCTGGCACAGTGGGGCCGCTGGCAATAATTGCCGGGTCATCTCCTGGCACATCACTAATAACAAGCGTAACCACTTGCGCAGGAGCCGCTGCAACAGCCAGCTTGCCGCCTTTAATGGCAGATAAGTGCTTACGCACTGTGTTCATTTCAGAAATTGTTGCGCCAGAATGCAAAAGCTGGCGGCCAATGTTCTGTTTTTCTACCAGCGTGATGCCTGCTACCGGCAAAGCCAGAAGCGCAGACCCTCCACCGGATATCAAAGCAAGAACAAGATCATCTGGCCCCAACCCTTTTACGGCCTGCAAGATATCATGTGCTGCCTGTTCACTCCGCGCATCTGGCACAGGGTGGGATGCTTCCAGAATTGTAATGTGGCGCGTTGGAACAGCATGCTCATCCCGCGTGACCACAACGCCTTGCAAAGGCACATCTGGCCATGCCGCCTCCAGCGCAGCAGCCATAGCGGCAGACGCCTTGCCTGCCCCCACAACAATGCAGCGGCCTTTGGGTTTTTGGGGCAGATATTCTGCCAATACCTTGAAAGGATCAGCCGCGCTAACCGCAGCATCAAACATACTGCGCAACAAGTTGCGCGCCTGTTTGTTTTGTTCTTTTGTGATGTCTGACTGCGCCAATGCAACACTCTCCTACAATGCTCTACCTTAATATCAGAGCCTGTTTATGACCCATCTGGTTTAGGTAAATGCTTTATCCAGATATGGAGAAGACGCATCAAAGAACGCTCGGTTCTCTGCAAGTTCTGTTTCTATCACCCGCAAACTGGCTAATGCCCGCAGCATCTCTTCACGCACAGAAAGGTTTGCTTCGGTTTCTTCACAGTTCAACAAATACTCTACAGCTATATGTGTTGCCCGCGCAGTTCGGCCGTATTGCCCACCATATCGGCCAGTAAAACGCTGCATGCGTTCCATCATCACTTCTACGGCTTTCTGTGCCTCTAGTGGCAGAATATTCTTCGCTAAAACGGTACGTAACCGCAACACATTGAGCGCAATGGTCATACTAGACAACACGCCACTTAAATACCGCTCCAGCACATAGGTATTGCCATCATCTGTCGCCATGGTGGAAAGGCGTACAAACCCATCTACACTTCGCCCAATAATTTCCGTTACAGCGGGCGGTCTGCGCTGACCTGCCAAACGACGCAGACCGCGCAGAATATTCACACGCATATCCCACCGCAAACCATCTGGATCATATGGCAGAAACACGCGGTACATCCACATGCAGAACATCATAGCCAACAACAGAGGCATGGCGGTGTTGAAATACATGATTTCATCCATCCGCCCCTGATTGATCGGCCCCACCAGAATAGGCAGAAACAGATTATAAGCGACTGCCGCAAGCACCAGCGGTGGCCATGCAAAAGCCAATCCACCAATCAGCATGGGCACAGCCAGACACATGGCCATCATTTCGTAAATTGTAGGCTGTGCCATCACCCACAGATCAAGCAGTGCGCTCATGCCAATCACGCACACAGTGCCGTGCAAGAATGCCTGCGTGGCAAGGGCTGGCTGCTCCAAAGTGGAAAACAGCGCACATACAATGCCTACAAACATAATAAATGTCAGGCCATCAGGCCAAGCTGTGGTAATCCATAGAACACCAGCCAAAAAGATGGTGACAGAAGCCCGCAAGCTATTGGTAAACGCCATCCGCCAGTCTCTGTAAGACTTCATGGGGTAGCGGAAATGGTCATGCGGCTGCGGGTTGCGGCTCATTTCAAACTGCTCAATGGCCAGATACAGTTCTTCCAGCATGGTATCCAGCTTATGCAGCAATTGCCCTTGCCGAGTCAGCACTTCATCCTGCTGCTCATCAAGCGGGGGATGCGTGGCCGCTTCCATTTCCTTTTCCAGACACCCAGCGGCAAGTTGCCGACATGTTGCCCGTAAAGATGTGAGATCCCGCAAAACTGGCTCAATAGGCTGATCGTTATCCAGCCTGTCTGGCAAAGCTTGCAAAAAAGTGCTCACTTGCTGGGCTGTATCCTGATATTCCACACCCTGACTGTGCGGTACCTCTAGCAGCGCACCCAGATCCAACCCGCGTGACAATAGTACCGTAATAGCTGCCAAGGCAGCTCTGGCATGATCACCTTCATGCTGATGTTTGCCCATTTCAATTTCGGCAAACTCAACCTGATCGCTTAGCGCGATAAGAGTAGAAAACACACCGGGGGAATTTGCCACAGCCCGTCTATCACCCTGCAACAAGCGCAAAATGGCGGGCACGGCACCTTTAAGGGCTTGCACAAAGTTGGTTGCCAATCGTGTTCTGGCCCGCAACCCTAACTGATACTGGAAAAGAGATGAAATTGTGGTTTCCACCACAATACCAAGCGTAATGTATGTGGCACGCGCCATTGCGATCTGAAAAATATGATCGGGCGCAACTATGCCATCCAACGCAATAATAACGTACGTAAAACCCGATGCCCGCATACCGTGAATACGATAATTGGTCATGGCGGCTGGGCCGGGTAGCAACGTGCCTATAAAGCAGAAAGTGCCAATTCCTACCGCCACAAAAAAGATATACAGCAGCGGAGATTGCGGCATGCTGGCCACCAGCACGATGGCACATATTGTGCCTACCACCATGCCAAACATATGCCAGCGCGCCTTGGCAATGGATTTGCCGCGCGTGCCTTGCGCCACCATCCACACAGTAAGGGCCGCCCATTGCGGGCTCCCCAGTTCCCACCACAAGGCAATGCCAAGAGCGATTAAGGATGAAATGGTGGTGCGAAGCGCATACCCAAAAGAAAGTAGATTGGGCGCAAACAACCAACGTAAATGGTCAAGCTTGCGTGGTGGGCCACCACCAACAAGCGCCTGCCGGACAATAATAGAGACCGACCGCCAAAGCTGCCCCAAGGAAAGCGTCATGCTTTTCACGCGGCCAAACCTGAGGTGCTAATGGGGAAACAACGTGCCATACATCTTCTCTTACCCCAACATGGCAGAAAAGCGTATTCACACCTCATATGTTCTGTTCAGCACCCAGATGCGCAAACAGAACATATGAATGTTGAAAGAGCTTATTCTTTGTACGTCAATAAAGTGGAAACAGGGGCATCTACTTTATTACGGCCACCCAAACTTGTTAATTCCACCATAACAGAAGCGCCTACCACGTTCGCTCCCGCCTTACGCAGCAGCGCTACAGAAGCAGCCAAAGTACCGCCGGTTGCCAGCAGATCATCCATAACCACCACGCGCTGACCGGGCTGGACGGCATCTGCCTGAATTTCCAGCGTATCGCTGCCGTATTCCAGATCATAGGTGTGGGAAATGGTGTCACCCGGCAGCTTGCCACATTTACGCAGCATCAGCAGCCCACAACCCAAGCGATCCGCCAACGGTGCGGCTGTTAAAAACCCGCGGGATTCAACGGCAGCCAGCAGATCTGGCTTAAGCGGCGCCACCTGCCGTGCCAAACGCCCCATGGCCAACTGCCAGGCATCCGGATTCCGCATCAGGGTGGAAATGTCGTAAAATAGAATGCCCGGTTTAGGAAAATCGGGAACGTGCCGGATAAAGCGCTTGAGGTCGATTTCCTCATGTGCCGTCATGGCCTTAATAATCCTTCCTGCGTGCCAGCCTTGGCTGGCCCTCTGTTACTTCTGCCTTGTATCCTGCCAAAAAAGAAGAACACGTTCGGGCAATCCGGCGCCCGCTCTATCCTGCATGCGCCGGTTCTGCAAGGTATGGCGGCTTTTCCTTTATGGTCTGCTTATGCTCCAGTGCGCGCACTCAGTGCTGCTGTTACCACTTCCATCAGGCCATCTCTGCGGAAAGGTTTGGCCAAAAGACGCGCATTGGCCACGCCACCTTCGGGGAGTTTGGAATCCGCAGTAAGATCCCCCGACATATAAACGACAGCCAGTTCAGGATACCGTTCCACCAGTACGCGTGAGAGGGTTAGCCCATCCAGTGGGCCGGGCAGTTGAATATCCGTTACCAACAGATCAAGAGGCCCTTCCGCAGCCGCAGCCACATCAAAAGCCTGCTCACCATCTCCAGCTTCTAACACGCGATGGCCAGCCATGCTCAGAATGGTCACAACAATATCGCGGATAGCAGCATCATCTTCCACCACCAGCACTTGCAAAGCCTGTGATGGCGCTGATTTGCTGATTTTAGGCAACACCGCTGGCTGCAAAACCTGTGCGGCAGAAAGAGCCGCAGCCTTGGGCAACCACAAGGAAACCTCTGTTCCGCTGCCACTCCCTGTTGCCACCACAACCCGCCCCTTCACCTGTTGGGAAAAAGCCAGAACCATGGCCATACCAAGCCCTGTGCCTGCGCCCTCCCGTTTGGTGGTAAAAAACGGTTCAAACAGGTGGTCCAACACCTCACGCGTCATGCCGCTACCGCTGTCAATCACATCCAACCGCACCCAATCCCCGGCAGGCAGCGGAGTCGGGTCTGAAACCACGCGCATGTTGCGGCCTTCCTCAACGGGCAAGCTCATCAGATCTGCGTTGACAGAGAATGTGACATTACGGGCGGCAATACGCAGTCGGCCACCGGATGGCATGGCATCTCGCGCATTGATAGCCAGATTGAGCACAGCACTTTCAAGCTGCGCTGGGTCTGCACGCACAGGCCATACACCTGAGACATCAGCACATTCCACCACAATTCTGGGGCCGATAACACGCGCCAACAATCCATCCAGCAAAGAAAACAGATCGGCCAGATCAAAACAGTCTGGCACGCCAGTTTGTTGCCTGCGCATAAAGGAAAGAAGCTGGCTTGTAAGGGCTTCAGACCTATGCCCGGCATGTGTGGCGGCAGACAGATATTCCTGCCGTTGCTCTACCTGATCTGGCAGATCGTGCTCTGCCGCAAGCTCCAGATTTCCCAAAATGACGGTGAGAAGATTTTTGAAATCGTGAGCAATACCTGCGGTAAACTGCCCCAGTGCTCGCAGCTTTTGCGCCTCACCCAATGCACGTTCACTGCGTAAACGCATGGTGATATCTGCGGCTGTCAGCACAAACCCACGCCGCTCTGCTGCACCATCTGGGGCAAAAAACAAGGTGCGGCACAATTCCAGATCTGCGCCGTTAATGCCTTTGCACTCCACGACGACAGGTGGTGCAGGCTGCCCTTTGGCCAAGCTGGTTTCAACATGTTCCAATGGTTCAAGCAGCGGCACACCATCTACCACCAGCACTGCACTTAAATCATTGTAAGATAGGCCGGGTTTGAAAAAGCTCTTTTCCAAGCCCAAGGCCATAGCCAGTTGTTCGTTCCAGTGCCACAAATGGCCATCAGCACCAAACACAGCCACGCCAAGGCTCAAGCTGTCCAACGTTGCCCGCAAACGCAATGCCAGATCACGCGATGAAGCCTCTGCCCGCGCTGCCGCCAAGGAAGAACGATCCAACACCCAGCCTGCAGAAACAAGGCTGAAAACACCCGTAAGAATACCCAGCAACGCCAAGCGCCGCTGCCAACTTGTGTTGCGCAGCATGTTGGCGACACGGTCTGCCTGATCCAGCGTACTGGCACGGCTTAGAATAGAAAGATTCTGATCCAGATCCGCCAGAAGCTGCGCCCCTCCGGCGGGAGTCCCCTCTGGGGAATGGGGCCAGGCGCTTATGGTTTCAAGCTGCTGCCACACGCTTTGCAGCGGTTCTACACGGCCCCCACCCTCTCGCAGTTGAACGACGCGAAAGGATTCAAACCCACGCCGCGCATCAGAAAGTTGTTGAATAGCCTGAATGTAACAACTGCCATCCTGCGGCCTATGCTCGGCCATCCAAGCGTAATGGCATATGCGGGCATCACTGGTGGCATGGTGCAACCCGCGCAAGTAATTGCCTGCTGCGGTGCTCTGACGATCCAGATTACCATGCCGGGCCATTTCATTACCCAGCTCAATCCCCATTGTGCCAAAAGTTACAATCAGCAGCCCGGCGCCAATAAGCGCCAGAATGTGGGCCCGTCTTGCTGGATGCCGTGGCATGTTATGCACGCTCCCTTCCTTAACGCCATCTTTTCATCTGGACTGGGCCGCAGTCCTGTCACCGTCAAGAGCAGAGCGGGCATAACCGCTTTTTGTGCAATTTTTAGTTCACATTCTGTCGATGAGGGCGCGATAGACCCGCCAAGAACATCAGAATAGCACCACAACACATGCATCCTGCCATAGGAATTGCAGAAACAGCCGGAAATTGTCCAACCACAACACCAGCCACAGCCCCAAACACATATTGTAGGGTGCCAGCCAAAGCAGATGCCGCCCCGGCAAGAGACGGATGATCCGCCAAAGCCCCCATCATGGCATTAGGAAAAATAATGCCAGTAGGTGCAAGTGCCAGCAGCATAGCCGCAATAACCAACCACACTTCATATGGCTGCCATGCCGGAGGTGCGTACCAAGCGCTCCACAAACTTACTGCTACCAGCAAAATTCCCCCGACAACGGAAAGACAGATAGCCCCCTGAAGCAGTTTGCCAGAATCGATGCGCCCGACCAAAAGCCCGTTCACCTGCGAAGCCCCGATCATGAACACCGCAAAGAACCCAAACAGCATGGAAAAATGCAGCGGTGAGAAATGAAACAACTGCACAAACACAAAAGGCGCTGCGGTAAGGTAGCTAAAGGACATGAAGGTAGAAAAAGCCGTTATCAGCGCATGGCTGGCAAAGGCCCGATCCCGAATCAGGGTGACGTAACGTGATACCAGCGTGAAAGGAGAAAGAGCCACGCGCCGGTCATATGGCAGTGTTTCTGGTAGAATAAACAGAATCAACGCCACACATATCGCGCCATAGGCCGCAGAAGCCCAAAAAATAATCCGCCAGGAAACAAACTCAACAACCAACCCGCCCAGCATAGGGGCCAGAATGGGCACAACACCCATCACCATAACCAGCTGAGACATCATGCGTGCTCCGGCATTACGGTCTGGCACCATATCGCGCACACAAGCTGTTGGAATAACCAGACTGGCAGATGCCCCAACGGAGGCCACAAACCGCGCAATGGAAAATGTGGTGATATCTGGCGCAAACGCACATACGGCAGAAGCCACGGCATACAGGGCATTGCCTATAAGCATAGGCTTGCGCCGTCCAAACCTATCGGACAAGGGGCCTACAGTAATTTGCCCAATAGCTAACCCAACAAACCAGATAGACAATGTGAACTGCACATTGCCCGCACTTGTATGGAAGGTCTGCTCCATGGCCGGAAAAGCTGGCAGATAGATATCTGTCGAAATAGGTCCAACGGCTGTCAGGAACCCTAAAAGCACCGGCATCCACATGGGGATGCGCCCACCAATAAAAGACGTTCCGGCATCCCGCACAGCAGAGGGAGAAGCCATAAGCAGCACTCCAAAAAACAAACAAAAACAGAAGGAAAAAGAAAAATGTCTGGCAAAAAGACAGGCAACAGGCCAGCGCCTTTTATTTTACAACGGGCGTAAGATCAGCCTTTAATTCCTGACATCTCAGCAGCAGCCAGACCATATATGGATCAGGAAACCTGCCGGGCTATACGTGCATGCCGCCATAACCACACGCCAATAGCGCCAGAAAGCACAAACAACGCGCCACCTGCTGCATACTGCCAAAAAGTACCTACCTGAACCCCCGCACCCAATAAAACGGCAACAAGGTTCTGCGGTATGCTCCCCAAAAGGGTTGCTGTAAAAAACGGCAGCACATCCATACCTGAAATGCCCCCCAAAAGATTCAGCAGTAACGCAGACCCCACGGGCAGCAGCCGCAAGGTAAGAATACTTGAAAACGGCTGACGTGTCAGAAATGCGTCCATTTGGGCAAAACGTTGCCCCAATTTCTGCCGCGCCCATGCGCGCCCGCCCCATCTGGCCCAGAAAAACCCTGCCAAGCACCCCAATGTGGAGGCTATGGTGATAAGTGCAAGACCTTCCCACAAACCATAAGCCAATCCGGCGGCAAATCCGGCCACCTGACGTGGCAGCCCAAACCCGCACCACAAAACAGCGCCAGATAAAAACACCATGCGGCCCCACACGCCTTGGCGCAGCACATCTGTGCCATGCAACATACTGTGGAGAGCTGGCACATGCCGCAACCCAACCGCCCCCACCACCAATACAAGCAGCATGAGCAGCGGACGCAGAAGCGATACAGAAGACCGGGAGGGTGGACGAATATGCTGTTCCATCCAGCCTAGCGGTACCATCTTCTTGCAGCAGCCCGCAAGCTGGCTGTAAACCCGATACAGAAATTTAACCCACAGCGCCAAAGGCTGCCATGCCCACCTCATCATCCCCCCAGACAGACATGACACCCGCCCACCGCAAACTCATTTCAGGCTGGCTGTTTCTGCTTTGCTTCATGCTGCTGGGCATGATCGCCATTGGTGGCGTAACGCGCCTGACAGGTTCGGGCCTTTCCATTATGGATTGGCAGCCCGTAAGCGGTTTTATTCCGCCTCTTTCCCATGCTGAGTGGGAAAGGTTGTTCGCACTTTATAAAACCATTCCGCAATATCACCTTCAGCACGAAGGATTTGGGCTGGAAGGGTTCCAGAGAATTTTCTGGGCAGAATGGATTCACCGCTTCTGGGGCCGCCTGATGGGGCTGGTTCTTCTGCTGCCTCTGATCTGGTTTGTTGTGAGAGGCATGATCACGCGCCGGTTGGCCCTGCGTTTGTTCATCTTCTTCATTCTGGGTGCGCTACAGGGTGCCATTGGGTGGTTTATGGTGGCTTCTGGCTTCCGCCCCAACAGCACGGCAGTAGAACCTATACGGCTTGTGCTGCACCTGAGTGCAGCCCTGTTGCTTTATGGCGCCATTTTGTGGACGGCATTTTCTATCCGTTGGCCTGTACCAGAAAATCATACCTCATCCTCCACCGCACGCCTGGCCAAGCGGTTGGCCTGCTTTACTATTGTGCTACTGTGCACCACGATTATTGCCGGTGGGTTTACGGCTGGCACACATGCGGGGTTCCTGTTCAACACCTTCCCGCTGATGGATGGGCATTTGATCCCGACAGATTACGCCCAACTTTCCCCTTTCTGGATGAACTGGTTCATCAACAAAGCGGCTGTGCAGTTTGACCACCGCCTTCTGGCCACCCTTACAGCCCTCAGCATTGGTGCTGTGCTATTTGTTGGCCTGAAAGCAACAGATCTGGGGGCTAAAGCGCATAACGCCTTCATCCTTTTAGGGTGGGCCGTTGTTATCCAGTACGCGCTAGGCGTTACCACTTTGTTGCTGGTCGTGCCTGTGTGGGCAGGTGCGGTGCATCAAACATTCGCTGCCGTGTTGCTGGGTGTTATGCTGTATGTGCTGCATTGCCTGCGTGGCACAAAAGCTATGGCCTAAAGGGCATTTAACAACGTTTACTGTTGCGTTTGAAAAACAAGACGGTATGGTGCTGCGCATGAATTCCGAGTGGTTCACGTCCGATTCCCTGCACACCCGTAAATTGACGGGTGCGGGCGGCGTGGCCCTCCGTCTGGATCTTCTCCTTCGACTAATCTGCCCCTGAGCGAGCCAGGTGGCCAAGCGCTGCCACGCCCAGGGGAGAACGAAAAGAGCGCCCGTGCATAAACGGGCAGAATATGGCACAGCCCCTCTATTCTTGTTCCAGACCAGACTTTTTCAGGAAGAATTCCATGTCTGCTGATACCACCAGCTTCAATCATCCGTCCTTTGGCCGCATGACGCCAGACCGCGTGATTGTGTTTGACACCACCCTGCGTGATGGCGAGCAATCTCCCGGTTTTTCTATGAACCTGGCAGAAAAGCTCCGTATGGCGGAAGCACTGGCCAATCTGGGTGTAGACGTGATTGAAGCGGGCTTTCCTGTTGCGTCCAAAGGTGATTTCGAATCCGTTAACGAGATTGCCAAACACACCAAGGGTTCCGTTATCTGCGCACTGGCACGCAGCGGCGGCGCCAAGGATATTGCCGCTGCGGGTGAGGCTCTGGCCCCGGCAGAACGTAAGCGTATCCACAACTTTATTTCCACTTCTCCGCTGCACATGAAATACAAGCTGCGGATGGAACCAGAAACTGTTCTGGAACTGATTACCTCCGGCAACGCAGCCGCCCGTAATCTGACAGATGATGTGGAATGGTCTGCTGAAGATGGCTCCCGCACAGAACCAGATTTTCTGTGCCGCTGTGTAGAAGCCGCTATTAAGGCTGGCGCTACCACCATCAACATTCCCGATACGGTTGGGTACGCCACGCCAGAAGACATGGAAAAGATTTTTTCCATGCTGCGCCAGCGCGTACCGGGAGCAGATCAGGTGATCTTCTCTGCCCATAACCATAATGATCTGGGGCTGGCTGTTGCCAATACACTGGCCTCTATCCGTGGTGGTGCACGGCAGGTGGAATGCACCATCAACGGCATTGGCGAACGCGCCGGAAATGCCGCGCTGGAAGAAATTGTTATGGCGCTGCGCACACGGCATGACCAATACCCCTTTACCACCGGTATCCACACCGAAGGGCTGCTGAAGGTTTCTCGGATGCTGGCCACCATCACCAGCTTTGACGTGCAGCCGAACAAAGCCATTGTGGGCCGTAACGCCTTTGCGCATGAAAGCGGCATCCACCAGGATGGCGTGCTGAAAAATGCCGCCACCTATGAAATCATGACCCCCGAAAGCGTGGGTTGGACACGCTCCTCCCTCGTAATGGGCAAGCACTCCGGCCGGGCCGCATTCCGCGATAAGCTGAAGGTGCTGGGTTATGATGGCATGGATGACACACGCCTGAACGAAGCCTTCACCCGCTTTAAGGATCTGGCAGACCGCAAAAAGGTTGTGTACGACGATGACATCATCGCACTGGTGGACGATGAAGCCCGTGATCATGACCGCATCCGCTTTGGTGCGCTAAGCCTGAAATCCATTTCTGGCCAGCCTTCCGAAGTTGATCTGGAACTGAGCGTGGATGGCAAAGCCATTGAAGCCAAAGCCACAGGCAACGGCCCAGTGGATGCCGCCTTTAACGCGCTACGCAAGGCTTTCCCGCATGAAGCGCGTCTGGCCCTGTTCTCTGTTGGTGCCGTAACCGAAGGTACTGATGCGCAGGCCCGCACAACCGTGCGTCTGGAAGAAGCCGGTAAGATGGTAGATGGCCAAGGCGCAGATGCAGATACGGTTGTTTCTGCCGTGCGTGCTTACGTGCATGCACTAAACAAGCTGCTGGTGAAACGGGCACGCACAGAACCAGAAGCCCTGACAGCCTGAAAAAACTTTTCAGGCCCTCCTGCAAAACCGGGCAGACAGACCTTACCTTGACATTATATGTCAGTTTCTTGACGGAAGGTCTTGTCTGCCTCGTTACGCACCGGTAATTCCTGCTCACATATTTCCAAAGCAGCAGGGGCGGGTTAGCGTGTCCGGCTTTCTCGCCCTCTGTTGTATGGTGCCCGCTTCAACCAGGAGTCCTGGATGTTTTCTCGTCTGCTCGGTCTCATGTCTGCCGACATGGCTATTGACCTGGGTACTGCCAACACCCTTGTTTACGTAAAAGGACGGGGTATCGTACTGAACGAACCCTCTGTTGTGGCTATTGCAGATATACGAGGAAAAAAGCAGCTTCTTGCTGTAGGGGAAGAAGCCAAGCAGATGGTTGGTCGTACCCCGGGCAATATTACGGCCATTCGTCCCATGCGTGATGGCGTGATTGCTGATTTTGAAGTGGCGGAAGAAATGATCAAACATTTCATCCGCAAGGTTCATAATCGTCGCGCTTTCGCCAGTCCCCAGATTATTGTGTGTGTGCCTTCTGGCTCCACTGCGGTAGAACGCCGTGCCATTCAGGAAAGTGCGGAAAGCGCTGGTGCCCGGCGTGTGTTCCTGATTGAAGAACCCATGGCAGCCGCCATAGGTGCGGGCCTGCCGGTTACAGAACCTTCTGGCAGCATGATTGTAGATATTGGCGGCGGCACAACAGAAGTGGCCGTTATCTCCCTCGGCGGCATTGTGTATGCACGTTCCGTACGCGTGGGCGGAGATAAAATGGATGAAGCCATTATCTCTTATATTCGCCGCACCCACAGCTTGTTGATTGGTGAAAGCTCAGCAGAGCGTATCAAGATCAGCTTGGGCTCCGCCATGATGCCAGATGAGCCTTATGAAAATGGCCCGTGGCAGGATGTTAAAGGACGTGATCTGATTAACGGTGTCCCGCGTGAAGTTCAGGTTTCACAAGCGCAAATTGCAGAAAGCCTTATGGAGCCTGTAAGCCAGATTGTGGATGCCGTAACAACTGCGCTGGAAAACACGCCCCCGGAACTTGCTGCCGATATTGTTGATAAAGGCATTGTTCTGACCGGTGGTGGCGCATTGCTTTACCGGCTGAGTGACGTACTGCGCCTTGCAACAGGCCTGCCTGTTACAGTAGCTGAAGATGCACTTTCCTGCGTGGCTTTGGGTACAGGCCGCGCGTTGGAAGAAATGAAACGTCTGCGCAATGTGCTGACAACCATGTATTAACCCAAGGCACCAGCTATCTGGCTGTAACCCGGCGCCAGAATGCAAATGGGCATGCCTTTCGCTTTCCTTCCCTCTGATAGGGGTTCCCGGCTTTTATGATCCCGGTTTCCATCCAGGTAAGACAAGCTCTTGGCAAACTGGTTTTGCCAGTGCTGCTGCTGTTGTCTGTCGGGATTATTATTGCAGGCCAAGCCGATAGAAAGCTGGCTGATACTGCGCGTATGTATGTGGCAGATGCTTTAGCCCCTTTGTGGGGGCTTATTGCCCATACGCAAACAGATGTTAGCCACCTTGTGCAAGGCATAAAAGATGCCCGCCATCTGGCGGAAGAAAACGCCAAACTCCAAACCGAAAATGCCAAACTGCGCCGGTGGTATGATGTTGCAGTCTCTCTTGCGCGGGAAAATGATAGCTTAAAGACAGAACTGCACTGGGTGCCAGAACCTACCCCAGCCTTTGTAACGGGCCGAGTAGTGGCAGATAGTGGTGGCATGTATGCCCGCGCTGTTTTGCTTGTGGCTGGCACCACCAGTGGCGTGCATGTTGGCAATGTTGCTTTAGCAACAAATGGTCTGGCAGGACGCGTTACCGAAGTTGGCCCACATGCGGCCCGCATCTTGTTAATAACCGATATTGCCAGCCGCTTGCCCATTGAGCTGGAATCCAGCCATGCCACGGCCATAATGGCAGGCGACAACTCCCCCATGCCAAGGCTGATGTATTATCCGCAGGATTCACGCCCCATTGAAGGAGAGCGTGTTGTAACCAGTGATCAAGCTGGCGCCTTCCCCATGGGGTTGCCTATTGGCACGGTACATTACCTGCACCCGGGGCAACCAGTTGTGCAGCCCTTTGTGCAATTGGATAAACTGACCATGCTGCGTGTGTTCGATTTTGGACAATCTGAAATTGAGCCGCCTGATGCTCCGGGCCATGTACCACTTACCCGCCCGCATCGGCCATTAGCACTGCCTTTCAAAACACTTCTGGGACAAGGACAGGAAGGGTAACCTGATGTCCGATCCCTCACCCCCATCATGGGACCCAGATCTTGAACCGCGCCTAACGCTCGGCCAGAAACTTGACCGCACAGCGCGCCATCTGTTGCCATCTGCTTTTATTGTTCTGGTTATTATCTTTTTTTCGGCACCCCTAGCC
This sequence comes from Acetobacter oryzifermentans, assembly GCF_001628715.1. Classification (NCBI taxonomy): domain Bacteria; kingdom Pseudomonadati; phylum Pseudomonadota; class Alphaproteobacteria; order Acetobacterales; family Acetobacteraceae; genus Acetobacter; species Acetobacter oryzifermentans. Next base: position 77,575 of record NZ_CP011120.1, on the reverse strand, counting down.
ATTCCCGGTTCTGCCGAACTGCTTTCTGCCATTGTTATCGGCTCTGTATTTTTCTGGTCTGTTTGGCGGCCTACCGGTATGCCTGCGCTGGCGCCTTTCTTGCTGGGCCTGTTTATGGATCTGGTTGGCTTTACACCTTTGGGCGTAAGCTCATTTATTCTGCTTCTGGTTTACGGAATCAGCACCTATGCCCGATTTGGGCTCATGCGTATGAATTTTTTAGTAGTATGGTGCCTTTACGGTCTGATAGGTGGAGCCGCCTCTTTCCTACAGTGGGCATTGGCATGTTTGTTCCGGCTGCATGGCCTTGATCCGGCTCCTGCTTTTTTTGAAGCACTACTGTGCATAGGGGTTTATCCGTTGCTTTCCGCCACTTTCTCATGGTTCCTGCATATTCTGGATGAAAAGGAATCCGCATGAACAGGCATGAAAGCTTCTTATGTGGCTGAAGCGGCGCAAGAAAGAAAACCGGCGTTTTCTACCTGTTCGTGAACAGAAAGACCCTGCCCGTGGCGTTTTTACACGCCGAGCGCTGCTGTTTATGGCTGTCCAAACGGTGGCGTTGGGGGAGCTTGGCCGCCGCCTGTATAAAATCCAGATAGAAGATGGTGACCATTATGCCCGTATGGCCGCCAAAAACCGTATCAGCAAGCGCCTTTTGGCACCACCACGCGGGCGTATTGTAGACCGCTACGGCGTGGCCCTTGCCAATAACAAGGAAAACTGGCGCGCCCTTTTGATGCCTGAAGAAACCACGGATGTAACAGGCACGATTGAACGCTTTTCCAGCATTATTCCGCTAGATGAACGTGACCGCACACGAATCGCGCGTGAAATGCGGCATCAACGGCGCTTTGTGCCGGTCATGCTGCGAGATTTCCTCTCGTGGGATGAAATGGCACGTATTGAACTCAACGCCCCCTCTCTCCCCGGCGTGTTGATTGATGTGGGCACACGCCGCGTTTACCCGGAAGGCGAACTACTCGCCCATATTATCGGCTACGTAGCTCCGCCCAATGAAAAAGATGTGGCCCGTTCTGCTTTGTTGGCCCTGCCAGGGATGCGCGTAGGTCGTGCGGGTATTGAGCAAAGTCAGGATGACAATCTTCGTGGTACGGCCGGATCTGTGGAAATGGAGGTCAACGCCGTTGGGCGTGTGATGTCTGAGCTAAACCGCGAAGAAGGCGTGCCGGGTGAAGAAATCAGCCTAACCATAGATCGCGCGCTTCAGCAAAAAGTGCTGAACGCCATCGGAGATCAAACAGCCTCTGCCGTGGTGATGGACTGCCAGAATGGCGAGGTGCTTGCCATGGTCAGTACACCCTCGTTTGATCCCTCATTGTTTGATAGTGGCGTAAGCCATGCGCAGTGGATTGAATGGACAAACAACCAGCGCACGCCCCTTATCAATAAAGCTGTGGCTGGGGTATACCCTCCCGGTTCCACCTTTAAACCCGCCGTTGCCATGGCGGCTTTAGAATCTGGCCTTGTTTCCCCCACAGATCGTTTTTTCTGCCCCGGTCACCTAGATGTCGGTGGTACACGCTTTCACTGCTGGTCTCGGTGGGGGCATGGGTCTGTTGATCTGCATCTGGCGCTTAAATATTCCTGCGACGTTTATTTTTACGAAGTCGCACGTCGTATAGGCATGGAACGTATTGCAGCCACAGCCCATAAATTCGGCCTTGGCACGCAGTTGGATATCGAGTTGCCCCATACCCGCACCGGCCTCATTCCCACTCCCGCATGGCGGCAGGCTCACCACCACCATTGGAATGGTGGTGATACAATTGTAAGCGGCATTGGGCAGGGGTTTGTACAGGTTACGCCTTTACAACTGGCGACCTATACAGCCCGCATTGCCTCTGGCCGGGCCGTGCAGCCCCATCTTGTGCGCGCCATAAATGGAGAAATTGGCAAGCAAGTACAGCCAGACCATTGGCCCACTCTTGATATGCCAGACAGATATCTAGCAGCCCTGCGCTCTGGCATGTTTGCTGTTATTAACGAACCGCATGGAACGGCCCCCAAAGCGCGGCTGGATCTCCCCGGCATAACTATGGCTGGCAAAACGGGTTCTGCACAGGTACGGCGTGTTTCACGCGCATTGCGTGAAAGCGGGCATTTTAACTCTGCCAATCTGCCATGGGAGTATCGACCGCACGCGTTGTTTATCTGCTTCGCCCCGTATGATTCCCCACGTTATGCTGTTTCTGTTGTGATCGAACACGGAAACGCAGGTGCAGATGCCGCAGCCCCTCTGGCCCGTATTATCATGCGCGATACTTTGTTGCGTGATCCGGTAACACACACCACGCCGCCGCCAGAAAGTGTAGCTGATGCAAGCAGCCTGGTAAGTGATCCATGAAGTTTCATAAACGGCTGCTCCGGGCAGAACCAAGCTTCCGCCTGATGTCCAAGTTATGGCGTATCAGTTGGTTGTACATTCTACTGATCTGCACATTGGCTGGCGTTGGGTACGTTACACTCTATTCTGCCGGTGGTGGCACGCCTTACCCTTTTGCAGCCCCACAAGCTGCACGCTTTGCTGTGGGTTTGGTAATGATGATTACCATCGCCATGCTTCCCCCACGCATGCTTATCCACGCGGCAGCACCCATGTATGTGCTTTCGCTTATCCTGCTTGTCGCCGTGTTACGCATGGGCCATGTGGGCAAGGGCGCAGAACGCTGGTTGATTATAGGCGGGTTGCAGGTTCAACCCTCAGAATTCGCCAAAATTGCGCTGGTTCTAGCGCTTTCTGCATGGTTTTCTCGCATAAGCTATGCCCGTATGGGCAACCCTTTGTGGTTGATTCCTCCTGCGCTTATCGTACTTGTGCCTGTTGGCCTTGTATTAAAAGAACCTAACCTTGGCACTGCCGTCATTATTGGCGGCATTGGCGCATCTCTGTTTTTTGCGGCAGGCATGCGGCTTTGGCAAATTGTGCTGCTTTTGCTTCCCGTACCTTCGCTTATCAAATTTGCATACAACCATCTGCATGATTACCAACGCGCGCGCATAACCACCTTTTTGCATCCGGAAAATGATCCACTAGGAGCAGGCTACAATATCATCCAGTCTAAAATTGCCTTGGGTTCTGGCGGTATGTGGGGGCAGGGCTATCTGCATGGATCACAAGGACAATTAAACTTTCTGCCTGAAAAGCAAACAGACTTCATTTTTACAATGATTGCAGAAGAATGGGGCTTTGTTGGCGCTGCTGCTGTTATCGGGTTGCTGCTCATAATCATTCTGGGCGGCATGATCATGGCTATCCGCTGCCGTAACCGCTTTGGGCGCCTTATTGCCCTTGGTATCAGCATGAACTTCTTTTTCTACTGCTTGGTTAATCTTTCCATGGTGATGGGCGCTATCCCTGTAGGGGGGGTGCCTCTACCATTGGTCTCTTACGGTGGCTCCGCCATGCTGAATGTTATGCTGGGGTTTGGGTTGCTCCTTTCAACATGGGTTCATCGTGATTCTGTTAACGATGGGGAAGAAGAAGACGCCAACAAAGATCTTATCTGATAAAATCAGTCTCATGCTTCCTGCGTTCCTTAATAAAAAAAAGGCCACCCTCAATATCAGGATGGCCCTTTTTTATATCACTTCGCAGTTTAAGCTATTTAGCACTCACGGGCTGCATCACGTGCAAGATCCAAAGCTGCGCGATATCATGCGCACCAGTATCTCCTTCAACACTACGCAAAGCAGCCAGAGCCTGATCCTTATGGCCAGCATAAAGCTCTGCAAGCCCTAAGTGCAGGCGCGCAATATTCACGTCACTTACACCTTTGCTGATGGCCTGCTGCATAAGTTGCAAGCCTTTATCAGCCTGCCCAAAAGTAACGTAATTGTACCCGACTGTCAGCAAATCATCCCCATTGCTGGCAGAAGCAGCCGCCTGCTCATCTGCTGCAATGGAAGCCTTTTTGGAAGCTACAGCTTTTTCAACCATAGCTTTCAAACGGGCTTGACGGGGAGCCTCCGCCCCCTGCCCTAAAATACCAGATTGGTAACCTTGATTCATCAGATCCAGCGCCAGTTGCGGCGTATTTTGCTGGACAGCAATTTCCGTCATATCCATAAAATCACGCGCTTGGGAAACATCCCCAACGGCCAAACGGATACGATAAACATCCAACTGTAAGGATGCCGGAATTTTGGTATTTACCACCAGTTCATGCAGCAACAGCGCCCAGTATTCCTTTTTAGGGTAATACGTTGCCAGCAGAACGTATGCGTGGGTTGTAGCGGCAGAATCCTTTAGTGCCGTCGCACTGGCTGCAAGCATTTGCAGTTCAGATTCCGTTGGTGTTTTGCCAGCCTTTATGGCGGCACCCGCCTGTTGCTTCACCACCTTGATGGTATTGGGGTAATCCTTCTGAAGATAGTAAGATTGCGCCAGCAATGTTTCCATCTGGGGATCAGAACCAGAGGTTTTCAGGTAACGCTGAATATTGGCAACTGCCTTAGGGTAATCCTTGGCAGTATAAGCCATGGTCGCTTCAGACTTTAACATCTGATTTTTCATGGCCTGCGGCGTGCGGGGGGAGGCAATCAGCTTATCGTAAGCCGCTGTTGCCGCCGAAAGATTGCCTGCCTGTGTGGCCACAGCGGCACGCATCTGCGCAATGGTGTAATCTTCGTAATCTGTTTTGCCTTTTACGGCATCTGCAGCATTTACTGCATCCATCGCCTTGGCATAATTATGTGCTGCCAGAGCAGACTGCGCGGCTTCCAGTTCTGTCCCAACCTGTTGGCCGAGTTCATCTGCCGCATGTGCAACGGGCTGCATGACAATCCATGCTGTTGTTGCACACAAAAGGGTACGTAAAAAACGAGAAGCCATTCTCAAAAATCCTCACTTACCGTCTACGAACTGTTCCTGTCCGACGATTCCGAGTTTTGTAACGCCGAGGCGCTGTGCATCGGCCATGACGTGGATGACGGTTTTGTAGTCTGCCAGACGGTTGGGCTGGAGATGGAATTCTGGTCGGCTGGCCTCGGGCCCGCTGGCGATCTCGCGCAGATGCGCCTGCAGATCGGCTTCCCCATTAATCGGCTGGCCATTCCATGTCAGCGAGTTATCAAAGTCCACAACCAGCGTCACCACAGGGGTTTCTTCCGTGCTGGGCGGCGGGTTGCCCTGCGGCAGATCAATCGAGACCGCCTGCGTCTGCAACGGGATGGTGATGATCAGCATGATCAGCAACACCAGCATCACGTCAATCAGTGGCGTGGTGTTGATGTCAACAATGCCTTCATCTTCCGTTGTGCTCTCAGAGCCAACATTCATGCCCATGGCTGTGCTCTCCCCACAAGGATGGGGTGGCGTGCTGCGCCACCCGCCCCTGCCTATTTCGGCTTTTCCGTAATGAAATCGATATGGCTGATGCCCGCTTCCTGACACGTCGCCACCAGACGGCCCACACTCTCATAGCGTGTGGTCACATCCCCGCGGATCTGGATCTGCGGCTGGGGCTTTTGCACCGCTGCCTTCTCCAGCCGGGCCAGAAGATCGGCCCGATCCCTGATCGGCGTTTCATTCCAGAAGGTCTGCCCATCTGCCGTGACAGCCAACACCACATTGCTCAGCTTGGTCTGGGTGGGCTGGTTCGTGTCCTTGGGCAGCTGCACCTTGACGGTATGTGTCGCCACCGGAATGGTGATCAGAAAGATGATCAGCAGCACCAGCATCACATCCACAAGCGGTGTGGTGTTGATGGCGGAGACGACGTCGTCTTCCCCGCCACTATCGCCAATCTGCATGCCCATAAGCGCTCTCCTTAGCCTTGACCTGACCGATTATCCGACGCGGTTGGATACCGTGGCTGTGGTGGGGGAGTTGTCCGGGCGCACCTCAATCTGCTCTGCAGCCGCACCGTGGCGCACACCCCCGATCAGGATGGACTGCAGGTCAGACGCAAAGTCACGCACCAGATCCATAGCTGTCTTGTTGCGGCGCACCAGCAGGTTGTAGCCCAGAACGGCAGGTACGGCGGTTGCCAGACCAATGGCCGTCATGATCAGGGATTCACCCACAGGCCCCGCCACCTTGTCGATGGATGCCTGACCGGCAATGCCGATAGCTGTCAGCGCGTGGTAGATCCCCCACACCGTGCCGAACAGACCGATGAACGGAGAGGTGGAGCCCACCGTGCCCAAAAAGGCCAGACCCTTTTGCAGGCTATTCTGGATGTTGTTCACCGCGCGCTGAATGGACATGCCCGTCCAGCTATGCAGATCAATGCTTTCCTGCATCGTGCCTTCATGGTGCTCGGCCGCCACAATGCCGGTATCGGCAATATAGCGGAACGGAGATGTGGAGGTGAGAGCCGAAGCGCCTTCCTGAATACTGTGTTTGGTCCAGAAGCTTTTGGTGGCTTCCTTGGCGGCGGCAAACAGGCGGGCCTGCTCAATGAACTTGGTGATCATGATATACCATGTGCCCAAAGACATGATGAGCATGATCAGCAGCACGCCGCGGGCGATGATATCACCGTTGGACCACAAAGCCCCCAGACCGTAGGGGTTGGCTTCTTCCTTGGTGTCTGCCGCAGGTGGGGCCTGTTCGACCGGTGCGGGTGCTGGGGTGGCATCCGGTGTGGCGGCAGGCGCCGGTGCGGAAGATGGCGCCGCATCGGGGGCTGGAGCCGTGGCCGCAGGCGCTGTGGGGGCTGCATCCTGCGCAAAGGCCGCAACTGGGGCGGCCGTGCTCATCAGCAGCGCCAGAGCCGGAGCGGCAAGACCTGACACAAAAGAACGGGGCAGTCTGGTCATCTTCCTCATAATCCTCATCATCAGGGCCCAATCTGCTACCCTGTTACGCAAGCAGATCGGGCAATCCGTATTTGTACTACTGGCCAGTATGAAAAACTGACCCCGTTTTAGTCATCCAGCCTAAAGCGGATGACATAGACCTTGTGCAGTTCCTTCACCGGAGCGCCATTGCGCGTGGCCGGGCGATACCGGGCCTTGTGCACATAATCCAACGCCGACTGAGCAAAGGCCTGCCCCCCAGAAACCGACTGCACATGGCAGTTGCTGGTCATGCCCGAAGGTTCCACATCGCAAATCAACGTAACGCGGCCTTCAATATTGTCTTCCTCCATTTCTGGCGGATAGACCGGTTGCACATTGTTTAAAGGTGCCGAACCAGCAGATGTATCTGGTGCATCTGTTGTGCCATTCCCTGCTGCTGCCGCACTGCTTGGAGCAGTTGCTGCTGGCGGTGCCGCTGCCGTTTTGGTTTGCGGTGGCGTTGGGTGCTTGGGCGGCGCCTTGGCCACATGCTTGATGGGCGGCTTGGGCGGTGGCGGCACCTTGATCTTGGGCGGCGGAATATATGGCGGCGGAGGCACTGCCATAACCGGCGGTGGTGGAGGCGGTGGAGGTGGGGGCGGCGGCGGTGGAGGTGGCGGCAGCATGACTGTTTTGATAGGCGGATGTGTAACGGGAACGCTTGCCGTGGTGCCCATACCGTACATCAGCCCCAGCACGCCCATAAGATGCAGCGCGACAACCACCAGCAAGGCAACAACACTGACAACAGCCCCTACCCGGAACGTATATTTCACCGAGCCCGGCTGTTGCTCGTAGTCATTCATATTTGCACGTCCTCCTTTGTCACCCTGCATCTCAACAGATGCTATTGTCTTACCCTTGATGCACAGGGCGTTACCGGAGCCTGTTTACGCTGGTATGACAATAACAGATTGCTGTTCTGCCATACAGGTAACCTTTTCCAACTTTCGATTGGGCAATTAGATAGGCTTTCTGTCAAGAATGTTCTGCTAATTTCACATTTTCTTTCATAAAGACAATCTGTTCTGGCTTAGGAACAAACTCTCTCTAAAGCGGAGTTTTCTCGGCTCTGCCGGCGTTTTCTCTGTTCAGTTCTGTCTTTCAGCACAACAAAAAAGCAGGCCCAAACTGGAGCCTGCTTTTTTGTATTTTTATTCCGATATAGAAATAAATACTTACTGAGCAGAGGCGCTGGCCTCTGACCGCGTTGCCCCTACGCGCATGGCAAGTGCTGCCGCCATAAAGGCATCCAGATCTCCATCCAGCACGGCATCCGGGTTGCCGGTTTCTACCCCTGTGCGCAAATCTTTTACCATCTGGTAAGGTGCAAGCACGTAAGAGCGGATCTGATGCCCCCAGCCGATATCCGTTTTGGCGGCTTCTGCCGCTGCGGCCTCGGCTTCGCGCTTCTGCAACTCTGCTTCATACAAACGCGCACGCAGCATTTGCATGGCCGTTGCACGGTTGCGGTGCTGGGAACGATCCGTCTGACACGCCACAACAATACCTGTGGGCATATGCGTGATACGGATAGCGGAATCCGTTTTGTTAACGTGCTGCCCACCGGCACCAGAAGCCCTAAAGGTATCTACCTTCAGATCTGCGTCATTGATCTCGATTTCAATGGAATCATCAATAACAGGATATACCCAAACAGATGCAAAGGATGTCTGGCGCCGGGCGGCAGCATCAAACGGTGAAATACGCACCAAACGATGCACACCGGCTTCTGTTTTCAGCCAGCCATACGCGTTGGGGCCAGAAACCTGAATGGTGGCGGATTTCAGACCTGCTTGCTCACCTTCGGAGCTTTCCATCAGCGTGACTTTGTAGCCATGCGCCTCTGCCCAGCGAGTGTACATGCGCAGCAACATTTCTGTCCAATCCTGCGCTTCCGTACCACCAGCACCTGCGTTGACTTCCAGATAGCAGTCATTGCTATCTGCTTCGCCAGAAAGCAGGCTTTCTGTTTCACGCCGTTTGGCTTCTTCCGCCAGATCACGCAGCGTGGCCATGCCTTCGGCCACCAAATCCGCATCACCTTCGGCTTCTGCCAGTTCAATCAGTTCACTGGTATCGCGCACATTGGTTTCAAGCGCTTCCACACCTTCAATCTGATTGGCCAGAAGAGTACGCTCACGCATCATTTTTTGCGCGGCGTCTGAATCGTTCCACAAATCGGGGTCTTCTGCCCGGTTGTTCAGTTCAGCAAGTCTTTCCTGAGCGACATCCCAGTTAAAGATGCCTCCTCAGCAGTGCCACTGACTGCTTGATCTGGTCGTTAAGGGCTTCAGTCTCGGCAGACATCAGGCCGATTCTCCATATTTTTCTATCATGTCAAAAAAGACAGTGCGGTGCTGGTCTCTCAATAAAGGCCACCCATACCAATGTCACCCCCAGCTGGCGCAGAAGGTGCCGCAGAACCAGACGATCCACCAGCCCCAGAAGGCGCGCTCCCCCCAGCCTGCCCACCGCCAGAACCTTCAGCCGCCATATCGCTTTCAGAATCAGGCATGTTTTCAGCACCTGTATCTGCTGCTGTAAGTTCCTGCGGGTTTACATTGCTTGAAAGGTTTGCGCTAAGCCCCGGCACCTGCCCTTCCTTAAAGGCATCTATCGCCACGCCCCTGCCCGTATCATACTGCACAAGCGTAATGCCCGCAGGTGGCACAAAATCCTGCCGTGGGTAACCATCCAAGGCGGTTTTCATCACTTTGTTCCACAAGGGGCCCGCAATAGCGCCACCGGTTTCATTCTTGCCGAGAGACTGCGGCGTATCAAACCCAATCCACACTACGGTTACAATATCTGGGGTGTACCCAGCAAACCATGCATCGTTGAAGTTCTGGCTGGTGCCGGTTTTACCTGCAATTGGCACATCAATGCCTGTTCCAGCCCGCATACCCGTGCCGCGCCGGATAACATCCTGCAACATGGTGGTAATCTGGAACGCACTTTGGGCGGATGCCACCTGCTGTCGGCTATCATGCAAGGCAGGCAGATCATTCTGCCCCGGCATCACAATAGGCTGTTGTGCAGGCGCTGGTGCTGGCGCAACTTTTCCTGCGTCTCCAGATTTTTGATCCGACGGCGCATCTGGAAACACAGCATCAGCGGCAGGTTGATCTGCTGTTTGTCCGCTATTGGGTTGCGCTAAGGCGGCTGTGGTCAATGCCAGCCCCTCCGGACGCCAGATCACGTGCCCTTCTCGGTCCTGCACATCATCCACCAAAGTTGGCGTTACCTTGCGCCCACCTGCTGCAAGCGAAGCATAGGCTCCGGCTTCTTTCAGCACCGTGGTTTCCACTGCCCCCAGCGCTGCGGGCAGAACATGCGGCATGGAATCCACCAGCCCCAGATTGGTTGCCATATCCGCTACGGTTTTCATGCCCAGATGGGCTGCCAAACGAATAGTGACCAGGTTGCGCGATTCACGCAGCGCATCATGCAGAGTGGTGGGCCCCCAGAAATCTTTTTCATAGTTATTAGGATGCCATGCCCCGTAGGAAACCGGGGAATCATCAAACTTCTGGGAAGGGGAAATCCCCTGTTCCATGGCATCCAGATAAACAAATGGCTTGAAGGAAGACCCCGGCTGACGCAGCGCCTGCGTTGCGCGATCAAACTGCGAGGCCTGAAATGACCATCCCCCCACCAGAGCCAGAACCCGGCCCGTGCGCGCATTCATGGTAACAATGGCACCTTCCACCACAGGTACCTGCATGAGGGCAACATGCCCCCCCTCGGCCTGCGGTTGCACCATCACCACATCACCCACACGTAATGGTTTGAAGCGCCGCGCCCATGCCATATCCTTGGCCTGCACAACGCCTGTACGGGGCTCTCCTCCGCTTTGGGAAGCATTGTTCCGCCGCACCACGCTGCCTTCTAGCCAGCCCACCTGCCCCTTTGCATCCAGAACAACAGCCAAACGCCATTGGTCGAGCATACCAGCAGGCACGGGCACTCCCCTTAAAGCCTGCACCCAGTCTGCCGTAGAGGCAGATAACCCGATATCGGAAAGATGGTGCACAGGCCCTCGCCAGCCACGATGCGCACGATCATACGCCATCAAGCCTTGGCGCAAAATATCCTGCGCATTGCGCTGGAGCGGCAGATCCAGACTGGTATGAACATCCAGCCCCCCCTGCATTGTTACGTCCTGACCGTAACGCTCCATCAGTTCGCGGCGCACTTCTTCCGCAAACCATTCAGCCCCTGGCGCCGGGCCGGGCCGGGTGAAGCTGCGGGTAGTAAGTGGTTGGGCTTCTGCTACGCGGGCCGCATCATGCGTAATGGCACCAATATCAGCCATACGTTCCAGCACCCAGTTTCTGCGCCCTCTGGCTGCATCTGGGAAACGTACTGGATTATAATTGGTGGGAGACTTTGGCAGCGCCGCCAAAAACGCGGCTTCTGCATCATCCAATTGATCAAGCGGCTTGTTGAAATAGGTTTGGGATGCCGCGGCAATACCATATGCCCCGCTGCCCAGATAAATTTCGTTGAGATAGATTTCGAGAATCTTATCTTTGGGCAGCACCTGCTCCACCCGCATGGCCAAAAAAGCTTCCTTGGCTTTACGCTGGAAAGACACCGCATTGCTGCCCAGCAGCATGATACGTGCCACCTGCTGCGTAATGGTGGACGCCCCAATGGGCCGCTTGCCCTTACCGCGCGTTAAATCTGTAAGCCCGGCACGGGCAATAGCAACGGGGTCCACCCCTTTATGCGTCCAGAATTTCTGGTCTTCCGCCGCAACAAAAGCGTTTTTTACCTTATCTGGCACAGCGCTGATGGGTACAAAAATACGCCGCTCATTAGCCAGTTCAGCAATAAGCTCATCATCCCCAGCGTAAAGGCGGCTCATGACTGGCGGCTGATAGGAGCGTAAGCCCTCTACCGTTGGCAGATCAGCTACAATCCCTTCGTACTGAGACCAAAGCAGAACCACAGCGCCCGTTGTGCCAACCAACGCCAGTGCAGCCGTTGCTCCAATTACCTTCCGCCACTGTCGAAAACGTGGGCGGCGCAGATCGGGCCTGCGATTTTGCGGAGGCCTGCCTTGAGAATGGCTGGAAGATAAACCCGGATCACCAGAAGACGGAGCGCTTGTCATACAGGCCCTTTACCATTCTCTCACATAATCGTCTGCCCTGTTTGCGCATTGTAATAAAAATCATGGCCGAATTCCGACCACATGCACAAACAGTTACTAACCTAACATTTCACCTAGCAGGCGGGCTGTATAATCTACCACTGGCACAATACGCCCGTAATTGATGCGGGTAGGACCAATAACACCAATAGCACCTACAACCCGGTTCGCGTCATTTCGGGCTGGAGCCATAACAACGGACATGCCCGTGGCCCCAAACAACCCACTTTCCGCACCAATAAAAATACGCACGCCCTCTGATCTCTCCACCAACTCCAACAGACGCAGCATGGTTTCCTGCGCTTCCAGCCGGTCAAACAGTGTTTGAATGGCCAATAGCCTGTCCTGCCCATCGACATCAGCCAATAAACGGGATTGCCCGCGCACAATCAGGGTGCCGCCCAGCCCATCTCCGCCACCATCCCAAATAGCAAGACCACTTTCTACCACCTCTGCTGTTAGACCGTTGAGAATGCTCCGGTCTTCCGTCATTTCAGAACTTACGCGCGTGCGTAAATCCGGCAAGGATGCACCCATGGCCCGTGCATTCAGGTAATTTGCGGCCTCCACCAAAGCGGAAGGCGGCATACCCGGAGGCGTTTCAATCACACGGTTTTCAACATGCCCATCCGCCCCCACCAGAATAACCAGTGCACGGTTGCTGCCTAACGCCACAAACTCAATATGCTTGATACCTCCGTCCCCTTTGGGTGCCACCACAAGCCCTGCGGCATCGGACATACCTGCCAGAAGCGAAGAAGCCTCCGTAAGCGTATCTTGCAATGAACGCCCCTTGGCCTCCAGAGATTGGCCAATTACCCGCTGGTCTTCTTCCGAAAGCGCGCCAAACTGCAACAAGCCATCTACAAACAGCCGTAATCCTTTTTCTGTAGGCAGCCGCCCGGCAGACGTATGAGGGGAAAACAGCAATCCAGCTTCTGTAAGGGAAGCCATGATGTTGCGTATTGTGGCCGGAGAAAGCGGCAGCCCAAGCCTGTGAGACACCGTGCGCGAACCAACGGGCTCCCCACTCGCAACATATTCTTCCACCACTTCACGCAGAATAGCCGCAGACCGTGCATTCAGCCCCGGAGGCAGAGCAGCTTTTACTGGCAGCAAACCACGCTTCATGACACAAGGGCTCCTTCGTATATCCATAAATCCTGGATAGCCTTTATATACCTTATTCGTGCAGTTTTACTGCCGACAAAAGCGCATCATACGCGCCACACATCTTAATTTTACCAAGGAGCTTTCTATGCGCCCTTCAGGCCGCCAGCCAGACCAGATGCGCCCCATTACCATTGAAACCGGCTTTGCCCATCACGCTGAAGGTTCTGCCCTTATCCGCGTTGGCGGCACGGAAGTACTGTGCACTGCCAGTATAGAAAACCGCGTACCGCCTTTTTTGCGTGGCAAAGGCACCGGCTGGGTTACGGCCGAATACGGCATGCTGCCCCGCGCCACCCACACACGCGGCAACCGTGAAGCCGCCAAGGGCAAACAGTCTGGTCGCACGCAGGAAATTCAGCGTCTTATTGGCCGTTCCCTGCGCGCGGTAACAGATCTGAACGCTCTGGGTGAAATGAGCATTACGCTGGATTGTGACGTGCTGAACGCTGATGGTGGCACGCGCTGCGCTTCCATTACAGGTGCATGGGTGGCACTGCGTCTGGCCCTTGGCAAACTGGTTGCGACCAACGTGCTGCCTCGGCTGCCGCTGCGGGGACAGGTTGCGGCTGTTTCCTGTGGGTTAACAACGGAAGGCGCTGTGCTGGATCTGGATTATGTGGAAGATAGCTCTGCTTCTGCCGACACCAACTTTGTGCTGACAGCAGACCGCCGCATTGTGGAAATTCAGGGCACGGCAGAAAGCGCACCGTTTACAGAAGACGCGTTTGACAACCTGTTCGCACTGGCCCGCAAAGGTGTGACCGAGCTGTTTGAAGCCCAGATAGCTGCCGTGGAAGCTGCGGAAAAAAAGCACGCATGAATTCTATAAAACTAGAACGTGGCAGCACCCTTGTGCTTGCCACGCACAATGCTGGCAAGCTGGCAGAATTTGCCACGCTGCTGGCTGATTTTGGCATCAAGGTTGTTTCTGCTGGTGCGCTAAACCTGCCAGAACCAGAGGAAACGGCCACCACCTTTACTGGCAACGCTGCCATTAAGGCCTTAGCCGCAGCCAAAGCTGCCAACCTGCCAGCACTGGCCGATGATTCTGGGCTATGCGTAGCAGCTCTAGATAGCGCGCCGGGCATTTATTCTGCCCGCTGGGCTGGCCCCAACAAAGATTTTGCTGGGGCTATGGCGCGTATTGAAGAAGGTATTGGCCAAGGCAAACGCAACGCATGGTTTATTTGTGTGCTGTGTCTGGCTCTGCCTGACGGCCGTACGGAAAGCTTTGAAGGCCGTATAGATGGCCAGATTGTCTGGCCACCACGCGGCACGCATGGCCATGGGTATGATCCCATTTTTGCCCCCGAAGGCGAAACCCGTACCTTTGCAGAAATGGCTGATACAGAAAAAAATGCAATCAGCCACCGTGCCCGCGCGTTTGATGCCTTTAAAAAAGCGTGCTTGAGCTAAACAACCGCATTTCGGATTAACCACCTGCCGGTTCTGCGGAACTGACAGGTGGCCCCTGGATAGGGAAACGAATCAGCAAATACGGTGGTTGGCGTTCATCTTTGCCATCATGAAACCCGGCAAGCCGATTCCATTGCCCCAACGTGCAGTAAACATGGGTTTGCGTGCAAAAAATACCATCTGGGGAAAGCACGCGCGGGTCATGCACCATGAGTTCCATAGAACCATCGGTATTGCGGCGGAAAATAGCGTCATGCTCGAAATTGGTGGTGTAAATGCGCCCTTGTGCATCTGTTGCCAGACCATCCGCAACGCCTTTCTCCCCTTCATCCTTTACCGCAGCAGCCAAAGTACTTTCTGAGGCAGACATATCAGACAACAAAGCCGTTGGCAGACTATACAAGCGGCGGCTGGTAAGAGGTGAATAAAATACACGACTGGAATCTGGGCTTAGAGTAATGCCGTCTACCCCGCCGGTAACAAATTTGGGTTTTTGCGCGGGATCATATTTGAGCGGCAGCCCTTCCACCACGGCCATAAAACCTGCTTCTGCCTGTATGGATGGATGCTTCCCCAACACGCGCTTTTGCTGTCCTGTGGCAATATCCACCACCACCAAAGCCGGGCTATGGCCGAAGGAACTATCGGTCACGTAAACACTTCCTTCCGCCCCATGCGTAAGATCCACCCGCAAATCATTCATATGGCTATCAGGCAACAAAGCCGGTGATTTGAGAACGATAGAACGCACCAATTTATTGGTAGCAGGATCAAAACAGACAATTTTTGCAGCCCCCGGCTGCAAAGGTAAGCCAGCCAATTTGCCGTCATCAATCGCCCAGATAAAACCGCGCGTATCCTGTGTCATACCGTGGATGGAAAGAAGGCGTTCTGCCGGAGGTGCATCTGATGGCATGCTCAGCGCAGCGCTTGGCCACGGAACAAGATGGCCGTTTACCAACTCTGCCAGCGTAGCCCCTTTGTGGTTGATGGCATGCCGCGGAAAGCCCACAAAAATACGGCCATTATCCGTAACAACAATGCCTGATGGCCCCGGCCCATAAAACTCTGCCACAATCTCGAACGACCCAGCGGATTCATAACCCTGATCACCATGCATCCCGGTTTGCACAATAGCTCTCGACACTGCACGCGCTGCGCGGGAAAATGCCAGACCTAACCCTATGCCACCGGCTACAAGCAGATGCCGACGTGCAAGTTTTGAGCTGATTATAGGGCTGAGTGATTTTTGATTCAGCGTTATGTTCCTGCGCACCATTCCGTTGTGTCTCCAGTTCTTTGATGAATCTGAAGCACAGTGTGGCACAGATTGGCGGATATCCGCGTAATTTCTATCCGTAACTCTCATCACAACACGGCACAGCACAAAAAAATGGCGCCGGAAACCGACGCCATTCTCTTAAAACGTAATGTTCAAAAAACATAAAGGAGCAGCCAGACCGCCCCTTTATGGCTGAACAATTAGTCTTCGCCGTCTGTATTACGACGACGGATAGCTGCACCCAGGATATCACCCAAGGAAGCGCCGCTATCAGCAGAACCGTATTCGTTAATGGCCTGCTTGTCTTCTTCCACTTCACGGCCCTTAATGGTCAGGGCCAGCTTGCGGGCTGCACGATCAACAGAGATGATCTTTGCATCCACGCGTTCGCCAACAGCAAAGCGTTCCGGACGCTGTTCTGCCTTATCACGGGCCAGTTCAGCGCGGCGGATAAAGCCGGTCAGAACATCGTCAACCTTCACTTCGATACCGTTCGTCTGAACAGCGGTCACGATGCAGGTTACGATGGAGCCCTTCTGAACGCTGGCAAGCGCATCGGCTGCCGGATCTTCCTGAAGCTGCTTGATGCCCAGAGAGATACGTTCTTTTTCCACATCCACGTCCAGAACCTTGGCTTTGACAACCTGGCCCTTTTCGTAATGCTTCATGGCTTCTTCGCCCGCTTCGTCCCAAGACAGGTCGGACATGTGAACCATGCCGTCGATGTCTGCAGACAAACCGATGAACAGGCCGAACTCGGTGATGTTGCGGATTTCGCCTTCTACGGTGGAGCCAACTTTGTGCTCTTCCGCGAACTGCTCCCACGGGTTGCGCTGAACCTGCTTGAGGCCCAGAGAAATGCGGCGCTTGGCGCTGTCCACATCCAGAACCATCACATCCACTTCCTGAGAGGTTGCGACGATCTTGCCCGGATGGACGTTCTTTTTCGTCCAAGACATTTCGGACACGTGCACCAGACCTTCAACACCCGGTTCCAGCTCAACAAATGCGCCGTAATCGGTGATGTTGGTCACGCGGCCCGTGAAGCGAGCACCCGGTGGGTACTTCAGGGCAACATTTTCCCACGGATCAGCTTCAAGCTGCTTCATGCCAAGGGAGATACGCTGCGTTTCCGGGTTGAAGCGGATAACCTGCACGCGCACTGGCTGGCCAATCTGCAGAGCTTCAGACGGATGGTTGATGCGCTTCCATGCAATGTCGGTCACATGCAGCAGGCCGTCAACGCCGCCCAGATCAACGAACGCACCGTAATCGGTGATGTTCTTGACCACGCCATCCAGAATCATGCCTTCCGTCAGGCCCTGGATCAGTTCGCTGCGCTGTTCAGCACGCGTTTCTTCCAGAACGGCACGGCGAGACACAACGATGTTGCCACGAGCGCGATCCATTTTCAGAATCTGGAACGGCTGGGGCACACCCATCAGCGGGCTAACATCACGCACAGGGCGGATATCCACCTGGCTGCCGGGCAGGAACGCCATGGCGCCACCCAGATCAACTGTGAAGCCACCCTTCACACGGCCATAAATGGTGCCGTTGACGCGGTGATTGGCTTCGAAAGCCTTTTCCAGGCTGGTCCAAGCTTCTTCACGACGTGCTTTTTCACGGGAAAGCACGATGCTGCCATCGCGATCTTCATACCGCTCAACATATAGTTCAACGATATCGCCGGGCTTAACTTCCGGCTTTACACCCTGAGGTGCAAATTCACGCAGAGCAACGCGGCCTTCACTTTTCAGGCCGACATCAACAATGGCGTAATCATCGGTCAGACGAACAACGCGGCCGCGAACAACGGAGCCATCAAAGCCCGAATCCCGGCCAAGGGTTTCGTCCAGAAGGGTTGCAAAATCTTCACCGCGGAAATGATCCGCAGTCTGGGTTGTGGCTGAAGCCATGTGTAACTGTTAACCTTGGGCCTGCCTGCAATGGGCAAACAAGCTATTCCTGCGCCCCGCATCCTGCGGCACGGCTTACTTGGCGCGCCTATAGGGGCCATCCCCTGTAGCCTTTTTGCCAAGCCTCAAATCAAAATAAAAACAAACCTGCATGGTACGCAGTGTTTGATTCTGCACAGACACTGTCCACAGGCCGCTTGTCAATACAAACCACCCGTGCACAGCCTGAAAACTGCCAGAAAAACGGTATTGCGCAACCGCTCGAACACACTTTCGCAGAATTTTTATTCTGAGATTCCAGCGAGTCGT
Organism: Acetobacter oryzifermentans; assembly: GCF_001628715.1. Lineage (NCBI taxonomy): Bacteria > Pseudomonadati > Pseudomonadota > Alphaproteobacteria > Acetobacterales > Acetobacteraceae > Acetobacter > Acetobacter oryzifermentans. The sequence continues at coordinate 59,508 of NZ_CP011120.1, read as the reverse complement.
TCCCGTACGATCTGCAATGCTTTTGCCAAAACGGCATCTGCTTCCAGCGTATCTGTCTCAATCACATATGCGTCATCCGCCACAAGCATGGGAGCAGATGCACGCCCGGCATCTGCATCGTCCCGAGTGCGTAAGGCATCTTCCAGTTCTGCTATACGGGTTGGGGCATCTGGAGCATTCCGGTCACCACCAAGCTGCAAAAAACGGCGCAAAGCCCGCGTGCTGGGAGATGCCGTAATAAACAGTTTTACGTCTGCATCCGGAAAAATAGCGGTGCCAATATCCCGCCCATCCAGCACAGCCCCTTTTGCCTGCGCAAACCGGCGCTGCGTTTCCACCAAAGCGGCGCGCACTTCTGGCTGCCCTGCCACCTTGCTGGCGGCTTGCGCTACCAACGGGGTGCGTAGATCCGTTCTTTCCAAATCTTCTGGCAACAAACGTGCAGCAAATTCCTGCGCGGGAGAGGCTGGGTCCTGTCTCGCATCTAGCGCCAAACGCCCGACAGCACGGTAGAGCAAGCCTGTATCCAGATACGGCAGGTGCAGAGCTTCTGCCAATCTGCGCGCCAAAGTGCCCTTACCTGCTGCGGCAGGGCCATCTACTGCAATAACTGGGCCGCCTCGCGTCATGCTACAAACCCCGCGCCAATGCTGTTCATCAGATCCAAATACTGCGGAAAGCTGGTTTCGATAAAAGAGGTGTCATCAATTTCCACAGGTTTTTCGGCAACAAGCCCCATAACAGAAGCGCTCATGGCCAAACGATGATCCATGTGGGTTTCCACCTTGCCGCCACCGGGAATATGCCCAGCCGTGCCGTACACAACCATGTCATTCCCTTCCACTGCGGTGCGGACTCCGTTGTTTTCCAACAGTGCTACGGTTGCGGCCAGACGGTCACTTTCCTTCACCCGCAGTTCTTCCACCCCGCAAAAGCGTGAAACACCAGAGGCATAGGCCGCCGCAACAGCCAACACCGGGTATTCATCAATCATGGAAGGCGCACGTTCTGGCGGCACCTCCACGCCCTTGAGAGCAGAAGCCCGCACATGCAAATCCCCCACGGGTTCTCCGCCTTCTATGCGTGCATTCAGGATTTCAAGCTGCGCACCCATTTCCTGCAATGTGGTAAACAACCCGGTTCGCAACGGATTGAGCCCTATGCCAAAAATGGTGATATCAGACCCAGCCACCAACAGTGCGGCAACAAGCGGGAAAGCAGCGGAGGAAGGATCTCCCGGCACAGCAACATCACGCGCCACAAGGTTGGGCCGCCCCTGCAAACGAATAATCCGGCCACCTTCTGGCGTTTTTTCTACGGAAACTTCTGCCCCAAAATGGCGCAGCATATTTTCCGTATGATCACGCGTGGCAACTGGTTCTTCTACGCGGGTTTCCCCCACTGCATTCAGCCCAGCCAACAATACAGCAGACTTAACCTGAGCAGAAGCAACGGGAAGACGGTAATCCAGAGGCTTAGGATCTGCCAAGCCGCGAATAGCCATGGGTAAACGGCCACCCTCACGCGCAAGGAATGTGGCCCCAGTGCCTGCCAGTGGGTCCATAACGCGCTTCATGGGTCTGCGGCGCAGGCTGGCATCACCCGTCATCACGGATGTCATGCCGTGGCTGGCCAAAATGCCGGACAGTAAACGAGCTGCTGTGCCCGAATTGCCCATATCCAACACGTTATTCGGCTCTTGAAGCTGGCCGACACCCGGCCCGCTTACACGCCACTGGCCAGGGCCTTCTTGCACGGCATCTGCGCCCAATGCACGCATGGCTGCGGCCGTGCACAACACATCCTCACCTTCCAACAGGCCGGAAATATGCGTGGTCCCTTTGGCAAGGGAGGCAAACATGAGGGCACGATGGCTAATAGACTTATCGCCCGGCACCCGGATGGAACCAGAAAGAGAAGCCGGAGCACGAGAAACCCGTAATGGGCGAGTAGAAGATGTGGTCTGCTGTGTCATACCTTGTTCATTCCGGCGTGTGGGGCGGCAAGTCAATCCGCCAGAAACCATAAAAACTGCTTTCTGCTGCCAGAAAATGCATTTGTTCTGCAAGTCGGGTTTGACAGGACACAAAACACAATGGCATTTGGCGTCGCCTTATAGTCTGGTTCGATTCCACCCCGTGTTGCGGGAGGGGACCGTCCTTCTTTCCGGGGCATCTGTGCCCCCCAATCTGACTGCTCAGGATCGACAGGTAGCAAGATGTCTCAGCCCGATCTCGGCACCAAACGCGTCTGCGTCTCCTGCGGTGCCCATTTTTATGATCTAAACCGCACTCCTGCCGTATGCCCCAAATGTGGCACGGAACAGCCCCCACTGGTGCCCCGTTTGCGCCGGAATTCTGATACTCTGTCCAGCACCCCGATAACGGCAGCTCCCGCCAAAAAAACCAGTGAAGACGATATTGACCTGGATACAGATGCGGATACAGATGCCGATGACGTACTAGAAGATACCGCCGATCTGGATGATGACGATGATGATGACATCAGCTCCGATATTGATGTCAGCACGGATTCGGACGAACACGATTCCTGATCTGCTGCCATAAACACAGCAAAGAAAAAGCCCGCTTTTTGGCGGGCTTTTTTATGAAGATCTCATCAATTTTTTACGGAGTTGTTGAACGTCTTTCTATTTCCACCCCTACGGCTTCGATTTCTTCAAAAACATCCAGCTTTTCAATCCGTACCCGCACAACCTTTACGCGATTATCTGCCAACACACCGGCGGCAATACGTTCAGCCAGCGTTTCCACCAGCCTTACGTGCCCCTCCGCCACAATCTGGCGTACCAGCACAACCACTTGCTCATAGGAAACTGTGCGGCTCAAATCATCCGCGCCAATTTCCAGATCTGTCCGATCATCCACACCGAACGAAACGGATACGCGAATACGTTGCGATACCCCCTGTTCGTGCGGAAAGACGCCAATATTGGCATCCAGAATCATGTTGCGGATAAACAGGCGGCGCAAAGGCGGCTGATCCGCCCATGGAGCAAAAACAGCCATTTTCTATTCTTCCAATACAGCACCGGCAGGCAAAGCCGGGGACCATTGTAAATGCTGCCCGCCATCCAACGCCAGCATCTGGCCTGTTACAGAGGGCAAAGCCAGCAGCGCCAGCGCAGTGCGCGCAACTTCTTGCGGTGATGTGCCATGCCCCAAAGGCACAGATGCACATTGCCGGGCAAACTGCTCTTCTGTCTGCCGCGTACTGGGTAATGCTGGCCCGGGGCCTATAGCATTCACACGTATGCCTTTGGGGGCCAGCGCTAACGCCATTGTTTGGGTTAACGTCCACAAAGCGCTTTTAGAAACCGTATAACTGACAAAATGTGGCGTAAGAGACCACACGCGCTCATCCAGCATGTTCAACACCATGCCCTGCGCCGTTTCTGGCAGCGCCTTGGCAAAATGCTGCATCAGCACAAACGGGGCGCGTAGGTTGGGTTTAAGGTGTGCCATCCAGCTTTCACGGGTGACATTATGCCACTCATCCCGCTCAAACGTAGAAGCGTTGTTGACCAGAACACCCAGCGGCCCACCCAAGGCCGCAGACGCCTGTTGCACCAGAGGTTCTACCCCTTCTTCCCGCGCCAGATCAGCTTGCAACAGGCAGCTTTTTTGTCCGCATGCGTTAATAACAGCGGCTGTTTCCTGCGCATCTTCCTGCCCGGAGCGATAGTGAATCGCCACATCAAATCCAGCCTGCGCCAACCCTAGAGCTATGGCACGGCCAAGCCGAGCGCCTCCGCCCGTAACCAATGCACGACGGGGAATAGCCGCCGAAATGGGAAAACCATTCAGTGGCATCGTGTCTGCCTCCTTTATCGTCATGCAGGGCGCCGTGCGCCCAGTGCTGCTGCTAAAGTGCCATCATCCAGCACATCCAACGCCCCACCCATCGGCACGCCTTGCGCAACACGGCTGACAGTTACGCTACCATAAGATGCAAGCTGATCCATGAGCCAATGCATGGTGGTAGCACCTTCCACCGTGGCACCTAGCGCCAGAATAATTTCGCGCACCGTGCCTTTGTTCAGCTTTTCAAACAGCGGAGCGACGTCCAAATCTTCTGGCCCGATTCCCGCCAGTGGGGACAATGTGCCACCTAGAACCTGATAGACTCCACGATGCACGCCCGCACGCTCCAACGCCCACAAATCACCCACCGTTTCCACGACACAGATCAGGCCCTGATCTCGCAGAGGATCAGAGCAGATATGGCACGGGTTTATCGTATCCAGATTACCGCAGGATGAGCAGGTTTTTATAGCATTGCCTGCCCGCTCCATTGCGCGCGCTAAAGGTGCCAGCCGGGTTTGAGGCTCCTTTAGCAAATATAGCGCAACCCTGCGCGCAGAGCGCGGGCCAAACCCCGGCAACCGGCCCAAAAGCCGGATAAGCTGCTCTATTTCCTGCCCACCCATACCGGACAATTCTGCTACCCGTTCCGTTATATCAGAACGGCAGCTTCATGCCTGGAGGCAGGTTCAGGCCACCGGTCACTTTCTGCATTTCTTCTGCTGCTTTTTCATCCAGCTTTTTGCGGGCATCTGCACAGGCCGCCACAATCAGATCCTGCAGCATTTCCATTTCTTCTGGATCTGCCAGCTTGGGATCAATTTTAATGGAGCGCATGTCTCCTTTACCGCTCAGCACAACCTGAACCATGCCTGCGCCGGCTGAACCATCAATGTTCATGGCTTCCAGCGTGCTCTGCATTGCTTCCATTTTGGACTGCATCTGCGTGGCCTGCTTCATCAATGAGGCAAGATTTTTCATCAACTATCCCTTTATTCTCAAACTGCCCTGTTACTGGCAGCCTGTTGCTATATGTCACACCACACAGCCTGATGGGCGTGCATTACCTGCTCACCGGAGTCAGTCTGGAGACATGCCCGGATCATAGGGGCGTTCATCATCATCCAGAAACTCTGCATCCAACGGTGCAAAAAGCAGTTCTGGGGCCGGTTCTTCTGGCGGTAGGCCGTAATCATCCAAACCATGATCACGCACTTCGCCCAGTTCTGCATCCGGGAAAAACTTGAGAATGGCCTTCACCAATGGGTGAGCTTCAGCTTCCTTACGCCGAAACTGAATGATTTCAGCCCCCTGCGCATCCAAAGTGGGTTCGCCCTCTTCCTCCGAAAGCCCCACCCGCCATGACATACCCGTGGCACGATCCAAAACTTTACGCAGTTCTTGCGCGGCCCCGGAGGGCACGTGCTGTTCAAACCGCAACACAATATGCCCCGGCGCAAAGGACACCAGATGCGCCGCATGCCGAAGCTGACCGTGTAGGATGGCTTCTTTCTGGTCCTTCACCAAAGCCACGGCTTCTCGCCATGTGCGTGGGTTGGAAAAAACCTGTGGTTCAGCAGAGGGAGCAGAAACCGGAGCAACGACTGGCACGGCGGCAGAAACACTTTGTCCACCACTCACCATACGCAATGGCGGCGGCTGATGCTCTGCTGAAGCTGATGGCGTAGGCAACGCAGAACTTGCCCCAGCCGTGGGGGCTTGAGAACTTCCACCTGTATTTGGAGAAGCTACTCCCTGCCCTGCTGAATGTCCCGCGCCAGAAAGACGTTTTATTACATCTTCAGGAGATGGCAGATCCGCCACATAACACAGGCGAATCAGCACCATATCTGCGGCAGCACGCCTATCAGATGCGGCTTCCACTTCCTGCATCCCTTTTACCAGCATCTGCCACGCACGCATCAGCACAGGCACAGTAAAGGTATCAGCCATATGCGTGCCCCGCACACGCTCGGCCTCTGGCATATCTGCCGAATCGCGCAAGCTGGGAACGGCCCGCAAACGAGAAACCGTGTGCACCAGTTCCAGCATATCCCCCAATACAAGGCCGGGGTCTGCGCCGCGTGCATATGCTGCATCCAGCAACGCCAAAGCCTGCTCTGGCTTGCCTGTTAACACCGCTTCCAGCAGATCGAACACAACTTCCCGATCTGCCAAACCCAGCATGTCACTGATAACTGTGGCGCCAATTACACCATCTGCATCCGTTTGGCCGGTACCCTGCGCAATAGCCTGATCCAACAAGGAAAGCCCATCACGCACCGAGCCATCAGCAGCCCGTGCTACCAATGCCAGCGCATCTGGTGACAGGCGCACATGCTCTTTATCTGCGATGCGGGAGAACAACCCCACCAGTTCAGATTGTGGAACGCGCCGTAAATCAAACCGCTGGCAACGCGAAAGCACCGTTACCGGCACCTTCCGCAGTTCTGTCGTAGCAAAAATAAACGTAACTTGTGCAGGCGGCTCTTCCAGCGTTTTGAGCAGCGCATTGAAGGCATTGCGAGAAAGCATATGCACTTCGTCAATAATAAAGACCTTCATGCGCCCTTGCATGGGGCGGAAGCGCGTGGCTTCTATAATCTCCCGCACATCATCTACACCTGTGCGGGAGGCAGCATCCATTTCCAGCACATCTGGGTGCCGATCGTTCAAAATAGCCACACAGTTTGCGCAAACACCGCATGGATCTGCCGTTGGGCCACCATTGCCATCTGGCCCGATGCAATTAAGAGCGCGTGCAATAATACGGGCTGTAGTGGTTTTACCCACCCCGCGCACACCTGTAAGCATAAACGCGTGGGCCACCCGCCCCAGTGCAAACGCATTACGCAGCGTGCGCACCATGGCTTCCTGGCCAATCAGATCATCAAATGTGGTGGGGCGATATTTACGGGCCAGCACCCGGTACGGCGATGCTGCCTGATCCTGCGCTGCGGGAAGCTGCTCAACCACTTGTTGGGCAGGCTCATCACCAAACAGACCAGGGCCTTCCATTTCAGGATTGGGGAGTCCCTCATCCTGAGGAAGCTGCGCGTCTGTTTTGTCGCTCATGTCTTGCCCGAAGAAAAAGTTCACGCCTTGTTTTATATGCGAAACACGTGCCGCATTGGCGGAAAATAACGGGTGGAAAGCCGAACAATGACCCGGACGAAACTTACCATGGCTGCTTCCTTCCGGATCTGACCGGGTTGGCAAGGTGTCCGTCCACTGCCGACTTTCCGCTTTTTACATAACACTAAATGCAGGCAGATGCCAACCCTGTGTAATAGCTACCAAAGCCCGTTGCTTTACCTTCTGGCCATGAACAGGCTAAAAACAGAACACCCCAGAAGCACAGACCTGTGTATTAAGAGAGTTTTGCGCGTGTTTTTATTCCGCCCTTCCACTCCGCTTTTTCGGCCTCTTACTTTGGCATCCCTCTTTTTTATGGGCTCTCTTGCTGCCTCAGCAGTTGCGCGCGCAGATGATGATCCGCCAGCCCGTACAAACGTGCCAAATGTGCAGTTACAAAAAGAGCTAGCCGTACTGCACTTTAAACCAGAAGCAGCTAGCCCAGCCTGTATTGATGCACTGAAAGAACTGCACAAAACGCAGGATATGCTTAAAGCTGAAGAAGCGCGATCTCATGATCAGGATCTGGCTATTGCGGAAGATGTGCTGGAATCTGATTTTGAAAATTCTATAGAAATGTGTGCACCAGATGTGCAGCGCCTGTGCGAAGCACCCAATCCTTCTGCCGAGCTGGCGCATACCTGTGAGAAAATTGACAGTCTGCCTGATTCTGCAAACTGATTTTTCTTTAAACCCAGAAAGGCCTGGCCCTGCATGCACAATCGCACCTTCTGGCGCGCTGTTTCCTGCCCGGCCGGGCCTTATGGCTGGCTACCACTTATTCTGATTGCAATATTGTTTTTTATAATCGGCTTTGTAACCTGGCTGAATGGGCCTCTTATATCTTTTGTAAAAATTGCATTTTCCCTTGATGATATAAGCGCATTTTTGATCCCTTTTGTTTTTTATATTTCATATTTTTTATTCGCCATTCCGGCCAGTAAAATTGTAACAAAACAAGGTCTACGACAAAGCCTGATATATGCCTTAAGCATTATGACAGCAGGCATGATTGTTACAGGCCAATTTATGAAAGCATCATCTTACCTTGGTGCATTATGCGGATTTTTAATTCTGGGTAGCGGGTTGGCGCTTCTGCAGGTTGCTATAAACCCTTATATAAGCTTTTTAGGCCCAACTGATCGCGCTGCACAACGTATTGCAATTATGGGTATTTGCAACAAAGTTGGCGGCATTTTAGCTCCTATTGCTTTGGCAGCGTTTGCCATGCCGCATATTGGAGATTTTCCACTTACTTACAATGCACAAAACAATTCGATCTTACAACAACAATTCATTTCTACAATTTACTGGCCTTATATAGGAATGGCTACGCTTTTAGCTCTGACAACTTTGTATATAAAATGTTCAACTCTACCTGATATAAAAATATCTCACCTAAAAAACATAGAAACAAGCGTTCCTACAAATTCAAACCCAACCTTATGCTTTGGTGTTTTGGCCATGTTTCTTTACGTTGGTGTGGAGGTGTTGGCTGGAGATGCTATTGGAACCTATGCATCTGGATTTCATATTCCATTCAGAATATCCAGTCTTTTTACATCAGCCACCCTTGTTTGTATGCTTTGTGGGTATCTGGTTGGGTTAATATGTGTACCACGTCACATCTCTGAAGAGCGTGCACTTCTGCTTTCCTGCCTTACAGGTTTTGCCTTAAGCCTTCTGGCATATATGACTCATGGATACATATCTGTTGCATGCGTAGCGCTGCTGGGCTTCTCAAATTCCATGATATTTCCATCTCTTTTCCCAACCGTTTTAAACTCCACCCACAACAAAACCTCTTTTGTCTCTGCGTTGTTGGTTATGGCATATTGTGGAGGTGGTATTTTACCGCAATGCTTTGTATGGCTAAAATCCATTATAGGGTTTCAGGCAGCATTTTCAGCATTATCCTGCATATGCTATTTTGTAATTTCATTATTTATTTTACGTTTTTCAAAAACACCCCACAACACAAACACCTAATGGTTGGCTGATATGACCGAACTTTCCGGAAATCTTGTGCTTCCAAATACAATTGTAAGCGGAAGTATACATTTTGAAACCAAAATTCAGGATATTACACCTACTCAACATGAAACAGACCGCTATATTCTTCCTGGCTTTATCGACGGACACATCCACGGGGGCGACGGCGCAGATACAATGGATGGTGTAAAAGCCATTCACACCCTTAGCCGGTTTCATGCTCGGCATGGCACGACAACATTATTGCCAACAACCATCACCAGCCCTTGGCCGGATGTTATCAACACATTACATGCTATTGCTGAAGTGACTGGGCAACAAATTCCAGATGGCCCGATGATACATGGCGCGCATCTGGAAGGACCTTTTGTGAGCCCCCATAAACTCGGAGCTCAGCCTCCTTTTAATATCGCCCCAACATCAGACAAGGTTTTAGAGGTTCTTGCTATAAACTGTGTGCGTGTTGTGACACTAGCACCGGAGCTTCCTCATGCACAAACTGCCATGAAAAGTTTTGCCAAAGCTGGCGTGCGTGTCAGCCTGGGTCATACAGTTGCCAGTTATGAACAAGCTCATCAGGCTATTTGTCATATTTGCAAATCTGGTGGTGTGGTTGGCGGCACCCATCTCTTTAACGCTATGCCCCCCATTGAAAGCAGACGCCCCGGCCCAGTTACCGCCTTAATGTGCAGTGACGCCTATGCCGAAATGATTTTTGATACACACCATATCCATCCAGCAACATTTCAACTAGCTCAACGCATTATGCCAAATCGGCTTGTTTTTGTAACCGATGCCATGCGTGCTGCTGGTTTGCCAGATGGGCCAAGCCAACTTGGTGGGCAAGACGTAATTGTAGAAAATGGAACAGCACGCTTGCCAAATGGTAGCCTTGCAGGAAGCGTGCTGACATTAGATGTTGCCCTACGCAATGCCGTAAATACCGGAACATCATTGCACGAAGCAGTAGCACTTTTAACGCGCAACCCAGCAAACTATCTAGGGCTGCATGACCGCGGCATATTAGAGGCCGGAAAACGTGCTGATTTTGTTGTAATGGATTCCAACCTGCATGTGCAGGAAGTATGGGTAAGCGGCCAGCGTATTTATTAAAAAAGACGGGAAGACTTTTTATGTTTCTTCCCGCCTTATACGCAAGATTTACTCTGAAAGTTGCAGAACGCTTTCCACGCCTTTGCGTGTGCCCAGCACTGCAGCTTTTTCTTTTACCGTAAGTTTATGTTCAACCTCAGAAACTGTGTGAGATTCTGAAAGTTTTACCAAACCCACGAGCTGATCCGCATTGATGGGATCTCCCGCTTTACGCTCTGGCGGCAGCATAGCCATATGCGCCTGCGCCAGCCCCACATCTGCCCGCAAAGCCCGCAAAGCATCTTCTGGAAGATCTGGGGTTTCATCACTTTCGCGGTCTTGCTCTACCTTTTTAAGAACATCCGGCATATTGGTTTCTTCTGGCACTAAAAGAAGGCCAGCTTTGCGAAAATCCAAGCCAACATTACGACTGCTGGTAAACGCCACCAGAGGGATGGAAAAAACCAGCCCCAGCAAAACCGGTGTCATCCAGAAGAAAAGAGAGGGAGACACAACCCATGCTCCGGCCCCTAATAGCACACCAAAAATGGTAAAACGCCCATACTGACGGACAATATCCATAAATGGCACACCGCCATCATCTCGCCGCTGTGCATTCCAGCCGGAATCGTGGCCTGTAAGAATGGAGAATACACCGAGTGTTTGAATCAGCATGGCTATTGGTGCAATCAAACCGCCAATCAGCGTTTCCACTAATATGGAACCTGCCGCACGTATGGCACCACCACACCCTTTGCAGTTTTCCCTATCCAGCAACAACGCGATATACGCAAGAAGTTTTGGTGCTAGCAGCACAATCATGGTGCCGATAAACACATACTTCGCCTGCACAGGATCAACATGCGGCCAGTGTGGATAAAGAAGCTTTGTTTCTCCAAAATATTCTGGCCGCTCAAAATGAGCCTGAAGAGAAATTAAAATACCAGTCAACAAAAACACAAGCCACAAAGGCGATGTTACATAAGCCCCGATGCCAACAACCATGTGCATCCGGCTGACCCAATGCAGCCCCTTTGTTGGCAGAACCTTGACGTGCTGCAAATTACCTTGGCACCAACGCCTATCGCGAATGGCAACATCGGTAAGGGAAGGAGGACTTTCCTCGTAAGAGCCATCAAGAGCTGGCACCATATGAATGGCCCAGCCCCCGCGGCGCATTAAGGCAGCTTCTACAAAGTCATGGCTCAGAATATGTCCACCAAAAGGTGGCTTGCCCGGCACATGCGGCATGCCTGCCTGCTCGGCAAAAGCGCGAGTGCGAATAATGGCATTATGGCCCCAGTAATTCCCCTCCGAGCCATGCCACCATGCAATACCGTACGCAATAACAGGCCCGTACACACGGCCCGCAAACTGTTGTAAACGTGCAAAAAGCGTTGTGCCACCAGTAATAACCGGAAGTGTCTGTATAAGGCCCACACCAGGGTTACGCTCCATGGCTGCGGCCATACGCACCAACGTGGCGCCAGACATAACGGAGTCTGCATCCAACGTAACCATGTGGTCATATGCTCCGCCAAAGCGGCGCACCCATTCCCCCAGATTACCAGCCTTACGCTCTACATTATTATGGCGACGACGGTAAAAGATATGATCATATCCGCCAGTTTCTTCACGCAGCGCCAGGAAGGCTGCCTCTTCCTCTACCCATACATCCGGGTTTGTGGTGTCTGAGAGAATAAAGAAATCGAAGGCACCTAATTCCCCCGTTTCCTGCAAACTATCGTAAATAGCTTTCAATCCCGCCATAACACGGCGAGGAGGCTCATTATACGTAGGTAGCAGAACAGCATTCCGCCGTGTAAGCTGCGGCAGCGGGCCAGATTTGCTGATACCTAGCCCAAGGCCACCATGCGCAACCAGAGAACAGAACCCGGCAACAGAAGATGTAAATGCCAGTGCAATCCACATAAATAGAGCAATAAACAACAGCAGCATGATCACACCCAAGGTGGAAACACCTGCTTCATCCATCACTTTATGCGTGCGCCATGCCCCGTAGGCCGTCAGCAACAATGCTGATCCAATAACAGCCAACCGACGCAGCACGATATTCCGCGGAGAGGTAAGAGGCGTGCGGCCACGCCCTGCCATATTGGGTGCAGCATGAAAATCCTGCACCGGCATATCCAACGGAGATTCTGAAGGGAGAGCACGAAACATTTGTGTAGAATCCGGCATGCTTACGGCGTCCATCGGTATAGCCACTGTTCAGACACTGGGCCCGTATCAGTTTCTAGGGCACAACTTAAATCCGCCACCTTGGCATCACCTGGCACAAACTCAAATGTTGTGCGCCAACCGTTAATTTCCGGATTTGGCTCTACAACAACATTACGAATTGTGCCCGCAGATGCTTGCGGAGAAACGTGGAAGTGCGTGTCTTTTGGCAGATGCTCAAAAGGTGCGCCCACAAAATCTATGGCGAAGAAACGAGCGGTCTTATCATCCACCACAGCGCCTACACGTGTGGCACCAATACGCGCCAACGGAGTGGGGAAAGGTGCATCCCATCCCCAGTACATACGATAGGTGAAGCTGTATTCCTTGCCAGCCAGCAAAGGTTCCTTGGGCCGCCAGAAGGCAACAATATTATCGTTTACTTCATTGGGTGTAGGAATTTCCACCAAATCTACCCAGCCGGAACCCCAGTCTCCAATAGGCTCAATCCACAGGGAGGGACGCTTTTCATAATGCAAGGCCAAATCTTCATAATCATGAAAAGAACGTCTGCGCTGCATCAGCCCGAAACCGCGCGGAGAGGTATCAGAAAATGTTGAAAACTGGAGATCAAGCGGGTTACGCAATGGGCGATAAAGCTGTTGATCTGCTCCTGTCCACATTTGCAGAGCTTCGCTATCATGCGCAGCGGGGCGCCAGTCATCAATGTGGTTGCGATCGTTGCCATCAAAATAAAACATGCCCGTAAGGGGCGCGATGCCAGATTGTTCTATCTTGGTGCGTGGGAATAATGTGGACTGCACATCAAACACCGTGCTGTCACCGGGGCGGATGGTAAAACGAAACGCCCCTGTAAGAGATGGGCTATCTAACAACGCATGTATAACAACAGACTGTACGCCCGGCTGAGGTTTTTCCAACCAGAAGGCGCGAAAAAGAGCAAATTCCTCGCCTTTAGGATCACCCGTGCCATCAGCAAAGCCACGTGCAGAAAGCCCATAAATCTGGTCTTTACCTACTGCACGAAAATACGATGCCCCAAGAAAAACACAGAACTCTTCCATTACACCCGGGGTGTTAATGGGGGCACGTAGCCGCAAACCTGCAAAACCCAGATTATCTTCTACCCGCAAAGAAGGATCTGCATATGTAAACAAATCTGGAGAATAAGGAACGGCTGCTGCCTGCCCATTCTGCACTTCGTAAATTTCGATCCGCGGCTTGTATAAAAAACCACGCGGATAAAATTCCACATCAAAACCCAAATTATCGCCAGCCCACAAAGCGCGATCTGGACGGTAGGCAATGCTCCGGAATTGATCAAAATTCAGGTTTGAAAGTGCCTTTGGTAACGTTTGATCTGGCCCCTTGTAAGGTCCATTTGCCAGCCTGCGAGCAATCTGCGCAACTGTGTTATCATCAAATGCACCAGTAGCATTTGCTAGCCCTTCGGCATGTGCCCGCCCAATGGCACCTCCTACCAGCGAAGCCAGGGTAGCACCTGCCCCTGCCTTGATTACATCACGTCGCTGCACATTTGCTGACACGTCTGTCTCCCGCTCTTTTGCTAAATTTTATGGGATGGTTGTTTCATTGTTCTGAATAGACCCATCTCATTCTGGTGAGGTTTTTTGTGGGCACGCAGACAATAAATTTTCCAGTTCCGCTATATCAGAACGAGCAGCCTGTGCTGCCTTATCTGCAATCTGCCGATACAGCGTGACAACAGTTTTACCTGTAAGTGTAAGAAAAGCCCCACCGCCACCGCCGGGCCGCGTGATAACCAGAGGTTCCTTAAAAAGCTGGTTCAGATTATCTACCAACAGCCATGTACGGCGGTAAGACATACCCATGGCGCGCCCCGCCGCTGAAATGGAGCCTGTTTCTTCCAACTTTTCCAGAAGATGTATCTTACCATGCCCCAACGCAGGCTTACCATCTGCATCTAGCCGCAATGTCAGTCTTACTCGTGCCGTCATGCCTACCCACTTTTCCAGTTATCAGCCTTTGAGCTGAATAACTGTATAAGAAAAAAACGGAAATTCTATATGACTCCCAGCGCAGATACCACTTGGCGTTCCATGACACCAGATGATCTTGCCGGTGTTATGACATTAACTGCCCGCGTCCATCCCGATTACATGGAAGATCTGGTTGTTTTTGAAGAACGCCTAAAACTTGCACCTGATGGCTGCTTTTCTCTTTTGCGGGGTAAAGAAGTGCTTGGCTATCTGATAAGCCACCCATGGCAAGGCCTTGTTTCCCCGCCATTAAACACCTTGCTGCATACCCTGCCTCGTAAGGCAGACAGTTGGTATATTCATGATCTTGCCTTATCCCCAACAGTAAGGGGACAAGGGTTTGCGCAACAGGCTTTGCTATTGGCCGAACAGGCTGCGCGCAGGCAAAACCTGCATACTCTTTTACTTACATCTACCTGCCACGCCATTGGCTTTTGGCAGAAAGCGGGCTTTACGAATGCGCCTACCAATAAAGCAGAACAGGCGGTGCTGGCATCTTATGATGCGCAAGCCCGCCTGCTCTATCGCGCTATAAGCTAGAAAACTTTAGTCACCTTCATGGTGTTCTGGTGCCACCATCATAGCCTCAGCAACAACGCCTGCGTGTTCACGCACGCGGCGTTCGATATCCGCAGCCATTTCTGGGTGATCACGCAAGAACTGCTTGGCATTTTCACGCCCCTGCCCAATGCGCTGGCTATCGTATGAAAACCATGAGCCAGATTTTTCAACAACTCCGGCTTTTACGCCAAGATCAATCAGCTCACCAACCTTACTGATGCCTTCGCCGTACATGATATCAAATTCTACCTGACGGAAAGGTGGCGCCATCTTGTTTTTAACAACCTTTACGCGCGTCTGATTACCTGTCACCTCATCCTTGTCCTTGATGGACCCGATGCGGCGAATATCCATACGCACGGAAGAATAGAACTTCAGAGCATTACCACCCGTGGTTGTTTCCGGATTACCAAACATCACACCAATTTTCAGGCGGATCTGGTTCAGGAAAATCATCAGAGTATTGGAGCGTGCCACCGTACCCGTAAGCTTACGCAAAGCCTGGCTCATCAAACGCGCATGAAGGCCAACATGGCTATCGCCCATGTCTCCTTCCAGTTCTGCGCGCGGCACCAGTGCTGCAACACTATCTACCACCAAAACGTCAATAGCGCCGGATCGCACGAGTGTATCTGCAATTTCCAACGCCTGTTCACCCGCATCTGGCTGGCTGATCAGCAGGTTATCTACATCCACGCCCAGCTTTTTGGCATAACCGGGGTCCAACGCATGCTCGGCATCAATAAAAGCACAAGTGCCACCACGCTTTTGTGCTTCTGCAATAGCATGCAGCGCAAGCGTGGTTTTACCAGAGCTTTCTGGCCCGTAAATTTCCACCACACGGCCACGGGGCAACCCACCAATGCCCAGCGCAATATCCAGCCCAAGGGAACCAGTAGGAATAACATCTGCCTCTACCTTGGGCCGCTGCCCCAAGCGCATGACAGAACCTTTGCCAAAAGCACGTTCAATCTGTCCCAGCGCGCCTTCCAGAGCCTTTGCCTTATCCATTTTTACCATTCCCTTCCTGTGGGCCGGACTGTCAGATGTACGTAAGGCCCTTGAATGTGCATAACGCACCATGCACGAAAGATTATGCGTTCAATTCCTGCCATAAAGCCCCTACGGCAGCAACGAATGTACTGGGTAACCGCTTTATGGAAACTTTTTGCTAATGTTGCGATCTCTACCTGTTCCATTAAGAACAAATTGGCAACTTTTCAAGATGGCAGCATAAAATTCATCTGCCATCTTTTAAGATTCTGAAAATTATCAGCTCTTTTTCCCATGATCGGAAGAAAGAGCTAGCCCAAACCCCCTGGGGTCAGTCCAACCAAAGCATTTACTGCCATCCCCCGGCAAACCGGCTGGGCAGGACACAAAATTGGCACGCCCCACACCATTGGTCACCTGTGGGCGACTTCCCGCTATTGCTGCCTGCAAGGCTACGGCTGCCGTATCTGCCGCCACATTCTGCCCAGATGCCGTGGCCGCAGCCTGAAACTGGTTACCCCGGTGCGCAATAGCAACAGGCAGAAGCGGCAAAGGTTTCCGCACGGGGGAAGCCCCCAGCATAATGCCTGTAGACCCAGCAATACGCCCGGTACCAAACAGATTGTTCATGGTGAATGCACAACTTACAGATTCACCCTGCCTATCCGTCACCACAAAAGATGTGGAAGCAGGCAAGGCAGGTAGAACCGAACCAGCAGGAATGTGGCCAGAATTCAGAAGAGCCTGTGCATCTGCAATACTGGTAGCAGCTCCTTTTGCACCCTGCCGCGCACGCCAACCAGATACAGCCGTTTCCGCCCTTACGCGGCCGCCATTTTGCCCCACATTGGAAAGATACGCCGCAGCCATACCAAACCCACCATCTGCAGGTGGCGGCAAGAAGCTGATATCAATGCCATCAACACGCGCTGTAAGCGGCTGTGCTGCCACAGGAATAGCTGCGCGCAAATCCAACGTTGTCAGCCCTGCACCGGCAACACGCGCAGCCTCTGCAAATGTCTGGCCCAGTGCGCCGGCGTAAAGATCGCCCACACCAGCAATACGCATCCGCTCCAGTGCACCCGCCAGACGTGTCTGCACCATCACGTCATCTGCTACCAATACGTTGCCGTTGGCATTGCCAAAAATGGCACGGGTTTTTTCATCTGCCAGCAAAGGTGCCTGTACAGCAGCAAGGTCAGACGCCAACAACCCGCCCACCGGCACACCACGAGAGGCCAGATTACGCGCAGGCAACAACAGATCAGCAAAATCCACACTGCCGTAACGCAGCTGCATTAAATACAGGCCACGCGCCAGCATGGGAGCAGAGGCGGGACGATCCGCCCCGGCGTCATTCAGCCCGGCTCTGGGCAGAAATACAAAGGCCTGCCCAGCGCTTTCACCCGGCTTCCATGCCAGACATGCACCACCACCACCCAAAGAGGCTCGGGAAGGCAGCGTAACAGAAAGGGCCAACCCAAGAGCAGCCGCAGCATCTGCTGCGTTGCCCCCTTTAGCCAGAACATCACGCCCAACCAGAACGGCCTGCGGTTCATCCGCCACAACCTCTCCCACAAATCCTGTTTCCACAGGTTGCGCAATATGACTGCCAGAACTACAGGCTGGCAGAACAGAGGTAAGAGCAAGAGCCAAAGCCCCCGCACGCTTGCGAGAACCAGAAAGCACGGTTTTAAACCGCGTAAAACGGGGGATAATAGAACGGGCGGCCACGCCTTGCTTTCTCCACTACTGGGCCCGTCCGGCGGGCAGTCGTCTGGATGGTATTCCTCTGGATTAACCTGCTTTACGGCGGGCAGCAACAGCCCAACCTTGCCGTAATGACCGCACGTGCCATACCATTCCAGTTTATGGACAAGGACACCATGCAGAATCTGAAATCTTTCTTCCGCCTTACAGTAAGCGCTGGCGCATTGGCCACCGCTCTGTTTTGTGCGGACTCCGCGCCTGTACGTGCAGCAGACAGCAGCTTTACACCAGCCCAGCGTGCCGAAATTGTAAACATCATGCGCAACGCCCTGAAAACCGACCCCACTATTCTGTCGGATGCGATTGCCTCCCTGCAAAACCAAGCTGCAGCGCAGAAAAATGCCTCTGCGCTAGACTTAGTACGCCATAACAAGCCGCTTTTTGGCGGAAGTTCTACTGATGTGGTGCTAGGGAACCCACAGGGCTCCCTGAATGTGGTGGAGTTTTACGATCCACGCTGCCCTTACTGCCGCAAGGTTCTGGATGATCTGGATGCGCTTGTTGCCGCAGAACCAGACTTAAGGCTGGTGGAAAAGGTTATCCCTGTTCTGGGGGCTAATAGCACACTGGATGCGCAGGCCATTATGGCTGCTGGCCTACAGGGCAAGTACATTCCATTCCAAAAAATCCTGATGGCGGATTCTTCTGCCCCCGGCATGGATCGAATCCGGAATGCAGCACATCAGGCAGGACTGGATACAGACAAGCTGGTGAAGGATATGAAAAGCTCAGCCGTTACCACAGCGCTGGCAAAAAATGTTGCTCTGGCCCGCTCCATCAATCTGGAAGGAACGCCCACCTTCATTATTGGGGATCAGGCAATTATTCCCGGTGCAGTTTCTCTGTCTGAACTTAAAACTGCCGTGGATAAGCTGAAAAGCAGCCACTAAACCTGTTATGGCGGGTGCGGGCTTCAACCTCACCCGCCATAATGATTTTTCTTACGCGGCGGAACAAGCTGCCTGGCGTGCGGGCATAATGCCTTCTTCACGCAGGAGCACACTCAGCGCGTTAATCAGATCATCCATCATCTCATCCGTATGGAACGGCCCCGGGGTTAGGCGTAGGCGCTCCGTACCCTGCGGCACAGTTGGATAATTGATGGGTGTTGCGTAATGCCCATATTCCGTCAGCAAGCGGCGGCAGATGCGTTTGCAACGCTCTGCATCTCCAATAGGAATGGGCACAATGTGGCTGGGTGTCATGGTGAATGGCACACCCGCAGCCCGCAGCCGATGGCGGAATGTGTTCACACGTTCAAAAATAGACTCGCGCCGCCAGTTTTCCGCGCGCACCTTGCGCACGCTGGCAAGCGCCCCCGCCACAACCGGTGGCGGCAAAGCTGTAGTGAAAATAAAGCCAGAAGCTGTAGAGCGCAGGAAATCTACAATTTCAGCAGAAGCCGTAATGTAACCGCCATGCACACCAAAGCCCTTGGCCAGTGTGCCTTCGATAATGTCAACCTGATCGGCCACACCATCGCGCTGGGAAACGCCGCCACCTTCCTGACCGTACAGGCCGACAGCATGCACTTCGTCCAGATAAGTCAGTGCATTATATTTACGGGCAAGCGCGCAGGTTCCGGCAATATCGGAAATATCACCGTCCATGGAATAAACGCTCTCAAACGCAATCAGCTTGGGGGCATCTTTTGGCGCAGCAGCCAGTTTTTCTTCCAGATCTTTCAGGTCATTATGTTCATAAATGACTGTCTGAGATCCGCGCGCACCTTTAATGCCCGCAATCATGGACGCATGGTTCAGTCGGTCTGAAAAACAGATCCAACCTGGCATGGATGTCAGAATGGTTTGCAGGCTGGCCTGGTTGGAAACATAGCCAGAAATAAACAGCAGCCCAGCTTCTTTACCATGCAGGGAAGCAAGTTCTGCTTCTAGCTGTGTATGCAGCGGGCTTGTGCCGGCAATATTACGCGTACCGCCTGCGCCAACTCCATGCTCCCGAATAGCGGCGATAGCAGCGTCCTGCACCTCCGGCACAACGCCCATGCCCAGATAGTCATTAGTTGACCATACAATAACTTCACGCCCTTGCGGCAGATCGCGCACAGCCTCTTCATACAGAGGAAACCGCTCTGCCTGACGCGCTAATGGCGTAAAGGTTCTGTAACGCCCCTGATGTTTGATCTGATCTAGCGCCTCATGGCAGTGATCATAAAAAGGATGGCGGGCGTTTTTTATCGCTCCCACGCTAACTTTCTCCTCGCTTCTCGTCAGAAACGGTCGGGGCATGGCGCGTACCCATCGGCCGTCTGGCCTGTGTGTTCACACGTTTGTGTATATAGTGCTGCTTTACCGCACATACACCCGCACAACCGGTTTCGTCACGGAAGAATCCGGCATAGCGGACATTTCCACCTGCGCCTCTGATGCTCCAGCATTAATCATTTCCTGCAACACAGCACGGCCATCACCCTGCACCAAGTTCATCAAGGAAGATTGTTCCGCATCTGCATTGGCCTGTGGCGGCACAAGACATCTGACAACAAACAGAACATCAGGTTTGCGGCTAAGGGCAAGGCGCGTAATCTGATCAACTGGAGCTTCCCATTGCGATGCAGGGGTGCCGGCAGCCAGTTCAATCAATGGCGGCACAGGTGGCGGCCCCGGTGGCGGTGGCGGAATATATGGCTTGGGTGCCACGCCTGCGTTTGGGTTGAAGGTTTTTTGATCAACCAGCTTGCAGCCTGTCATGCCAACCAGCACGCACCCCGCAACAACGACACGGAGAAAAGACCCTTTTTCTGTAACTCGGGAAACGGGCAGCATAACAGGACAGTTCTCCACCAGAACGTATAATGGCAATTCAACATGGCTTTACGGGGCCATTTTTATTTCTTTCGCGCTGTCCTGCACCGGGTGCAAGCCCTTTGGGCCTTTTCATACCCTTTTCAGCAGCAAAAATTCGTTCCACACTCTCTTTCCAATGGCACAGGCCACACTCATAGAGCATCCATTTACTTCCCCTGTAGCAACCCTACCTGCGCAGGATACCGTTGTGCTGCGCCTATGTGCAGCAGCCCGTGTACTGCTTGGTAAAACCAGAAATTCTGCGCATCTGGCGTTGCTGCAAACACTTTGCCTGCCTGTTACGGCACTGTGGTGCCGCATGCTGCGTTTTGATCCAACACACCCCGATTGGCCCGACCGAGACAGGTTTGTTGTGCCTTCCGCTACCTTGCATCCTTTATTGCAGGCCATGTTGCACCTTAGCGGCACTTATACGTTTTCCGAGTCCCCTTTGGAATACGGCGTCCACCCGGGCGTAGAAACCGCCCCCGGCCCTGCTGGGCAAGGCATTGCAGCCGCAGCTGGTATGGCACTTGCAGAACACCTGCTGGCAAAGCGCTATGGACGCTCATTGGTAAACCACCGCACATGGGTGCTTGCGCGTGATGGAGATTTGGCAACAGGTGTTGCCATGGAAGCCGCGCAGCTTGCCGGACGTTTTGGGCTGACCCAACTTGCCGTTCTGGTTAGCCCCACACCGGGAGCAGATAGAACCGAGTTTTCAAACTCTTTGGCACGTTTCAGCGCATCTGGGTGGAGCATCCGCAAAGTGGACGCATCACAATTAAGCGCCATCAACGGTGCTTTAGCTGCCACCATGCGCGCTAAAAAACCAACGCTTATTGCTTGCATGCCGCCTGAAAGCCCACAAACCTTTCACCCCCAACCCAGCCTATCTCCAGAAGAAGAACTGACCGGCCCTTGGAGCCCAACTGCCAGACGCGGCGCCACAACATACCGTTCTTGGCTAAAACGGCTGGCCAGACACCGCCAACGCACCGCCTTTGAGCGTGAAACGACCAATACATTCCCCTGCCTGTTGATGGAGGACTGGAACCGGCTTTGCCGCCGTGCCATGCAACTCACACATCAGGCCTCCACCCAGCAGGCGGCCATTACCAGCCTGCATACGCTTTCCGCTCTTTTACCAGAACTGACAGTCTTAACAGCTACCTCTGCGTTGCCGCGCACATCTGCCGCAGCGCACATCCAACCAGACTGGCCATGTAATATTCAGGAACATGGCATGGCCGGAATGTTAAATGGCATGTCCTTGCATGGTGGTATTTTGCCCTGTGGCATTGCCAGCATGATTACGGTGGACCGTATGCGGGCGGCACTCCGCATGGCCGCACTGATGCGCCAGAAAATTATCTACCTTTTAACAGATGATGGGCTGGCTCTCAGCCATGATGGGGCAAGCTGGCAACCAGTAGAACAACTTGCCAGCCTACGCGCCATGCCTCATTTGGCCGTTTTTCGGCCAGCAAACGCACAGGAAGCATTTGCTTGCTGGAAGGCGGCCATCCGTTGGCAATCTGGCCCTGCTGTTATCATGCTCTGCCCTACCCCGCCCGAACATTCCTATGCAGTGCCCATGCAGGGGTCTGCTGCCCGTGGGGGATATATTTTGCATGGCAGTAGCTCGCGGCACGTTACCCTTATAGCCTCCGGCCCAGAGGTAAGTATTGCACTGGAAACAGAACAGCTTTTGCGGCAACACGGCGTACAGGCTGCTGTGGTTTCCATTCCCTGTTGGGAAGTCTTTTCCAATCAACCCGAAGCTTACAAAACAACCATTCTGGGCACGGATGTGCTGCGTGTGGGGATTGAAGCTGCATCGGGGTTCGGATGGGAACGCTGGCTGGGTAGCCAAGGATTTTTCGTTGGTATGGATGATTTTGGCGTATCCGCACCTGCCAACGCGGTGTATGAACGTTTTGGCATTACTGCCGGAGCGATTTGTGCGCGGGTTTTAAAACACTTGCGCGCATCCGGCGCCATAGAAGAAAGGTTCCTTCAGGCGTCATCACCTACCTCCCGTCGGCAAGAGCGGGAGCCGTTGTAACAATAAGAAGATCGCACAAGATCACAGAACGACAGAACGGAGAAAGAAAACCATGGCAGTCAAAATCGCTATCAATGGCTTCGGACGCATCGGCCGCCTTGTGCTGCGCGGCATTATTGAGAGCGGACGCACCGATGTTGTGCCGGTAGCTATCAATGATCTGGGCAGCGTAGAAGCCAATGCCCATCTGCTAAGCTATGACAGCGTACATGGTCGCCTGCCTGCTGATATTCGGGTGGATGGCAACAAAATTATTGTCACCGCCAACGGCCGCACATGGGACCCCATTACCGTTTCTGCGGAACGTGATCCCTCCAAAGTGCCTTTCCAGGGCGTTGATGTGGCCATGGAATGCACAGGCCTGTTCACCTCCAAGGAAAAAGCCCAGCCTCTGCTTACGGCTGGCGCCCGCAAGGTTATTGTTTCCGCACCCGCGACGGATGTAGATGCCACCATTGTTTACGGCGTGAACCAGGATGTGCTGACACCGGACATGACCGTGATCTCCAACGCATCCTGCACCACCAACTGTCTGGCCCCAGTGGCCAAGGTGCTGGAAGATGCCTTTGGGATTGAACGTGGCTATATGGTTACCATCCATTCCTACACAGGTGACCAGCGCACAGTGGACACCCTGCACAAGGATCTGCGCCGCGCCCGCGCTGCTGGCCTGAATATGATCCCGACTTCCACTGGTGCAGCCCGCGCTGTTGGGTTGGTTCTGCCGCAGCTTAAAGGCAAGCTGGATGGCACCGCCATTCGTGTTCCCACCGCCAATGTTTCCATCGTTTCTCTGGACTTTGTGCCCAAAAACGCGCCAACTTCGGTTGAAGATGTCAACAATGCCATCAAGGCCGTTGTAGACTCCGGCAAGATGAAAAACGCTCTGGCTTATTCTGATGCACCGCTTGTCAGCTCTGATTTCAACCATGCGCTGGCATCTTCAACATTCGATGCAACTCAGACAGCATTGGTAGATGGCGGCAAGCTTGTTCGTGTCTGCGCTTGGTACGATAATGAATGGGGCTTCTCCAACCGCATGTCTGATACAGCCGCCCTGTTCGGGAGCCTGTAATGGCGGAACTTCCCTTCAGCACGCTGGATACGCTTGACCCCAAGGGCAAACGTATTCTGCTGCGTGTAGACCTGAACGTCCCCATGAAAGACGGGAAGGTAACGGACGAAACACGTATTGAACGTGTTGTGCCCACCATTCGTGAACTGGCTGAAAAAGGCGGGCGAGTTATCCTGCTCAGCCATTTTGACCGGCCAAAAGGCAAGGTGGTGCCGGATATGTCGCTCCAGCCCATAGCTACGGCTCTGGCTACAGCTTTGGGGCGGCCCGTCAGCTTTGCGCATGATTGCATCGGCCCAGATGCAGAGGCTGCTGCGCGCTCCATGCAGGATGGAGACATCCTGCTGCTGGAAAACACGCGCTTCCAGCCGGGTGAAGAAAAGAACGATGCAGGCTTGTCCGCTGCCCTCGCCAGTCTGGGCGATGTGTATGTGAATGATGCCTTTTCCGCCGCCCATCGGGCACATGCTTCTACTGCTGGTGTTGCAGCCCATCTGCCATCTTATGGTGGCCGGTTGATGCAGGCGGAACTGGAAGCCCTGTATGCTGCGCTGGAAAATCCGGAGCGGCCCGTAGGGGCTATTGTGGGCGGCGCAAAAATTTCCACCAAACTTCAGCTACTTGAAAACATGCTGGCTAAGGTGGACATGCTGGCTATTGGCGGCGCTATGGCCAACACGTTTCTGGCCGCCAAGGGCCTACAGGTTGGCAAATCCCTAATCGAGAAAGACATGCTGGATACAGCACGTACGATTATGGAACAGGCCCAAGCCAAAAAATGCGATCTCATTCTTCCCGTAGATGTCGTAATTTCGGAAGATTTCATTGCAGGAGCCCCCACACAGGTTGTGCCCGCAACGGCTATTCCTGATGGCTGGATGGCGCTGGACGTTGGCCCAGAAACAGTAAAGCTGCTGCAAAGCAAGCTTGCAGGCCTAAAAACGCTGGTCTGGAATGGGCCTTTGGGCGTGTTTGAGCTGCCACCGTTTGATGAAGGCACCAATGCTGTAGCTCAGGCTGCTGCCCAGCTCACGCAGGAAGGCAAACTGAAAACCGTAGCCGGTGGTGGGGATACTGTTTCCGCCCTCCGCCATGCGGGTGTGCTGCATAAGATGTCTTATGTTTCCACCGCAGGTGGGGCTTTTCTGGAATGGCTGGAAGGCAAGATCCTACCCGGCCTAACGGCTATCAGCACCACACTGGAAAAAACCCTGCCAATCTAAGGCAAAGTTTTAGAACATAACTTTGTTTTAAAACTTATTCTTGCAAAACCACTTCAGATTTTAATGTCTGAAGTGGTTTTTTTTATGCCTTCACTTGCGGGCGCGGGTGGCCATACATCTGCATTAGCCCAACGCCTGCCATCACAATGCACCCACCAATAAGAGTGCGCACATTTGGCACTTCTCTCACCAATACAAATGCCAGCAGAAGCGTTGTGGGAGAGAGTAAATACAACAGCCCAGAAGAACGGGTGACCCCCACCTGCCCCACCACATGCGCCCAAGCGCCATACCCCAAAATAGATGGAAATATGCCCAACACCCCAACCAATGCCCAAGCCTGCCAACCATTATGCGTGCTTATGGCGCTAGGGAGCCACGGCAAAAGCAGGCCAGCACCAATCAGCAAAATATAGGCTGTGGTCACTAACGCTCCATAGCGCGTTACTAAAGGCCGTTGGAGCAGATAGTAGGTTGCAGAGCATAAAGCTGCTGCCAGCATAACCGTAGTGCCAGAACCAAAACCAAGGCCACCGGGCTGCCCACTGCCAATAATCACCACACCAGTAAAACTGGTAAGAGAACCTAACCAGCCCCATAGTGTCAGACGTTCATTTAAAAACAGAACGGCGGCAATAGCGGCTAAAAAAGGAGCTGTATTCAATAATAGACTGGCCGCACCGGCAGAAACTGTCTGCTCCCCTGTATTAAAAAGGATATTGTAAAGCGCAATGCCAATGCCGCCACATGCCAAAAAGCGTGGAAGATCCTTTAGCCGTGGCAACTGTGGGCGCTTTACACACAACCAGCATACAACAAGGCACGCAGCCACCATATAACGTGCGGCAGCTAACGAAACAGGTGCAAAAAAAGGCAGTGCTAGCCGCACAACAGGATACGCACAGGCCCATGAAAGCAGTGCAGCAACAACGGCCAGAACAGGCACAGGTTTATGAGGAACCATGTGATATCATGGCCTTATCATCAAAAAGGATTGTGGAAGCCGTAATTTTTTTTTGCAGCGCTTATTCGCGCCGCAAAACCTGATCTGTCAGAAAAGAAGATAGCTTATTTGCTACAAACTCTTCTTTTAAAGCGTGCTCATCATATTCATTCCGCACCCACTCAAGAAAAGGCATGCGGCCTTCTCCTTCTGCCTGATAGTGCAGAAAAAAAGCATCCAAAATACCTGTACGAGAGCTACGGAAGTGTCCGTATTTCCAAGAAAGTTCCTTAAGCGCCTGCTGGGCAGATCCGCCCTCAAACAGCACCACCAAGCCAGATGCCAAGCCGGCGCGGTCTGCGCCCGATTTACAATGCATCAGTATTGGAAAATCTAGCTTTTGGTACATATCTGCAAACCGCAGAATTCTGTCCTTATGGGGGGCGCCACGGCTTTCAAACGCCATATCTACATGGTGCAAACCAAGACCGCGTGCAGCATTGCGGGAAAGAGCATCAGACCCGCATTTTCTATGCCCACGTAAATTCACCAGCGTGCGCAAGCCCAACCGCCCCATGGCCCTTTTCAAACGCGCAGGAGTGGGGTGGTTACACCGATATACTTTGCCAGGAATAACTGCGTGGAAGTTGGTCCACATCAAGCGGAAAATAGCGTGATCTACAAACAGGCTGTCAGTCCAGGCCCGCGCGCGGCCAGATGATGAAGAAAGATGGCCGTCAAACACAAAAAACCTCACTACCAAACAGATCGTCTTCTAGCAGGTTTCATGTTCCACCTTCCTTTGCTGCCGTCAATGCAGAAGGCGCGGAAGAAGGTATATCGCTGCTTACGTTACAAAAAACCCGGCAAGGCAAAGCCATACCGGGTTTTTTACGTCTATGTTTCTGGAAAAACGAAAAATCAGACTTTCCGTTCCAGTTGCAGTTCCTTAATGCGCCCAATGGCCTTGGCTGGGTTCAGACCCTTCGGGCATGTCTGGGTGCAGTTCATGATGGTGCGGCACGCATACAGTTTGAAGGTATCTTCCAACCCGTCCAAACGGTCGCCCGTATGTTCATCGCGGCTATCGGCAATCCAGCGATAAGCAGCCAGAAGAACGGCTGGGCCTAAATACTTGTCACCATTCCACCAATAGGATGGGCAAGAGGTTGTGCAGCAGAAGCACAGAATGCATTCCCACATCCCATCCAGCTTGGCGCGTTCCTCAATGCTCTGCTTCCGTTCGGAATCCGGCGGAGGGGCGCTATCTGCCTGCATCCAAGGCTGGATGGAACGCAACTGCGCATAAGCACCATCCAGATTGGAAACCAGATCTTTTACAATTGGCATATGCGGCAGCGGATAGATGCGCACATCGCCCTTGATATCCTTGATGGGCTTAAGGCACGCAAGCGTGTTTTCCCCATCAATATTCATGGCGCAGGACCCACAAATCCCTTCACGGCAGGAACGCCGGAATGTCAGCGTAGGATCTACTTCGTTCTTGATATGGATGATGGCATCCAGCACCATTGGCCCGATGGTATCCAGATCAAGTTCATAGCTATCAATAACCGGGTTTTTATCATCATCCGGAGTCCAACGGTAAATCCGGAATGTTCTAACGTTTTTTGCACCGGCTGGTGCGGGAAAGGTTTTACCTTTCCCGATCGTGCTGTTGCGCGGCAGTCTGAGTTCAACCATGTTCGCCTCCCTTTATCGCCCGTTCGTTCCGATAACTCAGTAAACGCGCTTTTTGGGTGGGAAGACCTGCACATCATCGGTCAGGGTCTTCATATGCACCGGACGGTAGGTTAGCTTCACGCCACCTTTATCATCCAGCCACGATACGGAATGCTTGAGCCATTCCTTGTCATCACGGTTAGGATAATCATCCCGCGCGTGCGCCCCACGGCTTTCATGCCGCGCAAGGCCACTTTCCAGCGTGACAGTAGCGTTCGCCAGCAGGTTTTCAAACTCCAGCGCTTCCATCAGATCGCTGTTCCAGATCAGAGAGGAATCTGCCACAGAGATATCGCTCACGCCGTTCCAGATATCGCGAATCTTGTCCACGCCTTCCTGTAGGCTTTCTTGCGTACGGAACACAGCAGCATGTGTTTGCATATCACGCTGTAAACGCTCACGCAGGGCAGAAACCTTGGTGCCACCCTTGGCATAACGCAGACGATCCAGCCGATCCAGCGCAGCTTCACCCGCACCGGCAGGCAGCGGACGGGTAAAGTCTGTTGGTTTTACCACTTCCGCAGCACGACGAGAGGCAGCACGGCCAAATACGATAAGATCGAGCAGAGAGTTTGTGCCCAGACGGTTTGCACCATGCACGGAAACACAGGCTGCTTCACCCACGGCCATCAGCCCCGGCACAACGGCATCCGGGTTATCTGGGGTCGGGCGCACCACTTCACCATGAATATTGGTGGGGATACCACCCATATTATAATGCACGGTTGGCAGAACCGGCACAGGTTCCTTGGTAACATCCACACCCGCAAAAATACGTGCCGTTTCAATAATACCCGGCAGACGCTGGTGCAGAAGATCAGAGCCAAGATGCTCAAGGTGCATCATAATGTGATCTTTTTTCGGGCCACAGCCACGGCCTTCCTTGATCTCAATCGTCATGGCGCGGGAAACCACATCACGCGATGCCAGATCTTTGGCCGTTGGCGCATAACGCTCCATAAAGCGTTCGCCTTCGGAATTGGTTAGATAACCACCTTCACCACGGCAACCTTCCGTCAGCAGGCAGCCTGCCGGGTAGATACCAGTGGGGTGGAACTGCACAAATTCCATATCCTGCGTTGGAATGCCCGCACGCATGGCCATACCGTTACCATCACCCGTACAGGTATGGGCAGAGGTACAGGACTGGTACGCACGACCATAGCCGCCAGTGGCCAGCACAACCATCTTGGCGTTAAAGCGATGGATTGTGCCATCATCCTGGCACCAAGCCATTACGCCACGGCATTCACCTTCCTCATCCATGATAAGGTCGATGGCAAAATATTCGACAAAAAATTCAACATTGTGCTTCAGGCACTGCTGATACAGCGTATGCAAAATGGCGTGGCCGGTACGGTCGGCAGCAGCGCAAGCACGTGGCACAGGGGCCTTGCCGTAATCGCTCATATGCCCGCCGAAGGGGCGCTGATAAATCTTGCCATCTTCCGTGCGGGAGAACGGCACACCAAAGTGCTCCAGCTCGCGCACAGCAGGCACGGCCTCACGGCACATAAACTCAATTGCGTCCTGATCGCCCAGCCAGTCAGACCCCTTTACGGTGTCATACATATGCCAGCGCCAGTTATCTTCGGCCATATTCCCCAGAGAAGCCCCGATGCCCCCCTGAGCAGCCACAGTATGGCTACGTGTTGGAAAAACCTTGGTAACACATGCAGTGCTTAGCCCTGCTGCGCCCATTCCCAACGTTGCACGCAGGCCCGAACCACCTGCTCCCACAACCACAACATCATAAGCGTGATCAACAATTCGGTAAGCTCCCCGTGACGGAGAGGTATTGGCGTTCATCGTGACGGCGCTCCCATTGCGTTCGGCCTGTCAGTCTTTTCAGGTTCGTGTCACAGCGCTTCAGGCTTTGGGGCGCTGGCGACACAGGCTCTTGATTCTATAAGGCGGTGGCCCAGCTTATTTGGCGTTACTGCCGCGCACAAACAGCTTGATAACGGCAATTACGCCCAGCAACCCCAACAGGGAGGTGCCAATTTTAACAAGCAGGCGGGCTGGCAAATGTGCCTTGCCATGCACGTAATCATCCACAATCACCTGAAGCCCAAGCTGGGCATGGTAAAAGGTGGTGATGATCAGGGCGATCAGCATGGTGGCATTTACGGGCTTACCGCCCCATTTCACCACTTCTGCATGATCTGCGCCGCCCAGGCGGAACATTTGCACCACAAACCACGTTGAAAGCGGAAGCAGGGAAGCCGCCGTTACACGCTCGGCCCACCAGTGGCCCACACCGGAATGCCCGGCCCCAAGCCCGCGTGCCCGCCCAAGCTGGGAGCGCATGACTTCAATATGAGGAGCAGAAGCATTCATGTCAGGATACCTTTCCTGCTTTGGCGCGGCTGCGTTTGCGACAAATGGAAACAGCCAAAAGGCCAGCTGCCAAAACAGTGCTGACACCAGCGGTAACACCCACGGCTACCGGGCCATCCTTGTTAACTTCCTTTTTGTCATACCGGTAACCGCTATCCCAGATCAGATGGCGGATACCGCCAACAGTGTGGTAAATAACAGATGCCAGCCAGCCAACTAACACAAGCTGCCCAAGCGGGTTGCCCGTAACCTTACGCGCTGTGGCAAAGGCTTTTGGCCCTTTGGCCGCAGCCCCAAGCCAGAACACACCCAGTGTTGCACCTGCTGTTGCGATAACGCCCGTAATACGGTTCATAATGGAAAGAACCATGGAAAGGCGATAACGGTAGACCTGTAAATGCGGCGACATGGGCCGCTGAATAAGTCTGCCGTCACTTCGGCTCCCTACATAGAGGGCCTTACGGATATCCTGCATTGTCTGCCTCGTACCCCGTCTCTATCCCGTAGCGCCGGCTGGATCCGGCGTTTGCATCGTTTTTGTCCTACGCCCCACCCCTCTGGCCGGTCAATTGAACAGACCAACACGAGGCCGAGAGGGGCGGGATTCTCACTCAACCGTGTCTGGGCAGGAGATCGAGAGCAATCATGGTTTCGGCAATCTGCACCGCGTTCAAAGCCGCACCTTTCCGCAGATTATCGGACACGCACCAGAACGCGAGGCCATTGGGAACCGTCGGATCGACACGAAGGCGTGAAACGTAGGTTGCGTCTTCCCCCACCGAGTCAATCGGAGTCACGTAGCCACCATCTTCGCGCTTATCCAGCACCACAACACCTTCTGCTTCACGCAGGGCTTCATAGGCGCGCTTGATATCAACGGGCTCTTCAAACTCAGCCACAACAGCTTCAGAATGGCCAATAAACACAGGCACACGCACGCAGGTGGCAATAACTTCTACATCCGGGTCGAGAATTTTCTTGGTCTCGACTCGCATCTTCCATTCTTCCTTGGTCGCACCATCATCCATGAAACGGTCGATCTGCGGGATGCAGTTGAAGGCGATCTGCTTCTGAAACTGTTCAATCTTGGGCGGATCATTCACAAAGGTGCCACGCGTCTGGGCGAACAGCTCATCCATGCCATCCTTACCTGCGCCAGAAACAGCCTGATAGGTGGACACCACAACCCGCTTGAGAGTGAACAGATCATGCAGGGGCTTCAGTGCCACCACCATCTGAATGGTAGAGCAGTTGGGGTTGGCAATAATGTTGCGCTTGATCTGCTTAAGGGCGTTGGGGTTTACTTCTGGCACCACCAACGGCACATCCGGATCCATACGGAAGTGAGAGGTGTTATCGATCACCACACATCCGGCTTTGGCGGCAATGGGTGCATATTTTGCAGACACAGACCCACCGGGAGAA
Organism: Acetobacter oryzifermentans; assembly: GCF_001628715.1. Taxonomy (NCBI): domain Bacteria; kingdom Pseudomonadati; phylum Pseudomonadota; class Alphaproteobacteria; order Acetobacterales; family Acetobacteraceae; genus Acetobacter; species Acetobacter oryzifermentans. Next base: position 28,294 of record NZ_CP011120.1, on the reverse strand, counting down.
AACAGGCCAACATCCCAACCGGTAAAATCAAATGTTTCAAGGTTCTGCACTTTCAGAACCCGATCTCCAAACGAAACTTCCCGCCCGGTAGAACGGGGTGAGGCCAGCGCTACAATTTCATCCACCGGAAATTCCCGCTCAGCCAGTGTTTTGAGGATTTCACGCCCCACGGCTCCAGTCGCGCCTACAACAGCAACCCGATATCCCATAATCCACCTGCTTTTGATCTTGTATATATGTCGGCCATATATATGGCCTGATGGCGGCAGACCCTAGACCATTACGCAACCAAATGGAATTGCCCGCCATGGGCATCTGCCCCAGTGATTATACGCCCCGCAGCTTTTTCTGCCCCAAAAACCTTGATACCCGCCCGACACAGAAACCCGATGCCGTGGTTAACCGTTTAAGCGCACGACATACGGAACACGGGATGTGCCAGCATTAAACAAAAATACAACAAATTATTTGAACACTATGACCACGTTTTTGATACACATCATTGCAGCACCCCTACGCGCCGTAGTGTCATAATTTTCGTGCCTCAGGCAGGATGCAAAACCTGTTCTGACCTTTGCCCAACTTTTACAACAGAGTTTGGAACAGACCGTGACACTTAAAATTGCAATTCTGAAGGAAACGGCAACCGATGAAAGACGGGTTGCCATGATTCCCTCAGTCGCCCAGCGCATTGCCAAACTTGGAGCCTCACTGGTTCTGGAGCAAGGTGGAGGAGCCGCAGCAACCTATACGGATGCAGCATACACACAGGCTGGCGTTGCCACAGAAGCAGATCCGCAAAAACTTCTGGAAGACGCAGATATTGTGCTGGCTGTGCAGCCGCCCTGCGTGGAGACGATAAAAAAAATGAAAGCCGGCAGTTTGCTGGTGTCTTTCATTTACGCCAAAACCCAGCCTGATCTGGTAAAGGCTTTGCGCGATAGCAAGATCACCACATTTGCCATGGAGCTTATTCCACGCATCAGCCGGGCACAGGCTATGGATGCTCTTTCCAGCCAAGCCGCGTTAGCCGGATATTACGCTCCATTACTGGGCTGCGTGCATATGCAAAAAATCCTACCCATGATGACAACAGCCGTTGGCTCGCTCCGGGCGGCACGCGTGTTGGTTATGGGGTTGGGTGTGGCCGGGTTGCAGGCATTGGCAACAGCACATCGACTTGGCGCAGTTTGCGAAGGCTACGACGTGCGCCCCGAAACAAAAGAAGAAGCAGAATCTGTTGGTGCGCGCTTTGTCGATACCGGCGTGGATGCCCGCGGAGCTGGTGGGTATGCACGTGAACTGACACCCGAAGAAAAAACAAAAGTGCGTGCCGCACTCAGCCAACACATCGCACAGGCAGATTTAATTATCACCACAGCGGCTGTTCCCGGAAAACACGCCCCACGCCTGATTGACGCAGACCAGTTGGCCGCCATGAAGGAAGGATCTGTTGTAGTGGATATGGGCGCCCCTAATGGCGGCAATTGTGAAGGCACAAAAGCAGGAGAAATTACAAAAATTGGGCCCGTTACATTGGTTGGGCCAACAAACCTGCCATCCTGCCTGGCAGCACAGGCGAGTGAGCTTTATGCTAAGAATATCTACAACCTTTTAGAACAGGTTGTGCATGATGGTGTGCTGAAGCCTGATTTTACGGATGATGTCATTAAAGGCACTACTCTTACGCATGATGGTGCAATAACTAATGATGCCATCAAACAGTTTATCGAAAGCCCGCCAGTGGAGAAAGCATCATGATTACCGCAACATCCATGACCTTTATTATCGCTTTATACATTTTCATGCTGGCCGCCTTTACCGGCTATGTGGTGATCAGCCGTGTGCCATCCATCCTGCATACGCCCCTAATGTCCGGCTCCAACTTCATCCACGGCATTGTGGTTGTGGGTGCGTTGGATGCACTGTTTAACGCCACCAGCATTCCCGGACAGATTATTGGTTTTATTGGGGTTTTTCTAGGCGCAGGCAACGTGATGGGCGGCTATGTGGTAACAGACCGTATGCTTGCCATGTTCCGGCCCACCCAAAAAACAGCTCCACCCAAAAAGGAACAGCAATAAATGTTTATTGAATACATTGTGGGCCTAAGTGGCCTTATTGCTGCCGGCCTGTTTATTTACGGGCTGAAAGCCATGTCATCCCCCGTTACGGCTGTATCTGGTATTGTTACAGCCGGTTACGGTATGATCTTTGTTATTGCTGCAACTTTTTTAAATCTCTTCAACATAACAGAAGCCGCAAAACCGCATCTTCTGGTAAATGTGGTATTGGCTGTTCTGGCTCTGGTTTTGGGTTGCGCATGGGCTGGCTGGCGTGGCCGTACCGTACAAATGACAGCTATGCCGCAGATGGTTGCCATTTTTAATGGTATGGGCGGTGGTTCTGCTGCCTGTTTGGCGGCTGTAGAACTTTTAAGCGATGATCCAACATCTCCCTTGCACCTCAGCATTACCGTTTTGGGTGCGCTTATCGGGTGCATTTCGCTTACCGGTTCCATTATAGCATGGGCCAAGTTGGACGGGCGGATGAAAAAGCCTGTGCGCTTTACTGGACAGCGTGTTTTCAATGCTGGGGTGTTTCTTATTGCTTTGGTATTAGGTGCGCTCACAGTCATGCAGTATAGCACCCCAATGGGGGAGCTGCCGCGGGATCTATTCTTCCTGATGGCTCTGCTGTTTGGCGTGTGCATGACACTGCCAATTGGTGGTGCCGATATGCCGGTTGTGATTTCACTCTACAACGCCTTCACAGGGCTGGCCGTTGGGCTTGAAGGGTATGTGATGAACAACCCGGCCCTCATGATTGCTGGCATGGTTGTAGGGTCTGCTGGCACGCTGCTTACCGTGTTGATGGCAAAAGCCATGAACCGTTCACTCACCAACGTATTGTTCAGCAACTTTGGTGATAGCTCAAGCAGCGCCAAAGGGCCGCAGGGTGAAATGCAATCTGTTGATCCTTCAGATGCCGCCACCACCATGCGTTATGCCTCCAGCGTCATCATTATTCCCGGTTACGGACTGGCTGTTGCACAGGCACAACAGAAACTTTACGAATTTGTCAAAATTCTTGTTGCTGATGGTGTGGATGTTAAGTTTGCCATCCACCCTGTAGCAGGCCGTATGCCAGGGCATATGAACGTTCTTTTGGCTGAAGCCGGCGTGCCATATGACATGATTTATGACATGAATGACATAAATGATAGTTTTGCCACAACGGATGTTGCGCTGGTTATTGGTGCCAACGATGTGGTGAACCCGGAAGCCCTAACAGATAAATCCTCCCCCATTTATGGCATGCCTATTTTGAACGCTTACAAAGCACATCAGGTATTTGTCATTAAACGTGGCACGGGCGTTGGATATTCCGGCGTACAGAACCCGCTTTTCTTCCAGAAGAACTGCACAATGGTATTTGGAGATGCACAGGCTGTGCTTTCCAAAATGGTTGAAGCTGTCAAAAGTCTTGGCGGCTCCTAAACATGACACGGGCGAGGCTTCCCCCTCGCCCTTTTTTATTTCTCATGTCTGTTTGTAAAATATAAGGAAGCATATCATGTCCGGAAAAATGAAAGCCGCTGTAGTTCATGAATTTGGCAAACCATTAACCATTGAAGAGCTGGACATCCCGACCATTAAACCCACACAGATTTTGGTTAAGATGATAGCCTGCGGCGTGTGCCATACAGATTTGCATGCTGCCAGCGGAGACTGGCCAAAAAAACCACATCTGCCGTTTATTCCCGGTCATGAAGGCGTGGGAACTGTGGTACAAGTTGGCAGCGAAGTAGACTGGGTGAAGGAAGGCGATGTTGTAGGCGTGCCTTGGCTCTATTCTGCCTGCGGCCATTGCGAGCACTGTTTGGCAGGGTGGGAAACCCTTTGCCCGAAGCAGGAAGAAACGGGCTATTCCGTAAACGGTTGCTTTGCCGAATACGTGGTGGCTGATCCGAATTATATTGCCCATCTGCCCAAAGGCGTGGACCCCGTAAAAGTTGCCCCCGTACTATGCGCTGGCCTGACCGTTTATAAAGGCCTGAAGATGACAGATACGCGAGCAGGGAACTGGGTAGCCATTTCTGGCGTTGGGGGATTAGGCCAAATGGCCGTGCAATACGCCGTAGCAATGGGACTAAATGTTGTGGCGGTAGACATTGATGATGAAAAACTGGCAACCGCCAAAAAGCTTGGTGCCATGTACACTGTTAACGCCAGAAACACAGACCCAGCAACATTTATGCAGGAAAAGGTTGGTGGCGTGCACGGGGGATTGATTACCGCTGTTTCCACCAAAGCGTTTTCTCAGGCTATGGGGTATGTGCGAGCAGGGGGCACATTGGTGCTAAATGGCCTGCCACCGGGTGATTTCCCAATTTCTATCTTTGACATGGTCATGAATGCCATTACCATTCGCGGTTCCATAGTAGGCACACGGCTGGACATGATTGAAGCTCTTTCCTTCTTTGCAGAAGGGAAGGTAACATCTGTCACCACAACGGATCGGATTGACAACATCAACGCAATTTTTGATGCGCTCAAGAACGGTCGGGTGGAAGGCCGCGTGGTTCTGGACTTCCGCAACTGAGCAACTCCTAACCTCAGAAACAAAAGAAGGGTTATTCTGATGGCTTATGCAACAATCAATCCCTTCACCGAAGAGCAGGTGAAGACGTTCCCCACCACCACGGATGCGGAAATTGAAACAGCAATTGCCAAGGGTGATGCAGCTTTCCAGAAATGGAAAAACTTCTCCCATGCTGATCGTGCACGCATTCTGCAAAAAGCAGCCGATCTGCTGCGCGAAAATCTGGATGAGTATTCCAAGCTGCTGACCCTTGAAATGGGCAAGCGTTTTGCCGAAGCTCAGGCAGAAACGGAATTGTCCGCCGCTATTTTCGAATACTATGCCAAGAATGCTGAAAAGCTGCTGGAGCCACAGGATCTGCCCGTAGCAGACCCGCAGGAAGGCCGTGCCAAACTTGTGTACGAACCGCAGGGGATTATCGTTGCGATTGAACCGTGGAACTTCCCGTTCTATCAGGTTGCCCGCATTATCTCCCCTCAGCTTTCTGCTGGTAACACGGTTATCCTAAAGCACGCTTCCAATGTGCCGCAGTGTGCTGCCGCCATGGAAAAACTGATGCTGGATGCCGGGTTGCCAGAAGGTGGTTTTATCAACCTGTATCCATCCCATTCCCAGCTTGCCACGGTTATTCAGGACCCGCGCGTGCGTGGTGTTGCCCTAACAGGCTCTGAAGGCGCGGGCGCCAAAATTGCTGCTACAGCCGGTGGCGCACTTAAAAAGTGTATCATGGAACTTGGTGGCTCCGATGCGCTGATCGTGCTGAACGATGCAGACATTGAAAAAGCTGCCAAATGGGCTGTTTTTGGCCGCCACTGGAATGGCGGGCAGGTGTGCGTTAACGCCAAGCGCATGATTGTGGAAGACGGCGTTTACGACAAGTTTGTAGAACTGTACCGCAAAGGCGTAAGCGCCCTGCGTATGGGGGATCCGATGGACCCCAACACCACCATGCCGCCGCTTTCTTCCCGCGGTGCTGTAGAAGATCTGAAAAAGCAGGTTTCTGAAGCCGTAGCACACGGTGCAAAGGCAGAAGAAGTTCCGCTGGAAATGCCCAACAAAGGCTGCTTCTTCCGCCCTGTTATTCTAACAGATCTGGATGAAAGCAACCCGGCGCGCCGTTGGGAATTCTTTGGCCCAGTTACCATGCTGTTCCGCGCGAAAGACGCAGATCATGCTGTAGAAATCGCCAACGATTCTCCATACGGTCTGGGTGGTTCCATCTTCTCTCAGAACGAAGAAAAAGCTGCTGAACTCGCACGCAAAATGGACACCGGTATGGTGTACATCAATCACCCAACCATGGTGAAAGCTGATCTGCCGTTTGGTGGCGTGAAACGTTCTGGCTTTGGTCGTGAACTGATTGACCTTGGCCTGAAAGAATTCGTCAATACCAAGCTGATCGACATCGTGGACATTGACGCACCTTTCTAATAGGTGCGGCTTCATCCAACAAAAAAGGCGGAGGGAAAATTCCCTCCGCCTTTTTTAATGCTGTATAACGCTAAAAAATTTAATTACTGCGGCGCAACCTGAGTAAAAGCCCAATCCAACCAAGGCAATAATGCACGCACATCTGCGGCTTCTACCGTAGCACCACCCCAGATACGCAGGCCCACAGGGGCATCACGGTAACTGGCCAGATCAAACCCAATGCCTTCTTCTGCCAGAACGGCCAGCATTTTCTTGACTGTTTTAGTCTGTTCATCACGCTCAAGGGCCAAGAACCATGGGGCCACAATACGCAAACAGATTGCTGTGGAAGAACGTTCCTCAGGCTTCTGGGCCAGAAACTCTACCCAATCCGTTTTTTCCACCCACATGGTCACTTCAGCCAGATTGGCTTGGCTGCGTGCTTTCAGCCCTTCCAGGCCACCAGCACCTTCTGCCCATTTCAGGCTATCCAACGCATCTTCTACACACAGCATAGAAGGCGTGTTGATGGTATCCCCCCGAAAGATGCCTTCAATCAGACCATTCTTATTGGTCATACGGAAAACTTTTGGCAGTGGGCGCGGAGCCTGAAAACTTTCCAACCGCTGCACAGCTTTGGGGGAAAGGGCAATCATGCCATGTGCGGCTTCACCCCCCAAAGCTTTCTGCCAAGACCATGTAACCACATCCAAGCGATCCCACGGCAGATCCATTGCAAACGCAGCAGATGTCGCATCACAGATCACCAGCCCACCATGTTGCGCCGGAATGACATCTGCTGAAGGAATGCGCACACCAGAGGTGGTGCCATTCCATGCCAGCACCACATCGTGGTTCCAATCAACCTGCGCCATATCTGGCAGGCTGCCGTATTCGGCTTTCAAAACTCGTGTATTTTCGAGCTTAAGCTGGGTGACAATATCCTGCGCCCATAGTGCAGAAAAACTTTCAAACGCCAACACATCTACTGGGCGTTCCCCCAACATGGACCACAAGGCCATTTCCACAGCGCCAGTATCAGAAGCTGGCACGATTCCTACGCGCCACCCTTCAGGCACTCCCAAAATGGCGCTGGAGCGATCAATAACTTCTTTCAGCCGTGCACGCCCTTCCGCAGAGCGATGCGAACGCCCAACCAACGCATTTGCCAGCGCCGATACATTCCAACCCGGCCGCTTTGCGCAAGGGCCAGAAGAAAAGCATGGATTAAGGGGACGGCTGGCCGGACGAGGAAGAACGGATAAGGAAGCGGCTGTCATAACCTTGGCCAGAATAGGGGGAGAAGAAATCTGGTGCGAGAGAGGGGACTCGAACCCCTAAGCCCTTTCGGGCGGTCGATTTTGAGTCGACTACGTCTACCAATTCCGTCACTCTCGCAGCGTGGCCCTTTTCCTACCAGCAAATTGCCGCTGGGAAAAGAGCATGCATGCATTATCGGCACACTCTTTTTGTACCATCAGAGGCAATATAGGTGCCTGTCTGGGTATCAAAGCATGCATTTTGCACGCAAGAATTGCCAGAAGAAAGGGGCTGCGGATAATTTTGCACACCCATCGCCATATTTTCACGCGCAGCTGTTCCACACAATGGTGTGTTCAGCGGTGCGGAAGGGTCATTCGTCAAATGGCTATCATTGGTAGCTGATGGCTCGGTTGTCAGACCCGGAGCGAAGCTTTGTGGTGGAATACGATGCCCCTGCTGAGGCGCACACCCTGCCAGCAGCCCTCCTGCCAGACACAGGCTGGCAACACCAACAGAAAAACGGATGGACATGCGCTTTATTCTTTCCTGACGGCGCGGGCCCCTCCGCCCGCGTGGTTTATATTTGGCAGATCATAAACCCGATTGGCAGTACATCTCAACTCGGTGTGTTACAGCTCCAGTACACCTTGCTTGGGGCGGTGTGTGCCATCACCAATAACAGCCGGACGCGCGCCATCACCAAATGTTAGTTCTACACGCTCACCATCACTGAGTTGTTCAGCACTGGTCACTGGCCGCCCCTCTGCGGTAACAAGCGCGTACCCACGGGCCAATACCGCACGGGGGGAAATAGCTTCTAACTGCCCGGCAATACCAGCAAGAGCTGTGCGTCTTTCCCGCACCAATGCTTGCAATGGGGCAGGGGATATCCGTAAGCGACCCAACCGGGCATCCTGCCTTTGGAATGTATGCGCCATGCTGGCCTGCAACATGTTTGCCAGTACGGCCAAGCGTGTGCGCCGCCCTGCCAATAAGGTTTCAACCGCAGGCATATGACGTTCAACCGCAACCAGATCCGCCTTACGCCGCTGCACCAAAGCGGGCAAGGCAACATCCAACCGCCGCCCTCTGTCATCCAACTGCATACGCGCTGTCTGCAACAGGCTTGGCAGGTCCGGCATGGCGGAAGATGCACGATCCAACCTTAAGCGGGCCGTTTGCAGCAAACGGGAAAGCGCGCCCACTGCCCTTGCATTTCGGTGCTCAATATCCGCCAAAAGTTCCGTGCGCACTGGCACGGCCATTTCTGCGGCAGCTGTGGGTGTTGGCGCACGCCTGTCTGATGCAAAATCAATCAGGGTTGTATCTGTTTCATGTCCTACAGCAGAAATCAGCGGAATTGAGCATGCAGCCGTCGCACGCACCACAGCTTCATCATTAAAAGCCATCAGATCTTCTAATGATCCGCCACCGCGCGCCACAATCAACACATCTGGCCGTGGCACGGCGCCCAGCCCGTCAAGCTGCGAAAATCCATCAATAGCCGCAGCAATGCGGGCTGCTGCCCCTTCTCCCTGTACGGGCACGGGCCAGACAATCACAGGTCGGGGGAAGCGCCTTTGCAGAGTTGTACAGATATCATGCAGCACAGCACCTTGAGGTGATGTTACCACCCCGATCACACGCGGCAAAAGCGGAATGTCTTTTTTGCGGGCTGTATCAAACAGCCCTTCTTCCGCCAGCTTTAAGCGCAAGCGTTCAATACGGGCCAGCAAAGCGCCTTCGCCCGCATATTCCATCCGCTCTACAACAAGCTGGTAACTGGAGCGCTCACCATAAGCAGAAATCTTGCCGGTGGCGATAATCTCCACCCCGTTTTCTGGCACCAGACCAAGACGGGAAACCGAACCACGCCACACCACACCGGAAATCTTGCCCCGTTCATCCTTGAGCGAAAAATACACATGCCCGGAGGGGTAGCGTTTAAGTTCCGTAATCTCACCACGCACACGTACACGGCTGAACGTGCCCTCCAGCGTACGCCGGATAGCCCCCGAAATTTCTGAAACGGTAAATTCCGGCACATTGTTACTGGCCGATGGAATGTCAAACTGTTCGGTCATGCGGCTAACCTATGCTACAGACGCTCGCCCTGAAAAGAGCAGAACATCAAGATGCAGGAGAAAACAATGCGGGTACTTCTGGTTGGATCTGGCGGCAGGGAGCATGCGCTGGCCGCAACACTTGCCCGTTCTCCGGAACTTTCAGCCCTGTTTATCGCACCCGGCAACCCCGGCACAGCAGAACTTGGTATAAACGTGCCCATTGGTGCGCAGGATGTTCCTGCACTTGTGCAGTTTGCTCTGGAACAAAAAGTCGATCTGGTTATTCCCGGCCCGGAAGCTCCGTTGGTAGCTGGTTTGGCAGATGCCTGTGCCCGCGCCAAGCTGGCCTGCGCTGGCCCCACACAGGCCGCCGCCCGGCTTGAGGGCAGCAAAAGCTTTACCAAGGAAATCTGCTATGCCGCCAATATTCCCACAGCACAGGCGGAACGGTTTACGGACGTAAACGCTGCTTTAACATACGTGCGTGAAAAAGGCGCACCCATTGTTATCAAGGCCGATGGTCTGGCCGCCGGAAAAGGCGTTGTGGTGGCCACCACACTGGCCGAAGCCGAAAGCGCTGTGCAGGACATGATGGCCGGTGGCTCACTTGGGGATGCAGGCCGCTGCGTGGTGATTGAAGATTGCCTGATTGGTGAGGAAGTCTCGCTTTTTGCGTTCTGTGCGGGAGAAACAGCCACGCTGATTGGCGCTGCCCAAGACCACAAACGCATTGGAGATGGAGATACAGGCCCCAATACCGGTGGAATGGGAGCGGTTTCTCCTCCAAAAAGCTTTGGTCGGGCAGAACAGGAAGCTGCGCTCGATGTGATGGTACGCCCTATGCTGAAAGAAATGGTGCGCCGTGGCACACCTTTCCGGGGCGTTATTTTTGCGGGACTGATGCTAACAGAAAGTGGCCCTCAATTAATCGAATACAACGTTAGATTTGGTGATCCGGAAGCCGAAGCTCTGCTGCCTCGGCTAACGTCTGATCTTCTTCCTGCCCTAAAGGCTCTTGCTGAAGATAAGCTGGATACAGCCCCTGTCACATTTTCCGATCAAGCATCTGTTTGCGTTGTAATGGCAGCCCGTGGCTACCCCGGCACGCCAGAAAAGGGTGCCGTGATTTCCGGTATCGAAGACGCCAACAAACTACCTGATGTGCAGGTGTTTCAAGCGGGCACCAAGCTGAATGCTGCGGGAGAACTTGTTGTAGCCGGAGGGCGCGTGCTGGTTGTTTGCGCGTTGGGCAATACCGTGAAACAGGCGCAAGAACGCGCTTACGAAGGCGTTAAAACCATTTCGTGGGATGGAGCAATATGGCGCACAGATATCGGTAACCGCGCCCTTTAAGCCGCTTCTAAAATAACAGCCCTTGGTTATGCAGAGTTACTTCTGTTTGGCTAAGGGCTTACTGCTTGGCAGGATCGACCCAAAACCAAGGCATCCGATCCATCTTCATAATATTTTTTACGTAAACCCAGTTTTTCAAAGCCCTGTTTTTCATACAGGGCTCTGGCGGATTGATTGTTTACAGACACTTCCAAAAACAGGTTTTGCATCCCATTATGCTGCCCAACCTGTATGCACCATGCCAGCAAACGTTGCGCCAAACCGCGCTTTCTATTTTCTGGCAGAATGCAGATGGTTAAAACCTCTGCTTCATCCACCACGCTTCGCAACATTATAAAGCCCGCTGGTTGATCTTTCACCATAACCAGACCTGCCTGCACACCCGGAGATGACAGCAAAGCCGTTATGGCTGCTTCATCCCACTGTGCGCCTGCACCAAAGCACTGGGTATGTATATTAGCCAGCAAAGGTGCGTAAACAACGCTGGCTTCCTGCACATGCACAGTCAAACTGGTTTGGCTCTTAATCCATCCGCCGGGAGCTTGGCTTCTGGCGGATCTACGTACAGTGGAACAGGATCTAGCAAAGGCAGCTTACCCATTTGGCGCTTTAACGCTGCACTTGCAATTTGCTCTGGTGTTGGTGTGTGTAATGGAGAGTAAACAGCATGTGAAAAAGAAAGAGCCTCACAGGCATCCCCCGCCACCAACCAGCTTCCTTCTGGCGGATGCCAATTGGCTATCATGACGGCACGGACTTGCTGAGCATCCTCTACAAACACTCGGCCACGACGCGCTGGCGTTATCACCATCCACCCTTTTAACTCTGGATACCTCTGCAATTCTGCATCCAGTGCAGGTGTCAGTGCTTCTGCTCGTGTTACGCCCACCACTGGGCAGCCTGCGCCCAGTGCAAACCCAGCGGCTACAGCACAAGATGCCCGCAACCCTGTAAAAGATCCCGGCCCCACAACCACGGCCACAAGGTCTGGCTGTACGCCGGTTTCAGCGCCCCATCCTGCTTGTTGTAAAACCTTATCGGCAAGAAGATTAATGCTTTCTGCTGCCTGCTTGCCAGCAACAACCTCGGCATGCAGCACCAAAAGCTTATCCCTCTCAACCTGAACACATGCAGCCATTCCACAAGCCGACTCTCCTGCCGGGCTACCATCCAGAACCAGAATACGCTGTACCATCATGAAACCACGCAGCAGGCTTCTTCAAACGCCAAACGAGGCGCACGTGGTGGCTGGTTTTCAAAATCTCCATATCCCAGACACAGCAGAAAATTTGCGCGCCACCCTTGTTCGGCCAGAAAAGCATCTTCCACCAACGCTTGGTCAAACCCAGAAATAGGCAAAGCGTCCACCCCAAGGGCACGCGCTGCCATAATCATATAAGCCCCCTGGAGCGTGCCGTTACGAAAAGCAGTTTCTTCTGCCAACCCAACGTCTGATGCAAACCATGAACGCAGGTTTTCCTGCGGACACAAACGCGGCAACTGTTCAAAAAACAATGGGTCATGCGCGACAATGGCAATAACAGGCGCCCCCATAACCCGATTAACGTTGCCCGCAGACAAAGCTGGGCGCAGTTTCTCACGCCCATCTGAACCGGTAATAAAAACAAACCGGGCAGGGCTACAATTGCCGGATGTTGGGCCAAATTTTGTGAGATCATAAAGCTGGCGCAGCACATCTTCTTCAACTGTGCGGGTTGTCCAGCGGAGGGGCGTACGCGCCTTTCTGAAAAGGAGATCCAGCCCGTTTTCATCCAGCATATGTATCTTGCCCTGTCTTGCATCTATCATTGAAAGGGCAGGCATAAAAAACACCTGCCTGCTTTACTATGCCACGCTTTGAAGCGCGACAAAAGCAGACAGGTGCAGTGTGCTTAATCTACCTGTTCAACAGAAACCACTTCTGGCACGTAATGGCGTAGCATGTTTTCTACACCATGCTTGAGTGTTGCGCGGGAAGATGGACACCCCGAACAAGCCCCCTGCATGGTCAGCCGTACAATGCCATTGCGATAACCACGGAAAACAATATCTCCGCCATCACCTGCCACGGCTGGGCGTACGCGTGTGTCTAGCAGTTCCTTAATTTGGGTTACAATTTCTTCGTCTTCCGGCGCGGTTGCATCTTCTGTAACCGCCACGCCTTCTGCCACCACAGGATGCCCTGCCACAAAATGATCCATCAGAGTGGACAGAATTTGCGGGCGCAGTTCTTCCCAATCTTCGGAATCTGCTTTTGTTACAGACACAAAGTCATTCCCTAAAAACACACGGGAAACACCCGGAAGGGCAAACAAAGCCTCAGCCAAAGGAGAACGACCGGCTACGGCATCAGCATCAATAAAATCAATAGTGCCAGCATCGCCCATAACAGCCTGCCCCGGCAGAAATTTGAGCGTAGCAGGATTAGGTGTGCCTTCGGTTTCTATGAACATGACCAGTTGAGCCTGAGTAATGAGGAAAGAGAACTTGTTACCTTTCAGTTGGCATTAGAATGCGTACGAAACAAGTCCTGTATCCAAAGAAAAACAGCTCTTTTGAGGTTAATTTTCTTTGAATAATCAACTTTCCTTAATTTTACATGACAGAATGTTTCCCTTGCCGTTCGGCAAATCTGCCATGCAGTTATGAAGTGAGAAGCTCTCGGCCTTCCAGCATTAAGGAAGGGCTTAGCTGCGCAATGATTGCTCTTGCAGCAATTTTTCCCTCAAAGCTGAATCATGCGCGTAAATATAGAGCCCCTTTACGGATCTTGTCATAAGCACATTGATAGCGTTGAGCATGATTTGCTCTTTAACCTGTTCTGGTTGAGCCAAGGCATCTTTGCCCGCAAATGCTGCACCATCTTCATACCGCGCCGGGTCTAGGCGCAAGCAATCTGCTTGTGCATCATACGTAACGGAAGGGCCCAGAATAAGGCCCACATAGTTCAGATCAAACCCCTGCACTGTATAAACAGATCCAACCTCATTGATGGTATCTGGCCGTTCTGCCCAAGGCAATTTTTCGTCTGGTTTTGAGAGATCCCACCGTAAATGAAAACGCCCTTCATCAATAAAGTGCTCTTTTCCATCCAACCTGTATGGGTAATCATAAGTTGCCACAATGCGTGACAATCCATACTGGTTGTTTTTCTGCTTGATCAACTCGTACATTTCTTGAGCATCTTCAAAGCATCTGAAATCAAAATTCTGCTTTTTTGGGAAAGATGTCACTTTTTTTGAACAGAAATTTTTTATCCACTCCAGAACATCCGCGTTTGCATGCATTCGAAATTGATCTGTCAGATAGAATGCCCTTGCCGGGAAATCTTCTAGTATTTTTGAAAGCGTTTTTTTATTCCAATAACTTTTAAACTTTAAAACCTGTTTTTCATCAAACACAAGGATAACAATACGAGCAAGTTTTATAATCTCTTCCAAATGATTGTTTTGGTTAAATCTATTGTATTTATCAGAACGTGTTAAAAGAAGATGTGCTTCATCAATCAGAACAACATCCGCCCTTTTTCCTAATTTATTCATTTTATTTATAAATGTTGTTGGGCGTTCAAAATCCTTTTTCCTGATATATGGGAAATCTTCTGAAATATTCGTATATAGCTTCATCATTTCAGGATGATTCACAATAAGATAATTTTCTTTACCCGAAAAACAGCCTCCCAGATGATCATTCCTGGACATATGCTGCAAATCATTAAAAATAGAATTTATCACAAGACTTTTTCCCGTTCCTGCATTACCTTCTATAACAAAAATAGCGTGTTCATCTTTTTGATGATCTTTGCAAAACTCAAGAATATCTTTCTTCAGCAACTCCTGCGCAGGAGATAATTTTTGAAATGAAGAAAGTTTGTTTTTTGCATTATTATTTTCAATATTTTCATTCTGAAAATCAGACATACCGCTTTCCTATATCCCATAAAAAAAGCCTTTCTTGAAACAAGAAAGGCTTTTTTCAAAAACATTCTTTAGGTTCTACTTTTAACGTAAAATACCTGTATGACCGATGCAATACCGGCCAGGCTGCGGCCATACGGTAAGACCGTGGGGTTCCGCACCAACCGGGATTTTGATCATGGAACCATCATCGGTGTTGATTCTGTAAACAACATCATCAAACCGCCCGGAAAGCCATAGGCTTTTACCATCTGCGCTTACATTCCCCATATCGGGGCTACCCCCACCAGGAATAGGCCAATCAGCCACAATCTTGTTGGTTGCAAAATCAATTACAGAAACACCACCAGCCTTGCTATGCGGCTTACCATGAATTTTATGAGAACCACGGTTAGCTACATACATTTTTGTACCATCGCGGCTAGGATACAAACCGTGCGTACCCACACCCGTATGGATAAAGCCTGTTTCCTTAAACGTATCCCCATCAACAAGGAAAACGCCGTCTGCCATCATATCCGCAACGTAAAAGGTTTTTCCATTTGGAGAGATCAGAATATCCTGTGGCATGCCACCACTTGAAAGCGCCAGATAACCCAAAACTTTCTTATTTACGGTGTCAACTTTTACAAGGTGCCCCCCAAATTCACATGTGAAAATGGCATAACGTCCATCAATCGAGAAATCAGCATGATTCACGCCCTTACATTGCGGAACTTCAACAGATTCCTGCAAAGCCATTGTATGCGGGTCTCTAAAATCCAGCCGCTTACGCGCCTCTGCTACAACAATGGCTGATTTGCCATCTGGCGTAAAATACATGTTGTAAGGATCGTCCACCTGCACAGCTGGCCCAGGCTTGGCTGTGCGCGGATCTATTGGCGTCAGGCTACCATTTGTTGTGCCTTCTGCATTATTGGTTACCCATAATGTGCGTAGATCCCACGATGGCACAACGTGTTGTGGGCTTTTACCAACAGAAAAACGATCCACTACTTTTGAAGTTGCAGGATCAATAACAGAAACATCATTTGAGCGCAGATTTGGCACATAAATACGCGCTGGATCTTGTGCTACTTCCGGTGCAATATTATCGGCCCGCGTTTCACTATAAAGGTTATTTGGATCAATAACGGGGGGCATACCCGGTATTGTTTCAATCTTTGTAGCTAAAGTTGTTGCGTTTTCCGGAACAGGGGTAGAAACGGGTGCGGTTACAGGTGCAGGAGCTTCAGCCACCGGAGGCTGAATCGGCGGAGCCACCGGCGTTGTATCCTGCGCAAATGCTGCCGTTCCAGCGCTCATTACCGCAGCTAAAGTCGTTGCTGCTATCAAATAGGCTTTGGAAGCCATTACACTATACCTCATTATCTCTGGCACCATGATTTATCTATTATATCAGGTTGGATTTATCATGGTGCCTTAATAAGGTCTATTCTAATCTTTTTTAAGTAGAAAACCTACCTTCTACTCTATAAAACAACTTCCACTTATTTATTTCGCGCATCGTTAATAGCAGAAATTGCCGCAGTTATCTGCATATTGATACCTATTTGCCCCAAACTGGCCGATGCTTTACGCGGATCTCCCCCATAAATACCCTGCACGCTAGATGGCGTGCCAGATTTTTGTAATGCATCCAGTCTTACCATTGTTGGATCAATCGCCAGCATGAGTGATGTATCACTTATATCTGCATGCATACCAACATCTTTTGCATATCCATGCTGGCTAAGCCACTGAGCATACTGATGCGGTATGACGCTATAATATTGCTTTACATAAAGAGCCTGAACTTGGGTGCCAAACCACTCCTTATTAAGTTGCGTAGCCACTTTATCCAAAGATTTCTGATAACCGCCATGATCGCCAATAAAAACAATCAGACGGAACCCTTGTACCTGAAAACTTTTTGCCGCAGACGCCATCAATTTCTCAAAAACATCTGCGGGTATTGTGATGGTTCCCGGAAACTTCATGTGCGAAGTGCGGGGAGAAATCCCACCTTCTGGAACATATGAAACAACTGGTGCTACAAGGATTTTTCCGGATTTTTCAGCTATCTTTTGCGCTATGTCCATAACACGTGTGTTATGCTTGCCAACAGCTATATAGGGCCCACTCTGTTCTGTTCCACCAACGGGAATAATAATAGTTGTAACCCCGCACGCAATATCAGACTGAATTTCTGTCCATGTCTGTTTTTCAAACAGCACAGAAGAGGGCAGGGCAGAGCATGCTGTTTCTGCCACTGCATTGCGCGTTTCTGCTCCATTTGCAAACAGAGCAGAAAACCCGATAATAGCTAAAGAAAAAAAAGATTTTTTCATTATTTTTTCACTAACAGTGGAGCAAGAAACCGGCCTGTGTAACTTTCCGGGCATGCTGCAATATCTTCTGGTGTACCTTCGGCAACAATTTGTCCACCACCATCACCACCTTCTGGGCCAACATCTATAATCCAGTCTGCCGTTTTTATAACCTCCAGGTTATGTTCGATCACAACAACTGTGTTTCCCTGATCAACAAGAGCATGCAAAACCTCCAGAAGTTTTCTTACATCTTCCGTATGTAACCCTGTTGTTGGTTCATCCAGAATATACAGAGTGCGCCCCGTTGCCCTACGTGCCAGTTCCTTGGAAAGCTTAACACGCTGCGCTTCTCCCCCTGAAAGGGTCGTGGCCTGCTGCCCTAATGCGACATATCCCAACCCAACTTTTTGCAAAATGGCCAGCCTATCCCTAATACGAGACTGGGCTGAAAAATAAGGGAGAGCTTCATCCACACTCATGGCAAGCACATCGGCAATGGATTTACCGCGGAACTTAATATCAAGTGTTTCACGGTTATAGCGCTGCCCTTTACAGGCATCACACGTTACAAACACATCTGGCAGAAAGTGCATTTCAATTTTAATAACACCATCACCTTGGCATGCTTCACAACGCCCACCTTTTACATTGAAGGAAAAGCGGCCGGGTTTGTAACCCCTTGCTTTACTTTCAGGAAGTTCCGCAAACCAATCTCTTATGGGTGTAAAAAGATCTGTATAGGTTGCCGGGTTGGAACGCGGTGTGCGCCCAATAGGGGATTGGTCAATATCAATAATCTTGTCTAGCAGCTCCATCCCCTTAATGCGCTTATAAGGTTCTGGAGATGTGCCTGCCCCCATCAACTGGCGAGAAAGTGCTTTATAGAGTGTATCAATAACCAGTGTAGATTTTCCGCTACCCGATACACCAGTTACACAGGTGAACGTACCAAGCGGAAAACGGGCTGTTACATTTTTCAGATTATGGCCTGTAGCACCTTCAACTGTCAGAATTTTCTTTTTATTTATTTTCCGACGTTCAGCAGGAACATCAATTTTCTTGCGCCCAGAAAGATAGGCTCCTGTCAAACTATCGGGAGATTTGGCAACCTCTGCTGGTGTACCTTGGGCAACAATTGTACCACCATTCACACCCGCACCCGGCCCCATATCCACAAGCCAGTCTGCACTTCTAATGGCATCTTCATCATGTTCAACAACAATCAGAGTATTTCCAAGGTTTTTCAAACGCTGCAATGTGCCAAGCAGACGTTCATTATCACGTTGATGAAGGCCAATAGAAGGTTCATCCAGAACATACAAAACACCTGTCAGCCCGGAACCAATCTGACTAGCAAGGCGAATACGCTGGCTTTCCCCCCCAGAAAGGGTTGCTGAACTTCTTGAAAGGGTAAGGTATTCCAATCCCACATCATCAAGAAACTTCAAACGTTCTAAAATCTCACGCAGGATACGGCGTGCAATTTCGGCCCTTTGCGGCGTAAGGGTTGGCAGAACTGTATCAAACCAATCCAGAGCTTGCCCTATAGGTAACTCACAGGCTTGTGCAATATTCTTATGAGCTACACGCACAGAAAGCGCCTCTGGCCGCAATCGCGCACCTTCACACACATGACATGCTTTTTCAGATTGATATCTGGAAAGTTCTTCCCTTACCCACATGCTTTCTGTAGTGCGCAAGCGTTTTTCTAAGCTTTTAATAACACCTTCAAATGGTTTGGAAACAACATAGCTTTTCCTGCCATCTTTATAGGTGAAATCTACATTTTCAGAAGTGCCATAAAGAATACCGTCTCGCACATTTTCTGGAAGATCCTTCCATGGTGTATCCATATTTACAGAAAAATGCTGTGCCAAACTTTCAAGCGTCTGTTCCAATAATGGAGATTTCGCATCTTTCC
Organism: Acetobacter oryzifermentans; assembly: GCF_001628715.1. Classification (NCBI taxonomy): domain Bacteria; kingdom Pseudomonadati; phylum Pseudomonadota; class Alphaproteobacteria; order Acetobacterales; family Acetobacteraceae; genus Acetobacter; species Acetobacter oryzifermentans. The sequence goes on along the minus strand of NZ_CP011120.1, from coordinate 9,447 downwards.
ATGGCGCTATAGCACCTTTTGTAAGACTAAGGCTTTCATCCGGCACAATAAGATGCGGGTTGAAGTAGGTTTCCACACCAATGCCATCACAAGCCGGACACGCCCCTTGTGGCGCATTGAAAGAAAATAGCCGAGGCTCAATTTCTTCCAGTGTAAACCCACTTACTGGGCAGGAAAAATGTGATGAGAAAACAAGCTTTTCTGTTTTCTTGTTTTCATCTTTTGAAACTTCTTCAGCATACACAATGCCATCAGAAAGCCCCAAGGCTGTTTCAAGGCTGTCTGCAAGGCGCGTTTCAAGCCCTTCTTTTACCACAACACGGTCAACCACAACTTCTACAGTGTGGCGTAACTTTCTGTTCAGGCTAGGAACATCATCAACTTCGTACAGCGTTCCATCTACTTTTACGCGTGTAAAACCTTTACGCTGAAGCTCTGCCAGTTCCTTCCGGTATTCCCCTTTTCTATCACGAATAACGGGGGAGAGAAGCATCAGGCGTGTTCCCTCCGGCAACGCCATAATACGGTCAACCATCTGGGTGACTGTTTGCGCTTCAATTGGCAACCCGGTAGCTGGAGAATATGGCACGCCTGCCCGCGCCCAAAGCAAGCGCATGTAATCGTAAATTTCCGTAACAGTACCAACGGTAGAACGCGGGTTTTTTGATGTTGTTTTCTGCTCAATAGAAATTGCCGGGGAAAGACCCTCTATGGAATCTACATCCGGCTTGCCCATCAACTCCAGAAACTGGCGCGCATAGGCCGAAAGGCTTTCCACATAGCGGCGCTGCCCTTCAGCGTAGATTGTATCAAACGCCAAAGAAGATTTGCCAGACCCAGAAAGCCCAGTCATGACTGTCAGCTTATCACGCGGGATATCAATATCCACGTTTTTTAGATTATGAACTCGCGCACCACGCACCCGGATGCTCTGCTGACCGGAAAATTCTGATTTTTTCATGTAAGAAATCTGCCGCCGTTCCTGTTTTGTCCTAGTATGCCGCCTAAGGCCACCTTCATGCAATGCGTGATAAGGCGGCGACAGCCATTGTCTTTAATCTGATATGGGCAAGCCATGCCCTAATTGCCATTGCGCATCATGCTCTGATTGACCATCTAGAACATATAAACAGATCAAAGTCGGCCAGAAGGATATTTTCCATACTGACCGCAGCATTGGATTAAGGATACAGGAACATATGGAACACCTTCTCGGTCAGCCGCAGTCTGATACACAAAACGGCACCATAGCACCTCAGAGCACGGCACCCGTGATTACGGATGGGTCTCAGGCCACATTCATGCAGGATGTGATTGAAGCAAGCCGTTCTGTTCCTGTGTTAGTTGATTTCTGGGCAGATTGGTGTGGCCCATGCAAGCAACTTGCTCCTGTGCTGGAAAAAGTGGTGACAGCAGCACGTGGCAAAGTGCGCTTGGTTAAAATTGATATTGAAGCAAACCGTGCTCTAGCTGGGCAGCTTGCGCAGGTTGGCTTGCCGCTACAGTCTATTCCATTGGTTGCGGCCTTCTGGAAAGGGCAGATTCTGGATCTGTTCCAAGGCGCTTTGCCGGAAAGCGAAATCAAGAAGTTTGTCGAAAACATTCTAAAAAGCAGCGGTGGCGGCATTCTGCCTGCAACAGAACAACTGCGTGAAGCAGATGTGGCGCTGGAAACTGAAATGCCAGCCCGTGCGGCAGAACTGTATTCCTCTGTTATTGGGGAAGAGCCAGAAAACCCACGTGCATGGGGTGGGCTTATCCGCGCGATGTTGGCGCTGGATGATGAAGATGCCGCTGTTGCCGCTCTGGCAGATGTACCTGCTAAAATAACCGATAGCCCGGAAGTGGCTGGCGCACGCGCTGCGCTGGACCTGAAAAAGGAAGGACGCAAGGCGGCAGAGGAAATGGAAAGCATTCACGCACGCCTTGCCGCCAACCCGGAAGATTTTGAAGCACGCTGCGAACTGGCAACAGCCCTGAATGCTGCCGGAAAACGCGAAGAAGCCGCGAATGAACTGCTACATATCATCAAGGCAGACCGTAACTGGAAGGAAGGGGCTGCCAAACAGCAGCTTCTGCGTTTTTTTGAAGCATGGGGTAATGAAGAACCCGCAACTGCGGTTTCGCGCCGTCGTCTGTCCTCCATGCTGTTTTCATGAGGATGTAAAACTTTTTGGCTGCAGTATTTTTTCAAGATGAAGATGACATCCCCCGGCGAGTTCCCAAACTAGGGGATGTCACTTTAGCCGATATCCCTCCGGAAATTGGTCTGTTTCCGTTAAGCGGCGTTGTTCTTCTGCCACGAGGAAGACTGCCGCTTAACGTATTTGAACCACGCTATATTGCATTGGTGGAAGATGCACTGGCAACGCAGCGCCTGATAGGCATGATCCAGCCGCGTTGGCGGGAAGAAGAAGATGAAGCGAACAGCGCCCCGCCACTGTACCCCATAGGGTGCCTTGGCCGGATTGTTTCCTTTACTGAACGCGCCGATGGAACTTATGCCGTTACACTTGCAGGCCTTACGCGCTTTAGGCTCCTGCGTGAAACAGGAGAAACACGTGGGTATCGGCAAGCAAGGATAGATGTTTCCACTTTTGCTGGGGATCTGAACGAAATTCCGTCTGCTCCGTTTGACCGGGAAAAGCTTCTGGGCTCCATGCGGCGTTATTTCCAGAAAAAAGGGCTACAGGCACGTTGGTCTCTGCTGGAACAGATGGATGATGATATCTTGCTTGTAACATTGCCCATGATCTGTCCTTTCCCTCCGGCAGAAAAACAGGCATTGCTTGATGCCGAAGATCTAACTGACCGTGTGCGGGTGCTGCAAACACTGCTAGACCTGTCTGGTCCGGAACAGGAAGGCCCGCCTTCCTGAACCTTTTACTGAGGAACAGAGAACTGATGTCTGACACACCTCCGCTTGATTCCCGGCTTCTTTCGGTGCTTGTGTGCCCTGTTACCAAAGGGCCTCTGACTTACAATGCTGAAACAAATGAACTGATCAGCAAAAAAGCTGGTCTTGCCTTTCCTATCCGTGATGGCATCCCCATCATGCTGCCAGATGAAGCACGCCGCCTAGAAAGCTGATCTCACAGTTTTCTCTTTTTCTCCTTTACAATGAACCCGTCCATGCTTCTGGCGAAAAAAACAGGCACCCTGATCGGAAACCTTCTATTGGTCTCTCCACTGCTGGTGGCATGTCACGGGCCTATTGAGGGGGAAAATATTGACGTTCCCCCAGAGCGGCCAGGACGCTTTTTGCCCGAAGCTGCTCCGGCAGAAGCCAAGGCGGCAGAACAGGAAGAAAACCTGCGAGAAGCCCAAGCCGCCCGTGAGGGCAAGCCAGCAGAGGCTCAGCCCCCCAAACCTGAAGAACGTTACGAAACACTGCCCGATGCAGGTTCTGGCGCTATTGGATCCATGGAAACAGAAGACGGGCATACTGTTACCCCACAAACCCAAGCTATTTACGGCAAACCGTCTGATAGGTCTTCTAGCCATTAACGTCAGAGATCTTCCCTGCGCGCTTTAATTTAATATTCATGCTCTGCTTTGTCTGTATGCCTGCGGCGCAGGATATTGGCACAGACCATGCCGATAACACCTGTCATCATGCCAATAGCTGTTGGAATAGCGCCGCCTCCGGGCAAAATACCCACCAGAACACTGCTTAATGAGCCAAGGCTAAACTGCATTGTGCCAAGCAAGGCAGAAGCACTACCTGCCTGATGTGCATGGCGTGAAAATGCCATTACGGTACCGTTTGGCCCAATAAACCCCAATGCGCCGGTAATGCATGTAATCAGCCCACATGTCAGCCACGGATGCGCAAGACCTGCCAAACCGGAACAAGCCACTACCACAAAAATGCCGCCCATCACCAAAGCCCAGACAATGGCGGCCTCTAGCAAAGCAGGCATGGCAAACCTATGCACAAGTCTGCCGTTAATCTGGGTTCCCAAAATAAAAGCAGCAGCATTTGCACCAAAAAACACGCCAAAAGCTGTGGGAGAAAAATGAAGAACCTGTTCAAACAGAACAGGCGCGCTTCCCAGATAGGCGAACATCACAAAAGTAGAAAATGTTGTGATAAGCGCATTGGAAAGAAAAACAGGTTCACGCAGGATCGTGCGGTAACGGGTAAAAATTTCGAAAGGCGCCAAGCGCATCCGATGCGCGGGGGACAGCGTATCTGGCAGCATGTATATAATGCCAACCATACCCAGAATGGCGTATAGGGTGCCACTCCAGAATATCCACCGCCAGTTCCCAAATTCCAGCACCAAGCTCCCCATGCTGGGGGCCAACACAGGCATCACACCAAACACCAGTGTAAGCTGCGCCATAATATGCGCACCTTTTTTGCCGGTTGCCACATCTCTTACAATGGCACGCGGAATAACTGCGCTGGCAGAGCCACCAAATGCACCAATAAAACGCATGATACAGAACAGATGATAATCCCGCACCACAGCACACATGGCAGATGCAACAGCAAAGACTGCAAGCCCTATAACCAAAGGAACCTTGCGCCCAAACCTATCTGACAGCGGGCCTTGAGAGAATTGACCAAACGCCAGCCCTAGAAACCATGCCCCCAGTGTAAACTGAGCAGAACCAGCGCCACCGCCCAAATCCCGTTCAACATCAGGAAAAGCCGGAAGATACATGTCTGTAGCAAGTGGGCCAATTGCCGTAACAAGCCCCAAAAGCAGGATAAGCTGCAGCGGCAGCCCATTTTTAAAAAGGGCAGGATGGGTAGAAGATGTTGTCATGATATCAGGCACCGAGAAAAAACGTTCTGTTTTTTCTCTTGATCTGCACCATTTGTCTATGAATGCAGACACAACGCATCAATGCTCAGGCATAAAAAAAGCTGCCAGAATATCTGGCAGCTTTTTTGTAGAAGCTTATTTGCTTTCGGTTGCGGCCGGCGGAGCCGGAGGTGCACCATTTCCGCACATTGGCGGCATCTGGGGTTCAGGGCGTTCGGCAATCTGCTTCAGCTGTTTCTTGGTCAGAATATCATGAACCTGCGTTTCAACCTGCAGGCGCTGTGTTGCACGCTCGGTCTGCATGGTGCTGATCTGCTGTTCAATCTGCTGCAACTTAGCCTGATCAACCGGACCCGGTGTCGTCAGCACTTCACGTTCCTGCTGGTGCAGGCTGTGAATCTGCTCCATGTCCGCTTTCGGGTCTGAAGGCTTGTTTGCATCAAAAATAGCTTTCAGCTTTTTCTTCTGAGCAGAGGTCAGCTTAACGCCATCCAGATTCAGAATAGGACCACCCATCCCATGATGATGCATCGGACCACAGCCCGGGCCACCCGGCGGAGGTGCGCCAACAGCCGGAGAGGCTTCCTGTGCGTGTGCAAAAGAAACTGCTGAGGTCATCATTCCCAGCGTCAGCGCTGTAGCCATCAAAACTTTTTTCATCAGATTCGCCTTATAAAATCTTTACCGTAACAAAGTGCATAAACACCTTGTCTGCTTTTTGACTAATGACAAAGGCTTGTGTCTGAAAAAAGGCATAAATTTAAAAGAAAAATGTTCTGCTTTTGCTTCTGGATAGAAAGATTGCGTGCAAAGTATCCCCAACTTTACATAATAAGGAAGAGATTACCCCATGCTAAAGCCGTAATTTGCGATTGCAGCCTTCCTGCTGCACATTAGCTATATGATTCGTATTTTTGTTGATTCTGACGCGTGCCCCGTAAAAAACGAGGTCTATCGTGTGGCCAGTCGTTACAATCTGCATGTTTTCATTGTCTCAAACAGAATGATTATGGTTCCAGATTCACCTCTGATTGAGCGCATAGTGGTAGATGCAGGGCCAGACATGGCAGACGATTGGATTGCCGAGCGCGTATCAGACAGAGACATCGTGATTACAGCAGATATTCCGCTGGCAGCGCGATGTGTTGAAAAAGGCGCCTATGTTCTTGAGCCTAAAGGGCGAATTTTGGATGAAGATGCCATTGGTATGGCGTTGGCAGTGCGTAACCTGATGACAGATTTGCGTTCAGCCGGTGTCATGACACCGGGTGGAAGCGTATTTGGAAAAACAGATCGATCCCGTTTTCTTTCCGCTTTGGATACGCTGGTAACTAAAGCACAAAAGCCCCGTTTACGCCCACTGACATTTCCAAATGAATAAGTAGCTTAAGCAGTAGAAGAATAAAACGCCTGCCGGTACACTTGATGCTTACTGAGGAGCCGCCAACACCAACCATGCCCCAATGAAGGGACATGGGAAGTGATGCTAAAATCAGCCCGCTTTCTTTTCAGCTACCTGAGCAAACAATGCAGAAATTGCGTTTTGCGCTTCAGTCTGGATAGCCTTGAGGTGTGCCTCGCTCTTGAAGCTTTCAGCATAGATTTTATAGACGTTTTCTGTACCCGATGGACGCGCAGCAAACCAGCCATCTTTAGCTGAAACCTTCAGGCCACCAATGGCTGCCCCGTTACCCGGCGCGTTAGTTAGGGTCGTGATGATCGGCTCTCCCGCCAGTTCGGTCATGCCGATCTGCTCAGGAGATAGATTTTTCAGGATAGCCTTCTCCTCCGGAGTAGCCGGGGCATCAATCCGCGCATAGTACGGCGTGCCGAGACGTTTTGTCATGTCCTCATATGCAGCCCCGGGGGTACGCTTGGTACGAGCGGTCATCTCGGCTGCAAGTAGGCCAAGAATAATGCCGTCCTTATCTGTACTCCATACCGTACCAGCACGGCGCAGGAAGGACGCGCCTGCGCTTTCTTCCCCACCAAAGCCCAATGTGCCGTGGTACAAACCATCAACGAACCACTTGAACCCGACTGGCACCTCCACCAACTTGCGGCCGATTTCATTAGCCACGCGATCAATCATGCCGCTGCTAACCACCGTTTTGCCCACGCCTGCATGGGCGTTCCAGTTTTCACGGTTTTTGAACAGGTATTCAATCGCAACGGCAAGATAGTGATTGGGATTCATAAGCCCGTATTTACCCGACACAATGCCATGACGGTCAGCATCAGTATCATTGGCAAAAGCGATGTCGAACTTATCCTTCATCCCGACCAAGCGGGCCATAGCATAGGGAGAAGAGCAATCCATGCGGATCTTCCCGTCCCAGTCAGCAGTCATGAAACGAAAGGTCGGATCTACTTCCTTGCTAACAATCGTAGCATTGATGCCGTATTTGTCTATGATCGGCTGCCAGTAATCCACTGCAGCCCCACCTAGCGGATCGATACCTATGGACACGCCGGATTCCCGAATGACATCCATGTCCACCACGGCAGCTAAGTCATCCACATACGGGGTAATGTAGTCATGGCGCTTTGTGGTGGGAACTTTCAGCGCCTCTTCAAGGCCGACGCGCTTTACGCCTTCCATGTTCTTGGCCATGTAGTCGTTGGCCGCGTTTTCCACCACCTTGGTAATATCGGTATCCGCCGGCCCGCCATGGGGAGGATTGTACTTATAGCCACCATCTTCCGGCGGGTTATGCGATGGCGTAATAACCACGCCATCAGCCAAATCACTACTGCGGTCGCGATTATAAGTCAGAATCGCGTGCGAGATGACTGGCGTGGGAGTATAGCCATCCTGCGCATCAATGCGAACTTCCACGCCATTTGCCGCAAATACTTCCAGCGCGGATTTTAACGCTGGCCGCGAGAGCGCATGAGTATCAATGCCGATAAATAGTGGCCCAGTAATGCCGGTGCCCTTGCGGTAGTCAGCTATCGCCTGACTGATCGCCAGAATGTGGTTTTCATTGAAACTGGTGGTCAACGCAGACCCACGATGCCCCGACGTACCAAACGCAACACGCTGCGTTGCAATAGCAGGATCAGGCTTACGGGTGTAATAGGCATCAAGCAAGGCATCGATATTAACAAGGCGGTCTGGATCGACCGGCTTGCCGGCAAATGGGCTTATGCTGGGCATTAGCTGCTCCCGAAATACAATACGAAAAAGCGTATATTTTCTTACAGGCCGATATCAACAGCGTCCACCTGCATCCCCAAGTAGGGCGACCTGACGACACATAGAAATTGCATCACGTCTTCAAAACAGAAACACTAGGTAGAAATTTCCACCATGAAAGTGCCTTATATTTATATTGAGGCGCATTACACAGAATATAGTGTTCTCAATTTTATAATATAAGTATTCACATTTACTTAATAATTGTGTATGTTTCATGCTAAAATATAAGATATATATTTGGTAAGAAACTATATTATTTATCTTAACAGAAGGTAAAAACCTATAAGTGATTACTATCTTCGCAATTTTATTGGATATTTCGACGGGAACTGGTGGAGCCAATCGGGATCGAACCGACGACCTCCTGAATGCCATTCAGGCGCTCTCCCAACTGAGCTATGGCCCCACATCGTTCTTGTGCACAGCCTCTTACATGGTCTGCCCATAACAGGCAAGCCCCTATTTTCAGTAAAAAATCACCTTCATCTCTCTCAACACTTCAAGAAGCGGCAGAAGAGGCAACCCCTGAATGGAAAAAGAATCTCCTTCTATATACGCAAAAAGCTGCAAACCTGGCCCTTCCAACCGATATGCACCCACAGAAGCCAGACACGCAGGGCCTTCGGTTTGCAAATAGGCGTCCAGAAAAGCTTCAGAAAACAAACGCATGGTCAAACGGGGCTGGTCAACATGCTGCCATACCACCTGACCATTCCGACAGAGTGCAACCGCCGTATGTAAAATATGGGTATGGCCTCTTAACGCCAGAAGTTGCTCACGGGCCTGCGCCAGATCCTTAGGCTTATCATACCATATGGAATCGCAGGACAACATCTGATCTGCGCCAATAATAAAAGCATCTGGCTGCTGGACAGAAAGCGCCTTGGCCTCAGCCAACCCAAGAGCTACAGCCTCAGGCTTCCATCCCTCACGTTTGCCTGCAGCTTTAAGGATGTCTTCATTTACATCTCCAACCTGGACATCAAAATCCAGTCCAACATCCTCAAGCATCTTGCGCCTAGAAAAAGAACCACTCGCCAAAAGCAGTTTCGAATCTCTGTTCTGTAATGGAGTCGGCATTAGTACTAAATCCTGCATCAATTCGAGTCCCGTTCAGGTACTCGTAAAAAAATGGCCTGTGAGTACTCACCTGAGTACCGGGGTACATGTGGATTGTACGGAACTCATAACTGCGACGTACCGAGTACCGGGCACAACCCTTTAAAACGATAAACCGGTGAGTTGTACACAACCCCGTACGGGTACTTTCTGGATAACTTCAAAAAGTCCTTGTTTTCCAATACCCTAAAATCTGTACACAGTGTGGGAAAGCTGGGGTACATTTTTGGAATACCGGGTACCCCACCATTCACAGTACTTTTAAACAACTACAAACCTATTTCTTTCTTTTTTTATAGGAAGAGGGGCGTGGACAGTGTGAACAAAGACGTGGCAGGACATCTAAGC